>NZ_JBVIFR010000009.1:100926-361752 GCF_055571235.1 Streptomyces sp. NPDC030991
CCTCCCCTCCCCTCCAACCTCTCCTCCCCCTCTCCCGGCTTAGGTCGGTTTCTCCCCCCCCCCCCCCCCCCCCCCCCCCCCCCCCCCCCCCCCCCCCCCCCCCCCCGGCCCCGTACGGGCGTGGCTAGTCGTTCCAGGTACGCGCCCGCAGCGGCATCCCCGACGTCCCGCTCTGCGGGGTCCGCACCGCGAGGATCTGGTTGACCCCGATGCGGTTGCGCTCGAAGCTCAGCGCGGAGGCGGCCATGTAGAGGCGCCAGATACGGGCCCTGCCGGGGCTGACGAGACGCAGGGACTCCGCCCAGCGTGCCTCCAGGTTGCGGACCCACTGGCGCAGCGTGAGGGCGTAGTGCTCGCGGATCGCCTCGACGTCCCGCACCTCGAACCCGGCCCGCTCCAGCAGGGCCGTGGTCGTGCCTACCGGGGCGAGCTCCCCGTCGGGGAACACATAGGCGTCGATGAACTCGTCGACCTCGTACGTCGACTCGTCCTTCTGGGGCCGCCGGGCGATCTGGTGGTTGAGCAGCCGCCCGCCGGGCTTGAGCAGGCCGTACAGATCGTGCGCGTACTCCAGGTACCGGTCGGAGCCCACGTGCTCGGCCATGCCGATGGAGGAGATCGCGTCGTAGGGGCCGTCCCGCACGTCGCGGTAGTCCTGCACCCGGATCTCGACGCAGTCGGTGAGGCCCTCGTCGGCGACGCGCTTCCTGGCGTACGCGGCCTGCTCCTGGGAGAGGGTGACACCGACGACGCTCACGCCGTGCTCGCGGGCGGCGTGGATGGCCATGGAGCCCCAGCCGCAGCCCACGTCGAGCAGGCGCATGCCGGGCTTCAGGGCCAGTTTCCGGGAGACCAGGGAGAGCTTGTCGCGCTGGGCGGACTCGAGGGTGGCGCCGGGCGACTCCCAGTACGCGCACGAGTAGACCATCGAGGTGCCGAGGACCAGCTCGTAGAAGTCGTTGCCGACGTCGTAGTGGTGGCTGATGGCCTGTTTGTCGCTGCCCTTGGTGTGCAGGTGGAGGCGGCCTCTGCGGCGCATCTCCTCGGCGGGCGGCGCGGGCGGCGGATACGGTCCCGCGAGCTTGGCGAGCTCCCCGGCGGCCGCGCGGAACCCGGGTTCCCTGAGCGCCTGGACGAGGCTGCGGCGCTCGCCCTCCGCGTCGGGGGACCGCTCCCAGATCAGCTCGGCCATGACGTCGAGCGCGGCGTAGAGGTCGCCCTCGACGTCCAGGTCGCCGGCGACCCAGGCGCGGGCGAGGCCCAGCTCGCCCGGCTTCCAGAGCAGGCGGCGCAGGGCGCGCCGGTTCCGCACGACCAGCACGGGGGCATCCGGGGGACCCGCCTCCGAGCCGTCCCAGGCACGGAGCCGTACCGGGAGTTCGGCGCCGAGCAGCCGCTCGGCGATGTTCTTCAGCCGCTGTGCGGCGTCCTGCATGGCGCACACCTCCGTGACAGGGGGAGATCCCGGAACGGTCCAACACCACGTAAACACCAGGAGGCCGCTTCCGCAGTCCCGTTGCCGCGTCACGGATCGGCAAAATACTTGTAGCAACCACGCACATGGTAGGGCGACGCGCCCCGGAAATGCCCGAAGGGGCCACTCGCACCACGGATGGCGAGCGGCCCCTTCGGGCATGCACTGCTCGGGAACTACGCCGAGGTCAGGAGGCCTTCGCCTTCTCCTCGACCTTGCTCTCGGTCTTCTCGGCGGCCGGCTTGGGCGCCGGGGCCGGCTTGGCGGCCTCGTAGAACTCCTCGCGCGGGGTCTCCAGGGCGCCGAGCGCGGTGATGTCGCGCTTCTGGAACATGTTGATCGTCCACTCGGCGATCACCCGGATCTTGCGGTTGTACGTCGGCATCGCCATGCCGTGGTAGCCACGGTGCATGTACCAGGCGAGACGGCCCTTGAGCTTGATCTTCATCTTGCCCATGACGATCATCGCGACGCCCTTGTGGAGGCCGAGACCGGCGACCGCACCCTTGTTGGCGTGCTTGTAGTCGCCCTGCGGGAAGCCCCGCATGCCGGAGACCACGTTGTCGCCGAGGACCTTCGCCTGCCGCATCGCGTGCTGGGCGTTGGGCGGGCACCAGGCGTTCGGGTTGCCGTTCTTACGGCCGACGAGGTCCGGGACCTGCGCGTTGTCGCCCGCGGCCCAGATGTAATCGGTGCCCTGGACCTGGAGCGTCGCGGCGGTGTCCACGTGGCCGCGCGGGCCGAGCGGGAGACCGAAGCGGGCGAGCGCCGGGTTCGGCTTGACACCCGCGGTCCAGACGACGGTGTTGGAGTCGGCCTCGAGACCGTTGCTCAGCACGACGTGACCGTCCACGCAGGAGGGCATCGTGGTGGAGAGGTAGACCTCGATACCGCGGGACTCCAGGTGCTTGCGGCCGTAGACGCCGAGCTCGGGCCCGACCTCGGGCAGCACCTTGTCGGCGGCGTCGACCAGGATGAAGCGCATGTCCTCGCGCTTCACGTTCTTGTAGAACTTGGCCGCGTCGCGCGCCAGGTCCTCGACCTCACCGATCGTCTCGGCGCCCGCGAAGCCGCCACCGACGAAGACGAAGGTGAGCGCCTTGCGGCGGATCTCCTCGTCCGTCGTGGACTCGGCCTTGTCGAGCTGCTCGAGCACGTGGTTGCGCAGGCCGATGGCCTCCTCGACGCCCTTCATACCGATGCCGACCTCGGCGAGGCCCGGCGTCGGGAAGGTGCGGGAGACCGCGCCGAGCGCGATCACCAGGTAGTCGAAGGGCACCTCGTACGCCTCGCCGACGAGCGGGGCGACCGTGGCGACCTTGCGGTCCTGGTCGATGGTGGTGACGCGGCCGGTGAGAATCTCGGCTCCCGGCACAGCGCGTCGCAGCGGGACGACGACGTTGCGCGGCGAGATGCTGCCGGCGGCGGTCTCGGGGAGGAAGGGCTGGTACGTCATGTACGAGCGCGGGTCGACGACCGTGACGGTCGCTTCCGCGTAACGCATCTTCTTCAGGATGCGTCGCGCCGCGTACAGACCTACGTACCCACCCCCGACAATGAGGATCCTGGGACGCTCCGTGGTGCTCATGCCATCGAGTATCCACCCGTC
This sequence comes from Streptomyces sp. NPDC030991, assembly GCF_055571235.1. NCBI lineage: Bacteria > Bacillati > Actinomycetota > Actinomycetes > Kitasatosporales > Streptomycetaceae > Streptomyces > Streptomyces sp. NPDC030991. The sequence goes on from NZ_JBVIFR010000009.1 coordinate 104,010, forward strand.
TGGAGGGGGTTGCTCGTGCGCCCCTTCACAAGGTCGGGTGGTGCCTCTGCTACACTTCGCCGCCCACGTGACCCATGTCATGTTCCGTAAAGGGAACCACGGCCCATCGCCACTCGTTGCTCACCCCTTCTGAGCAGCCACAGTGAGCCTCCGGACCCACTGGACCACCCTCGGTCTTCACCCTCGCGCAACACCCCGGAAACCCTCCGGCCCCCGCCCGCCGGACCCCGCGCGCGGCCCCGGACGGGCCTACGGCCGGGAAACCGCGCCCAACGGGACCCATTTCCTTGTGAAGAACTTCACGAACTTTCCCGACGGGGTGTCGTCAGAGCGTGCCGCGACCCCCGTTCCCGGTGCTCAGACGGGTCGCGGCACGCTCAGGCGAGATCGATTCGGGGCTCCGGGATCAGGTCTGGGACCAGGCCGAGCAGCGCCTCCCTCTACTGCCTCAGCCCTTCTCGCCCATGGCCGCGCGCAGCCACTCCAGCGGAGTCTGGGCCAAGAGCTCGTCGGCCAGACGCTGCCCCGACTCCGTGACGACGCGGGCGCGAGAGTTGTCGATCCACCGCTGGGCGCCGGCGTTCCCCTGAGCCTTGTATTCCAGGCCCTGGAGCATGCACTCCACCTTGTCGGCGTCGCGGGCGCAGATGGCCTCGGGCGATTCCTTCGCCTCGTACTCGGCGACGACCGCGCGCACTGCGGTCGCCAGGATCTCGGGCATGCCGGCTGTCTGGTCCGCGGTCACCGCCTGGGGGTCGCCCGGAGCCGCGTACTTCTTGCCGAGGTGGTTGATGTCCCCGGTACGCGTCTCCTGGGAGTCGTGCCACACGGCCAGGTGCGCGGCACGCGCCGCATCGGCACCTTCGAGGGTCGCAATGACCGAGGCGATGATCGATGTCCGCCACGCGTGCTCGGCAACACTCTCGGGGTCGCGTACCCCGGCCATCCACCAGCCCGTGCGACGCGCGGTCTTCAGCGTCCCCGCCTCGTACAGGAAGTGCGCTACCGCCGTCAGGTCCTGGTCAGCCACGGTGTCCCCTTTCACGCCTCGGTGAGGCGGATCGCGTACCGGATGCCCTCCAACTCCCGCCGCGCCTGCGCCGAGAGCTGTCTGTCATCCAACATCACCGGCAGCCTGTCTCGCAGCGCCTGTCCTGCCGACGACTTCCCGCGCAGCAGATTCGGACGAACAGCCAGCAGCGCCCACAGGGTGTGAACGTTGAGATCGAAGAAGCCGTGTTGCGGAGTCAGCCCCCGAATCAGGTGGTCGAGGAGCCGGTCTCCCTGCCATGGCCCGGGGGTGGGTGAGGCGATGAAGTCGTCACTGAGCTGTACTTGCGGAGCCTCGCCGATCCAGTACGCCCAGTAGTTCAGGTTCGCCGCTTCGGCCGCGTCGTCGTCGCCGAGGGTGCGCGTGATGAAGTGGCCCATCCTGTCGCGGTCGCCGAGGCGCGCGGCGACCGCGGCGGCCGAGCGGGAGTTGAGCCAACCCGTCAGCCAGTCATCCGGCCGCTCGGTCCGCTGTTGCTGGGCCAGCCACTCAGACGTCTCAGCGGCGTCGTCGTAGCCGGCCAAGTACAGGGCTTGCCGCCGGAGCAGGAAGTCGTCGCCGCCGCGGGCCCGTTCAGCTGTCTGCCGCATGCGTGTGAAGAACCGTGCGCGGTCGTCCGCGGGGAGCTCGGGTGCGGCCGGAACTGGGCCGCGGCGCGGGCGGGGCGGCTCGGGGAGGTTGCGAAGCGGGCTCGGAGCAACACCGTTGAGCGGCCAGGCCAAGACCTCGACCAGGTCACGTTGCATCACCCAGGCACCGAGCGGACCGGCCGCTGTGGGTGCGTCCTCGTCCAGAGCGCTTGCCAACAGTACGTCGGCCTCCATTGCCCGCTCAAGCGCAGCCAGCAGAGCAGGGGCCGCGGCCATGCGCATCAGCCGGTGGCGGTGCACGAGCATCTGCCCTACCGGCACCGACGTCAGTGGGCGGCGTCCCGATTCCCACCCTGCGACCGTGTCGGCCGAGACGCCGAAGGCTTCGGCGAGCGCGTCCTGTGTGTGCCCTGACTGCTCGCGGATGGTGCGGAAGACGTAGCCCGAAATGATGCCCGCCCGCGTCCGCCCGGACCCTCCCTGACCGCTGGTCGTGGTTGTTCGCGGGTTCTGATCCATGGCGTCGCCCTGCCCGTTCCTGCCGGTCACTTACCCGTACTCGCAGTCACTTCATGCGGTGATCGCCGCTGCCTACTGTCGAGGGTGACGACAGGCAACTCAGCGTAGTGGGAGTGGTGGCACCGTGAACCCGGAAGAGCGGACTTCGCGATCGGATGAGGCGCAGGGGCGACGCCCACGGCCTATGAACCTCGACAGATGGATCACTCGTCCCACCTCGCGAGCTGGTGCACAAGGGGACTGCCCTCACATCCTGTTCCTGCGTAGCCGACCTCAATCCGTTGGCGATGCAAGGCATTTCGTCCGCGAATACGTCGCCACCAACGCGCCCGGCGCCAGCGGGGACCACCTCGATGAGGTCGCGTTGGTCGCAAGCGAACTCGTCACCAACGCGGTACGCCACGGCTCCGCTCTCGGGGACTCGCTGCGTCTGATCATCGACGCCGAAGACCACCGGACCCGCATCGAGGTTCACGACTCTGTCCACCGCCAACCGCGTATCCACTCCGCCACCGACGACGACGATTCCGGACGCGGCCTGGCGATCATCGACACCCTGTGTTCCGGGAGCTGGGGATCGAGCGACACCGCCGCGGGTAAGGCCGTGTGGGCCGAGGTGCAAGCCACATGACCTCCCCTGGCATCACTACCCCGCCCGGCCCCGGCTTCGTCGCCGGTATCTCGGCCGCGTCCGGTGTGCACGCCGCCGACGGGTACAAACTCGCTCAGCTCCTCATCACGCACCCGACCCCCCGCCGCGCCCACGAGACCGTGGAAAGCATCGAATCGGGCATGCGCCGCCTCGCGACTGCGCTCCGCCTCGGCCCCAGCACCGCGACGCCTCCCGTGAACGGTAGCCGCATCATCTTGCGACGGGATGTCACGGCTCTGGACTACGGACACGACGACTACGTCATGACGATTCCCTCACCGTCGGGCGAATGGTTGCGGCTCGTCCGCGACGGGGCCCCCTGCCGCGTCTGCCTCGTGTTCGCTCCCCTGTCCCTCACCGCCGGCCAAGCCGAGACCGACGCCCACCTACGCACCAGCCTTGAGCGCGGCGCGGTCGTCTGGGGCACCACGTACGCCCGCCGCCGGTTCTGACCGCTACTCGCACACCCCGACCGGAGTTACACCCTCACCAAGGGAAGTGAGTCCATGGAACAGTTTGAGCGCGCCCGGCTCGACGCCTACTTTGCGCGCGTCGCTGACGACTTCGCCCCGACCGAGCGCCTGTCGTCCTTCCTGATCACTCACCTTCTGCCCGAGCGCCCGTCGTTCGTACAGGCAGTGGGCACGAGCAGCGCCCTACGGGCCGTGCTGCCCAAGCCGAAGTCCATCGACCCGACCGCCCTACGCGCCGTCGAAAAGAAGACTCCGTGCGACGCCCTCACCCGCGAACTGTTCGAGAACCCAGACGCCGCAGTCGAGTACATCGAATCGCGCGCGCCCGGTGAGGACGTCGTCCTACTCGACGTCGGCGGCTACTTCGCTCCCTCCCTCGATGCACTGTGCGACCGCTTCTCGGGGCGCATTGTCGGCGTCGTCGAGGACACCGAGAACGGCCACAAGCGGTACGCCGACCGGGACAAGCTGCCCTGCCCCGTTGTCTCCGTTGCCCGCTCGCCGCTCAAAGATCCCGAGGACTACCTCGTCGGGCAGTCCGTCGTGTTCTCCGCCGAGGCCCTCATGCGCAGCCGCGGCGACATCCTGCACGGCCGTCCCGCACTCGTGATCGGCTTCGGCAAGCTCGGATCGAGCATCGCCCGCCTGCTCCACGCCAAGGGCGTTCAGGTCACCGTGCACGACATCGACCCTGTCCGCCAGACACAGGCACTCTCACAGGGCTTCACGGTGGCACGGGACCGTGACGCCGCCCTGCACAGCGCGGGCCTGGTCCTGTGCGCGACCGGCGCGGTATCCCTACGCGGCGAGGACTTTTCGAGCCTGCGCAACGGCGCCTACGTCGCGACCGTGACCTCCTCCGAGGACGAACTCGACCTCGCCGCGCTCCCACGGGTCTACCAGCGCTCACCGCAGGGCGATCACGTCACGCGCTACTCAACAACCGGCCACTACTTCTACCTGCTCAACGGAGGGAACGCCGTCAACTTCCTGCACGGCGCCTCTGTCGGGCCGTTCATCTTCCTCGTGCAGGCCGAAATTCTGGCCGGAGTCCGAGTGCTCACCCGCGGTGACCTCGGACCCGGTATGCACGAGGTGGGCGCCGGCGATCGGGCGACCATCGCGGCGACGTGGCTCAGCTACTTCAACCGATAGAGGATGGGAGCAACCCTCATGCCGATCACGGCACAGCACGTGCGCGAGACGGTCGACGCTTACCTCGCCGAGCACCCCGACGAAAAGGACAACCTGTCCGCGCTCGTCGCGACGCTCGACCAGGCGGGCGACACGATCGCCTCGCGCAAGGAGTTTCAGGGCCACGTCACGGCTGGCGCCGCGCTCCTCCGTCCGGACGGCCGCGTACTCAGCATCGAGCACCGCGCGCTGCGTAAATGGCTTCTCCCGGGCGGTCACGTTGAGGAGAGCGACACGACGCTCGTTGCTGCCGCATTGCGTGAGCTGCACGAAGAGACGGGCATCGCTCCCGAGCGCGTCGAGCCTGACAGCGGCCTGCCGCTCCACATCGACGTGCACTCGATTCCGGCGAACCCCGCCAAGGACGAGCCGCAACATCTGCACTTCGACTTCCGGTACCTGTTCCGCACCACGGCCGACATGGTCGAACTGCAGGAGGAAGAGGTCACGGCGTACTCGTGGCAGTTCGCCGACACCCTGACGGCCGAACCGCTGCGCTCTCGCATGATGAACGCCAGAAGGTAGCGCCCGTCGTCGGCACAGCTCGGCCCCGGCACCTGCGGAGGTGCCGGGGCCGCTGCGTGTCAGCACATCACCGCAGGTCAGTGGCCCTTTCGGCCCGCTTCGATGTCTTCTGCCACTTTGTAGGCGATCCCGTCGAGAATGTCGTGTTCGCTGACGATCACCTCGCGGGCGCCCGTCCGTTCCATGATCAGGCGCAGGACGAGCGCGCCTGAGGCGATGACGTCGACGCGGCCGGGGTGGATCACCGGGTTCAGGGTGCGCTGGTCATGCGTGGACGTCAGGAGCCAGTCGGTGAGCTCGGCGACCTTGTCGTAGGAGATGCGGGAGTGGTGGATCGCCGCCGAGTCGTACTCGCTCAGGCCGAGCGCAAGCGCCGCCACCGTCGTGACCGAACCGGCCAGGCCGACCAGGGTGCGGGCCTCGGTCAGCGGGACCGTCCGCGCCACCAGGTCGAGCGCCGCGACGACGTCCTCGCGGACCGCCTCGATCTGCTCCGCGGTGGGCGGGTCGGTGACCGTGCCGTCCTCGGCGACGAGGTGCCGCTCCGTCATCCGCACGCAGCCGATGTCGACGGAGAGGGCGGCGCGCACCGCCTCGTCGCCGACCACGAACTCCGTCGATCCGCCGCCGATGTCCACGACCAGGTACGGCTTGTCGAGGTCGGCCCGGCCCGTCAGCTCCTTGGTGGCGCCGGTGAAGGAGAAGGCCGCCTCCTGGTCGCCGGTGATCACCTCCGGCTCCACGCCGAGGATGTCGAGGACGCCGCGGACGAAGTCGTCCCGGTTGGACGCGTCGCGGGACGCGGACGTGGCCACGAAGCGGACGCGCTCCGCGCCGTGCTCCTTGATCACCTCGGCGTACTCGCGGCAGGCCGCGAAGGTGCGCTCCAGCGCCTCGGGCGCCAGGCGCCCCGTCCTGTCGACGCCCTGGCCGAGCCGGACGATCGTCATCCGGCGGTCCAGGTCGATGAGTTCACCGGTCTCCGGGTCCGCGTCCGCGACCAGCAGCCGGATGGAGTTGGTGCCGCAGTCGACGGCGGCGACCCGCGTCACTTGACGGCCTCCGCGGAGACGCACGCGCCCTTCTTCCACCACTGCGGCAGCATCGCGATCGCCTCGTCGCCCAGCGGGTTCACACCCGGGCCCGCCGCCAGGGAGTGCGCCACGAGCACGTGCAGGCACTTCACCCGGTCCGGCATGCCGCCCGCGCTCGGAAAGTTCTCCAGGACCTCGATGGCGTCACGGCGCGCGATGTAGTCCTCGTGCGCCGCGCGGTACCGGCGGGCCAGCTCGGGGTCCGTGCCCAGGCGCTCGGTCATCTCCTTCATGACACCGTTGGCCTCAAGGGTGCCGATGGCCGAGGCCGCGCGCGGGCACGTCAGGTAGTACGTCGTCGGGAACGGCGTGCCGTCCTCCAGGCGCGGGGCCGTCTCGACGACGTCCGGGTTGCCGCAGGGGCAGCGGTGCGCGATGGCGCGCAGGCCGCGCGGCGGGCGGCCGAGCTGCTCCTGGAACGCGTGGATGTCCGCGTCCGTGGGCGCGGTGGACTCGGTCTGGGGCGGGGGCGTTTCCATGCCTGTCTTTCACTTCGGTGTGTGCGGGGGCGTGCGTGCGGGGGGCGGTACGGGGATCAGTCTGCCCGGTCGGCCTTGTCGACGCCGTCCCAGACGTTCGAGTACCAGGGGCGGTCCGCCTCGCCCTGCTCGGTGCGGCCCGCTCCGGTGGAGCGCGGGTCGGGCACCACGTACCCGGTCTCGCCGGGCATCACCATGTGCAGGCGCTCACGGATCCGCTGCTCGGCGTAGGCGTCGTCCTGCCAGCGGGCCTTCTCGTCGCGGAGCCGGTCGACGCGCTCCTTGGCCTCCTGCTGCTGGCGCTGGAGGTCCGCGACCTCGCCGCGCTGGGAGACGTACTGCCTCATCGGGTACGCGAGGGCGACCACGAGCGTGCAGACGACGAGGGCGAGCAGCGCCGCGCGTCCGGTGAGGCGGGAGCGGCGGGCCTGGCGCTTGTTCTGCGAGCGGTAGACGCGCTCAGCGGTCTGCTCGCCGAGCACGCGCAGGCGGGTGGCCGTGGAGAAGCGGGCCGAGTCGTCGCGGCCCCTGCTCCGGAGCTTTCCCGGCATCGCCTGTCCGCCTCCCCGCCTGTCCGGCTGCCTGCACCTGTTCACGTGCGTACGTCCCCGCACACGGTACGGGACCGAGTGCGGGGACGTACGGAACTACGGCCTGCGACAGCGACGAGGGCGGGTGTCAGCCCTTGAAGCGGGGGAACGCGCTGCGGCCGGCGTAGACGGCCGCGTCGTCCAGGATCTCCTCGATGCGCAGGAGCTGGTTGTACTTGGCGACGCGCTCGGAGCGGGCCGGGGCGCCGGTCTTGATCTGGCCGCAGTTGGTGGCGACGGCCAGGTCGGCGATGGTGACGTCCTCGGTCTCGCCGGAGCGGTGGGACATCATGCACTTGAAGCCGTTGCGCTGGGCCAGCTCGACGGCGTCCAGGGTCTCGGTCAGCGAGCCGATCTGGTTGACCTTGACGAGCAGGGCGTTGGCCGAGTTCTCCTCGATGCCACGGGCCAGGCGCTCCGGGTTGGTGACGAACAGGTCGTCGCCGACGAGCTGGACCTTGTCGCCGAGGCGCTGGGTGATGGTGTTCCAGCCGGCCCAGTCGTCCTCGTACAGCGGGTCCTCGATGGAGACGAGCGGGTACGCGGAGACGAGCTCCTCGTAGTACTCCGTCATCTCGGCGGCGGAGCGCTCCTTGCCCTCGAACTGGTACTTGCCGTCCTTGTAGAACTCGGAGGCGGCGACGTCGAGCGCGAGAGCGACCTGCTGGCCGGGGATGTAACCGGCCTCCTTGATCGCTTCGAGGATGAGGTCGAGAGCCGCGCGGTTCGACTCCAGGTTCGGGGCGAAGCCGCCCTCGTCGCCGAGGCCGGTGGACAGGCCCTTGGTCTTCAGCACCTTCTTGAGGGTGTGGTAGACCTCGGTGCCCCAGCGCAGCGCCTCGGAGAAGGACTCCGCGCCGATCGGGGCGATCATGAACTCCTGGATGTCGACGTTGGAGTCGGCGTGCGACCCACCGTTCAGGATGTTCATCATCGGGACGGGCAGCAGGTGCGCGTTCGGGCCACCGAGGTAGCGGAACAGCGGCAGGTCGCTGGCCTCGGACGCGGCGTGCGCGACGGCGAGGGAGACGCCCAGGATCGCGTTGGCGCCGAGCGAGCCCTTGTTGTCGGTGGCGTCCAGGTCGAACATCGCCTGGTCGATGAGGCGCTGCTCGGTGGCGTCGTAGCCGACGAGCTCCGGGCCGATCTGCTCGATGACGGCGAGGACGGCCTTCTCGACACCCTTGCCGTGGTAACGGTTGGGGTCACCGTCACGGAGTTCGATGGCCTCGAAGGCACCGGTGGAGGCACCGGACGGAACGGCAGCACGGCCGGTGCTGCCGTCGTCGAGGCCGACCTCGACCTCGACCGTGGGGTTGCCTCGGGAGTCCAGGATTTCCCGGGCTACGACGACGTCGATGGACGGCACGAGCATCTCCTTCTGGGATGTGACGCAATGGTGCGGGCGGCTGCTTGGATAACTGGTCCCGCACCCATGAGCGTAACCGGCTCCGAGGCATCGGCCAGCCGACCGACCGCCTCGTGGACAACGCCCATAGCGAAATGTTTCTTAATGGAACAAAGACAGCGACCTCCGTCCCGGATGCCGGGACGGAGGTCGCTGGAGCGAGCGGCCCGAACCCGGCGTCCGCCGACGCCGGTCCGTGCCTGTGCGGCTCGTCCTACTTCAGGTGCAGCTGCTGACCCGGGTAGATGAGGTCCGCGTCGGCGACGATGTCCTTGTTGAGCTTGAACACCTTCTGCCAGTTGGTGCCGTGCGCGTCGGCGATCTTGCTGAGGGTGTCGCCGGACTTGACCTTGTACTCGCCGTCGCCCTTCTCGACCTTCTTGCCGGTCGGGGTGGTGACGGTGTCCTTCTTGGTCTCCTGCTGCGGCTGAGCCTGCTGCTGCTGCGGCTGCTCGCGCTGCTGGGAGCGGGTCGTCGTGGAGGAGTCCGAGCGCTCCTGCTGCTGCGGCTGAGCCTGCTGCTGCGTGTCGGCCGAGGAGTCCGCGGGAGCGGAGTTGCTGGTGTCGGCGCCGGACAGGCCCACACCACAGCTCGGCCAGGCACCCTTGCCCTGCGCGGCGAGGACCTTCTCGGCGACGGATATCTGCTGCGCCTTGGACGCCTGGTCGGCGGAGGACGCGTAGGCGGTGCCGCCGTACGCGGCCCAGGTGGAGGACGAGAACTGGAGGCCACCGTAGTAACCGTTGCCCGTGTTGATGGACCAGTTGCCACCGGACTCGCAGCTCGCGACCTGGTCCCACTCGGAGGTGGAGGCGGCGGAGGCGGAGGTGGCACCCATCAGCGGGACGGCGACGGCGGCACCGGCGACGCCGGCGAGCGTGGCCACGCGGACGGCCTTGGACGGACGGCGGTGCTTGCCCTTGCTGGAAAGCAGCATGGAGTAATCCCCTCACCGACGCCTACGAGGTGAGCTGTCGGGTTCGGACCAGTGAGTGTCCGGCCGCGCAACCTTGTGCGCGGCTTAACCCCAAGCCGGTTTCCCGGCACTTACCTTGGGTCCCCCGCTCCTGCCTACGGCGCTGACGCGTCGACTGTTCCCGTACGGACGTTGGCAGGATTCGGCGTGACGTCCATCGGGGCCCGCTGTGGCGAGCGGTGACGACCGTAAGCAGTCGATCCGCCCGATATCAAAGACGATCAGGGTTTTTGAGACTCATGTCTCACTCTCGCAAAAGTGGACATACGCGCCTCAACCAGCACTGAACTCCCGCTACTTTTCGACCGATTCGAGGCCAAGGTCCAGACTCTGACCAGGCAGGATGAGGTCGGGGTCGGCGCCGACCGTCTTCTTGTTCAGGTCGTAGAGCGCATCCCACCCTCCGTGGACGTCCTGGGCGTCGGCGATGTCCCACAGACTGTCGCCGGAGCGGACGGTGTAGGCCCCCTCGCCGCGCTCCGCCTCGCGGGAGGCGTGACGCCCGTCACTCGTACGGGAGTCGGACGTGTCGTCCCCGGCACGGTCGCCGCGGTGACGGCCGCCCGTCGTGGAGTCCTCGGAGGCGCTGGGGGACGACGTCGCCGAGCCGGAGGGGTCGGAGGAGCCGGAGGAGTCAGAAGCGCCGGAGGAGGCAGAGCCGGACGGCTCCGGCTCGTCCGAACTGTCGCCCGTGCCGTCCGCGGCGCCGCTCTCCACGGCCTCCCCGGACGCCGCGTCGGCCGCTTCGTCGCTCGTCTTGTCGCTCGCCTTGGCGCCCGCCTCGTCACCGGAGGTCTCTCCCGAGACGTCAGTTGACGGCGTGTCGGACGGGTCGGCCGTGGCGGACCCGTCGTGACTCTTCTCTCCCGAATCGGCCGAACCGGTGGAGTCGGTCGAGCCGGTGGAGCCGGTGGAGCCGGTCGAGTCGGTCGAGCCGTCGGATGAATCGGGCGATCCGGACGGCTGCGGGGAAGCGCTCGCCCCCGGGTCGACATCGGCGGAGCCGGCGCCCTTGGTGAGGCCCGCCACGATCGAGCAGCTCGGCCAGGCGCTGGGCCCCTTCGCCTCGAGAGCCTTCTCGGCGACGGCTATCTGCTGCGAGCGGCTGGCCTCGTCGGCGCTCGGGGCGAAGTCGAGGCCCCCGTACTGCTCCCACATCTCCTGCGAGAACTGCAGCCCGCCGTAGTAGCCGTTGCCCGCGTCCAGACTCCACTGGCCACCGGACTCGCACTCGGCGAGCTTGTCCCAGGTGGCGGTGGTGGCGGCGCTCGCGCTGGTCGCGGCGAGCAGCGGGATCGCGATGGCGCTGCCGGTGACGCCTGCGGCGACGACGAGAGCAGGGGCCTGACGGGGGCGACGGTGTCGACCGTTCCCGGAGAGCATGCGGTTGCCTTTCGCGAGACTGATGCAGCACGCGACAGGGATGGCGGAAGTGGTGCCGGTTGTGCCTGTGTCGCGATGACTGGTGAACGTAGCGGGACTCGAACGCTTGTCACAAGTCGATGCAGCGGAGATCACGTGAAAGTCACAGTCTTGACGGTGTGTCACTTCGCGGCCTGCGCAAACGGTCCGCACGGGCAGCCCGTTCGGGCGCTCCGCACGGGCGGTCAGCACGGGAGCCCGCACGGGAGTCCGCACGGGAGTCCGCTTCGGCGGCGCCGGGCCGGTGCCGACCGCCCGGCCCGTACCGCCGCCGGTTACGGTCGTCGGGTGAACGCCCCGAACACCGCACCCGAACTCTTCACATGGGAGTTCGCGACCGACCCGTACCCGGCCTACGCCTGGCTCCGGGAGCACTCCCCCGTCCACCGGACGAAGCTCCCCAGCGGAGTCGAGGCGTGGCTCGTGACCCGGTACGCCGACGCGCGCCAGGCGCTCGCGGACGGCCGGTTGTCGAAGAACCCCGAGCACCACGCCGAGGACGCCCAGGGGAAGAACAGGACCGGCATCCCCGGCGAGCGCAGCGCCAACCTGATGACGCATCTGCTCAACATCGACCCGCCGGACCACACCCGGCTGCGCCGCCTCGTCTCCAAGGCGTTCACCCCGCGCCGCATCGCTCAGTTCGCGCCACGCGTGCAGGAGTTGACCGACGACCTCATCGACCGGTTCGCGGGCACCGGCGAGGCCGACCTGATCCACGACTTCGCCTTCCCGCTCCCCATCTACGCGATCTGCGACCTGCTCGGTGTTCCCCCCGAGGACCAGGACGACTTCCGTGACTGGGCGGGCATGATGATCCGGCACGGCGGCGGGCCCCGCGGCGGTGTGGCCCGTTCCGTGAAGAAGATGCGCGGCTATCTGGCCGAGCTGATCCACCGCAAGCGGGACGATCTCAGCGACGACCTGATCTCGGGTCTCATCCGCGCATCGGACCACGGCGAGCACCTCACGGAGAACGAGGCCGCCGCCATGTGTTTCGTCCTTCTGTTCGCCGGTTTCGAGACAACCATCAACCTCATCGGCAACGGCGTCCACACGCTCCTGCACCACCCCGAGCAGCGGGCCCAGCTCCAGGCTGCGATCGAACGCGGCGAGCACGAGCTGCTCGACACCGCGGTCGAGGAACTGCTCCGCTTCGACGGCCCCGTCGAGCTCGCCACCTGGCGCTTCGCGACCGCGCCCCTCACCATCGGCGGGCAGCACATCGCGGCCGGCGACCCCGTCCTGGTGGTCCTGGCCGCGGCCGACCGCGACCCCGACCGCTTCGCCGGGCCCGACACCCTGGACCTGACCCGCCGGGACAACCAGCACCTCGGCTACGGCCACGGCATCCACTACTGCCTCGGCGCCCCGCTCGCCCGGCTCGAAGGCCGTACCGCCCTGGAGACGCTGCTGCGGCGGCTCCCCGACCTCCGGCTCGCGGCGGACCCCGCCGACCTGCGGTGGCGCGGCGGGCTCATCATGCGCGGGCTGCGGAACCTGCCCGTGGAGTTCACCCCCCGCTGAGGCGCCGGGTCAGTCCGCCAGCCCCTCCGCGGAGCGGACCGCCGCGCGGTAGGCGCGGGCCGACGCCCTGAGTTCGGCCTCCGGGTCCAGGCCGGCCGCCTCCGCGCGCAGGGCCAGTGCCAGCAGTTCGTGGCCGACGCCGGGGCCCGTCGGGACGGGCACGTCGAGGCCCGCCGTCCGCACCCGCGAGCCGAGCTTCGCCGCGAGGGCCAGGCCGGGCTGGCCCACCGGCACCCCGTCCGTCACGGACGCCCGCTGCTTCTCCTCCGCCTTCGTGCGCAGCCAGTGCTCCTTGACCTCCTCGGGCGTGGTCGCGGTGTCGTCGCCGAAGACGTGCGGGTGGCGGTGGATGAGCTTGGTGACGATGCCACCCGCCACGTCGTCGATCGAGAACGGCGCCGCGTCCTCGGCGCCCTCTGCGCCCTCTGCGGTCTCGGCGTCCGCGTCCTCTTCTCCGGTCGCGCCGCCCGCGGCGACCGCTTCCTCCGCGATGCGGGCGTGGAAGACGACCTGGAGGAGTACGTCGCCCAGCTCCTCCCTGAGCTCCGCGCGGTCCCCCGTCTCGATCGCCTCGACCAGCTCGTACGCCTCCTCGATCGCGTACTTCGCCAGGTCCTCGTGGGTGCGCAGGGACGACCAGGGGCATTCGCGGCGGATGCGGTCCATGACCTGGACGAGGTCGAGGAGGCGGGAGCCCGGCAGGTCGTAGGAGCCGGGCAGGAGTTCGAGGGACGGCATCCGCACGCGGCCCGAGCCTGCCAGCGACGCCAGGCCGTCCGTGAGGCGCCGGTCGCCCTCGGCCGTCGTCAGCACGACGACGGTGCGGCCGCCGTCGGCGCAGCGGCCGACGAGGTCCTGGGCCGTCGGCGGCTCGGGCGCGAGGGTCACCTCGACGCCGGCGTCCTTCAGGTACGGCAGCTGCGGGTGCGCGGCGTCGGCGCACAGCACCGCGTCGGCACCGCGCAGGACGTCCCAGGCCTGCCAGGAGAGCAGCCCGGGGGCGACCCGGTGGCTGGTGGTGAGCAGGACGATGCGGCCCGCGCCGCCCGTCGCGTCCCCGGCGGTGTCGCCCATCGTGTCCCCGGTGAGGTCGCTGGTGGTGCCGTGCACCTGTCGATCGTTCACCACCCGAACGTAACGCAGACCGCTGACAGTCCCCCCGGGCGAGGCCCGCGGGGGGACGGTGGGCCGCGGCGCGCTACCGCGCGGCTAGGCGGTCCGCTGCGTCTCGGACGGCTGCTGGGTGACCTGTTTGAGCCAGGGTGTCCGTGCGTCCACGAGGCGGCTCGTGGGGGTCACCTTCCAGGCGCCGTAGCGCGGGTTCAGATCGACGTTCAGCTCCTTGGACGCTTTGCCGAGGGACTTCCAGAACACGGCCTGGCCGTCCGGTGTCTGCATGTCGGCGCCGAGCGCGGTGGCCAGCTTCTGCGCCTCGATCTCGGTGCGCAGGCTCTCGGTCAGCCGCTTCGGCGGGACGCTGTACTGCGCCAGCCAGGCGTTCTCCAACTGGCGGGCGCCGCCTGCCTGTTGTTCCAGGCCCGCCCGCATGTCCTGCATCTCCTTGCGGGTGACGGCGATGTCCTGGTCGGTGGCGGCGCGGTGCAGCACCCGGTCGAGGACCATCGTGTGCAGCGTGTTGCGCGTGAGGCCACCGGTCTTGGCGATGGCCTCCTCGTACTGTGCGCGGTCGGTGGTCGCGGCTTGTTGCGCGTCCCGTACCTCGTTCACCCGGGTCTCCAGTTGGGAGACCGTGATGCGCTGACCGCCGACGACGGCCGCGGCGCCGGGGTGCGCTCCGCTTCCGCAGGCGGTGAGGGCGGGGGCCGCGGCGAGCGCGGTGGCGGACAGGATGAGCGCGGTACGGCGACGGCTGCTGGTGCGGCGGTGCAAGGTGAGCCTCCCTGCGGCGAGTTTGTGCGTCGGTGCACAAAGTCCGTGATCGATGGTAGGAGGTGGCCGCTGGCTCGGCCACCTATTCGACAACGATTCGCCGCGAGTTGAGGTACTCGGCCCCCGGAGAGAAGTCAGCCGATGATGGCGACCGGGGCGTCCCACGCGTTGCGGTCCACGGTGATCGTGTAGGCCCCGCGCTTCTCCTTGCTGTTGACCATGTACTGGTGGGCGCGGCTGTGGTTCGTGTACAGCGACTTGGACCAGGGCCAGTCGGAGGTCGTCGTGGCGAGCTTGTCCCACTTGGCGTACCAGAGGTTGCCCGGCAGGTCGGTGCGGTCCGTCGCGGTGGCGACCGCCGCGGCGCTGGAGCTGCTGAAGCCGTAGTAGCCGGCCCGGTAGATCTTGCCGCGCAGGACCTTGTCGAAGGCGCGGACGTAGGTGAGCACGGCCTTGTTGCAGGACGCGTTCTTGATGTCGTACGGCTCCATGTCGAGGTAGAGCGCGCTGCCCGCCTTCATGCCGAGCGCGGCGGCCTTGGCCACGGCGTCCTTGCCGTCCGCCGTGCCGAGCGAGGCCGCGTTCGACGTGGTCATCTTCTCGTTGCGGGTGCCCGTCTGGCAGGGCGGCTGGGCGCCCACGTAGAGCGGGACCAGCTTCCAGCCCTGCGAGCTGACCGTCTTGACCCAGGACTTGGTGAGGTTGGGCTGGGCGCAGCCGCGGTTCTTGCCGCCGATGTAGACGGCGGCCGCCCCGTAGAAGCCGGTGCGCCAGGCCTTCATCGCGGCGGCGGACGGCGCGGTGCAGGTGTCGAAGGCGCGGCCGGTGAACGTCTTCTGCGCGGGCCACGTCGTGGCCGCGGAGGCGCTGGTCGCGGCGACCGCGGCCCCCGCGACGACGACGGCGCCCGCGCCGCCCCACGCGATGTAACGGTTCCGCTTGGAGAGTCTGTGGCTCCCCGGCCTGGAACTCCCTGACTTGGACATGAGATCCCCACCCCTGTGTGTGCTGCTGTATGCGCTGCTGTGTGTACTGCGCGACTGTGTACTGCTTGTCCGTGTACTGCGTAGCGCTGATCTTCGGCTACGAAAGATAGCCGGTCGGCGTCGCCGCTCAGCCCCTGACCTGCCCCAGCCACTGCAAGGTGCGGCGGACCTCCGCCGGGAACGGGTGGCCCGGCCCGTGCAGCCGCTCCGAGTCGTGCAGGAGGCGGATCAGGGTCTCGTGCGCCGCGCCCCGGTCGCCGACGGCGAGCAGCAACTGGCCGATGCGGCGGCGCACTTCGAGGGCGAGCCGCAGGTCCGTGGTCGCGTACTGGTTCTCGTAGTACGGCAGCAGGGCCCGGTACTCGGCGAGCGCCGCGGCCGGTTCACCGAGGGCCTCCAGGCACTGGGCCGCCTCGTAGCGGAACTGGAGCGACTGCGGGTCGGCGTGGCCCGCCTCGGCCGCGCGCTCGTCGGCGAGGCGGCGCAGCTCGGGCAGGGCGCGGCGGTACTGGCCGTCGTCCATGAGCGTGGCCGCGTACTGCTTGCGCAGCGTGCGCACGACGGGTGAGTGCTCACCGTGCTGGGCGGCCGCGGCGGGCAGGATCGCGCCCAGGATGTCGACGGCCTGCGTGATGCGGCCCTCGCCGAGCAGCCGCTTGACCTCGTCGACGGCGCGCGCGACGTCGGGGCGCTCGCCCTGCACGTCGGAGCCGTCGGGCTGCGGCGCGGGCGTGCGCGCCCGGTCCGGCCACGGGGCGTGCGGGCGCAGGAACGGGCGGGTCGGGTCGAGCGGGTGACCGGTGGGCACTCCGCGCGCGGGCAGCAGCGGGAGCAGCTCCTCGTACGTCTGCTGCGCGGAGGCCGGCCGGTGCTGCGGGTCCTTCGCGAGCAGGCGCAGGACGAGGTTCTCCAGCGCTACGGGGACCTCGGGGCGCAGTTGGCGTATCGGTGGCGGGGGCTCGTACAGGTGGCGGTGGAGGATGCCGAGGGCGGTCGTGCCCGCGAACGGGACGTCGCCGCTGAGGAGTTCGAAGAGGAGCACGCCGAGGGCGTACAGGTCGGTGTACGGGCCGACGGCGCCGCCCATCGCCTGCTCGGGCGCCATGTAGGCGGGCGTGCCGATGGGCGAGCCGGTGTGGGTGAGGCGCGTGGTGTCGGTGTCCATGACGGAGGCGACACCGAGGTCGAGGACGGTGACCGTGCCGTCCTTCTTGACCATGACGTTGCGGGGCTTGAGGTCCCGGTGCACGATCGGCACCGCGTGCACGGCGGAGAGCACGGCGCACAGCTGGGCGGCGACCGAGACGGCCCACTGCCAGGGGTACGGGTCGTGCTCGGCGAGGTGGTCGGCGAGGTCGGAGCCGTCGATGTACTGCATGACGAGGTACAGGAACGAGGCGGCGTCGCCGCCGCCGTCGCCCTCGCTGCCCGCGTCGTGGACGGTGACCAGGCCGGGGTGGTCGACCTGCGCCGTGACACGGCACTCGCGCAGGAAGCGGCGGCGCAGCTCGTCGGCCTCGGCGCCCGCGACCCGGTCGGGGCGCAGCAGCTTGACGGCGACGCGCCGGTCCAGACGCTTGTCGTACGCGGTCCAGACCTGGCCCATGCCGCCCTGGCCGATGAGCGTGGACAGTTCGTAGCGTCCGGCGATGACGCGGCCGCCGCTCGCCGCGAGGGGAGGCGGGATGGTCACCGGCCGCCGTCCTCCCGCTTGCGCAGGTAGTCGCTCAGCTCGTCCAGCTCGGCGCGGACCTGGTCGATGCGGTGCGGGGACCGGCCCTGCTGCGGCGGGGCCGGCGGCGAGGTGGGCGTCGGCGTCGGGGCCGGCGTCGGCGTCGACATCGGGGGCGGGGTCGTCCCGGCCTGGGTGGGCAGGGCGTGGGCCCCCGGGCCCGGCCCCGGCCCCGGCGGGAAGGGCCGCGTGTACGGGGGCTGCGGGTTCGACTGCGCGTGCGGCTGCGGGTATCCGTAGCCGGCCGTGGGAGCCGTCGCCGGGTACGCGAGCGGCGGGCGGGGCCTGCGTATGTCGAAGACCACGAAGTGCGCGGCGCTCCCGGCGGCCATGATCAGCACCAGGGCGAGCGCCACGTCGGTGCGCCGGTCCTCCTCCGGCAGCGAGCCGACGACGGCGAGGAGCCCGAGGGTGACGGGCAGCGCCGCCCAGGCGAGCGCCCAGTCGAGCGGCTTTCCGCGCAGCACCGCGATCCGGAACAGCGGGGCGCACGCGAGCAGACCGCAGCTGAGGACGGCCAGCGCGGGGAACAGCACCCGCAGGAGGATGACCGTGCCCTCGTTGCGGGAGGGCGGCGCCACGCCGGGCCCGTACATGTCTGCTCCTGCTGGTGTGTTCCTGCTACGAACTGCGTATCGCACCGAGCGTATCGGTCGGCAAGGACAACCGGCCCCGGGTTGCGCCCACTCCGGTTCCCTCCGCCTCACTCCGGTTCGAGAACACCGTCGGTGAGGCCGTCGTGGAGGCCCTGGACGAGCTGCTCGCCGAGCCGGCCCGCGAGGCGCAGCGCGTCCTCGAAGGCGGCCAGCGACCTGAACCGGGCGCCGTACCGGGCCTGTTCGGTCAGGGGCAGGCGCGGCAGCTGGAGGCGGCGCACGTCGAGCCGGGTCGCGGTGGACGCGTAGCTGCTGGCCTGCCGGTTGTTGGCGGTGCCGCGCAGGAACCCGGCGATGAACCACGGGTCGAGCGCGGCCGGGTCCGGCCTGAGCAGGGCGAGGCCGCGGCCGAGGGCGGCGCCCGCGACGGCCTCGTCGACGACGCGCGCGACGGCTCCGCCGCCGACGACCGGCACGACCACGTCCCCGGCTTCCAGGAGGACATGTTCGCCGTCGACGGCGGTACCGGCGTGGGTCCCCGAGGGGGCGGCGCCGGTGAGCACGTCGTGGTCGGTGAGCACGGGCACGCGCGCGTGGACGGCCCCGCTCGCCGTGGCGGCTGTCGCGGCCGTGTGCAGGGTGAGGGCGCCCGCGCGCGCGAGTTCGCCGATCGTGGTCTGCGGCCAGCGCGCGGGGGACGCGGCCCGCGGCGCCTCCCGCGGAGCGAGTTCCGTGGTCAGGCGCAGGGTGTCGGCGAGCCGCTCGCGCACGTCGGCCAGCTCGGCGGTGCCGCCGCCCGCGGCGGGCGGTGGCAGGCGGCGGGCGGGCGCCAGGTCGACCTCGTCGTCGAGCAGTTCGATGACGGGCACGGAGCGGGCGAGCCCGGGGCGCTCGGCCAGTGACCCGGTGCGCTCGAAGGCGCGCCAGGCGTCGAGCACGGTCTCGCGCACGTCGGCCCAGGGCTGCTTCTCGCGTGCGTCGCCGGGGGCGGCCGACGCCGTGTCGACCAGCAGCAGTTCGGGCGCGGCCGGGGCGGCAGCGGCGGGCCTGCGCAGGACCCACAGGTGCAGCGGGATGTTGTTCGGCGGGACGACGCCCGCGGGCAGCGCGACGACCGCGCGCAGGGCGCCGCGGCGCAGCAGGTCGGCCCGGATGCGGCGGCCCGAGCGGCGGGACGCGACGGCGGGCGGCATCAGGAGGACCGCGGTCCCGCCGTCCTTGAGGCGAGCCAGCGCGTGCTGCACCCAGGCCAGTTCGGACTCGGTGCGGGCCGGGAAGCCGTACTCCCAGCGCGGGTCGTAGGCCAGCTCGTCGTGGCCCCAGCCGCGCTCGTTGAACGGCGGGTGGGCGAGCACCACGTCGGCCCGTACGTCGCTGAGGGCGTCGCGGCGCAGGGTGTCGGCGGCGGCGGTGCGGATGGCGGGGGCGGAGCCCTCCCCGTCCTGCCCGTCGAGGGCCAGGCGCAGCGCGGTCAGCGCGGCGAGCTCGGCGCCTGCGTCCTGGCCGTAGAGGCGCTGTCCGGGGCGCGCGTCCAGGGCGCGGACGGCGTGCAGCAGGGCGCCGGTGCCGCAGGCCGGGTCGAGGGCGGTGGCCGCGGGTCCCGCGAGGGCCGCCATCAGTTCGGCGGGGCCCGGCGGGGTCAGCGTGTACTGGCGCGGGTTCGCGTCGAGGTGGCGGCCGAGGAGGAAGGCGAAGGCGGAGCGGGCGCCCAGCTCGGCGGCGAGTTCGGCGGCGCCGCGCAGCAGGGGCACGGACGGCAGCAGGGCGGTGGCCGGCGGGGTGGGCAGGGCGCGCTCCGTGGCGTGCCCGAAGCGGGGGGTGAGGACGCCTTCGAGGGCGGCGGGCAGCAGGTCGGCGAGGGCGTGGTCGTCGTCCGTGCGCTCGAGCGCGAGCCATTCGGTGGGCCGGTCGTGCACCAGCAGCAGGACGCTCCCGGCGTGCAGCAGCGCGGTGACCGGCCCCGCCGGGTGCCCGGCGAGCTGTTGCCACACGCGCTCGCGCAGCGGGACCTCGGCCAGCTTGCCCTGGGCGCGCAGCCACTCCTCGACGGCGGCGAGCGCGAAGGAGGGGCTGGTCTCGGTGCCCCCGACGGGTCTGGGGAAATCGGCGTGGCGCCGCCGCCAGTTGCTGACCGCGGCCCGGCCCACTCCGGCGAGCCGGGCGATCCCGGCCGCTGTCACCTCTGTCGCGTTGTCCTGCACCGCGGCGTCTCCCCTCGTGGCGATGGTGTGTACACGGGAGCCTATCGACTGCGACGTAAGAACCGGGTTCACATGTACACACGGATCAATGCGCGTGAACGCGGTTGACTCGGTTCACACGCTGTGGTCTGCTTAACCCAGCCAACCGCCGGATACACAGAAAGCCGGGGGGAGGTTGGCGTCTCTCATCTCGGAGGAATCCATGTCCCAGACCCAGCAGCAGCCGCAGTACCCGCCGTTCCAGCCGCAGCAGCCGCAGCAGGTCGCGCGGAACGGGCTGGGGACGGCGGCGCTGATCCTCGGCGTCATCGGCGCGCTGTCCGGCCTCGTCCCGATCCTGTTCTGGCTGGCCGGCATCCTCGGCGTGGTCGCTCTGATCCTGGGCCTGACGGGCCGCGGCCGGGCCAAGCGCGGTGAGGCGACGAACAAGGGCGTGGCGCTGACCGGCGTGATCCTCGCGCTGGCCTCTCTCGGCCTCGCGGTCTTCGGCGCGTACACCACGTTCAAGGCCGTCGACGACGCGGTCGACGAGATCAACAAGTCGGTGTCGGACACCAAGCCCAAGGACACGAAGACGTCCGGCGACGCGAAGGACACGGACACCTCCGACGCCGGCACGTCCGACGCGGACGCGGAGAAGCCCGACGCCGGCAAGGCCCTCGAAGCGGGTGACTCCGTGATCTACGACGACGACCTGACGGTGACGGTGTCGAACGCGGTGGCGTACAGCCCGAGCGAGTACGCGGCGGGCCACACCGCGGGCAACCACGCCTACAAGGTCACCGTCACGGTCACCAACGACAGCAAGGAGAAGTTCGACTCGTCCCTGCTCAGCGCCGGTGCCCGCGCCGGCAAGGACGGGGTCGACGCCGAGCAGGTCTTCGACGAGAAGGTCGGCACAGGCTTCGACGGCACGATCCTGCCGGGCAAGAAGGCCACGGTCGTCTACGCCTTCGACGCGCCGGCCGCCGCCAAGAACCTGACCGTCGAGGTCACGCCCAGCTTCGAGTACAACGCCTCGCAGTGGGACCTGAAGCTGTAGCCGTCGGCCACAGCCCCGGGGACCCTCGGATGCGGCACGCGCTCACAGCGCGTGCCGCATCCACACGTTCGGCTCGACGTACGCGGCATGGTCGTGCTCCGGCTCGCACCGCACCGGCACCAGAGCCCCGGGCACCTCGACGGGGCCCGCGGTGTCGAAGGGGAGCCCGGTCCAGGCACGCCACTGCGCCAGCGACCCGGACACGGCCATCGAGGCCGGGGCGACCTTGTCGATGACGGCCCCCGCGCGCGCGTGCACGCGCAGCCACGGGTCGCCCGGCAGACCGTCCGACTCCCGTACCCGATACGCGTACTCGCTCATCGGCACGGCCGGTTCCAGGTGCTTGGCGCTGGGCCGCACGGGTGCGACGACCTCGCGGAAACCCCGGCCCCGCGCGTTCTCCCGCATGGCCGCGAGCATCCGGCCCGACAGACCCCTGCCCTGCATGGCGGGCACGACCGTGATCTCGATGGCGCTGACCGTGTCCGGGGCGCGGCCGCTCTCCCGGTCGGCGAACGCCCATTGCAGCACCTGGTCCCAGCCCCGGTCCGGCAGCTGCCCGCGCCCTTCGACGTGCAGGGCGAACGGCACGCTGAAGCCCCGGGCCACGACCGCGCCGCCGGCGTCGGTGGCGACGAGCACGTACTCGGGCAGCTCGTCGCGGACCCGGGGCATCAGCAGCACGGCGACCGGGTCCTGCACGGCGAAGACCGGCCAGTTGTCCGGCATCCCCCACATCGGCGCGGCGAGTTCGGGCCGCTCCGCGAGGGTGGTGACGGTCAGATCGGTTGCGGGCTGCGTTTTCATACCGTCATCGTGCATGGAACCGCGGCGGCGCCGCAGTCGGATTTCCGCCGGTGGGCAGCTTCTGGCCCGGGCAGGTGCGGAGCACCTTCTTCATGGCGTCCCGCTCGGCGGCCGTCACCCACACCTCGTACTTCTGCTTCACCGCGACCTGACCGGCGACATACGTACACCGGTAGCCCTTGTTGGGCGGCAGCCAGGTGGCCGTGTCCCCGTCCCCCTTGCTGCGGTTGGGGGACGCGTCCACGGCGAGCAGGTTCAGCGGGTCGTTGGCGAACGCGATGCGCTTCGCCGGCTTCCACTGGAAGGCGCCCTTCTGCCAGGCGTCCGACAGGGCGACGAGGTGATCGATGTCGACCTTGCTGCGCCCGCGCGCGAACGCGATGTCCTTGCCGCCGTAGGGGTCGGGGGCGAGGGTGCCGGAGACGACCTTGCACTCCCCGTCCGCGTAGTGGACGGAGGTGAGGTCTCGCTTGAGGATGTCGTCGCGGGTGTCGCACCTGTTGGAGTCGGTGTCCGCCCACGCGCTGCCGAATCGTTCCCGCGCGTACCCGGTCTTGGGCGCGCGGCCCTTGACCGTGAGCCCGTCGACGGCGGCGAGCGCGCTGCCCGCCTTGCCCTGGGGCTCCGGCCCCGCCTCGCCACCCGCCCTGTCCGTCTCGGCCTTGCAGCCGGTGACGGCCACCGCGGCCATCAGCACGGCGGCCGCTCCTCGCCCAGCGCCTCGCAGCACGGCACTACCTCCCCTTTTGGTCGCCTTCGGCCTCGGTCACCGTATCGGAAGCATGATCACACTTTGCCGATACCCAGTGTCGTCACGGTCGGCAACAGCCCCGCGCCGAGGACCGTCACCCACAACGGGCCGAGCAGCTCCGCGAGTTCGGCGGTGGACTCGGCGCCGAGCGCCCGCCAGGGAGCGGCGGCGAGGGCGTCGGTGCGGGACTCCACCTCGGCCCGCAGGGCGCGCCCCGCGTCGGTGGCGAGCCCCTCGCCGTCCAACAGGCCGCGCTTTTCGAGGCGTTGGCGTGCGGCGGACCACTCCTCGTCGGACCAGCCGCGGCTCGCGAAGTTCGCGGCCGGGGCCGCCCCGACCGCCGCGAACGACACGAGCGCCTCGACCGGGTCGAGTTCCGCGGCGAGCAGTGCGGCGAGGTGGCCGTCGCCGCGGTGCTCGCGCAGCACGGTCGCCGCCTGCCAGAGGGCCAGGTGCGGGGCGTCGGGCCAGGGCAGTTCGGCGTTGGCGGCGGCCAGCGGGCGGCCCTCCACGTTCACGGCCTCGGCGGCGCGCCGGGCGAGGGCCGCGGCGCGCGCCACCTCGGGGGTGTCGAGCGCGTCGCCGAAGAGCGAGCGGTAGGCCCGGTCGATACCGCGCGACCGCGCCGCCAGAACGTCCGCGGGCGACGCCACCTTCCAGGCGCCGGGTATGTGCCCGGCGACCGTGTCCGGGCTGAAGCTGTAGAACGCGGAGGCGACGCGCCGGGCGCCGGCCGCGCCCAGCGGGGCCGAGCGCCACGCGAAGTAGCTCGGCCAGCGCTCCTCCACCTCGTAGCCGAGCGCGCCCGCTTCCGCGTAGACCTCGGGCGCGTAGTAGAGCACCGCGTGCAGCGGCTCCAGCAGGTGCCACATCCGGCGGGTCTCGGCGTCGGTCATGGTGGTGTCCCCTCCCCTGATCGGTGTCCACGGCGGAGGGTCCCGCCGTGGACACCATGAACGCCACCACACTTCCCGCCTCCGCGGGGCGGGAACAGGTGCTACGACCCCAGGATCGAGGTGAGGAACTCGCCGACCCAGGAGAGCAACTCCCGCCCGACCAACGGCTTTCCGCCCACTTTCGCCGTCTTCGGACGCGGCACGAGGACCTGGTGCGAGGCCGCCTTGATGACCGTGCCCGGGTAGAGCCGCTTGAGGCGCAGCTCCTGCGACTCCCTCAACTCCACCGGCGCGAAACGGATGTTGTTGCCCTGGAGCACGATATCGCCGACCGCGCACGCCCGCGCGAGCATCCGCAGCCCGGCGACGAGCAGCAGGTTCTCGACCGGCTCCGGGAGCTTGCCGTAACGGTCGGTCAGCTCCTCGCGGACCTGCCGGACGTCGTCCTCGGTGGTGGCAGAGGCGATGGCGCGGTACGCCTGGAGCCGCAGCCGCTCGCCGGGCGCGTAGTCGTGCGGGACGTGCGCGTCGACCGGGAGCTCGATCTTGACCTCCAGCGGCGGCTCCTCCTCCACGCCGCCCTCGATGGACGCGCGGTAGTCCGCGACGGCCTCACCGACCATGCGTACGTAGAGGTCGAAGCCGACGCCCGCGATGTGGCCGGACTGTTCGCCGCCGAGCAGGTTGCCCGCGCCGCGGATCTCCAGGTCCTTCATCGCGACGTACATGCCCGCGCCCATCTCGGTGTGCTGGGCGATGGTCGCGAGCCGTTCGTGGGCCGTCTCCGTCAGGGGCTTCTCCGGCGGGTACAGGAAGTAGGCGTAGCCGCGCTCCCGGCCGCGGCCGACGCGGCCGCGCAACTGGTGGAGCTGGGAGAGGCCGAAGTTGTCGCCGCGCTCCACGATGAGCGTGTTGGCGTTGGAGATGTCGATGCCGGACTCGACGATCGTCGTCGAGACGAGGACGTCGAACTTCTTCTCCCAGAAGTCCACCACGACCTGTTCCAGGGCCTGTTCGGACATCTGGCCGTGGGCCGTCGCGATCCGGGCCTCCGGGACGATGGCGCGGAGCCTGGCCGTCGCCCGGTCGATGGACTCGACCCGGTTGTGGATGTAGAAGACCTGTCCCTCGCGCAGCAGTTCGCGGCGGACGGCCGCGCCGATCTGCTTCTCCTCGTACGGGCCGACGAAGGTGAGGACCGGATGGCGCTCCTCGGGCGGCGTGGTGATCGTCGACATCTCACGGATGCCGGTCACCGCCATTTCGAGCGTACGGGGGATTGGGGTGGCGGACATGGTCAGTACGTCCACGTTGGCGCGGAGCTTCTTCAGCTGCTCCTTGTGCTCGACGCCGAACCGCTGCTCCTCGTCGACGATGACCAGGCCCAGGTCCTTGAACTTGGTCTCGGAGGAGAAGAGGCGGTGGGTGCCGATGACGATGTCGACGGAGCCGTCGCGGAGCCCTTCGAGCGTCGCCCTGGACTCGGTGTCGGACTGGAAGCGGCTCAACGCCCGGACGCTGACCGGGAACTGGGCGTACCGCTCGGAGAACGTGCCGAAGTGCTGCTGCACGAGGAGCGTCGTGGGCACGAGGACCGCGACCTGCTTGCCGTCCTGGACGGCCTTGAAGGCGGCGCGGACCGCGATCTCGGTCTTGCCGTAGCCGACGTCGCCACAGATCAGGCGGTCCATCGGGACCGTCTTCTCCATGTCCTCCTTGACCTCGGCGATCGTGGTGAGCTGGTCGGGCGTCTCCACGTACGGGAACGCGTCCTCCAGCTCCCGCTGCCAGGGCGTGTCCGCGCCGAAGGCGTGGCCGGGGGCGGCCATGCGCGCGCTGTACAGCTTGATCAGGTCGGCGGCGATCTCCTTGACCGCCTTCTTGGCGCGCGCCTTCGTCTTGGTCCAGTCGGCGCCGCCCAGGCGGTGCAGGGTCGGGGACTCGCCGCCGACGTACTTGGTGATCTGCTCCAGCTGGTCCGTGGGGATGTAGAGGCGGTCGCCGGGCTGGCCGCGCTTGGCGGGCGCGTACTCGACGACGAGGTACTCGCGGGTCGCGCCCTGGACCGTGCGCTGCACCATCTCGATGTAGCGGCCCACGCCGTGCTGCTCGTGCACGATGTAGTCGCCGGACTCCAGGGTGAGCGGGTCGATGGTCTTGCGGCGCCGCGCGGGCATCCGCTGACCGTCCTTGCCGGCGGTGCGCTGGCCGGTGAGGTCGGTCTCGGTGAGGACGGCGAGCTTCAACCCGGGGTCGACGAAGCCCACTTCGAGGCAGCCGCAGGAGACCTGCACCACGGAGGGGGCGAGCTGGTCGAGCTCCTTGTCGAGGCGGGCGGCGATGCCCTCGCCGCCGAGCACCTCGACGGTACGGGCCGCGGGGCCGTGCCCCTCGGTGACGTAGACCGTGCGCCAGCCGTCGGCGAGCCAGCCCTTGGTGTCGGCCAGCGCCTTCGCGGTGTCGCCCCGGTACGACTCGGGGGCGTGCATGCCGAGCTGGAGCGTGTCCGCGTCCGAACCCGCGGCGTCGGCGGCGAACGGCGACACCGACCACCACATCATGCCAAGCTCGCGCGCCCGCTCCCGGACGTCCGCGATCCCCCACAGCGAGGCCGCGCCCACGTCGATGGGGGCCTCGCCGCCGGTCGCCGACGCCGCCCAGGACGCCTGGAGGAACTCGTGCGAGGTCGCGACGAGGTCGGCGGCGCGGGAGCGCACCCGCTCGGGGTCGCAGACGAGCGCCATCGAGTCCTTGGGCAGTACGTCGAGCAGCAGCTCCATGTCGTCGACGAGGACGGGCGCGAGGGACTCCATGCCCTCGACCGCGATGCCCTCGGCGATCTTGCCGAGCAGCTCGCCCAGCTCCGGGTGCTCCTCGGCGAGAGCCGCCGCCCTGGCCCGCACGTCGGCGGTGAGCAGCAGCTCCCGGCAGGGCGGGGCCCACAGGCCGTGCTCGGCGATCTCCAGGGAGCGCTGGTCGGCGACCTTGAAGTAGCGGATCTCCTCGACGTCGTCGCCCCAGAACTCGACGCGCAGCGGGTGTTCCTCGGTCGGCGGGAAGACGTCGAGGATGCCGCCGCGCACCGCGAACTCGCCGCGCTTCTCGACGAGTTCGACCCGGGCGTAGGCGGCCGCGGCCAGCGCCTCGACGGTCTCGTCCAGGTCGGCGCTCTGCCCGCTGCGCAGGGCGACGGGCTCCAGGTCGCCGAGCCCCTTGACCTGCGGCTGGAGGACCGAGCGGACGGGCGCGACGACGACGGAGACCGGGCCGGTCTCGGGGTCGTCCTCACGGGGGTGCGCGAGGCGGCGCAGCACGGCGAGGCGGCGGCCCACGGTGTCGGAGCGCGGGGAGAGCCGCTCGTGCGGCAGCGTCTCCCACGACGGGTACTCCACGATCCGGTCCTCGGGGAGCAGGGAGCGCAGCGCGGCGGCCAGGTCCTCGGCCTCGCGGCCGGTGGCGGTGACCGCGAGGACGGTCCGCTTCGTCTCGCGGGCGAGGGCGGCCACGGTGAAGGGGCGGGACGCGGGCGGCCCCACGAGGTCGATGTGCATGCGGTTGCCGTCACCGGCGGCCTTCACCGCTTCGGTGAGGGCCGCGTCCTTGACGACGGCGTCGAGCAGTCCGTACAGGCTCATGGGTGGGGCTTGGCCTTTCCCGCCGGGGTGGGCAACGCAAGAGGCCCGACACGTCGAACGGGCCGGGGTTCTCCAGGGTACGTCGCGCGGGGGGCTGTCGCCCGATCGAGGGACGGCGTCCAGGGGGTGTCACCGAGCGGCTGGGCGGGGCCCGGTCCGACCCCGGGCAGGCGGCGGGCACGTCGGCGGACGTGCCGGACGGGGAGGCCGCCGAGCGGCCCGGTCCCGGCCAGGTGATGCCTCGCTGCCCGGGTCCGTCGAGCGGCCCCTCCAGGCCGGAGTGACACCCGTCCGGTCGGCCACGCGCGACACCGTCGTGGCTGGTCGCGCAGTTCCCCGCGCCCCTGGGGCAGGCGGCTGCGCCACAGCCCCACTGCTCCGGCAGCACAACAGAAGGCCCCGGGACCAACCTGTCCCGGGGCCTTTCGCTCGACCGGCGGAGCTAATCCGTCGCGATCGCGTTCAGTACGTTCATCCGGCCCGCCCTGAACGCCGGCACGAGCGCCGCGAACAGGCCCACGAAGGCCGAGGCGATGAAGACCGCGATGATCGTCGGCCAGGGGATCTCCAGGACGCCGAGACCTTCCAGGGCCAGGAGTTTCTGGGCCGTGGCGCCCCAGCCCATGCCGAGCCCGAGGCCGAGCAGGGCGCCGAAGAGGGCGATGACCACCGACTCCAGACGGATCATGCGGCGCAGCTGGCGGCGGGAGAGGCCGATGGCGCGCATCAGGCCGATCTCGCGGGTCCGCTCCACCACCGACAGGGCGAGGGTGTTCACGACGCCGAGCACCGCGACGATGATCGCGAGGGCGAGGAGCCCGTAGATCATGTTGAGGAGCTGGCCGATCTGGTCCTTGAGGGTCTGCTTGTAGTCGGTCTGGTCCTTGACCTTGACGGTCGGGTCGGCGGCGACGGATGCCTTGAGCTGCTTGTACGCCTGGTCGGCCTTGCCGTCGGTGGCCTTGGCGAACATCATCCCGTTCAGCGGGACCCGGTCCGCCGGCAGGTACTGGGCGGCCGTCGCGACGTTCGTGTACATCGCGCCCTTGTCGAAGACCGTGTCGTCCGAGGTGATCGCCGCGATCTTCAGCTTCGCGGTCCGTCCGTGATCGAAGGCGACGGTCATCGTGTCGCCGACCTTGACGGCGTTCTTCTTGGCGAACTCGGACCCCACCGACATGGCGTTCTTCCCGTACGCCGCCTTCAGCTCGCCGGAGGTGGTCTCGCGCCGCAGGTCCTGGGCGTAGGACGGACTGGCCGCGGCCAGTTCCTCCTCCTCCTTCGTGCCGGCCGGGGTGGTGAGCGTCGCCTTGACGAACTTGACCTCGGTGACGTGGGCGATGTCGCCGGAGGCCGTGGCCTTCTTCAGGGCCGCGGCGGCCTGCGGCGTGATGACGCCGTTGCTGGGTTCGACGATGAAGTCCGCACCGACCGACTTGTCGAGCTGATCGGTGGCCGAGGCGACCATCGAGGAGCCGACGACCGAGAGGCAGGCGACGAGGGCGAGGCCGATCATCAGGGCCGCGCCGGTGGCGCCGGTGCGGCGCGGGTTGCGCAGCGCGTTGCGTTCGGCGAGGCGGCCGACCGGGCCGAAGAAGCGCAGCAGCACCGCGCTGAGCACCCGGACGACGAGCCCGGCGAGGAGCGGGCCGATGACGACGAAGCCGATGAGCGAGGCGACGATGCCGACGCCGAGCCACAGGGAGCCCTGGCTCGCCTTGTCGGCCTGGGTGGCGAGGTAGAGCGCGAAACCGCCGCCGCCGGTGAGGGCGAGCCCGAGCACGGCGCGTACGGCACCGGCCCTGACGTCGGCGGGGGTGCCCGCGTCCCGCAGGGCGGCCATCGGGGAGACCTTGCCGGCCCGGCGCGCGGGCAGGTAGGCGGCGAGGACGGTGACGACGATGCCGAGGAGCAGGCCGATCGCGGGCGTCGTCCACTTCACGGTGAGGTCGTCCGTGGACAGGTCCATGCCCATCGCGGACATCAGCTTCATCAGCCCGACGGCGAGCCCGACACCGGCGGCGACCCCGACGACGGAGCCGACGACGCCGAGCAGCAGCGCCTCGACCAGGACCGAGCGGTTGACCTGCTTGCGGGAGGAGCCGATCGCCCGCATCAGGCCGATCTCGCGGGTGCGCTGCGCGACCAGCATCGAGAACGTGTTGATGATCAGGAAGATGCCGACGAGGAACGCGATCCCGGCGAAGCCGAGCAGCGCGTACTTGATGACGTCCATGAAGGAGGAGACGTCGGAGGCGTTGGCGTCCGCGGCCTCCTGCTGCGTCTGGATCTTGTACGCGGTGCCGGCGGAGAGTTCGGCGGCGACGTTCCGCTTGAGCTGGATGTCGCTGACGCCGGCCGCGGCGGTGGCGCTGATCTGGGTGAACCGGCCGGTGGCGCCGATGAGTTCGCGCTGGGCGGTGGCGGTGTCGAAGTAGACGACGGCCGCACCCGGGTTGGTGACCGTGAACGAGGCGATGCCGACGATCTTCGCCTTGAAGTCACCGGTGGCGGCGATGGTGCGCAGTTCGTCGCCGAGCTTCAGGTGGTGCTTGTCCGCGGTGTCGGAGTCGACCATGAGCTGGGTCGGGCCGCGCGGCGCGTGCCCGGAGGTGATCTCCATGGAGCGGAGGTCGTTCTTCGTCCAGTTGCCCGCGATGGTGGGCCCGCCGCTCTCGGACCCCATGTTCTTGTTGTGGGAGTCGACGACGGTCACGTCCATCGAACTGATGGCGCCCTCCGCGGACTTGACGCCCTCCGCCTTGCGCACGGCGGCGAGCGCGGACGCGGGCAGCGACTCGGGGCGGCCGGTCGCGGTGCCCTCGGTCCCGGAGTCCTTCGGGCTGACGGAGACGTCGGCGGCGGTGGCCGTGAACAGCTTGTCGAACGTCTTGTCCATCGTGTCCGTGAACACGAGCGTCCCGCAGACGAAGGCGACCGACAGGAGCACGGCGATCGCGGAGAGGGCCATCCGGCCCTTGTGGGCGACGAAGTTGCGCAGCGAGGTCTTCAGCACGGTGTTGGTACTCATGACGTACGCCCCCGGGCGTCGAAGTCCTTCATCCGGTCCAGGACGGCCTCGGCGGTCGGGCGGTGCATCTCGTCGACGATGCGGCCGTCCGCCAGGTACAGGACGCGGTCCGCGTAGGAGGCGGCGACCGGGTCGTGGGTGACCATGACGATGGTCTGGCCGAGCTCGTCCACGGAGCGGCGCAGGAAGCCGAGGACCTCGGAGCCGGCCCGGGAGTCCAGATTGCCGGTGGGCTCGTCGCCGAAGATGATCTCGGGCCGGGCGGCCAGCGCGCGGGCCACGGCGACGCGCTGCTGCTGGCCGCCGGAGAGCTGGGTGGGCCGGTGCTTGAGCCGCCCGGCGAGCCCGACGGTCTCCACGACCTGCTCCAGCCACTTCCGGTCCGGCTTGCGGCCCGCGATGTCCATGGGCAGCGTGATGTTCTCCAGGGCGTTCAGGGTGGGCAGCAGGTTGAACGACTGGAAGATGAAGCCGATCCGGTCGCGGCGCAGCTGCGTGAGCTTCTTGTCCTTGAGCCCGGTGATCTCCGTCTCGTCGAGGTGGATCTGCCCGGAGGTCACGGTGTCGAGCCCGGCCAGGCAGTGCATCAGCGTCGACTTGCCGGACCCCGACGGGCCCATGATCGCGGTGAACCGGCCGCGTGCGATGTCCACGTCGACCTGGTCGAGCGCGACGACCCGGGTCTCCCCCGACCCGTACGCCTTCACGACCTGCCGCGCCCTCGCGGCGACCGGCGTCCGCCCGCCCGTCTCCCGGCCGTCACCCCTCACCGAGGCACTGCGCGCAGCACCCTCTGAATTGCCCCCGCGCCCGGGATTGGTCACAGCCGTAGTCACGGTTTTTCTCCTATGTCGGTCCCACCCCGCCCGCAGTGGTCTGCGGCACGTCCAAGTCTGGTGACGCGGGGCCCCGGGCGCGCTGGTGGAAGTCACCGTCTTTCCCGGGGGAAAACCCCACCCCTCGACGGTAGGAAGAACCCCCGCCCGGCTCGTCCTCCCGGGGGACGAACGGCCCCCGGTCCGTTGTACGGAGATACCCCTAGGGGAGCTCCACCTCCTGGTGGAGCCCGTCTCGGGGTCGGCTCCACCCGCGCCGCCCGGAGACGGCCCCCCGGGCGTACCGACTGATCGGTTTGCGCAAAGCCTCGCCCAACTCGCCTACCTCCGAGTAACGTTCCGGCTCCTCACGCACTCCCTGCGGTCCGCCCGTCCCCGGCGGACCCGAGCAGCGCAAGGAGAACGGGATGCCGCACCCCTCCCCCGCCTACCGCTCACCGGCCCACCGTCCACCGGCCGGCCGCGCCCCGGCCCACCGGCTCCCCCGCCACCCCGATCTGCCACCGCCCGGCGGTCCGAGCCCCGAGCTGATCCGGCTGCGCACCGCCTACCGCAGGCAGCGCCGCGTCGCCACCCTCACCGCGCTCGGCTACTTCACCCTCTTCCTGTTCCTGTCGGCGTTCGCCCCGGCCGTGATGAACCGCTCCGCCACCGGCGGCCTCTCCACGGGGCTCCTCATCGGGCTCTGCCAACTCCCGGTCAGCTGGGTGGCGTTGATGCTCTACGAGTACACGGCCCGGCGGCGCGTCGACCCGCTCGCCCACCGTCTGCGGCGGCAGGGCAGGCGCCCGGCGGGCGGCGGGCGATGACGGGCCTGTCGCCGGAGTCCATGTCACTGGTGGCCTTCACGGCCGTGGCCACGGTCACGCTCCTGCTCTCCATCGTGACCGGCCCGGACCGCGACGACCTGGAGGAGTTCTGCACGGGCTTCGGCCGGCTGACGCCGATGGGCAACGGCCTGGCCGTCGCGGGCGATTACATCTCGGCGGCGACCGTGCTCGGCACCGGCGGCATCATCGCGCTCATGGGCTACGACGGCGTGGTCCTCGCCCTCAGCACGGCACTCTCCCTGATGCTCCTGATGTTCCTGCTCGCCGAGCCACTGCGCAACGCGGGCCGGTTCACGATGGGCGACGCGCTGGCCCGCCGGATGCCGGGCAGGGCGGTACGCGTCGCCGCCTGCGCCACCACCCTCACCGCCCTCGTCCCCCTCATGCTCGTCCAACTGGCGGGCACCGGCGACCTGCTGGCGTTCCTGCTCGGCTTCACCAGCGAGGGCTTCAAGACCGGCTGCGTGGTCGCCCTCGGCGCGCTGATGATCAGCTATGCGGCGATCGGCGGCATGAGGGGCACCGCCGTCATCCAGATCGTCAAGATGGTGATGCTGCTCGGCTCGGGCGCCGTGGTCGCGGCCCTGATCCTGCACCGCTTCGACTGGAACCCCGGCACACTGCTCGCGGTGGCGGCGCGGCGGAGCGGCGAGGGCCGCGCCTACCTCACCCCGGGCCTGGAGTTCGCGGGCGGCCCCCATCCCCGTACGGACATGATCAGTTCGCAGCTGACGGTGGTCATCGGCGCGGCCTGCCTGCCGCACGTCACCATGCGCATGTACACGGCGCGGCATGCCCGCGAAGTGCGGCGCTCGATGTCCTGGGCGGTCTCGTCGGCGGGTGTCTTCGTCCTCATCATCTCCGTCGTCGGGATCGGCGCGACGGCGCTGCTCGGCCGCGACACCATCGCGGCCGCCGACGCGCAGGGCAACACGGCGTATCTGCTGGGCGCGCGGGCGGCGTTCGGCCCGGCCATGACCACGACCGAGTCGCTGCTCTTCACGACGGTCACGACCGCGCTGTTCCTGACGCTGCTGGCCTCCGTGGCGGGCATGATCCTGGCCTGCGCCAACTCGCTGGCGCACGACGTGTTCGCCTACCGCAGGCGGCAGTTGACCGAGCGCGCGGAGCTGCGGATGGTACGGGTCGCGGCGCTCGCGGTCGGCGCGCCCGCGATCCTCCTGGCCACCCTGGTCCAGCACCGCAACCTGCAACCGCTGGTCACGCTCTCCTTCTGCCTGGGCGCCTCCGCGCTGGCCCCCGCCCTGGTCTACAGCCTCTTCTGGCGCCGCTTCACGCGCGCGGGCCTGCTGTGGACGCTGCTGGGCGGCACGGCGGCGTGCCTGCTCCTGATGACGGGCACCAACCTGGTGTCGGGCTCCCCGTCCTCGGCGTTCCCTGACCGCGACTTCAACTGGTTCCCGTTCACGACGACGGGTCTCGTCTCCGTCCCGCTCGGCTTCCTCCTCGGCTGGCTCGGCACGGTACTGACACCGCCGCACAAGGCCGCGGAGCAGCGGCGGCAGTACGAGGCGGTGGAGGAGTGGATCCTCGCCGGGGCCGTCCGGCAGGAGAGCCCGCGGAGCGTCCCCCGGCCGAACGGCTGACCGCGCGGGACGGTCACTTGCCGAGCCGCTCCGCCGTGGCCGCCCGCCGCGCGAACACCCCGTCCCGCAGCTCCGCCATCTCTCGCAGGGCGTCCTTGCGCTCCCGCTTGCCGAGCCGGTCGATGTAGAGCCGGCCGTGCAGGTGGTCCGTCTCGTGCTGGAGGCAGCGGGCGAAGTAGCCGCGGCCCTCGACGACCAGGTCGTTGCCGTCCTTGTCCTGGCCGCGGACGACCGCGTGATCGGGGCGGGCCAGCGCCTTGTAGGGGCCGGGGACCGACAGGCAGCCCTCCATCTCCTCGACGAGTCTGCGCCCGGCGAGGGGCTCCTCGTCCAGCACGGGGTTCGCGATGTGGCCCACGTGGCGGACGCCCCAGTCGTCCTCGATGTCCCAGACGAAGAGGCGCAGGTCCACATCGACCTGGTTCGCGGCGAGGCCCGCGCCGTGCGCGACATGGTTCGTGGCGAACATGTCGTCGATCAGGCGCGCCAGCTCCGGCGTACCGAACTCCGCGCCGGTGACCGGCTCGCAGGGGCGGTGCAGCACCTCCTCGCCGACCACCGTGATGCGCCGCACGGCGCCCCGCTCGACCTCCGGCCGCAGACCCTCACCCATCGCCCGCCAACTCCTCGCTCCACCTCGGCACTTGACCAACAGCTTTGCAAAGTAGCACCCTTTGCAAAGTGACTGAGGAAGAACTGACCGGACAAGAGGCGACCGCCGAGGCGGACCGGGCCGCACGACCGCTGCCCGACCATCCCGTGCGCATCGCCCTCCTCGACCTGCTGGCCGAGCTCGGCACCGTGACGTCCTCGCAGGCGGCCGCCCGGCTCGGCTACAGCTCGGGGCTGTGCTCGTTCCACCTGCGCCGGCTCGCCCGGCACGGGCTCATCGAGGAGGCCGCGCACCGTGGCGGCCGGGTCCGGCCCTGGCGGCTGCGCTGGGACGACCCGCGGCAACCGGTGCGAGCCGTCGAGCGGTCCGTCGAGACGCTCGTCCACCTGACCCCGGACGAGATGGATCAACTCGCGGCGCGCGTCGAGGAGTTGCTCGCCCCGTACGAGCGCCGCTCCGGCCACCCCGCGGGCGCCGTACCCGTCTCGGCCGTCACCCGGCTGCGCCCGCTGCCCTCACCGGGCGGGGCGGCCACCTGAGCGGGCACCGACGACCGCCGGACGCGACCGGCTCCGGGCCCTGGCCGCGAAGATGCTCACCCCGGGCCCACGCGACGACTGAGCCCAAGGGCGGGACACGCGGCTGCCCGTCGTGCCGCCGACTCCGCTACTCGGCCGCGACCCGTCCCGTCAGGGTCGCCAGGGAGTTCCGTACGTGCTCCATGCGGGCGCGCAGCTCGTCCCGCGCCTCGTCGTGCTCGCGCAGCACCCGCTCCGTCTCCCGGGAGACCTTCTCCTCCCGTGCCCGCGCCCGCGCGAGCAGCTCCGCCGCGGCCGCCTCCGCGTTCTCCTGCCCGTGCCGGGCGGCCTCCCCTGCCTCGGCCAACGCCCGCTGCGCCGCCGCGAGGCGTTCCTCGGCGGCGGCCAGGGCCGCGGTCTCCCGCTCGTCGGCGGCGGCCTCGATCCCGGCGGCCTCCCGCTCGAACGCCTCGGTCCGCTCGCCGTGCTCCCCGGCCTGCTCGGCGAGGAGCCGCTCGGCGCGCTCCCCCGCCTCACGCAGCACGGCGAGGGCCTCGTCGCGTGTCTCCTTCACGTCGCGCCGCGCGGTGCCCCGGATCTCCTCGGCCTGACCCCGGGTCTCCCGCTCCCGCCGCAGGGCCCACGCGTCGGCCTCGCCCAGCACCTCGTCGGCGTGGGCCCGCGCGGCGTCCTTCGCCGCACGCCCGGCCTCGGCGGCGGCCTCGGTGAGGGCGTGGGCCTCGGCCTGCGCCGCGTGCCGTACGGCGGCGGCCTCCTCCTCGGCCAGTTCCAGCAGGTACTGGGCGCGCCTGCCGAGCGTCTCGTAGGTCTGCGGGGCGAGCTGGGCGACGACAGCGCGCAGTCGCTCGGCCTCCGCCTCGCTCTCCTCGGTGAGGGAGGTCAGGCGCGCGGCCCGCTCCCGCGCGTCGTCCCGGGCCCGGTACAGCTCGGCGGCCCGGGCCTCCACCTGCTCGGGGCGGTAACCGCGGCCTCTTACGACGACGAACCCGTACGGCGACGCCGATGACGCGCCTGCTGCACCGCTCATCTCGATCCTCTCCAACCCGTGCGACGTTCTGCGCGATTGGCGCACATCCTTGTGGATCGGGCGGAAGCGTCCGTAACACGACACACGCGGCACACCACCCGACTCACCCGGTCAAGGATGCGTCAATTGGTGTCGAAAGTCGGAATCTCGGTGTCTCCGCGCAGCGCGGAGAAGAGCTGTTCGGCCTCGCTCCGGTCCCATTCGACGACGTCACCGGCCCCGGCCACGTACGGCTCGCTCGCCACCGGCACGGTCGCCGTCCCGGCCAGAGCGGACATTTTCCGGCCCATCGTGGCCAGCGCGCCGACGCCGGTGCCGGTGTCGACGGTGATGGAGTCGAGCGAGGTGCGCAGGAACGGGACCAGCTTCCACGGCGGGATCAGCACCGCCGGGCCGAGCGCCTCGTCCGCGATCGCGTCGACCAGTTGCCGCTGGCGCTTCACGCGGCCCAGGTCGCCCTGCGGGTCGGAGTAGCGGGCCCGCGCGTACTGGAGCGCCTGGATCCCGTCCATGTGCCGGCACCCGGCGTCGAAGTCGGCCCCGGACTTCTCGTCGTGCAGACCCCCGTCGGGTACGCAGAGGGTGACGCCGCCGATCGAGTCGACGACGTCCACGAGGCCGAGGAAGTTGATCTCCGCGTAGTGGTCGAGACGCAGGCCCGTCGCCTGCTCGACGGTCCGGGTGAGCAGCTCGGCGCCGCCCAGCGCGTACGCCGCGTTGATCTTGCTCCGGCCGTGGCCGGGCACCTGCACGTACGAGTCGCGGGGGACCGAGATCAGATACGGGCCGCTCTGTCCGTAATGCAGAATCATGATCGTGTCGGTGTTGCGGCCCCCGTCGTTGCCGACGTGCAGCTGCTTGCGCTGTTCGGGCGTCAGGTCCGCGCGCGAGTCCGAGCCGATGAGCAGCCAGTCCGTGCCCTTGCCTGCCGTCGGACGTTCGGCGTCGGCGCCGAAGGCGTCCGTGGTCCGCAGCCGCGAATCCGCCCAGAAGTACAGCCCCGCGCCGTATCCGACCAGCACCACGAGGACCAGGAGCAGCGTCACCAGGACACGCCTGGGCCAGCGCCGCTTCCTCGCCGCGCCGGCCGCTCTCCGTGTGCCTGTCATGAGCGCATGATCGGGGCGCCCGACCCGTCCCGCAGGTCGAGCGCCCCGATGGCCCACCGCTGTCCGGCGCTACGAGGTCACAGCAGGCCGTCCCACATCTGTTCGAGCAGCACCGACCACCAGGTCTCGGGCGAGCCGAGCGCCGCCGGGTCGATCGCGTTCAGCTGCGCCTGGAAGTCGACGGTCCAGCGGCCCGCCTGCTCCGGGTTGAGGCCGTAGCGCAGCCGCCACATCCGGCCGAGCAGCCCGAGCGCGCGCGCGAACTCCGGGAGCCCGCTGTTCACGAACTGCGGCGGCACGGCGGCGCCGCCGGGTCCGGCCTCGACCGGGACGGCCACGATGTTCGCCGTCCCGTACTGGACGCAGATCGCCTTGCCGAAGTCACTGCCCATCACGAGGTACGAGCCCGCGTCCTGCGCCGGCTGCACCCCGCGCTCCTGCGCCAGCTCGGCCAGGGTCGGCACCGGGCGGCCCGGCTGGGCCTGCGCCCAGAAGAACGGCCCGAAGTCGGCCGGCAGACCCGCCACGACCAGCGTGTGCGCCACGATGTCCGGCACGCCCTGCCGCGACACGGCCCGCTGGTCGAACCGGAACACGCCGGGGCCGAACGCCGCGGCCAGCTCCTGCGCGATGCCCTCCGGCGGGACCGGCGGCGCGGGCTGTGCGGGCGGCAGCGGCGCGCGCACCGGCGCGGGCCGGGCCGGACCGTCGGCGACCTGGTGCAACTCGCCCTGGTGCGCGATGAGTTGCTGCATGCCCTGCTGGCGGGAGGCGTGATCGGTGCCGTACGGCGCGATCGACGTGATCCGCGCCTGCGGCCACTGCTCGTTGATCATGCGGGAGCAGTACGCGCCCGGCAGCGCGCAGGACTCCAGCTCCGTATGGAGTTCGAGGACCTGGTCCGCCGGGATGTTCATGGCCCGCAGCTCGTGGAAGATCTGCCACTCCGGGTGCGGCGTGCCCGGCGCGGAACGCCGGATGAGCTGCTGCTCGGAGCCGTCGGGCGCGCGGTAGCGCAGCACGGCCTGGTAGCCCGGGCCCACGGTCGGCTGACCGCCCTGCTGCGGATATCCGTACGCCGCCGGGGGCGGGCCGCCCGGGATCTGCTGCCCGGGCACGGGCGGCGGCATCGCGCCGGGCGGCGGCCCGACGGGCCCCCGCGGTCCCGGCCCGGCGAGCATCGTCGCGGCATGGTGGGCACCGGCGCCGGGTGGCGGGGGCGTGGCGCCGGGCGGCTTCGGCGCGGCGGGCGCACCCGGAGCTCCGGGGGCGCCGGGCGGACCGGGCGGCGGCGGTGCCTGCCCGGGGCCGCCGACAGCCGGTCCGGCCAGCATCGTCGCGGCGTGGTGCACACCGGCGCTGGGCGGCGGGGGCGTGGCACCGGGCGGCTTCGGCGCGGCGGGCGCACCCGGCACCTGGGGCTGCCCGTCAGGGCCGAGCGAGGACACCATCTGCGTCGGCACATAGCCGCCCGCGGCAGCACCGGGAGCACCGGGAGCACCGGGAGCACCGGGCATCCCGGGCGCGCTCGGCGGCGGCGGCGTCCTGGAGCCTCGCGCCGGGCCCTGCGCCTTCCTCGTGGCGACATCGGCGATGTCCCCGGCGTCGGGCGCGGGCGGCGGCGGAACGTCGGGCCCACCCGGGTACCCGTACTGCGGCGCCCCGGGCGGAGGCGTCCCCGGCACGGCGGAGCCCGGCACCGGAGGCGGCATCGCGCCCGGCGGGGGCGGTGGAGGTGTGCTGAACGCCCCCGGAGCAGGCGGCGGCG
Source organism: Streptomyces sp. NPDC030991 (assembly GCF_055571235.1). Classification (NCBI taxonomy): domain Bacteria; kingdom Bacillati; phylum Actinomycetota; class Actinomycetes; order Kitasatosporales; family Streptomycetaceae; genus Streptomyces; species Streptomyces sp. NPDC030991. The sequence goes on from NZ_JBVIFR010000009.1 coordinate 142,406, forward strand.
TCGACCCCCCAGGCGGAGGCGGCACAGGCGAGCCCACCGGACCACCCGGACCACCCGGACCGGCCGAGCCGCCCGAGCCACCCGGACCCTGCGGGTACCCGTACTGCGGTGCCCCGGGCGGAGGCGTCCCCGGCACGGCCGAGCCCGGCACCGGAGGCGGCATCGCGCCCGGCGGGGGCGGCGGCGTCGGGGTGCCGGCCGGCGGCCCCTGCGGGTACCCGTACCGCGGTGCGGGCTGCTCGTCCAGCGCGGGCGACACCGATGTGCGCGGCAGCTGACTGCCGCCCGAGATCAACGCGGTCTTCGCGTCCGGCGTGGCATCGGGCCGCGGCATGTCCTCGGAGAGCGGCGGCGAGAAGACCGTCTCGGGCAGCGGCACCGAACGGTCGTCCTCGTCACCCGCCCCGTTCGTGTCCGTCCCGGCCCACGGCGTCGCCCCCACCGGCACGGCGGGAACGGAGTCCTGCGGCTCGACGGGCGCCGAAGCGGCCGGGGCGGCGGACGAGGAGGCGGACGACGCGCGGCGGTCCGGGATGCCCAGCTTGTCCGCCGCCTCCTGCAACCACTCCGGCGGGCTCAGCAGGAACGACGTCTGGTTCAGGTCCACCCGTTCCGGCGCGCGCGGAGCCGCCGGCTCGGCCGGCCCGTCCGGCAGCCCGTACTCCTCCTCGTAGCGTCGGATCACCTCACCCACGGGCAGCGAGGGCCACAGCGTGACCTCCCCGCTGTCCCGCGCGAGCACGAGCCGCTGCCGGCCGCCGTCGGAGACGGGACCGGACTCGCGGTCCTCCGCCCACACCACGAAGCCGAGCTCGAACTCCCGGACCCGCACCTCCCGGTGCTGGTAGGCGGGCACATCCCCGTTGATCCATTCCTCGGCGCGCTCCTGCGCCTGCGCGAACGTCACCATCGGACCTTCACCCCTCGTCCGCGTACGTCGGGACGGCACTCGCGAAACCGCCGTCCACCATCAGGTTCGCGACCGTCTCCAACTCCGGCGGGTTGCCGGCCAGTCGGGACAGGAACACGTCGAAGTCGTCACCGCACGGGAGCAGCAGCCGCTCCACGCGCTCGGCGACCGACCAGCCGGCCGACTCGCCGCCGTCCCGCGCGTCGTCGTACGCGCAGAACCAGACGGAGCCGGTCGCCGCGCCCCGCACCTTCACGGCGAGGATGCCGCCCTGCACGAAGCCGACCGCCAGGTACTCCTTGGTCAGGTGGTCGCGCAGACACTTGTTGACGTAGACCACGTCGTTGACGGCGGCCTCGTCGCGCACCGTGAAGAACGGCTGGTCGATCAGGAGGCCGAGTTCGGCGTCGAGCGCGGCCCCGACCGGGGCGCAGCCGCCCGCCGCCTTCAGGAACGACCGGTAGGCGCCCGGCAGCCGGTACCCCAGGTCCTCCTCGACGCCGAGCACCTGCTGCTCGGTCACCGCGACCGCCGACTTCGGGAGGCCGAAGTGCGCGGGCCGGGTGTCCTGCAACGGGCGGGTGCCGCGCTTGTGCTGGTCGACGGCGGCCGTCGCGAGCCCGCCGTGATGGCGCAGCAACGCCTTCACCTCGACGGGGACCAGTTCGAGGCGGCGCGAGCCGCGGACGTGGTGCCAGGTCCAGCCGTGCGGGGTCGCCACCGCCGGGATGGTGTCCCACAGTTCGTGCCCGGACGCGGCGAGCGCGGCGTTCGCCGACACGTAGTCCGTGAGGCGCAGCTCGTCGACGCCGAAGCCCTCGGGCGGCTCGGCGATCTCGGCCGCGGCCCGCGCGTACGCGGAGAAGTCCGGATAGCCGTCGCTGTCCACCCGCACCCCTCTGGGGTGCCGGGCGGCGCGGACCGGGTCAGGGAAGTTCACTACCTGCCCGGCGTACGCCGCGTTCGGCGGCGCGGCCTGCTGCCCGAGCCGACCTGTCGTCATGGCGGTTGCCCCCTGCGGCGCTGTTGACGGGTTCCGGTTCCGTACCGAAGTCGTGCCCTGTTGTGACACGTATCGATCGCGGTCGACGACAGCCTATGCGGTTGTACGACACCGGTCACCGGGCCTCCGCTTCCATGACCAGCAGTCACCCCAGTGTCACCACCCCGTGACGATCGGGCGTGTCGGTGGGTACCGGCTTCCCCACCAGCGGCCCCGTTTGGCACTCTGTGCAGGCAACCTGGGGGATTGCAGGAGGGGAAGCAGCACATGCACAGCAGTACCGCAGAGCCATCCGCAGCCACGGAGGCGCCGCCCGGCGACGACCCGCGCGTCGGCTGGAGCGCCGCCGATCCCATCGACGTGCCGGTACTGCGCGGGCGACGTGACGGCATCCTGCCCGCCGTCGCCGCCGCGCTGTCGGTGCGCGGCAGCACGCTCACGTCCACCGCCGCCCGCGGCGAAGTGGCGCCCGGCCTGCACCCGTTGGTGCAGGATTTCCTGGACACGCTGACGAGTGCCCAGCGGGACCGGTTCACCGGGCGCTGCGCCGAGACCATCCTCATCTCGCGCCACCTCGCGGCCAGCGACGCCGAGCGCGTCGAGAAGTCCAAGCGTGCCCGGCGCAGACCCATGACGGTGGGCGAGGCCCGCAAGGCCCTCAAGCACGCCAAACTCACCACCCGGCGCATCCGCGAGGACGGCGACCCGCTGCACGGCGGCTTCGCCCGGCCCTGCCGCGCCTGCGCCGCGCTGACGGCCCACTTCGGCGTACGGGTAGTGGACCCGACCGCAGACTCAGCCGAGAGCGAGACCGCCCACTGATGCCGAGCACCGAATCCGTCTCCGTGGAACGCGCCTCCGCTCCCCGCTTCACCGTGCCGGCCGACGCCGCGCTGCGCGCCGCCGGCTGGCAGCCGGGGCGCTGGGACATCAAGCAGGCCGAGTTCTGGGCCGACGCGCTGCGCACCCATGTCTCCCCGGCCGGCCACCGGCACGCCGTCTTCCCCGCGGCGGTGGAGGCCTGGGCGGAGTTCGGCGGCCTGCATCTCACGCCGACCGGGCCTGGCCGCCAGATCGCCCCGGTCCAGCCGCACCTCGATCCGCTGCACGGGCTCCACATGGCCCGCACCCTGGGCGACCTCGGCCGCGCCCTCGACACCGAAGTGAGCCCGCTGGGCGCGGAGTCCGGCACGGAGGCCCTGCTGGCGATCGACACGGCGGGCCGCGTCTACGCCCTCGACCACAGCGGCGACTGGTACCTGGGCCCCGACATCGACCGCGCCCTGGAGACCTTGATCACGGGCATCCAGCCGCCCCGCCTCCAGGCGCTGTAGAACCCGGGGCGGGACCGCCCCGGGCTTTCGCACCCCCAGCCCCGCGGGCCACGGAACACCCCGGCCCGCGAAGCCCCCGCTCCCCCAGGGCCTGTCCTACGCCGTCGGCAGTACCGCCGACACGCGGTAACCCCCCGCGTCCGTGGGTCCCGAGACGAAGACGCCGCCCAGGCCGGTCACCCGCTCCTCCATGCCGACCAGGCCGTTCCCGCCCGAGGGGAGCCCCGCCGACGACGCGTCCGACGGCACCGGCGGCGGCTCGTTCTCCACCTGCATCGCCACCTCGGCGCCCCGGTGCGCGAGGCGGACGTACGTCTTCGCCCCGGCCGCGTGCTTGTGCACATTGGTGAGCGCCTCCTGGACGACGCGGTACGCGGTCTGCTCCACCGCCGCCGCGTAGCCCCGGGCCTCCCCCTCCACGGTCATCTCCACCACCATCCCGGCCTCCCGGGACTGGCCCACCAGCTCGTCCAGCTCCGCCAGCCACGGGCCGCTCTCCGCCGGCCCGGCCGCCGCCTCCGCGCGGGACGCCGCCGCGGCCGCCGCCACCCCGACCGCCGCCAGCGGCAGCGCCTCGAAGCTCCGGCCCGGCTTCGGCGCCGGCTCCCCCGCCCGCAGCACGCCGAGCATCTCGCGCAGCTCGGTGAGCGCCTGCCGGCCCATGTCGCCGACCAGCGCCGCGTTGTGCACGGCCTTCTCCGGGTCCTTGCGCGCCACCGCCTGCAACGCCGCCGCGTGCACCACCATCAGCGACACCCGGTGCGCCACCACGTCGTGCATCTCCCGCGCGATCCGCGTGCGCTCCTCGCCCCGCGCCCACTCGGCCCGCTCCTCGGCCCGCTCCGCGAGCAGCGACAGCTCCCGTTCCAGCGATTCGTTCCGCTCGCGCAGGCTCTCCATCAGCCGGCGCCGCGCGCCCACGTAGAGGCCGAGCAGCAACGGCGGCGCCGACACCCCGAGCGACGTGGTGATGGCGACGAACGGCACGAACCAGCCGCCCACCTGGAACCGGTCGCTGTGCACCATGTCCTGCTGCGCCCGGACGACCGACACGATCAGCGTCCCGACGAACGACATGCCGGCCAGCGCCCCGATGATCCGGCGTGGCATCTCCGACGCGGCCAGCGAGTACAGCCCGACGACGGTGAGCATGATGCCCATCTGGGCCGGCGTCACCGCCACCGAGACCAGCACCACCGCGATCGGCCAGCGCCGCCGCAGCAGCAGCGTCGCGCCGGTCAGCACCCCGAAGAGGATCCCCGTCCAGACCGGCAGGCCGGCCTTGTGCGCGAAGGGCACCCCCTCGAAGGCGCACTCCACGGCCGACGCCGCCGCGAGCCCCACATCCAGCACGGCGCTGCGCCGCCGCTCCCACCACCACGGCCCCCCGGCCGTGGCTCGGTGAACTTCCCCCGTCGTGGTCATACCTCCAGCCTACGGGCGGGCGGCGCCCGATTTCCGGCGAGTTTTACTTACTGGATCCCCTCGCGAGCCAGATTCGAACAGGAGCGAAACCCACCGGTATCGCTCGAACTGCTGAGCAGCGGCGCCTTCCGTCCCGGACACCCCCTCAGGGGTGCCGAGTTGTACCGTCGCGTAGAAGGTGCCTGGTACGGCATAGTGTTGGGGGCCCACTCGGCGAACCGACGTAATGTCCGGTTCCTGGGCTTATTCCCCTGTGGTGTAATTGGCAGCACTGTGGCTTTTGGTGCCATCTGTCCGGGTTCGAGTCCTGGCAGGGGAGCCCTCCTCGGTTCGGGGCCCGACCCAACGGTCGGGCCCCGCCGCCATTTCCCCCCACGAACACCCCGGTATCCTGCGGATGTCCACCCCATTCGAAGCCGAAGGGCACACCCGTGAGCGCCAACCGCCCGGCCGCCGTCGTCGTTCTCGCAGCGGGTGAGGGCACCCGTATGAAGTCGGCCACCCCCAAAGTCCTGCACGAACTCTGCGGCCGCTCGCTGGTCGGCCACGTGCTGGCCGCCGCGCGGGAGCTGGACCCCGAGCAGCTCGTCGTGGTGGTGGGGCACGCGCGCGAGAAGGTCACCGCGCACCTGGGCGCCGTCGACCCCGAGGTCCGCACCGCCGTACAGGCCGAACAGAACGGCACGGGCCACGCCGTACGCGTCGGCCTGGAGGGCCTCGCCCCCGAGGGCGCCCTCGACGGGACCGTCGTGGTGGTGTGCGGCGACACCCCGCTGCTGACCGGCGAAACGCTCACCGCGCTGGCCGCGACGCACTCCGCCGACGGCAACGCGGTGACCGTGCTGACCGCCGACGTGCCGGACGCCACCGGCTACGGCCGCATCGTCCGCGACACCGACTCCGGCGCCGTGACGGCGATCGTCGAGCACAAGGACGCCACCGAGGCCCAGCGGGCGCTCACCGAGATCAACTCGGGCGTCTTCGCCTTCGACGGCCGCCTCCTCGCCGACGCCCTCAAGAAGGTGCGTACGGACAACAGCCAGGGCGAGGAGTACCTGACGGACGTGCTCGGCATCCTGCGCGGGGCCGGCCACCGGGTCGGCGCGTCCGTGGCGCGCGACCACCGCGAGATCGCCGGCATCAACAACCGCGTCCAGCTCGCCGAGGCGCGCCGCATCCTCAACGACCGCCTCCTCGAGCGCGCGATGCTCGACGGCGTCACCGTCATCGACCCGGCCAGCACCTTCATCGACGTGACGGTCACCTTCGACCGCGACGCCACGATCCTGCCGGGCACCCAGCTGCACGGCACGACGCACCTCGGTGAGGGCTCCGTCGTCGGCCCCAACACCCGCCTCACCGACACCACGGTGGGCGTCGGCGCCCAGGCGGACAACACGGTCGCCTACAGCTCGGAGATCGGCCCGCAGGCGTCCGTCGGCCCGTTCGCCTACCTGCGCCCCGGCACGCGCCTCGGCCTCAAGTCGAAGGTGGGTACGTTCGTCGAGCTGAAGAAGGCGTCGATCGGCGAGGGCACGAAGGTGCCGCACCTGTCCTACGTGGGCGACGCGACCATCGGCGACCACACCAACATCGGTGCCGCGAGCGTCTTCGTGAACTACGACGGGGAGGCCAAGCACCACTCGACCGTCGGATCACACTGCAAGACGGGCGCGGACAACATGTTTGTGGCGCCTGTCACCATCGGGGACGGCGCCTACACCGCCGCCGGCTCGGTCATCACGAAGGACGTCGCGGCCGGTTCACTGGCCGTGGCCCGGGGCCAGCAACGGAATATCGAGGGTTGGGTCGCCCGGAAGCGTCCCGGGAGCGCGGCCGCGAAGGCGGCGGAGGCGGCGTCGCGGGAGCCGGGCAGCGAAGGCTGACCGGAAACAGGTGCGTCCGACACGGCGTACCGTGATAGTTGCTCACGATTCGCCTGGCTCGCTGCTATAGGGACGCGCGGGCAGCTGCGGCGGACGAACTCGTCTGAGGAGACTAGTGCTGTGACCGGGCTTAAGACGCAGGGCGAGAAGAAGATGATGTTCTTCTCTGGCCGCGCCCACCCCGAGCTTGCGGAGGAGATCGCGCACCAGCTCGGTGTCGGGATCGTTCCGACGAAGGCTTTCGATTTCGCCAACGGCGAGATCTACGTCCGCTACCAGGAGTCCGCTCGCGGTGCCGACTGCTTCCTGATCCAGAGCCACACGGCTCCGATCAACAAGTGGATCATGGAGCAGCTCATCATGATCGACGCGCTCAAGCGCGCGTCGGCCCGCTCCATCACCGTCATCGTGCCGTTCTACGGTTACGCGCGGCAGGACAAGAAGCACCGTGGACGTGAACCGATCTCGGCGCGTCTGATCGCGGATCTGATGAAGACCGCGGGTGCCGACCGGATTCTCACGGTCGACCTGCACACCGACCAGATCCAGGGCTTCTTCGACGGCCCGGTCGACCACCTGTTCGCGCTGCCGATCCTCGCGGACTACGTGGGCGCGAAGGTGGACCGCTCGAAGCTGACGGTCGTCTCCCCCGACGCCGGCCGCGTGCGCGTCGCCGACCGCTGGTGCGACCGGCTCGGCGCCCCGCTGGCCATCGTGCACAAGCGCCGCGACAAGGACGTCGCCAACCAGGTCACCGTGCACGAGGTCGTCGGTGACGTGGAGGGCCGGGTCTGTGTCCTGGTCGACGACATGATCGACACCGGTGGCACGATCTGCGCCGCGGCGGACGCGCTCTTCGCGCACGGCGCCGAGGACGTCATAGTGACGGCGACGCACGGTGTGCTCTCGGGCCCCGCCGCGGACCGGCTGAAGAACTCGAAGGTGAGCGAGTTCGTCTTCACCAACACGCTGCCGACGCCGAGCGAGCTGGAGCTCGACAAGATCACGGTCCTGTCGATCGCCCCGACCATCGCCTCCGCGGTCCGCGAGGTCTTCGAGGACGGCTCGGTCACCAGCCTCTTCGAGGGCGAAGCGTAAAGATCCATTTGGGTACGGCCTTCCTCGCCGCGTAGACTGCCGGAGTTGCTCGGCGAGGGAGGCCGTACTTTTCTGTACGGCGATCCGTTATCGACGCGCTCTTCGTAGCAGGCCGTTCGTGGCCGGGTGACCACCTTTCCTGGATTCACCCCAGTTCTACGAGGAGTTGAGAGCGCATGTCCGAGGTCAAGCTCGCCACTGAGGTCCGTTCCGAGTTCGGCAAGGGCGCTGCCCGCCGCATCCGCCGCGAGAACAAGGTTCCCGGCGTCGTCTACGGCCACGGTGGCGACCCGATCCACGTCACGCTGCCGGGCCACGAGCTGTCGCTCGCCCTGCGCACCCCGAACGTCCTGCTGGCCCTGGAGCTCAACGGCACCAAGCAGCTGGCCATCCCGAAGGCCGTGCAGCGCGACCCGCTGAAGGGCTTCCTCGAGCACGTCGACCTGCTCCTCGTGAAGCTCGGCGAGAAGGTCACCGTCGAGCTCCCGATCCTCACCGAGGGCGAGCTGGCCGCCGGCGCCAACCTGCTCGAGCACGTGCTGAACACGCTCTCCGTCGAGACCGAGGCCACGCACATCCCGGAGTCGGTCACCGTCTCCATCGCCGGCCTCGACGCCGGTGACGCCGTCTACGCCAAGGACATCACGCTGCCCGCCGGCACCGAGCTGTCCACCGACGCGGACGCCATCGTCCTCCAGGTCCTGTCGGCGCAGGCCGAGGAGGCCCCGGCGGACGCCGACGGCGACGCCTCGGAGGCCTGAGCCTTCGCGGCTTTCAGCGTCTGAACCGGTCGTACGGGGTGGTGGGCACGGTCCGCCACCCCGTACCGCTGTATCCGGATCGAGCCGTACCGACGTCCCGTACGTACACGCGTAAGGAATGTGCATGTCCGACGACAACGCCCCCTGGCTGATCGCCGGGCTCGGCAACCCCGGCCCCGAGTACGCGATGAACCGGCACAACGTCGGCTTCATGGTGGCGGACCTGCTGGCGCGGCGGATGGGCGCCAAGTTCAAGCGCGCGACGAAGGCACAGGCCCAGGTCGTGGAGGGCCGCATCGGCCCGCCCGGGCCCGCGAACCGGCGCGTGATCCTCGCGAAGCCGATGTCGTACATGAACGTCTCCGGCGGCCCCGTGACGTCGCTGCGCGACTTCTACAAGGTGCCCACCGAGCGCATCGTGGCCGTCCACGACGAACTGGACATCGACTACGGGGTGCTGCGCCTGAAGCTGGGCGGCGGCGACAACGGCCACAACGGGCTGAAGTCGATGACCAAGGCGATGGGGCCCGACTACCACCGGGTGCGGTTCGGGATCGGCCGGCCTCCGGGGCGGATGCAGGTCGCGGACTTCGTCCTGAAGGACTTCTCGTCCGCGGAGCGCAAGGAGCTGGACTACTTCGTGGACCGCGCGGCCGACGCGGTCGAGTCACTCGTCACCGAGGGCCTGGAGCGCGCGCAGTCGGCGTACAACTCCTGAGCACCGACTGTTGACCGTACGCGTACTCATGGCCAAAGATCACGGCCATGGCTTCAGCGGTGTCGGTCTCCCGGCGGGTCGCGGCGTCGGCCGTCGCCCTGCTCCTTGTGGTGGCGGGGTTCTGGGCGTCCTGGGGCGCCGCGCAGCACGTGGTGTTCCCCAAGGGGCGCCAGCACGGTGAGCTGCTGGTGGAGCGGTGCGCCGGCAGTACCTGCAGCGGTCCGCTGGCCTCGGCCCGCGGCGGCGCGGACATGTCGATCCGGCGCTCCGTCGGCGTCAAGAAGGGCGCCCGCATCCCCGTCGTCATCAAACCGAGCAGCCACCAGGCCGTGCGCTCGGGCGCGGCGGGGTTCTTCCATTCCTGGGTGCCGCTGGGCGGTGCGCTGCTGCTGGCGGCGGTGATCCTCGCGGGCGGAATGCTGAACCGGCGCCTCGCGTGGATCACGGGAGGCGCCGGTTTCGCGGTGCTGACGGCGGCGTTCGTCGCCGTCAGCCTCGTCTAGCGATCAGCCGGTGTTGCGCAGGCCGGCCGCCACGCCGTTCACCGTGAGCAGCAGGGCCCGGGCGAGGGTCGGGTCCGGCTCCTGGCCGGCGGCGGCCGCGTCGCGCTGCCGCTTGAGCAGGGCGACCTGGAGGTAGGAGATCGGGTCCAGGTAGGCGTCACGGATGTCGAAGGTCTGCTTCAACACCGGGTGCGCCTCCAGGAGTTCACTCTCGCCGGTGACGCGCAGCACTTCCCGTACGGTCAGCTCGTGCTCGGCCTCGATGTCGGCGAAGACGTGCTTGAGGTTCTCCGGGACGAGCGTGTCGACGTAGTGCCGGGCGATCCGCAGGTCGGTCTTGGCGAGCGTCATCTCGACGTTGGAGATGAAGTTCTGGAAGAAGTGCCAGCGCTCGTGCATCTCCTCCAGCATGGAGTCGAGGCCCGCCTCGCGCAGCGCCTTGAGGCCCGAGCCCACACCGAACCAGCCGGGCACGATCTGCCGCGACTGCGTCCAGCCGAACACCCACGGGATGGCGCGCAGGCCGTCGAGGGAGACGCCCGAGCCGGGGCGGCGGGAGGGCCGCGAGCCCAGGTGCAGGTCGGCGAGCTGGTCCACCGGCGTGGAGGCGAGGAAGTACGTCGGCAGGTCCGGGTCCTCGACGAGCTTGCGGTACGCGGCGTGGGCCGCGTCGCTCACCACGTCCATCGCGGCGTCCCAGCGGGACAGCGCCTCGTCGGACTGGCGCGGCGCGGTGTGCAGGGCCGACGCCTGGAGCGTGGCCGCGACGGTCAGCTCCAGGTTCTCCCTGGCCAGCGACGGCACCAGGTACTTGTCGCTGATCACCTCGCCCTGCTCGGTCACCTTGATCTCGCCCTCCAGGGTCCCCCAGGGCTGGGCGAGGATCGCGTCGTGCGAGGGGCCGCCGCCGCGGCCGACGGTGCCGCCGCGGCCGTGGAAGAGGCGCAGGCGCACGCCGTAGCGGTGGGCGACGTCGCGCAGCCGGCGCTGGGCGCGGTGGATCTCCCACTGCGAGGTGGTGATGCCGCCGAACTTCGAGGAGTCGGAGTAGCCGAGCATGACCTCCTGCACGTCCCCGTTGAGCGCGACGAGGCGCCGGTAGGACGGGTCGGAGAGCATGTCCTCCAGGATCGTGTCGGCGGCCTTGAGCTCGTCCGTCGTCTCCAGGAGCGGCACGATGCCGATCTTCGCCCAGCCCGCGTGCAGGTCGATGAGCCCGGCCTCGCGGGCGAGCACGGCCGCGGCGAAGACGTCGTCGGCGCCCTGGCACATCGAGATGATGTACGACTCGATGACCTCGGGCCCGAACACGTCGAGGGCCTTCGCCACGGTGTGGAAGACGCCGAGGGTCTTCTCACCGGCCGCGTCCAGCGGCGCCGGGGTCGGCGCGAGCGGACGCCGCGACCTGAGCTCCTTGGCGAGCAGCTTGCCGCGGTAGTCGCGGGGCATGTCCGCGTAGCGCCACGACTCCTCGCCGAGCCGGTCGAAGAGCTGGCCGAGGGCGTGGTGGTGGGCGTCGGCGTGCTCGCGTACGTCCATCGTGGCCAGCTGCAGACCGAACGCGGAGAGCGTGCGGATCGTACGGTTCATCCGGCCGTCGGCGAAGAGGCCGCCGCGGTGCTCGCGCAGCGAGGTCTGGATGAGGGTGAGGTCGCGAAGGAGCTCGGCCGTGCCGAGGTAGTCGCGGCCCTCGACGTGCGGGGTGTTCCTGGCGAGCCGCTCCTTGGTGTTCTCCAGCTTCTGCCGGATCGCGGTCGCCTTGAGCCGGTACGGCTCCTCGGCGTTGAGCCGCTTGTAGCGGGGGCTGATCTCCGGCAGCCGCTCCAGGTCGCTCCGGAGCGAGGTGAGCAGCTCCTCGGTGGCGCCCGTGTAGCGGATCGAGTTCGACAGGAAGCCGCGCAGCTCGTCGATGAGGTCGAGCGCGTCGTTGATGCCGTGCTCGTGCTGGAGGATCAGGACGTCCCAGGTCACCTGCGGGGTGACGTTCGGGTTGCCGTCGCGGTCGCCGCCGATCCAGGTGCCGAAGGTGAGCGGCCGGGTCTCGTCGGGGAGGGAGACGCCGACGCGCTCCAGCTCGGCGGTGAGGTCCTCGAGCACGTCACCGACGGCACCGGCGTGCAGCTCGTCGAGGTAGTAGATGGCGTTGCGCGACTCGTCGGTGACCTCGGGGCGGACGACGCGCAGCTCGTCCGTCTGCCACACCAGGTCGATGTTCTCGGCGAGACGGGTGTCGTAGCGGCGGCGGTCGGTCTCCAGGACCGGCGTCTCCAGGAGCGTGGCGATCCGGCGCAGCTTGTTCAGCACGGAGCGCCGGGCGGCCTCGGTGGGGTGGGCCGTGAAGACGGGGCGCACGTTGAGGTTGCGCACGGTCTCGCGCAGGTGGTCCGGGTCGGCGTCCTTGAGGCGGTCCGCGGTGCGGGCCAACAGGCTGCCCTCGGCGGCGCGCTTGGCACGCAGCTCACGGCCACGGTGCACCTGCTCGGTCACGTTGGCCAGGTGGAAATAGGTGGAGAAGGCGCGGACCAGCTTGGCCGCCGTCTCCAGCTCGGTACCGCGCAGCAGCTCGGCGGCGGCCTCGCCGTCCTCGCGCGTCAGGCGGCGGACCTTCTCGACCAGTTCGAGGAGTTCGGGCCCCTCCTGCCGGACGAGGGTCTCGCCCAGCAGGTCACCGAGACGGCGGATGTCGGCGCGCAGCTCGGGACTGGTTCTCGTCGCAACGGTCGATTCGTCGGCACTGCTCACAGGTGCGGCTCCTTGCAGTGGTGAAGCTCGTCTGGAGGGAGGAGTCCCCGGAACCGGGTACTAGTCCCGGATGGAGATTCAGAGCGGACCGCGCTGTCCGACCGTTTCCAAGGATATGTGCCCGCGCTCCCGGCACCGCCCGGGGCCTCGCGGCGTCCGGTTACGCGCTGCCGTGCCTACGACCCCGTAAGTTACGGAACCGTAGGAACTAACGGAGGCACCGCATCCGCGGATCTCAGTTGATCTCCTCACCAGACTCGGCCCCTCTCAACCCTTCTCGACGCCCTCGACCTCCCAGCCTTCGACATACAGGGGACTTCCCAATGGCCACAAGCTCCGATGTGATCGAAAACGTCCCGGAAGACGCGCCCGCAACCACGACGACCCCGGCCCCTACGCAGATGGGGACCCTGGGCGGCGAACAGAAGCGCTCCGTCGAGCAGATCACGCTGCTCCTCTTCATCGCCGTACCGTTCCTCGCCATCCTCGCGGCGGTGCCCCTGGCCTGGGGCTGGGGCGTCAGCTGGCTCGATATCGGGCTGCTCGTCTTCTTCTACTACCTCGGCTGCCACGGCATCACGATCGGCTTCCACCGCTACTTCACGCACGGCGCCTTCAAGGCGAAGCGCCCGCTGCGCATCGCGCTCGCCATCGCCGGGTCGATGGCGGTGGAGGGCCCCCTCGTCCGCTGGGTCGCCGACCACCGCAAGCACCACAAGTTCTCCGACGCCGAGGGCGACCCGCACTCGCCGTGGCGGTACGGGGAGACCGTGCCGGCCCTGATGAAGGGCCTGTGGTGGGCGCACATGGGCTGGATGTTCGACGAGGAGCAGACCTCGCAGGAGAAGTACGCGCCCGACCTGATCAAGGACCCGGCGCTGCGCGCGGTCTCCCGCCAGTTCGTCCTGTGGACGCTGCTGTCGCTGTTCCTGCCCGCCCTGATCGGCGGCCTGGTGACGATGTCGTGGTGGGGCGCGTTCACGGCGTTCTTCTGGGGTTCGCTCGTGCGGGTGGCCCTGCTGCACCACGTCACCTGGTCGATCAACTCGATCTGTCACGCGGTCGGCAAGCGCCCCTTCAAGTCCCGTGACCGCTCGGGCAACGTGTGGTGGCTGGCCGTCCTCTCCTGCGGCGAGTCCTGGCACAACCTGCACCACGCCGACCCGACGTCGGCGCGCCACGGCGTGCTGCGCGGTCAGATCGACTCCTCGGCGCGGCTGATCCGCTGGTTCGAGCAGCTGGGCTGGGCGTCCGACGTGCGCTGGCCGTCGAAGGAGCGCATCGCCGCGCGCCGCAGGGCCGAGGCCGCCGACGCGAGGTGAACCCGGCACGGCATGATGGAGCGTGTGGCGACCGACTCAAGCAATGCGAGCAATGCGAGCAGCGACAGGCCTGACAAGGCCGACAAGCCTCGGCGCGCGCGGCGTACGCGGATGACGGGAGCCGAGCGCCGACAGCAATTGCTGGAGATCGGCCGCACCCTCTTCGCCGCCAAGGGTTTCGAGGGCACGTCGGTCGAGGAGATCGCGGCGAAGGCCGGGGTCTCCAAGCCGATGGTGTACGAGCACTTCGGCGGCAAAGAGGGGTTGTACGCGGTCGTCGTGGACCGGGAGATGCGCCAGCTCCTGTCCATGGTGACCAGCTCCCTCACGGCCGGCCACCCGCGTGAACTGTGCGAGCAGGCGGCGTTCGCGCTCCTCGACTACATCGAGGAGTACACCGACGGCTTCCGCATCCTGGTCCGCGACTCCCCCATCCCGCAGTCCACGGGCTCCTTCGCGTCGCTGATCTCCGACATCGCCACGCAGGTCGAGGACATCCTGGGCCGCGAGTTCAAGGCCCGCGGCTTCGACTCCAAGCTCGCCCCGCTCTACGCGCAGGCGCTGGTCGGCATGGTCGCGCTGACCGGCCAGTGGTGGCTGGACGCCCGCAAGCCGAAGAAGGCGGAGGTCGCCGCGCATCTGGTGAATCTGGCGTGGCACGGCCTCGACGGCCTCGAACCGAAGCCCCGCCTGATAGGTCACCGCAAGAGCTGACGGGCCGGCGCGAGCCCCTACGGGGTCGGCGCGGCGTCGGGCTCCCGCAGGAAGAGACCCGCCCCGAGCGCCAGCACCGGCAGCACCCAGAGCACCGAGAACACGCCTTCCGGCCCGCTCGCCTGCGCGATCGCCCCGAGGACCGGTGCGAACAGACCCCCGATGCTCACCGCCAGGCCGAGCGTGACCCCGGCGGCGGTGCCGGGGCGGCTGGGGAGATAGTCCTGGCCGAGCTTGACCAGTACGGCGAAGGGGATGTTCAGCGCGACCCCGGCGAGCAGGGCGACGAAGAGCGGCGCGATCGTCCCGGGCACCAGCCGCAGGGCCACGAAGAGCGGCACGGCCAGCGCGGAGCCCAGCTGCACGGCGCGTACCGTGCCGATCCGGTCGGCGATCCGCCCGCCGAGCAGGGTGCCGGCCACCCCGCCCACCAGGAAGCAGGCCAGCGCGATCCCGGCGAGCCCGCGCCCCGCGTGCAGATGCCGGACCCAGTACAGCTCCACGAAGGTCAGCACCCCGAAGAACGCCACGGAGCGCACGACCTCGACCCCGGTGAGCGCGAGGAACGGGCCCCACCGGTCGCGGCCGGTCCGTACCGCCGCGCCGGGCCCGGCCGTACCGCCCCTGCGCCTCATCAGGACGAGGCCGATGATCAGCGCGGGCGGGATGAACAGGGCCGTGGCGCCGACGCCCAGCGACACCAGGGCGGGCGTGGCGAGGACCGGCGCGAGGAAGAAGCCGACGCTGCCGCCGGCGGCGAAGACGCTCATCGCGGCGGCGCTCTCTCCGGCCGCCTCCCGCGCGGCCTTCCCCGCCGCGGGGTGGAACAGGGCGACGCCGAGCCCCGAGAGCAGGATCAGCGTCCACACGGCCGCGTAGGAGTCGACGAGCCCGCAGAGCCCGAGGCCGAGCCCCGCGACGACGACCCCGATACCGGCGAGCCGGGGCATCGGACGCCGGTCGACAGCGAGCCCGACGAAGGGCTGCGGGACCGAGGAGCCGAGTGCGGCGGCGAGGGTGAGCCCGGAGGCGGCGACGTAGCTGTAGCCGCGGTCGAGGACGAAGTACGGCACGCAGGCGGGCACGAGCCCCTGGTACAGGTCGTCGACGGCGTGGGCGAGGCCCCACAGCCACATGCGGCGCCAGACGGAGGGAACCGGTGACGCGGCCGCGGCGCGGGGGGCGGCGCTGAGAGGTGCTGACTGGGTCATGGCCCCAGAATTCCGCTCGCGCTCCACGGCGGGCTAGCAATAGCCTGCCGACCTATGTCGACGATCCGCCATGATCCGCACGGGGGTACGGCCCGGGTGCCGCTCGCGCACCGGGAGCGGATCGACCGGCACCGCCACGACGACCACCAGCTCCTCTTCCCGCACCGCGGGGTCCTGCACGTCCGCACCGCGCACGGCGACTGGATGGTGCCGCCGCACCGGGCGGTGTGGCTGCCGGCGCGGGTGCCGCACGGGCACGAGGCGCTCGGCCCGACCGAGCTGCGTGCCGTCACGTTCGACGCGGCGCAGAACCCGCTCGGCCTGGACCGGCCGGCCGTCCTGTCGGTGACGCCGTTGCTGCGCGAGGTCGTCGCCGCGCTCACCGACGGCGGTGATCTGGGCGCGGGCCCGCGCCGGAACCTGAAGGCGGTCGCCCTGGACCAGCTGACGCGGGTGGAGACGCTCCGCGTACACCTGCCCACGCCGGACGATCCGCGCCTCGCGGACCTTGCCCGGCTGCTCCGCGACGACCCCGGCGACCCGCGTTCGCTGGCCGAACTGGGCGCGGCGGTCGGCGCCTCGGAGCGCACGCTGAGCAGGCTGTTCCGCTCGTGCACGGGCATGACGTTCCCGCAGTGGCGGACCCAGTTGCGGCTGCATCACGCGCTGGCCCGGCTCGCGGCGGGCGCGCCGGTGACCCGGGTCGCGGCGGAGTGCGGATACAGCTCCCCGAGCGCGTTCATCCACGCTTTCCGCGCCGCGTTCGGCACGACGCCGGGCGCCTACGCGTCGGACGGCTCCAGGAATGGGAGCCGGCTGCCGACGGGGTCGGCGCAGTAGCACCGGCGGTCGCCGGGGAGGGTGTCGTCGTGGAGGAGAGCGGCGCCGGTGTCCCGTACCCGTGTCCCGGGACGGGTCGTGCCGCGCAGGGATTCCTCGCTGCCCGCGGGGACGGCGAGCCGGACGTGGTCCAGCGCCTCGGTCATGCCGGTTTCACCGCCACCACGAAGATCCGGCGGAACGGCAGCACGGTGCCGTGCCGGGTCGCCGGGTAGGCCGCGCGCAGCAGATCGCGGTACTCCGTCACGAACGCGTCGCGCGCCCGCGGGTCGTCGGCGAGGGCGGTGAGCACGGGCCGCAGACCGGTGCCCTTCACCCAGTCCAGGACCGGGTCGTCGCCGGTCAGCAGATGCGTGTACGTCGTCTCCCACGCGTCCACCGCGCAGCCGAGGTCCGCGAGCCGCTCCAGGTAGGCGGTGGGGGTGAGCACGGCGTCGGCGTGCCGCAGCACTCCGGCGAGCCGGTCCCGCCAGCGCCGGGACCCGGCGAGTTCGCGCATCAGGACGTGGCTCGGCGCCTCGAAGTTGCCGGGCACCTGGAAGGCGAGGATGCCGCCGGGCGTGAGCGCGTCCAGCAGCGCGGGGAAGGCGTCGGCGTGGTCCGGGACCCACTGGAGCGTCGCGTTCGACGCGATCAGGTCGTACGTCTCGGTGGGCGTCCAGCGCACCAGGTCGGCGTGGGCGAAGTCGAGGTGGCCGCCGCCGGCGGTGGGCCCGGCGTACGACTGGGCCCTGGCAAGCATCTCGGGCGAGTTGTCGTAGCCGGTGAGGTGCGCGGTGGGCCAGCGCTCGGCGAGCAGCACCGTGACGTTGCCGGGGCCGCAGCCGAGGTCGGCGATGCGGGCCGGTTCGCGGGGCAGGCCGGGGACGCGGGCGAGCAGGTCCGCGTAGGGGCGGGCGCGGTGGCCGGCGTGCCGGAGGTACTGCTGGGGATCCCAGTGGGGCGAGGTCGTCTCCATGGTTCCCAGGGTCCCGAACCAAGTCTCTCGATGTCAAGACACTTGATATCAAGAGACTTCACATCGACACACCCTCTACACTGATCGTCATGGAGGACGAGGTCGACCGTCTGGTCGCAGCGTGGCGCCGGGAGCGCCCCGACCTCGACGTGGAGCCCCTCGAGGTGCTCAGTCGGGTCAGCAGACTCGCGCGCCATCTCGACCGCGCCCGCCGCCTCGCGTTCGCCGAGCATCAGCTGGAGCCGTGGGAGTTCGACGTCCTCACGTCGCTGCGGCGCGCCGGCGCCCCGTACCAGCTCTCCCCCGGGCAACTCCTCACGCAGACCCTGGTGACGTCCGGCACGATGACCAACCGCATCGACCGGCTGACGAAGAAGGGCCTCGTCGAGCGCCTCCCCGACCCCAGTGACCGCCGCGGCGTCCTGGTCCGGCTCACCGCGGAGGGCCGCGACCGCGCGGATCAGGCCCTGGCGGGGCTGCTCGCACAGGAGCGGGCGATCCTGGCGGAGCTCTCCCGCACGGACCGCTCCGAACTGGCGTCGCTGCTACGGCAGTTGACCGCCCCGTTCGACAACATCCCGGGATAACGGGGCCCGCCCCGGGCCCGGAGGACGATGCGTCCCGCCCCCACCGGAACCGCACCCGGCACCGGACCGCCCCCGGCCGGGATCAGCTGGCCGCCTCCAGATCGACGGGCCCCACACCCGCCCGGCGCGCCAGCGCGACCGCGGCCAGCGTCGAGTGCACCCCGAGCTTCCCGAGCACGTTCTGCATGTGCGTCCGCACCGTGTGCGGCGACAGGAACAGCCGCTCGGCCACTGCCTTACGGCCGAGACCCGCCACCATGCACCGCAGGACCTCCCGCTCGCGCGGGGTCAGCGACTCGACGAGCCGCTCCGACTCCGTCCGGTGCTTGCGGGCCGCGGTCAACTCCCGCAGGACACCCGTCAGCAGCGCCGGCGGCAGATGCGTCTCGTCCCGCAGCACACCTCGTATGACGTTCAACAGGCGTGACAGGGAACAGTCCTTGGCGACCCAGCCCGAGGCACCCGCCTGCAACGCGAGCGCCGCGCGCCGCGGGTCGTCCCGCTCGGCGAGCACGACCGTACGCACGGCGGGCTGGCCCGAACGGACACCCGCCACCAGCGAGATGCCGTCGACGAGCCCCTCCTTGGCGGGGCCGTCCGGCACGACGGCCGGTGGCCGCATGCCCTGCATGGACGCCGCGCCCAGATCGGCGTCGACCAGCAGCACATCGAATCTGCGCCCCTCCGCCGCTCCCCGGTCGAGGCAGCGCAGGGCGGCCGGACCGCTGCCCGCGGCCGACACGTCGACATCCGGCTCGGCGGCGAGCGCCGCGGCCAGGGACTCGGCGAAGATGCGATGGTCGTCGACGACCAGAACCCGGATACGAACCATGTGACAACCCCCTTCCCCGCACCCTCTGTTGAGTACGGGGTACCCCATCGTCGGGAGAAGGACCAACACAGGCACGGCGCCCGAAGCGCGGGTCACCGCGGTCGCACGGCCGCCGCCGCGCCTGATTCCGCTACCCCCGCTCCGGGCGTCGTACCCGGCTGTCTCGCCCCCTGATCAACACCGGCCCCCACCGGTGTTGTCCTCAGAGTAGGGCCGCCGGCCAGGAGGGGAAGTCAATTCACAGAACTGGTTACCGGTTGGCCGGGCGGTGACCGTCCGGCGCGTTTATGGTGAGTCATATGTTTCGCATCGAGACAGAAGTCGACAAAGAGCGCCGCCTTCTGCTCCGGTCGCTGCTCCAGGAGGCCGATACGGCCCTCTCCCCCGCCCTGCGCGACCTGCGCGGCACCCCGGCCGACCGCGAGACCCCGCTCCAGGTCTGGGCGTTGGCGCAGGACGGTTCGCTCGCCGCCGGCCTGGACGGACACACCTGGGCGACGTGGCTGCACGTGAATCTGCTCTGGGTCGACGCCCGGCACCGCGGCGCGGGCCTCGGCTCCCGGCTGCTCGCGGAGGCGGAGCGCCTCGCCCGCGAGGAGCACGGCTGCGCCAACTCCCGGGTGGAGACCTGGGACTTCCAGGCCCCCGGCTTCTACCGGCAGCACGGCTACGACCTGGTCGCGGTGGTGCCGGACTACCCGCCGGGGGTCAAGGAGTTCACGCTGACCAAGCGGCTCGGCTGAGCCCGCCGGACTCAGCCCACCCGGCGGGCGCCCTGCGAGGGCACCGCGGGGAAGACCCGCGGCGCCGTGTACCCGGCCTGCTCGAAGGCGGCCAGGACCGACTTGGTGACGGCGTCCGCGTCGGCGCTCTCGACCAGGACGATCGCCGAGCCGCCGAAACCGCCGCCCGTCATCCGGGCACCCAGCGCGCCGGAGGCCACGGCCGTGGTGACGACGAGGTCCAACTCCGGGCAGGAGATCCGCAGATCGTCACGGAGCGAGGCGTGGCCCTCGGTGAGGACCGGCCCTATGGCACGCACGTCGGCGGACCGGCCGGTGTCGAGGAGGCCGATGACCTGCTCGACGCGGTGGTCGTCGGAGACGATGTGCCGGACGTAGCGGACGACCTTCTCGTCCACCCCGGCCCGCTCCAACCTGCCGAGCGCGTCCGCGAGTTCGGCGTACGCGACGTCCCTCAGGTGCGAGACGCCGAGGACGCGCGCGCCCTCCTCGCAGCCCGCGCGCCGCTCCGCGTACGCGCCGTCGCCCAGCTCGTGCTTGACGCGGGTGTCCACGACGAGGAGCTGGAGGCCCTGCGCGGCGAGGTCGAACGGGACCTGCCGGATCGACAGGTCACGGCAGTCCAGGTGCAGCGCGTGCCCCTCGGTCGCGCACGCGGACGCCATCTGGTCCATGACGCCGCACGGAACGCCGACGAAGACGTTCTCGGCACGCTGCGAAAGAACCGCCAACTCCGGCTCGCTGAGCCCGAGTTCGAAGAGTTCGTTCAGCGCGTACGCCGTCACGACCTCCAGGGCGGCCGAGGACGACAGGCCCGCGCCGGTCGGCACGGTCGAGGCGAGGTGCAGGTCCGCGCCGGTGATGGTGTGACCCGCGTCGCGCAGCGCCCAGACCACACCGGCCGGGTAGGCGGCCCAGCCGCCCTGCCCGTACTTCGACAGCGGGGTCAGCTCGTCGACGCGCAGTTCGGCGACGGGGGCGTCGATGTCGGCGGAGTGCAGCCGCAGCACGCCGTCCGTCCGCCTGGCGACCGCGGCGACCGCGGTGTGCGGCAGCGCGAGCGGCATGACGAAACCCTCGTTGAAGTCGGTGTACTCACCGATGAGGTTGACGCGGCCGGGGGCCGCCCACACCCCCGCGGGCTCGTACCCGTACAGGTCCTTGAACTGCGCGGCGACAGACATGAGTTGGCTACCTACCCTGTGACGAGGCTACGAGTTACGACTGCCGGTGGTCCTGGGCGAACCGCCAGGCGTCGGTGACGATCTCCGCGAGGTCCGCGCGGGACGGGTTCCAGCCGAGCCGCTCGCGCGCGGTGGCGGCGGAGGCGACGAGGACCGCCGGGTCGCCGGCCCGGCGCGCGGCGCCGACCTCGGGGATCGGATGCCCGGTGACCTGCCGGACGGTCTCGATGACCTCGCGGACGGAGAAGCCGTTGCCGTTGCCGAGGTTGCAGATGAGGTGCTCGGACGGGCGGGCCGCGGCGACCGCGAGGAGGTGGGCCTCGGCCAGGTCCGCGACGTGGATGTAGTCCCGCACGCAGGTGCCGTCGGGCGTCGGGTAGTCGTCGCCGTAGACGGAGATGGCCTCGCGCCGGCCCTGGGCCACCTGGAGGACGAGCGGGATGAGGTGCGACTCGGGGTCGTGCCGCTCACCGCAACTGCCGTACGCGCCCGCCACGTTGAAGTATCGAAGGGAGACGGCGGCCAGTCCGTGCGCGGCCGCCTCGCCGGTGATCATGTGATCGACGGCGAGCTTCGAGGCGCCGTACGGGGAGGTGGGCGCGGTGGGGTCGGTCTCCGTGATGGGCGTGTTGACGGGCTCGCCGTACGTGGCCGCGGTGGAGGAGAAGACGAGCTTGCGCACGCCCGCGGAGCGCATCGCGGTGAGCAGCGCCATCGTGCCGCCGACGTTGTTCTCCCAGTACTTCTCGGGCTGCACGACGGACTCGCCGACCTGCGAGAACGCGGCGAAGTGCAGCACCGCGTCGAACGAGGGGTCCAGCCATGTGGCGGCATCGCGGATGTCGCCCTCGACGAAGGTCGCGCCGGCCGGCACACCCTCGCGGAAGCCGGTGGAGAGGTTGTCGAGGACCGTGACGTCGTGGCCCGCCTCGATCAGGTGCTGGGCGACGACGCTGCCGACATATCCCGCACCACCCGTGACCATGTACTTCTCAGGAACGGCCTTGCCCATTACTTGCTCGCTACCTCTCGCAGTCGCTCGGCCGCGGTCTCCGGCGGCACGTCGTTGATGAACACGCTCATGCCGGACTCGGAGCCCGCGAGGAACTTCAGCTTGCCGGAAGTACGGCGGATGGTGAAAAGCTCTAGGTGGAGCGCGAAGTCGTCCCGGTTGACGGCGACACCGTCACCGAACTCCTCCATCGAACCGAACGGAGCCTGGTGCCAGGCCGCGATGTACGGCGTCGGCGGCTCCCCCTCACCGAAGATCCGGTCGAAGCGCTTCAAGAGTTCCAGATAAATCTTGGGAAACTCTGTGCGAGCCGCGTCGTCGAGCCCGAGCAGGTCCGGGACCTGCCGCTTCGGGTAGAGGTGCACCTCGTAGGGCCAGTGCGCCGCGTACGGCACGAAGGCCACCCAGTGCTCGCCTTCGAGGACGACCCGCGAGCCGGCGCCGGTCTCATTGAGCTCCTTCTCCACCACGTCCGCGAAGAGGTTCCGGCCACCGGTCTGCTCCTTGTACTGCGCGAGCGAGCGCAGCATGAGGGCGGTGCGCGGGGTGGTGAAGGGGTAACCGTAGATCTGTCCGTGCGAGTGGCCGAGGGTGACGCCGATCTCGGCGCCGCGGTTCTCGAAGCAGAAGACCTGCTCGACGGAGTCGAGGTGGGAGAGCTCGGCGGTCCGGTCGGTCCACGCCTCCAGGACGAGCCCGGCCTGCTCCTCGCTCAGGTCGGCGAAGGACTTGTCGTGGTCGGACGTGAAGCACACGACCTCGCACCGTCCGGAGTCCCCGGCGAGCGAGGGGAAGCGGTTCTCGAAGACGGCCACGTCGTACGAGGAGTCCGGGATCTCGCTGAGGCGCTCCCCCGCGGACGGGCAGAGCGGGCACTCGTCGGCCGGCGGGTGGTAGGTGCGCCCCTGCCGGTGCGAGGCGATCGCGACGGAGTCGCCGAGGAGCGGGTCGCGGCGGATCTCCGAGGTGGTGACGGTGCGGTCGAGGGGGCGCCGGTCGACGGCCTCCCGTACGACGTCGTCGCGCGAGTCGTAGTAGATGAGCTCGCGCCCATCAGCAAGCCAGGTCGACGTCTTCTTCACGTCCGACACTCCTCATCGCGCCAAACAAACAGAACCGAACACAACAAAGCATAAGGCAACAGGCCAGTCAAGGGAGCGGCAGACCCCAGATCGCGATGAGCTTCTTCGATCACAATCAAACAAAGAACATCAGACGAAGTGTTCACTTATTGAAGACGGAGGCGTAGGTTCCGGTCTGATTCAGTTCGCGCAACGAAGCGAGTTCCCATGCAGTCCCCCACAATGTCTGCCACGACAACCCTGGCCGAAGGGCTACGGCTGCCCACCAACGGCCTCGACTACGCGATCCTGGCGATCTACTTCGTGGTCGTCCTCGGCATCGGCTTCATGGCCCGCCGCTCGGTGAAGACGAGCCTCGACTTCTTCCTCTCCGGGCGCTCCCTGCCCGCCTGGGTCACGGGGCTCGCGTTCGTCGCCGCCAACCTGGGCGCCACCGAGATCCTCGGCATGGCCGCGACCGGCGCGCAGTACGGCGTCGCCGTCGTCCACTGGTACTGGATCGGCGCCATCCCGGCCATGGTCTTCCTGGGCCTGGTCATGATGCCGTTCTACTACCGCTCCAAGGTGCGCTCGGTCCCCGAGTTCCTGCTCCAGCGGTTCGACAAGTCCGCGCACCTGCTCAGCTCGGTCCTCTTCGCCTTCGCGGCGATACTCATCGCGGGCGTGAACCTCTACGCCCTGTCGATCGTCGTCGAGGCGCTGCTCGGCTGGCCGCAGTGGGTGGCCATCGTGGTCGCGGGCGCGTTCGTCCTCGCGTACATCACCATCGGCGGTCTCTCCTCCGCGATCTACAACGAGGTCCTCCAGTTCTTCGTCATCCTGGCGGCCCTCATCCCCATCTGCATCATCGGCCTCAAGCGGGTCGGCGGCTGGGGCGGCATGACCGACTCCCTCAAGGCACAGCACGGCGACAACTTCATGTCGGCCTGGGGCGGCACCGGCATCGGTGACGCCAACCCGCTCGGCGCGAACTGGCTGACGATCATCCTCGGCCTGGGCTTCGTGCTCTCCTTCGGCTACTGGACGACGAACTTCGCCGAGGTCCAGCGCGCCCTCTCCGCCAAGAACCTCTCCGCCGCCCAGCGCACCCCGCTGATCGCCGCGTTCCCGAAGATCTTCATCGTCTTCCTCGTGATGATCCCCGGCATGGTGGCCGCGGTGCTCGTCCCGAAGATCGGCGGCGCCGGCTCGGACCTCACCTACAACGACGCGATCCCGTACCTGATGCAGGAACTGCTGCCCAACGGCGTCCTCGGCATCGCGGTGACCGGCCTCCTCGCCGCCTTCATGGCCGGCATGGCCGCGAACGTCTCGTCCTTCAACACCGTCTTCACGTACGACATCTGGGCCAAGTACGTGAAGACCGACAAGCCCGATGGCTACTACCTGAAGTTCGGCCGCGCGATCACGGCGATCGGCGTCGTCCTCTCCATCGGCACGGCGTTCATCGCGTCGTCGTTCTCGAACATCATGGGGTACCTCCAGACCCTCTTCTCCTTCTTCAACGTCCCGATGTTCGTCGTCTTCATCATCGGCATGTTCTGGAAGCGCGCGTCCATGAAGTCGGGCGTCTGGGGCCTGGTCGCCGGCACCTCGGCCGCGATGATCAACTACTTCTACATCTACAAGCAGGGCGTCATCGACATCCCGACCGACCAGGGCGCCAACTTCGTCTCGGCGATCGTCGGTTTCGTCGCGGGCGCGGTGGTCATGGTCGTGGTCACCCTCTTCACGGCTCCCAAGCCGGAGGCGGAGCTGGCAGGGTTGGTGTACGGCACGACGGCCCCGGGCATCGAGGAGCCGCCCGCCGAGGGCGACGACGCCTGGTACCGCAGGCCGGCGCTGCTCGGCTGGGGCGCCGTCGTCGTGGCCGCCCTCTGCTACCTCCCCTACTCCCTCTGATCGGAGGCTCGACCACCATGTCCGAACTCCAGAACGACGTCTCCGAGTTGGAGGCCAAGTCCGCGACAGCGGCCCGCCTCTTCGACATCCGGCGCATCATCGGCGGCCTGTTCGTCCTCTACGGCGTGATCGTCACCATCGCCGGCATCACGGCCTCCGACGCCGACCTCAAAAAGGCCGAGGACATCAACATCAACCTCTGGACGGGCCTCGGCATGCTCGCCCTGGGCCTCTTCTTCCTGATCTGGCTGAAACTCCGCCCGACGGCTCCGCCGACACCGGACGAAGCCGAGTAACACCCGCCGCCACCTGCCGAAAGGGGCCGGGACCTATCCGCTTACGGGCGGGGGGTTCCGGCCTTTTACGGGTTCGGGGGGGCGGGGGCTTGGGGGCGGAGGGGTTCGGGGGGCTTGGTGGGGTGGGGCGGGTCGCTGGTGCCCTGGTTGGTTCGGTTTCGTCGCGGGTGGTCCGGTCGGTGGGGGTGGGGGTCCGGCGCGTGCGCGCCGGTGGGGTGGCTGGGGTGGGTCTGATGTGTCTGCGGCCTGGTGGGTTGTTTTTCTTGGATTGGGTGGCGGGTGTCCGGTGGGGGGTTGCGACGGCCTCCGCTTGTTTCGTTGTCGTCGTCCTGCCGTCCGGGGCTGGCTTTCGTGGGCTGGGGTGGTGGGTGGAAGGGGCGCGGGTCCCTTTGGTTTTACAGGCCCTGTCGGTCGCGGCCGCCGCAGTCGCGGGTGGGGCGAGCGCGGCTATGAGTGGGGTACGCGCCGACAAGCGCAGCAAGAGGATGGGGTTATCCACAGGCGCCGCTGGCGGAGCGAGAGACGCGGGATACTGCCGTAGGGCCCTCTGGGGGAGGGTGCGGGCAAGCGTTTTCTGCACCGAACGTCCCTTTGCTGGTTCGGGGATGCAGGCAGTGGGGGCGGGGTGGGGTGGGGGATGGACGCTAGGTGTGGAAAGCGGTTGCCCCGGTCCGTGAGAGGGGTGGCTCTGCGGGAGTTGGCTGTGGAAGGGGTGTTGCTCTGCGGGTGGGCCCTGGCTCACGGGTGGAGCCGGAGCACGCTGTACCAGCAGCTCAAGGATGACGGGTGGCGCCGGCTGAGCGAGGGTGCGTGGCTGGCACCCGATCTTGCCGAAGGGGTACGGGTGCGGCTGCTGGCCGAGCAATGGGCCGCGCCGCATCTGGTCGTCAGCCACTCGGCCGCCGCCTGGCTGTGGGATGTCGAAGTCCCCCGCGTCACCCCCGAGTTCACTGCCCTGCGCCGGACCCTCAGCCGCAAGCGCCCCGGTGTCCGCTGCCTCCCTCTGGGCGAGAAGGACGTCGTGGTGCGACGCGGGCTTCGGTGTACGGGGGTGGACCGGACGCTGGCCGATCTGCTGCGCGGGGCCGGGCAGGACGAGGCGGTCATCGGCGTCGAGTCCGCTCTCACCTGGCGCCGCATCCGCACCTTCCGGCGCGCCCCGCTCACCACCTTGGACAGGGTCGCGGCGGAGGCGTCCCGGCCGCGTATACACGGGCGGCGCCAGGCCCTGGAGCGCCTACGGCTCATCGACCCGCACGCCGCCTCACCCGCCGAGACCCTGGCCAGGCTGCGCATGCACGAGGCCGGGCTCCACCCCACGAGCCAGGCCGAACTGACCACCGCCGAGGGGAGAAGGGTGCGGCCCGACTTCCTCTTCACCCGCGAAGGCGTCGCGGTCGAGATCGAGGGCTACGCCTATCACGGCAGCCGTGAGGCCCATCGCCGCGACCTCACCCGCTTCAACGACCTTCAACTCTGCCCCCAAGTACGCCTCGTCCTGCGCTTCACCGCAGGCGAAGTCATGCGCACCCCCACCCACATGATCACCCGCATCCGGCACGCCCTCGCCCAGTCCCCGCCCCTCTGAACGCCCCCGTACGCGTAGCCACCCCCGCTCATCGCCCCATCCTCTTGCTGCGCTTGTCGGCGCGTACCCCACTCATAGCCGCGCTCGCCCCACCAGCGACTGCGGCGGCCGCGACCGACAGGGCCTGTGAATCCAAAGGGACCCGCGCCCCTTCCACCCACCACCCCAGCCCACGAAAGCCAGCCCCGGACAGCAGGACGACGACAACGAGACAAGCGGAGGCCGTCTCAACCCCCCACCGGACACCCGCCACCCAATCCAAGAAAAACAACCCACCAGGCCGCGGACACATCAAACCCTCCCCAGCCACCCCACCGGCGCGCACGCGCCGGACCCCCACTCCCACCGGCCGGACCACCCGCGACGAAACCCGAACCAACCAGGGCACCAGCGACCCGCCCCACCCACTCCCACAACGCACAAATCCCGCCCCCTGATAAGCGGGGCGGGACTTGGTGTGGAGCGCTGGGCAGGCCTTGCACCTGCATTTCCCCGCAGGAAGCGGGGCGTCTTTCCTTGGACGACCAACGCACTGTTCGTCAGCCGCTGTTGCGGTGACCAACGCAAGATCAACTGTAGCTCAGGAATCCGGATCTGACGAATCCGGGGCCGAGGGGTCCGGCAGCGACGAGGTCAGCGAGCCCGCCCGGTCCAGCAACCCGGTCCGCGCGGCGAGCGCGGCCGCCTCCAGGCGGGAGCCGACGCCGAGTTTCATCAGGACCCGCTGGACGTGCGTACGGGCGGTGGAGGGGGCGATGCCCATGCCGGCCGCGATCAAGCGCGTGTCCTCGCCGTCGGCGACCCGGACCAGGACCTCGATCTCGCGCGGCGTCAGCATTTGGAGCAGGCGCTGGCCTTCGTCGTCGGGCTGGGCCGCGGGGTTGAGGAGTTCGCTGAACGCGCCCTGGAGCAGCGCGGGGGCCACGGCCGCCTCGCCCGCCCTGGCTTTCATCAGGGCCCGCTCGACACCTTCTATGCGCTCGTCATGGCGTACGTAGCCGGAGGCGCCGGCCGCGAAAGCCGCGGCGATGCCGCGGGGGGACGGGACGGGGCCGAGGACCACGACCGCCACCTGGGGCCGCTCCCGCTTGATGCGGAGCACCGGGTCGAACGTGCCCGGTTCGGCGGGGGTCGCCGTGCCGATGAGGCAGACCTCCGGCGCCCGGGAGATGACCAGTTCGGCGGCGCCCGCGGCGGGCGCGGCAGCGGCGAGCACCCGGTGTCCGCGCAACTTCAGGGCCGAGGCGAGTGCCTCGGCGAGCAATCGGTGGTCGTCGACCACCATGAGCCGCACACCCATTGAGCCAACCCCCCAGTTCGCCCCAGAAGCAGCTATGGACTCCCGGGCCCCCCATGGACAGGCGAGCCCCCCGACTCCCCGTCCTCCTTCATCCCCCGGAAGCTACACGCTTGTTCGACGATGCGCGCCCCCTACTGAAGAGAAGCGGCCCGCATTGCTGAAATCGCCGCCTTTCAGGGGTGATGGCGCTCGCCGGGGCGCGGAGCGCGACGGCCCCGCGCCCCTGCGAGGGGTGCGGGGCCGTCGGCCTGTATCGGGCGCGGGTTACTTGGCGGTGAACCCGACGGCCGCGTACTGCTTGTCGTCCGCCGAGTAGGGCGCGCTGATCAGGTCCTTGCCCATGAACAGCCGACCGTTGGAGTACAGCATCTCGGACGACTTCGGCACCATCCGGCTCAGCACGTCCCGCACGCTCTGGGTCGCGGGCGTCTCCAGCAGCACCGTCTGCTTGCCTGCCTTGGGGTCGACGGTGACGACCTGGGCGCCCTTGTCGTACGGGCCGTCCTTGTACGCCAGCAGGTTGCCGCCGTCCATGCGCAGCGGGAAGATCTCGTAGTCCGCGCCGCTGTCGAAGCGGTCGCTGGTGATCTTTCCGTCGGCGAGCGAGTACGAGACGATCTCGTTGACCTGGTCGGTGCCGCTGCCGTCGTGCTGCTGGGACGGCAGGTAGAGGCGGTCGTTGCCGACGACGACGCCCTTGCAGCCGTGCACCTCGCCGACCTCGCAGTCGACGTCGTACTTCTCCGGGTCAATGGTGATCTTGGCGCGCAGCTTGTTGCCGGTGTCGTCGAGCGCGAACGCGTCGGTGTACTTGACCTCTTCGCCGAGCGCGACACCGAAGGTGACCGGCTTGCTGGAGAACACCGAGAGCAGGTTGACGCTGCCGGGCGCGCCGGGGACCTTGTACGTCGACTTCGGCTTGCCCGAGGCCGGGTCAAGGACCTGGATCTCGTACGTCTCCGCGTCGAAGTCACCGCACTTTCGGACGGCGACGAGCTGTTCGCCGCCGCGGTAGCCGACGTCCTCGCAACTGCCCTGCTGGGGCTTCCACAGGGACTTGCCGGTCTTGATGTCGAAGGCCGCGCCGCCGTCGAAGCCGCCGCCGACGGCGAGGGTGGAGCCGCTGATGGAGAGCTCCTTGAAGGCGATCTTCTCCGTGCCGGTCTTGACGCTGTCCGACCACACCTTCTTACCGGTGTTGACGTCGAACACCGTGACCTCGGTGCACTTGAAGTAGTCCTTGTCCTTCTTGCGCTTGCCGTCCTCGGAGAGCACGGCGGCCAGTCCCGCGTCGGTCACCTCGGGCGAGGCGCCGCAGGTCTGCCCGGACAGGGGCAGGGTCCACTTCTTGGTGCCGGAGTCCGGCTCGTAGCCGACGAGCTGGTTCAGCTCGGCCTTGGCGTACGTCGAGTCGGTCAGCCAGGAACCGGCCACGCTCCACACGGCGTCCTTGGCCACCTTGGGCGCGGGCAGCTGGAAGGCGATGCTCGCCGAGGTGCTGGCCGGGACCTTCTCCTCGCCGCCGGCGGGGCCTGAGCCGTCCTTGCCCTTGGCGTCCTTGCCGTCGGCGGAGGTCTTCGTGTCGTCCTTGCCGTCGTCGGAGGAGCTCGCGTAGAAGATCCCGCCGCCGACGATCAGGGCGATCACCACGACGGCCGCGGTGATGATCCAGACGATCGGCGAGGGCTTCTTGCCACCGCCACCGCCCGGACCGACCATCGGCGTGGTGGGCGGCTGCGGGTAGCCGTACTGCTGCTGCCCGTACTGCGGCTGACCGTACTGGGGCTGGCCAGCGGGCTGCTGGCCGTACTGGGGCTGCCCGTACGGCTGTTGGGCGTAAGGCTGCTGGCCGTACGCGGGCGGCGCGGGCGGTTGCTGCTGCTGGCCCGGGTAGCCGTAGCCCGGGGCGCCCTGCGGCGGCGGGGGCGGCGTCTGCGGGTAGCCGTAGCCGGGGGCCTCCTGCGGCGGCGGGGGCGGGGTCGGGGCGCCGAAGCCGCCGGGCTGGGGCGGCGTGGGCGCGCCGAAACCACCGGCGGGCGGCTGCCCCGGGGCGGCGGGCGGCTGCGGGGTCTCGGGCTCCTTGCGGAGCGGGTCGCGCGGCGGCTCGTTCGGCGGCTGCTGCGGGGGCGGGGGCGGCTGCGTCATGACGTGGGTACCTCGGGGTGCCTGAAGACGGGGGCGGGAGGGGGCAAGGGGCGGGGCGGTACGTGACCTCAGTCGCCGTAGGCCAGCATCAGTTTCTGCTGGCCCTTCGCGCTGCCGGACAGGTTGGTGGCGGAGAGGTAGAAGCGCCCGCCGGCCCAGGCGACGTCCTTCGAGAAGAAGCCGCTCTCGATCTCGGCGGTGCCCGCCGGGTTCTGCAGCAGCGTCTTCGGCTGGTGCGAGCCGGAGACCGGGATGGAGACCACGCGTCCGGCGGAGCCGCCGTAGGACGCCTCCATGTAGGCGATGACGGAGCCGCCTTCGACCTTCAGGGGCATCAGCGACTGGTCCTCGGGCGACTTGACGCGCCAGCGCTCCTTGCCGCTGGTGAGGCTGATCGCCACGACCTCGTTCTCGCCGCCGGTCTTGCCCTTGGTCGGCATGTAGAGGGTGGAGGCGTCCGCGGTCACGCCCTGGCAGCCGTTCAGGTTCCGGGAGAGGAAGGAGAAGCTGGAGCCGCAGCCGGTGTCGAGGCCGTCGACGCCGACCTCGGACTGAACGGTACTGCTGTTGTTCTTGAAGGTGGCGATGTTGTACTTCTTGTCGTCCTCGTTGGCGCTGTACACGATCAGCGGGCTGAGGGAGTACACGTTCGAGATCGACCAGTCCTTGGGGAACTTCTTGGTCCACAGGACCTTGCCGGTCTCCGGGTCCAGCTGGCGCAGCTCCTCGTGCGGCTTGTCGCCGCCCGCGCCGCAGGCGGCCACCGAGAGCAGCTTGTCCTTGTTGCCGGAGTAGGCCTTGGGGAAGCAGTCGCTGCCGTACTGCTCGACGACGAACTTCTTCTTCGTGCCGGTCCTGGCGTCCAGGGCGAGCCCCGACATCTCGCGGCCGACCATCAGGGTGTCGCCGCCGACGTAGGAGAGGGAGATGCTGGACCCGGTGCCGTCGAAGAAGTCGTCCTTGCTCTCCCGCTCGGGGATCTTCGCCGTCCAGCCCTTGGCGCCGGTGGCCAGGTCGATCTCCTGGACCTGGTTGCAGTGGGCGCGT
The DNA here is from genome assembly GCF_055571235.1 of Streptomyces sp. NPDC030991. NCBI lineage: Bacteria > Bacillati > Actinomycetota > Actinomycetes > Kitasatosporales > Streptomycetaceae > Streptomyces > Streptomyces sp. NPDC030991. The sequence continues at coordinate 173,549 of NZ_JBVIFR010000009.1, forward strand.
GAGCTGGTGCCACTCATGTACGCGACGACGACCTTGCCGGAGTCGGAGGGCGTCTTCGTCACCGAGCAGATCTTCTGCGGCAGCGTGACGGCGGGCCAACTGACCTCGCCGTCCCCGACGTTGTAACCCAGGATCTCCTTGTACGCGGCCTTCACCGCGACCTTGCCGGTGATCCACATGCCGGGGGCGTCGGCGCCGTCGCTGCCCACCTTCGGGGCGGTCTTGTACCAGAGGACCTTCGCCTCGCCGTCCTGACGGCCCGCGTTGAGGTCCTCCTCGCCGCCGTGGCCGTCGCCCTGGCCGTCGCCCGGATCGACCGGGGCCGACGCGGACGCCTTGGGGGCCTTGTTCTTGTCGGCGGTGTCCTTCTTGCCGTCGCTGTCGTCGCCGACCACGGCGAACACGACGCCGCCCGCGACGACCAGCAGGGCGACCGCCGCGGCGGCGATCACCCAGGTCCTGCCCTTGCCACCGCCACCGCCCGGCGGGGTCGGCGGCTGCTGCGGGTACCCGTACTGCGGCTGCTGCCCGTAGGGGCCGGGCTGCTGGGCGTACGGGCCGGGCTGCTGGGGATAGCCGTACGGTCCCGGCTGCTGGGGCGGCTGCCCGTAGGGGCCCGGCGCCTGCGGCTGCTGCCCGTAGGGGCCGGGCTGCTGCTGGTACGGGCCGGGCTGCGGCGGCGGCCCTGGCTGCTGGGGCGGTTGGGGGTATCCGTAACCGGGCTGCGGCGCCGGAGGCGTCTGCGGCGGGCCCTGTGGCGGATCCTGTGGTGCTCCGAAGCCGCCGGACGGCGGCTGACTGGGCGGCTGAGTCATCAGCGCTCCCCCCTCTTTCACTGCTGATGTACCGGCACGCCTGGGTGTTTTCCGGACGTTCTCAGATCGGTCACGGGTGCGCTCAGGCCGCCCCCAGCCGCCCTTTCTATCACTGCGGACACGTATGCGAAGGGCCGGTCCAGCCCCTGTTCCCAAGGGAGGACCGGCCCGTGATGGGTCCGTTACGCGTCTACACGCGGCCTTCACGCATCGTCGGCCAGTTCCAGCCAGCGCATCTCCAACTCCTCGCGCTCGGCGATGAGTTCACGCAGCTCCGTGTCCAGCTTCGCCACCTTCGCGAAGTCCGTGGCGTTTTCGGCGATCTGGGCGTGCAGCGTCGTCTCCTTGCCGGAGATCTTGTCCATCTGACGCTCGATCTTCTGGAGTTCCTTCTTGGCGGCGCGGGTGTCGGCGGACGACGGGCCGGACCTGGCGGCGGAGGCGGCGGCCGCCACCGGCGCCGGGGAAGCGGCGTCGATCATCCGCTGCCTGCGCTCCAGGTACTCCTCGATGCCGCGCGGCAGCATCCGCAGGGTGGCGTCGCCGAGCAGCGCGTAGGTGTTGTCGGTGGTGCGCTCGATGAAGAACCGGTCGTGGGAAATCACGATCATGGAGCCGGGCCAGCCGTCGAGCAGGTCCTCCAGCTGGGTCAGGGTCTCGATGTCGAGGTCGTTGGTCGGCTCGTCGAGGAAGAGCACGTTCGGCTCGTCCATGAGGAGCCGCAGGAGCTGGAGCCGGCGGCGCTCACCACCGGACAGGTCCCCCACCGGCGTCCACTGCTTCTCCTTGTTGAACCCGAACTGCTCGCACAGCTGGCCCGCGGTCATCTCGCGGCCCTTGCCCAGGTCGACGCGGTCGCGGATCTGCTGGACCGCCTCCAGGACCCGCAGCGGGGCGGGCAGTTCGGTCACGTCCTGCGACAGGTAGGCGAGCCGGACCGTCTTGCCGACGACGATCCGCCCGGCGACGGGCTGCTCCTCGCCCTGTGTGCGGGCGGCCTCCGCGAGGGCGCGGAGCAGGGACGTCTTGCCCGCGCCGTTCACGCCGACCAGACCGACGCGGTCGCCGGGACCGAGGTGCCAGGTGAGGTGCTTGAGCAACATCTTGGGCCCGGCCTGGATTGTCACGTCCTCCAGGTCGAAGACGGTCTTGCCGAGCCGGGCGTTGGCGAACTTCATCAGCTCGCTGGTGTCGCGCGGCGGCGGCACGTCGGCGATCAGCTCGTTGGCGGCCTCGATGCGGTAGCGGGGCTTGGAGGTGCGGGCAGGGGCGCCGCGGCGCAGCCAGGCCAGCTCCTTGCGCATCAGGTTCTGCCGCTTGGTCTCCTCGGTCGCGGCGATCCGCTCACGCTCGGCGCGGGCGAACACGTAGTCCGAGTAGCCGCCCTCGTACTCGTAGACGTCGCCCTTCTGCACGTCCCACATGCGGGTGCAGACCTGGTCGAGGAACCAGCGGTCGTGGGTGACGCAGACGAGCGCGGAGCGGCGGGCCTGGAGGTGGCGGGCGAGCCAGGCGATGCCCTCGACGTCGAGGTGGTTGGTGGGCTCGTCGAGGACGAGCAGGTCGGGGTCGTCGATGAGCAGCTTGGCCAGCGCGATACGGCGCCGCTCACCGCCGGAGAGCGGGCCGATCACGGTGTCCAGGCCCTGCTGGAAGCCCGGCATGTCGAGCCCACCGAAGAGGCCGGTGAGGACGTCGCGGATCTTGGCGTTGCCCGCCCACTCGTGGTCGGCGAGGTCGCCGATCACCTCGTGCCGGACGGTCGCCGCCGGGTCGAGGGAGTCGTGCTGCGTGAGCACGCCCAGACGCAGGCCGCCGCTGTGCGTGACGCGGCCGGTGTCGGCCTCCTCCAGCTTGGCGAGCATCCGGATCAGGGTCGTCTTCCCGTCCCCGTTGCGGCCGACCACACCGATCCGGTCGCCTTCCGAAACGCCGAGGGAGACGCCGTCGAGCAAGGCCCGTGTGCCGTAGACCTTCGTGACGTTCTCGACGTTGACCAGATTGACTGCCATTTCGCTCCTGCCGCGGGGGTGCCGACCTTCAAGCGTAGTCGGAGTGCCGGGTGCGACAGCGTGCGCCTTTCTTTTCGAGCTACCGGGGGCCCGGGCCGACGCGGGTGGGGCGGGTTCGAGGACCGGCGCTCCTCGAGCACGCGGCGCCCGGCGCGGGCGAGGACGGCGACCTCCCGGGGCCGCGCGATCCGGCCCTGGCCGACGGCGGGCGGCGGCAGGGGATGGCCGCGGGAGGCCATGGCCGCGTGCAGGCCGAACAGGGCGACCGCGCCGAGAGGGAGCGCGGCGCGGCGCAGGCGGTGGCGGCTCGCGGGCCGGCCGGTGTTCTTCATGGACGGCAGCGTGGCGGCTCCGGTGCCCGCCGCGGCAGCGTCCGGCTACTCAGATCCGGGGTGAGTAGCCGGGTCCTGCGCAATGCGGGGCGGCCCTCGGGCGACGTCCAGGTGAACGCCGAACCCGGGCAAATCACCCCCGCGCCACAGGCCCGTAACAGCATGCCCGTACGGGACAACTCCGGCCCCGCGAGACCGGTCGGACAGGGTGCGCCGCACACCCGCGCCGCGGCGGAACCGGTGCCGCCCGGCGCACATCCTCGGACCGCAAAGGAAGTTCCGACGTGCCCACGAAGTCCCTGTCGACGCGGCTCGCCGCCACCGCCGCCCTGCTGCTCGCGGCGGGCGCCCTCACCGCACCCGCCGCCTCGGCGCGGCCCGCGGACGCCGCGCCCGGCGACGCCTACGTCCTGCACGTGAGCGCCGATCCGGCCGTCACCGACCACGACCACCGCACCGTCGACGTCACCGGCACCGTCACCAGGGCCGACGGCACCCCGGCGCCGCACGTCCCCGTCACGGTCCAGGAGGTCGTCCAGTTCACGACCTGGAACCCGTGGGGCGACCCCATCGACCCGAACTACTACGAGCCGCGCGACCTGGGCACGCCGGTCACGGACGCGGACGGGAAGTTCACCGTCCCGGACGTCGACATCGACCACGCGACCAACAGCAGCCTGCTCAACGTCCAGCAGGACGTGCACATCACGGCCCTCTGGGACGAGGACGGCGACCTGGACACCCCGCAGGACGGCTACTTCGACGAGACCACCGTGCACGCCACGGCCCGGCCCACGTCCGTCACGTACAAGGTCAACAAGAGGAGGGTGAAGAAGGGCGACATCCTCACCGTGCAGGGCAAGGTGACCGTCCCCCGGGGCGTCGAGCCCGGGGACAACGAGGTCTTCCTGCAGACCTACTGGGAGGACCAGTCCCGCGTGCGGGTCACCACCGACGACGACGGCACCTTCGTGTTGTCCGTGCGCGTCAGGGCCGAGGACGGTGCCTTCGTGCTGCGCACGGCGCCCCGCGACCTGTACGTGGCGGGCACGGAGGTGACGCTGCCGGTCACCAACACCTCGCTCCCCCGCGCCTGAGGGAGCGCCCGCGCCTCACTCGGAGGACGCGGTGACGAGTGAGGCGCCCGGCGCGGGCGACGACGCCACCCGGGCCGTCCGGCAGGTACCGGACGCGGTCAGCGCGGCGGCGATCCGGCGCGCCGCCGCCTCGTCCGCCGCGAGGTACGCGGTCGTGGGGCCCGAGCCGGAGACCAGCGCGGCCAGGGCCCCCGCCGACGTACCCGCGTCGAGCGTCGCCTTCAGGGACGGGAAGAGGGAGAGGGCGGCGGGCTGTAGGTCGTTGGTGACGGTCGCGGCCAGGGCCGCCACGTCACCGGCGCGCACTGCGTCCAGCAGGGCGGGGGACGCGACCGGTTCCGGTGCCCGCGGGGTCAGCCGGTCGAACTCCCGGTACACGGCAGGGGTGGAGAGCCCCCCGTCCGCGACCGCGAACACCCACCAGAAGGCGCCGCTCACCTCAATGGTCCTGAGCTTCTCGCCGCGCCCGGTGCCGAGCGCGGCCCCGCCGACCAGACCGAACGGCACGTCGCTGCCCAACTCGGCGCAGATGTCGAGGAGTTCCTCGCGCGATGCCCCGGTCCCCCACAGCGCGTCGCAGGCCACGAGGGCGCCCGCCGCGTCCGCGGAGCCGCCCGCCATGCCACCGGCCACGGGGATGTCCTTGGCGATGTGGATACGGACCTTCGGGTCGCCGAGACCGTGCTGTGCGGCCAGCGTGATCGCCGCGCGCGCCGCCAGGTTCGTACGGTCGAGTGGGACCTCGGGGACGGGGACGCCGCCGGGGCCCGTGCAGGTGAGGGTCAGGGAGTCGGCGGGCTCCACCGTCACCTCGTCGTACAGGCCCACGGCGAGGAAGACATTGGCCAGGTCGTGGAAGCCGTCGGGGCGGGCGGCGCCCACCGCGAGCTGGACGTTGACCTTGGCGGGCACGCGTACGGTCACACTCACGCGGCCGCTCCCTTGTGCTCCGCGATCCGCGCGAACTCCTCCACCGTCAGCGCCTCGCCGCGCGCCTGGGGCGAGACCCCGGCCGCGACGAGGGCCGCCTCGGCCGCGGCGGCGGAGCCTGCCCACCCGGCGAGGGCGGCGCGCAGCGTCTTGCGGCGCTGGGCGAACGCGGCGTCGACGACCGCGAAGACCTCTTCCTTGGACGCGGTCGTGGCGACGGGCTCGGCCCGGCGCACCAGGGCGACGAGGCCGCTGTCGACGTTGGGCGCGGGCCAGAAGACGTTGCGCCCGATGCTGCCCGCGCGCTTGACCTCTGCGTACCAGTTGGCCTTGACGGACGGGACGCCGTAGACGCGCGAGCCGGGGCCCGCGGCGAGCCGGTCGGCGACCTCGGCCTGGACCATGACGAGGGTCCGCTCGATGCTCGGGAAGGAGTCGAGCATGTGCAGGAGGACCGGCACCGCGACGTTGTACGGGAGGTTCGCGACGAGGGCGGTCGGGGCCGGGCCCGGCAACTCGGTCACCTGCATCGCGTCACAGTTGACGAGGTCGAAGACGTCCTTCTTCGCCGGGAGGCGGGCCGCGACGGTGGCGGGCAGCGCGGCGGCGAGGGTGTCGTCGATCTCGACGGCCGTCACATGCCGGGCCACGTCGAGGAGCGCGAGGGTGAGCGAGCCGAGGCCCGGACCGACCTCGACGACCACGTCGTCCGCGGTGACCTCCGCGGTGCGGACGATCCGGCGGACCGTGTTGGCGTCGATGACGAAGTTCTGGCCGCGCTGCTTGGTGGGGCGCACGCCGAGGGCGGCGGCCAGCTCACGGATGTCGGCCGCGCCGAACAGGGGGCCTTGGGGGTCAGGGGTGCTCACCGTTCAAGGGTACGGGTCGGGGCCGCCCCGGGGTCACCCGTGCAGCCGGGGCCCGCAGTGCGGCCAGGGGCTGGCCCCGCGCCGTACGTACAGCTTCTTCGCCCGGTAGGTCTGTTCGGCGGCCGGGGCGTCCTGGGGGCGGCCCGAGCCGCCGAGGCTCTGCCAGGTCTGTGTGTCGAACTGGTAGAGGCCGCCGTAGGTGCCGGTCGCGTCGGTCGCGGCGGGGCGGCCGCCGGACTCGCAGCTGGCCAGTGAGGACCAGTTCAGGGTGTCGGCGCCGGCGACGGAGCCGGGCATCGGCCGCGTGCCGACGCTGATGAGCTGGGGGCGCGGTGCGCGCACCGTCTCGACGCTGACGCGGTGCGGCCGCTGCCGGACGCCGTTGACGGTGCGCACGGTGTACGTGATCCGCCGCATGCCCACCTCGCCGGTCTGGCTGACGACCTCCGTGCCCTGGAACGCCGAGGGGTCCTGGGTGCGCCGCGTCACGAACGGGATGACCTCCTCGCGCACTTCCTTCGTGCCGGTCACCCGCAGCACCGTGATCGTCTGTCCGTCGCGCGGGAAGCTGTCCGCCGGTGCGGAGGTGGTGTCCTGGCCGCGCAGGGCGATCCCGGCCTCGGCGACGGCGTCGCGCACGGTGGCCGCGTTGGTGCGGATGGTGCGGCGCCGCCCGTCGGCCATGACGGTGACGCTGCGTTCGGTGCGTACGTCGAGGTCGAGGCCGTGCCGCGCGATGCGCCGGGAGCGGGAGAGGGAGACGTAGGCGCCCTCGGCGCGCACGCCGAGCTGTCTCAGCGCCCCGTCGACGGTGCGGGCGGTCGTCCACACCTGGCGGCGGTGCCCGTCGAGGGTGAGCCGCACGGGGCGGCCGTAGCGGACGGCGACCTCGTCGCCGCTGGCCAGGGCGTCGCTCCGGCCGGGGGCCACGATGTCGTGGGCGCCGACGTCGACGCCCTCGTCGGTGAGGAGTTCGGTGACGTCGTCGGCGAAGGTGTGCAGGGTGCGCTCCTTGCCGTCGACGCTGAGCCGGATCGCCTTGTCGTCGGCGACGAACGCCGTGGTGCCGCCCGCGAGGAACGCGACGACCAGGGCCTGCGGGAGCAGTCGGCGCAGGGTCTCGGGCCGCTGCCCGGACTTCCTGCGGCGGGCGGCGCGGCGAGCGGCGGCTCGGCCGGACGGCTGGCCGAGCGCCGGCCGGGCGGCGCCCGCCGGGGCGGGCGATGCCTGGGCGGCAGGCTCGGCGGCCTCGGCGGGCGACGGCCGCCGGTGCGCGGGGCCGGGCGTCTGGTGCGGCAGCCGGGGCTCGGTGGGGGCGCAGGCCCGCGGGTACTCGTAGGCGGGCCGGTACGTGTCGGGGGCGTCGGCGACGGGCTCGTACGGGACCTGCGCGTACGGGCCTTGCGCGTACGAGCCTTGCGCGTACGAGCCCTGTGCGTACGGGCCCTGTGCGTACGAGCCCTGTGCGTACGGTTCCTGCACGTACGGTCCCTGCGCATACGGCCCGTGCTCGTACGACTCGGCCGCCGCCCCGCCGCCGTCGCCGTGCGGCCGATAGGCCCCGTACCCGGATTCGTACGTGTCCCCGTACGCGGCGTTCCCGTACGCATTCCCGTACGTGTCCTCGTACGTCTCGTACGGCGTATTGCTCACGACGACGCTCCAGGCGCTCCAGGGGCCCGCCCCCGGGCGGGGGCGGAGCGGGCGAGCAGAACCTAGCGGAGGAGCGGTCACTCTCCAAAGCAGCACGACTACGCAGCGTCGTGACTCTGCCCGAAGGTGAGCGGGTCCGGTCGTTATCGGTCAGTAACCAAAGGCGCGGGCGGTGTTGGCCGAGACCGCTGTCGCGAGGGCTTCCTCGGTGATGCCCTTGACCGCCGCCATCGCGCGCAGCGTGACCGGAATGAGATACGGGGCGTTAGGCCGTCCGCGGTACGGGGCCGGGGTGAGGAAAGGCGCGTCGGTCTCCACGAGGACGAGTTCGAGGGGGGCCACGGCGAGGGCGTCCCGCAGGGGCTGCGCGTTCTTGAACGTCACGTTGCCCGCGAAGGACATGAAGTAGCCGTTCTCCGCGCAGACTTGGGCCATGGCGGCGTCGCCCGAGTAGCAGTGGAAGACGGTGCGCTCGGGGGCGCCCTCCTCCTTCAGGACGCGTAGCACATCGTCGTGGGCCTCGCGGTCGTGGATGACCAGCGCCTTGCCGTGCCGCTTGGCCATCTCGATGTGGGCCCGGAAGGAGCGCTCCTGGGCGGCCTTGCCCTCGGGGCCGGTGCGGAAGTGGTCGAGGCCGGTCTCGCCGACACCCTTGACCTGCGGGAGCGCGGCGAGCCGGTCGATCTCGGCGAGTGCTTCGTCCAGGCCGGCGTCGCCGAGCGGCTGCCGGGCGCCCTGCCGCGACCACCCGTCGGGATCACCGTGGACGATGCGGGGGGCTTCGTTGGGGTGCAGGGCGACGGTCGCGTGCACGCTCGGGTGGGCCTTCGCCGTCTCGGCCGCCCAGCGCGAGCCGGCGAGGTCGCAGCCCACCTGCACCACGGTCGTCACGCCCACCGACGCCGCTTTGGCGAGGCCCTCCTCGACGGTGCCCGCCTGCATGTCGAGGTGGGTGTGCGAGTCGGCGACCTCCACCGCGAGGGGGGCGGGCAGCGGCGGCGGGGTGGCGTCCTTGGAACGGTCGGGGCTCATGCCCCGATCCTACGAAGCCGGGCTCACGCCTCCTTCTTGTGGTGGCCGAAGGGGTGCAGCAGGCCGGAGAGGTGCCAGTGGTGGCGCCCGGCGGGGGCCGGCACCGCCGCCCCGGGCTCGGGAACCTCCACCGGACCGGCGGCCGGGGCCTGGTGCCCGCGGTGCAGCACGTCGAGCACCGAGGAGACCCGGCCGGCCCGCATGATCCGTACGACATGGCCGCCGCAGTTCAGGCAGGTGGGGCGGGTCAGCGGCGACGGCACCCGCTCGCCGTCCGCCACGTAGGTCACGAATTCCGCACCGTCACCGTCGACGTGGTGCTCTATCTCGTACGACTGCTCCCAGCCGTGCCCGCACCGCATACAGGCGAAGGAGTACGACTCGTGGCCGACGGATATCGCCGCGCCATGATGCGCAACAGGGGGTTTCTCAGCACCGGTCGCCGCCTTGGAGACTGCGAACTCGCTCATTCCGGCTCCTCTTGTCCGCTGGACAAGCGCTGCCCGTGAGCAGCGTGGGGACGGGTACGTCCCTTCAACCAGTGGACGCCTCCGCCGGGCCGGGCGCAAAAGACCTGTCGACTGTTGGAGCCGATTTGGCTTTTCCCTGCCCAAATGGCCTGTCAGCCGGTCTTCGCTTTGCTTTTCAGGCGGGTCCTTTACGCGCTTATGGGGCGTCTCGCGCCGCATTCTTTGCCGCGACCACGGCATCGAAAACCTCCCGCTTGGGTAGCCCGGCGTCAGTGGCGACAGCGGCGATCGCCTCCTTGCGCCGCTCCCCCGCCTCCTCGCGCACCCGCACCCTGCGCACCAGCTCATCGGGGGTGAGATCGGCGCCCGACTTCTCCGGGGCGCCCTCCACGACGACGGTGATCTCGCCGCGCACGCCGTCGGCGGCCCATTCGGCGAGCTCCTTCAGCGGCCCCCGCTTCACTTCCTCGTACGTCTTGGTGAGCTCCCGGCACACGGCGGCCCGGCGGGACGCGCCGAACGCCTCGACCATCGCGGCGAGGGTGTCGTCGAGGCGGTGCGGGGCCTCGAAGTAGACGAGGGTGCGGCGCTCGTCGGCGACGTCCTTCAGCTTGCTCAGCCGCTCGCCCGCCTTGCGCGGCAGGAAACCCTCGAAGCAGAACCGGTCGACGGGCAGCCCGGAGAGCGCGAGGGCGGTCAGCACGGCGGACGGGCCCGGCACGGCCGTGACCCGGATGTCCCGCTCCACCGCGGCCGCGACGAGCCGGTACCCGGGGTCGGAGACCGACGGCATGCCCGCGTCGGTCACGAGCAGCACGCGCGCGCCGCCCGCGAGGGCCTCGACCAGCTCCGGGGTGCGGGCGGCCTCGTTGCCCTCGAAGTACGACACGACGCGCCCGCCGACGTGGACATCGAGCGCCTGCGCGAGGCGCTTCATGCGCCGGGTGTCCTCGGCGGCGACCACGTCGGCGGCGGCCAGCTCCTGGGCGAGCCGGGGCGGCGCGTCGGAGACGGCGCCGATGGGCGTACCGGCGAGCACGAGCGTGCCGGCGGGCTGGGGGGACTCAGGGCTTCCTGTCACGGTTCCATCCTCGCAGCACCGGTCCTGGCGGGTCGGTCGGACCGTCCACGGGACTCGCACAGCGCCGTTCCCTACGATGGCGCGGTGACCAGTACCGCGTCGTCGTCCCATCCGGCCCCGACCAGCGCCCCGCCCGAGCGGCTCCCCGCCGGGGAGCGACAGCCGTCGTCGTGGCTGAGGGGCCTGCGCCGGTTCGGGTACCGGGCCCCGGAGAGCGGCGGTGACGTGAGTACGCGCCTCGTGCCGCCGCACCCCGAGCCGTCCTCCCGGCTGTGGGCGGCGTTCGGCCTCGGCCGGTTCACCGCCGACCGGGCGAACCGTCTTCTCGGCTGGGCCGGCCCGCTGCTCGTCACACTCGTCGCGGGGCTGCTGCGCTTCTGGAACCTCGGCAGTCCGAAGGCGGTGATATTCGACGAGACGTACTACGCGAAGGACGCCTGGGCGCTCATCCACCGCGGCTACGAGGTGAACTGGGCGAAGAACGCCAACGACCTGGTCCTGGCGAAGAACGGCCACGTCGCGATCCCGACGGACGCCTCCTACGTGGTGCATCCGCCGGTCGGCAAGTACGTCATCGGGATCGGCGAGTGGCTCTTCGGGTTCGACCCGTTCGGCTGGCGGTTCATGACGGCGGTCCTCGGGACGCTGTGCGTGCTCATGGTCTGCCGGATCGGGCGCCGCCTGTTCCGCTCCACGTTCCTGGGGTGCCTGGCCGGGGCGCTGCTGATGGTGGACGGCCTCGCGTTCGTGATGAGCCGCACCGCGCTGCTCGACTCGGTGCTGGTCTTCTTCGTCGTCGCGGCGTTCGGCTGCCTGGTCGTGGACCGGGACAGGACCCGTGAGCGGCTGGCGGCGGCGCTGCCGGTCGACGAGCACGGCCTGGTCCGACCCGACGCGCACGTCGCCGAGACCCTGCGCCTGGGCGTGCGGCCCTGGCGGCTGCTGGCCGGTCTCTGCCTGGGTCTTGCGGCGGGCACGAAGTGGAACGGCTTCATCTACCTGGCCGCGTTCGCCCTGATGTCGGTCCTGTGGGACGTCGGTTCGCGGCGGGTCGCCGGGGCGCGCCGCCCGTATGCGGCGGTGCTCAAGCGGGACGTCCTGCCGGCGTTCGTCTCGACGGTGCCGGTGGCGGTCGCCACGTACGTCCTGTCGTGGCTGGGCTGGATCCTCTCGCCGTCCGACGGCTCCGGCGGCTACTTCCGCAACTGGGCGGCGACGGCGGGCAAGGGCGGCGGCTTCACCTGGCTGCCGGACTGGGTGCGCAGCATGTGGCACTACGAGCACGAGGTCTGGGAGTTCAACACCCATCTCAGCTCGCCGCACACCTACCAGTCCAACCCCTGGAGCTGGATGGTCGACGGCCGCCCGGTCTCCTACTTCTACGAGTCCCCGTCGGCAGGACAGCAGGGCTGCCCGGCGGACGCGGCCGACAAGTGCGCCCGTGAGGTGCTCGCGCTCGGCACGCCGCTGCTGTGGTGGGCGGCGTGCTTCGCGCTCCTGTTCGTGCTGTGGCGCTGGTTCTTCCGGCGCGACTGGCGGGCGGGGGCGATCGTCTGCGGCGTGGTCGCGGGCTACGCGCCCTGGTTCCAGTACCAGGAGCGGACGATCTTCTACTTCTACGCGGTCGTCTTCGCGCCGTTCCTCTGTCTGGCGCTGGCGATGATGCTGGGCGCGATCATCGGCAGGCCCGGCTCGGGCGAACGGCGGCGGGTGGCCGGCGCGGCGGCGGCCGGGGTGTTCGTCCTGCTGATCGCGTGGAACTTCATCTATTTCTGGCCCATCTACACGGGCCACGCCATTCCGATGGACTCGTGGCGGTCGCGGATGTGGCTGGATACCTGGGTGTGAGCTGATTCCAGCCGCCTCCGTGATCACTCTTCGGACACCTTCGGACACCATCTGGGAAACTCCCTGCCCACGGGGCCGCTGACATGCCTACAGTCCCTTCGGTCTACCTGGGGAGGGGGCGCGCATGCGCAAGGGGGTCAAGGTCGCCATCGTCGGCGGGGTGTTCACCGTGATGGTGGGCGGTGCCGCGTACGGCGCCTACAACATCGTCTCGGCGGTGTCGGGCGACGGCGGCTCGTCGGCGGCGGGTGCGCCCGGTGCCCGCAGGAGCGGGCCGCCGACGAGCGAGGAGATCAAGGAGACGTCGGCGAGGTTCCTCGCGGCGTGGGCGAAGAACGACGCGGGCGTGGCGGCGGGTTACACGAACTACGCGGAGACCGCGCGGCCCGCGCTGGAGGGCTGGCACGACGAGGCGCACATCACGCACACCGTCCTGACGGCGGGCACGCCGGTCGGGGCGAAGGTCCCCTTCAAGGTCGAGGCCACGGTGGAGTTCCGCGGCAAGAGGCGGACGATGGCGTACGGCTCGTCGCTGACGGTCGTGCGCGGCGAGTCCACGGGGAGGGCGCTGGTGCGGTGGCGCCCGTCCGTCCTGCACCCGGACATGCGCGAGGGCGACACCCTTGTCACCGGTGAGTCGGCGGCGCCGCCCATCGAGGCGGTCGACCGCGGCGGGGCGGTGCTGACCAAGGAGAAGTACCCGTCGCTCGGGCCCGTCCTGGAGACGCTGCGGGCCAAGTACGGGGAGGCGGCGGGCGGTTCGCCGGGCGTCGAGACGTTCGTGCGGCGCGAGAGCGCCGAGGGGACGACCACGGCGAAGACGCTGCTCACCCTCGCCAAGGGCAGGCCGGGCACGCTGCACACGACGATCAGCGCGGCCGCGCAGGCGGCGGCCGAGCAGTCGGTGACGGAGTTCTCCAAGTCGGCCGTGGTGGCGGTCAAGCCGTCCACGGGCGAGGTCCTCGCGGTCGCCAACCACGGGTACGGCGTCTGGAACGCCGCGTTCGAGGCCAAGCTGGCGCCCGGCTCCACCATGAAGATCATCACTGCGGCGGCGCTGATCGACAACGGTGTCACCTCGATGACCGGCGCGGCCCCGTGCCCGGACTCGGTGACCGCGCTGAGCCAGACCTTCCACAACCTCACCGGCATGCGGCCCGACGAGAGCGCCACGCTCTCCAGCAGCTTCCAGCGTTCCTGCAACACCGCCTTCATCAAGCTCTCGGACGATCTGGGCGCGGACAAGTTCGCGGCCGAGGCGCGGAACCGGTTCGGTCTCGGCAAGAACTGGCAGACCGGGATCACCTCGTACGACGGTTCCGTACCGGTCACCGGGGACTCGGACGACCCGGCCGGCATGATCGGCCAGGGCAAGGTGATGATGAACCCGCTGAACATGGCGTCGGTCACCGCGACCGCGGTCACCGGGACCTTCCGGCAGCCGGTCCTCGTCCCCCCGGCCATCGGCGACCGGGAACCGGCCACCGCGCAGGGCCTGCCGGCCTCGACCGCCGCCCAGCTCAGGCAGATGATGCGGCTGACCGCGACCTCGTCCATCGGCACGGCCACCGGCGCGATGGCCGGGCTCACCGGTGACATCGGGGCGAAGACGGGTTCGGCGGAGGTCGACGGGCAGTCCGTGTCCAACTCGTGGTTCACCGGGTTCCGCGGCGATGTCGCCGCGGCGGCGATGGCGGAGGGCGGCGGACACGGCGGCGACGCGGCCGGTCCGATCGTGGCGTCCGTGCTGGGGGCGGGATCCTAACGAAACCGCGGGCTCCTGTACGGCGTTCTGTCCTACGACCGAAGCGACTTGGGGCACCCCGTAATCTGGGCCACCCGCAGAACACCGGAGGACGACGTTGGGCACCAGAGGCAGGCGCAGGCCCCCCGAGCGCCGGAACACCCACACCCTGGTGATCGGCGCGGCCGCCGCTGTGGCCGTCGTCGGGGCCGGCGTCGGCGCGTACGCCCTGATGGACCACGGCACGGCCTCCTCCGCGTCGGTGGACGACAAGCCCACCGTCAGGACGGGCCCGCCGGCCGCCGCGGAGGTCCGGGCGGCGGCCGACGGGTTCCTCACCGCCTGGCAGACCGGCGACATGGCGAAGGCCGCCGCGTACACGGACGACGCGGTCGCCGCGAAAGCCGCGCTCACCGGTCTCGCCGAGGACGCCCACCTCACCGGTATGAAGATCGCCTCGGGCGCCCGGGCGGGCGCCGAGGTCCCCTTCCACGTCACGTCGACGGTCTCGTACGAGAAGAAGGGCGCCGCGGCGAAGCTCAGCAAGCCGTACGCGTACGACTCCTCGCTGAAGGCGGTGCGCCGCAAGAGCGACGGCAAGGTCCTCGTCGGCTGGGCGCCGTCCGTCGTGCACCCGGAGCTGAAGGACGGCGACCGGCTCGTCACCGGGGAGGCCGGTGATCCGCCCGTCAAGGCGTTGGACCGGGCGGGCGGCGAGCTGAGCGCGAAGAAGTACCCGTCGCTCGGCACCGTCATCGACGGGCTGCGCGAGAAGTACGGCAAGAAGGCGGGCGGCACGGCCGGCGTCGAACTGCGCGTCGTCCGCAAGTCCCCGGCGAAGGGCAAGAAGGGCGCCGAGGCCGCGGAGAAGAACGCGCTGCCCGACAAGACACTGCTCACCCTCTCCGAGGGCACGCCCGGCACGGTGCGCACCACCATCAGCCCGTCCGTGCAGGCCGCCGCCGAGAAGCAGGTCGCCTCGCGCGAGCGGGCCTCGGTCGTCGTGCTGCGGCCCTCGACCGGCGAGATCCTGGGCGTGGCCAACTCCAGCCCCGGCTTCAACACCGCGTTCCAGGGCTCACTCGCGCCCGGTTCGACGATGAAGGTCATCACCTCGTCGCTGCTCCTGGAGAAGGGCCTCGCGGGCGTCGACAAGAAGCACCCGTGCCCGAAGTACGTCACGTACGGGCACTGGAAGTTCCAGAACGACGACAAGTTCCAGATCAAGGACGGCACGTTCAAGGCGAGCTTCGCCGCGTCCTGCAACACCGCCTTCATCAGCCAGGCCCCGAAGCTGGACGACGACTCGCTGACCAAGCAGGCGCAGCAGGTCTTCGGGCTCGGCCTCGACAACTGGGCGATCGGCGTGCCGAGTTTCGACGGATCCGTGCCGGTGCAGTCGGACGCGCAGATGGCGGCCTCGCTGATCGGGCAGGGCGCGGTGCGGATGAACCCGCTGAACATGGCGTCGGTCGCGGCGACCGTGAAGTCCGGCACCTTCCACCAGCCCTATCTGGTCTCGCCCGACGTCGACCACCGCGCCCTGGCGAAGGCCGCCAGGACCCTGTCCGCCGGGACGGCCGCGGATCTGCGGGAGTTGATGCACTACACGGCGGTCGCGGGCACGGCCGTGGAGCCGATGTCCGGGCTCGGCTCCGACATGGGCGCGAAGACGGGTTCGGCGGAGGTCGACGGGCAGAAGGAGCCCAACGGCTGGTTCACGGCCTGGCGCGGTGACCTCGCGTCGGCCGCGGTGGTCCAGCAGGGCGGCCACGGCGGCGACTCGGCGGGTCCGGTCGTACGGCAGATGCTGCTGAACGGCGGCTGACCGACAAGTGGACAACCCGCTCGCGTGGCGGGTACAGCGACCGTTAGCGTGCCGTCCATGACGACAGCCGAGAGTGCAGCCCACCCCCGTTTCGCCGAGGCCGTGACCGCGATGGGTCTGGCCGGACTCCTGCCCCGGGTACGCCGCTTCCCGGAGGCGACGCGCACCGCGCAGGAGGCGGCCGAGGCGATCGGCTGCGAACTGAGCCAGATCTGCAAGTCCTTGATCTTCGCTGCCGACGGGGTGCCGGTGCTCGTCCTCATGGACGGCGCGTCCCGGGTCGATGTCGAGCGGGTGCGCCAGGAGCTGGGCGTGACGAAGGTGACCCGCGCCAAGGCGGACGTGGTGCGGGAGTTCACCGGGTACGCGATCGGCGGCGTCCCGCCCTTCGGACACGTGACGAAGACCCGGGTCCTCGCGGACCGTTCGCTGCTCGCGCACGACGAGGTGTGGGCGGCGGCCGGCACCCCCTACTCCGTCTTCCCGATGGAGCCCGACGTCCTGGTGTCGCACGCGGGGGCCACGCTCGTGGACGTACAGGAATGACCTCGCCGCCGGCCTGCGCCCAGGAGCCGAGCGCTCCACGCGGGCCGGCGCTGGTCCTCTCCTACGCTCCCCTGTGGCGCCGCGGCGGTTACGCGGCGGGCCCGGCGGCGGCGTCGGACAAGGCGGCGCGCACCGCCCTCACCAGGGCCTGAGCGCGCGGGTCGGCGGTGACGCCCTTGCTCATCCCGTTGGTGACGTACCCGAACGCGATGCCGGACTCCGGGTCCGCGAAGCCGAGGGCGCCGCCGCGGCCCGGGTGACCGAAGGAGTGCGGGGTCAGAAGCGGCGAGGCGACGCCGTGCAGCATGTAGCCGAGGCCGAACCGGGACGGCACGACGAGGACGCGGTCGGGGCCCGCCGACGCCTCGGTGCGGGCGAGCCGGACGGTCCCGGGCGTGAACAGCCGCTCCCCGCCCTCGACCTCACCGATCAGCGCGGCGTAGAAGCGGGCCAGGCCGTCGGCGGTGCCGATGCCGTTGGAGCCCGGGAGTTCGGCCGCGCGGTAGGCGGCGTCGTTCTCGTCGGCCGCCGGGGTGATCGTGTCGAAGGCGCGCCGGGTCAGGGAGTCCGGGTTCGTGTACGCCTCGGTGAGGGCCCGCTTGGGGCGGGAGCGCGGGGCGCCGGGCACGGCCGGGGCCTCGACGGGGCCGACGCGGCCGGTCCGGTGGGCCTGGGCCGCGGGCAGCCCGATCCACACGTCGGCGCGGGCGGGCCCCGCCAGTTCCCCGGCGACGAACGCGCCGAGGGAGCGTCCGGTGGTCCGGCGCACGAGCTCGCCGGTGAGCCAGCTGTAGGTCTGCGCGTGGTAGCCGTGCTCGGTGCCGGGCGCCCAGAACGGGGTCTGCGCCGCGACGGCGGCGGCGCCGCGCCCGGGGTCGGCGGCCTCGGCCGGGGTCAGCGGCCGGCCCAGGGCGGGTACGCCCACGCGGTGGGCGAGGACGTGCCGGACGAGCGCACCCTCCTTGCCGTGCGCCTTGAACTCGGGCCAGTACGCGCCGACGGGCGCGTCCAGGTCGAGCTCTCCGCGCTGGTGGAGCAGGAGCAGGGCGGCGGCGGCCAGGCCCTTGGTGGCGGACCGCAGGATCTGTGCGGTGCCGGGGGTCCACGGTGCCTCGCCGTCCACGTCGCGCGTCCCCGCGTACAGATCGACGACCTTGTGACCGTGCCGGTAGACGACGACGCCCGCGCCCCGCTCGCCGCGCTCCTCGAAGTTCTGGGCGAAGGCCGACCTGACGCCTTCGAATCCGGGGTCGGTCGTCCCGTTCACAGCTGTATCCACGGTCGGTGCAACAGGCAACGATGCCGGTTGATTCCGTTCGGGCCGGGAGATTCAGGCATCGAAGCCGCGGCTCCAGCGGATCTCGCCCTCGTGACGCAGGCCGGTCGGGGTGAGCCCCGCGGCCCTGGCCACGGCGGCGGACGCGTGATGGTCGGGGTGCACATGCGCGATCACCGTGCGCACCTGCATCGCCGCGAGCCGGTCGACGAGCGCCCGAGCCGCCTCCCCGGCGATGCCCCTGCCCTGCCAGGGGGTGCCCACCACCCAGGCGACCTCGGCGAGCGGGCCCCGCACCGTCGCCTGCACGGTTCCGGTCAGGCAGTTCTCGGCGCGCAGCCGGACCACCCAGTTCAGCCAGGTGACGTCCGGGTCGGGGGAGCCCGCGGTCAGGCGCTCGTAGCGGGCTCGCAGGGAGCGCGGGGTGTGCGGGGCGCCGCCGGTGAAGGCGTGCAGCGCCGGGTCGGAGAGCACCCCGGCCATCTCCGCCGCGTGGGCTGCCTCCAGCGGCAGGAGGTCGAGGCGGCCCGTGGTGATGGGCCGGGCCGCTGCCGGGCTCAACCCGCCTGGCCCGCGACGGACTTCGGGTCGAAGCCGAACGGCAGCTCCAGGCGGTGCGCCCGCATCAGGTCCTCGTCCAGGAGGAGGTCGCCGGTCGCGCCGTCCGCCGCGATGACGCCCTCGCTGAGGATCACCGCTCTCGGGCAGAGCTCCAGGGCGTAGGGCAGGTCGTGGGTGACCATGAGGACCGTCACGTCCAGCGAGCGCAGGATGTCGGCGAGTTCGCGGCGCGAGGCGGGGTCGAGGTTGGAGGACGGCTCGTCCAGGACGAGGATCTCCGGCTCCATCGCGAGGACCGTGGCGACCGCCACCCGGCGGCGCTGGCCGAAGGAGAGGTGGTGCGGGGGCCGGTCCGCGTACTCCTCCATGCCGACGGCCGCGAGCGCCGTGCGGACCCGCGCCTCCAGCTCGGCGCCCTTCATGCCCGCGGCGGCCGGGCCGAACGCGACGTCCTCGCGGACCGTCGGCATGAACAGCTGGTCGTCCGGGTCCTGGAAGACGATGCCGACCTTCCGCCGGATCTCCGCCATGTTCCGCTTGCCGACGGGCAGCCCGGCGACGGTGACGGTGCCCGCGCCGCCGGTCAGGATGCCGTTCAGGTGCAGGACGAGGGTCGTCTTGCCCGCGCCGTTCGGGCCGAGCAGGGCGACCCGCTCGCCCTTGCCGATGGTCAGATCGACGCCGAAGAGGGCCTGGTGCCCGTCGGGATAGGCGAAGGCGAGGCCCGACACGTCCAAAGAAGCTGAAGCTGTCACAGGGTCCATCCCAGCAGACACACCACGAGCGCCGCACCCGGCAGGGCCAGCGCGGACGTCCACTGCGTCCGGGAGGCCGTCACCTCGTCGATCACCGGCATGGAGCCCGCGTACCCCCGGCTGACCATCGCCAGATGCACGCGCTCGCCCCGCTCGTAGGAGCGGATGAACAGCGCCCCCGCCGATGTGGCGAGTACCCCCCACTGCCGTACGCCCCTGGCCTCGAAGCCGCGCGACTCCCGCGCGATCTTCATGCGCCGCATCTCGTCCGTGATGACATCGCCGTAGCGGATCATGAAGGACGCGATCTGCACCAGCAGGGGCGGCAGCTTGAGCCGCTGGAGTCCGAGCAGCAGTTCCCGCAGCTCCGTGGTGGAGGCGAGGAGGACCGAGGCGGCGACGCCGAGGGTGCCCTTGGCCAGCACGTTCCACGCGCCCCACAGCCCGCTCTCGCTCAGTGAGAGCCCGAGCACCTGGACCCGCTCGCCCTCCGCGACGAACGGCATGAGGACCGCGAAGGCGACGAAGGGGACCTCGATGAGCAGCCGCTTCAGCAGGTAGCCGGCCGGGACGCGCGCCGTGTGGGCGACGGTCGCGAGGAGGACCGCGTACAGCGCGAACGCCCACATCGCCTCGCGGGGTGTGGAGACGACGACCACGACGAAGCAGAAGACGGCGGCGAGTTTGGTGTGGGGCGGCAGTGCGTGCACGGGCGACTGCCCGGCGCGGTAGAGCCGGTGCGCGTGTCCGGCGCCCATGTCAGACGCTCTCGCGCGCGGTGACCTCGGTGGAGGCCGCGCCGTCGCTGCGCCGCCTGCGCAGCGACCAGAAGATCCCGGATCCGGCGACGACGGTCACGCCGACGCCGATGATCCCGGCGAGGCCGCCGGAGAGGCGGGCGTCGGTGATGTCCTTGACGCCGTAGTCGGCGAGCGGCGAGTCGGCGGCGGCGTGCTCCTCGGCCTTCTGGTCGATGCCCTTGTCGTGGGCGACCTTCTCCAGCCCGTCGGGGTCGGCCGAGGCGTAGAAGGAGACGATCCCGGCGAGGACCAGGGAGGTGACGAGGCCGGTGATCCAGATGGTGCGGTGCGAGCGGGCCGCCACCGGGGCGGGCTCGGCGGCGGGGGCGTCGACCAGTTCGCCGGCGACCTTCAGCTTGAGCGGCCGGCTCAGGCCCCGGGCGCCGTACACGAGGTCGGGGCGGACGGCGACGACGGCGCCGACGGTGAGCGCGGTGATCGCGGCCTCGCCGATGCCGATGAGGACGTGCACGCCGATCATCGCGGTGGCGACCTTGGTGAGGGAGACGTCGGTCGTGCCCCCGAGGGCGTAGATGAGGGTGAAGACGGTCGCGGCGGCCGGGACGGAGAGCACGGCGGCGACGAAGGAGGCGACGGTGATCGAGCGGCGCCCGCGGGGCAGCACCTTCACCAGGCCGCGGAAGACGAGGTAGGAGACGACGGTGGTGGTGATGGCCATGTCGGTGATGTTCACGCCGAGCGCGGTCAGGCCGCCGTCCGCGAAGAGCACGCCCTGCATGAGGAGGACCACGGAGACGCACAGGACCCCGGTGTAGGGGCCCACGAGTATCGCGGCCAGCGCACCGCCGAGGAGGTGGCCGCTGGTCCCCGCCGCGACGGGGAAGTTGAGCATCTGCACGGCGAAGATGAACGCCGCGACCAGACCGGCGAGCGGGGCCGTGCGTTCGTCCAGTTCACGGCGGGCCCCGCGCAGGCTGACGGCGACGGCGCCCGCGGCGACGACACCGGCGGCCGCCGAGACGGGGGCGTTGATGAATCCGTCGGGTACATGCATGGCAGGGCACTCCGGCGCTCGGGCAGCTGGTTAACCGTTCGATGATAGTGGTTTGTTGCGAACGCCTTGCAAGAGCGTCTCATCCCCAACTAACTCTGGGCCGTACACTCCGACATATGCGACATTGGATGACATGACCGTCTCCGAGCAGTACGTCGAGCAGTACGCCCGGGCGCATGTCGTCACCGACTCCCCCGACGCGCACCGGGCCGTACCGGTCGTGCTGCGCTACGACGGCCGGGTCCGCGTCACCCTCCCGGACGCCGGCGAGTGGGTCTTCCCCCGCGAGCTGCTGGAGAGCGGTCTGCGGGCCCCCGTCACCGGGGACTCCATCCGGATCTGGCCGTGCGGGCGGGTGCAGGCGGTCATCGAGTTCCACGCGCACGCCCCCGGACAGCCGAACGGGGTGACGGTCGTGCAGTTCGACGTCAAAGCGCTGATCCGCTTCCTGCGTCGTACGTACACGGCCGTCACCCCGGCACCGGTCACGCCCTGAGGGGACGGGCGCTCACCGGATCGGTCAGACGGAGGCGAACTCCCGGTCCTTCTCGGAGCGCCCGGCCGCCTCGGCGGCGTTCAGGCCCTCGCCCTCGACATCCACGTTGGGCAGCGCGCGGTCCAGCCACTTCGGCAGCCACCAGGCCCGCTTGCCGAGCAGCGCGAGCACCGCGGGCACGATCGCCATGCGGACCACGAACGCGTCGAAGAAGACGGCGATCGCGAGGCCGAAGCCGATCATCTTGACCATCTGCTCGGAGGAGCCGATGAAGCCCGAGAACACCGCGATCATGATGATCGCCGCGGCCGTGACCACCCGGGCCCCGTGCCGGAACCCGGTGACGATGGCCTGCGCGGGCCGCTCCCCGTGGACGTACGCCTCGCGCATGCGGGTCACGAGGAAGACCTCGTAGTCCATCGCGAGGCCGAAGACCACGCCCACCATGAAGATCGGCATCATCGACATGATCGGGGTCGTCTGGTCCACGCCGAAGAGCGCGCCGAGCCAGCCCCACTGGAAGACGGCGACGACGGCGCCGAGCGCGGCGAGCACCGAGAGCAGGAAGCCGAGGGCCGCCTTGAGCGGGACGAGGATCGAGCGGAAGACGACCATCAGGAGCAGGAACGCCAGGCCGACGACGAGTGCCAGGTAGGGCACGAGCGCGTCGTTGAGCTTCTGCGAGACGTCGATGTTCATGGCCGTGGAGCCGGTGACCGCGAGCTCGGCGCCGGTGTCGGCCTTGATGTCCTTGCCCGCGTCGCGAATCGCGTGGACGACGTCCTCGGTCTCGACGGAGGACGGCTTGTACGTGGAGACGACATTGATGATCGCGGTGTCGCCGGCCTTGTTGAAGGTGGCCGGGGTGACGGCGGCGACGCCGTCCGTCTTCTTGATCGTGGCGACGACCTCGGCGACAGCGTCCTTCGGGTCGTCCGTGCCCTTGGCGTCGACGACGGTCATGAGCGGGCCGTTGAAGCCGGGGCCGAAGCCCTCGGAGAGCAGGTCGTAGGCCTTGCGCTGGGTGGTGTCCGTGGGCTGGACGCCGTCGTCGGGCAGGCCGAGCTCCAGCGAGGCGACCGGGACGGCCATCGCGCCGAGTCCGATGACTCCGGCGACGAGGACCATGACCGGGCGGCGCAGCACGAAGCGGGCCCAGCGGGTGCCCATGTTGACCTTGGGCTCGGCGGGCTTCTCGGCCGCCTGCGCCTTACGGGCCTTGCGGCCGTGGACGCGCTTGCCCGCGTAGCCGAGCAGCGCCGGGATCAGGGTGAGCGCGATGAGGACGGCGATGGCGACGGTGCCGGCCGCGGCGATGCCCATCTTCGTCAGCATCGGGATGTTGACGACGGCGAGGCCGACCAGCGCGATGACGACGGTCAGCCCGGCGAAGACGACGGCCGAGCCCGCGGTGCCGACGGCCCGTCCGGCGGCCTCCTCGCGTTCGCGGCCCTCGGCCAGTTCGGCGCGGTAGCGGGAGACGATGAAGAGGGCGTAGTCGATGCCGACCGCGAGGCCGATCATCATGGCCAGGGTGGAGGTGGTGGTGCCGAGGTCGAGCGCGTTGGCGAGCGCGGTGATCGACGAGACGCCGATGCCGACGCCGATCAGCGCGGTCAGCAGCGGCAGCCCGGCCGCGAGCAGCGAGCCGAAGGTGATGACGAGGACCACGGCCGCGATCGCGATGCCGATGACCTCGGTGGCGCCGGTCTCGGGCATGGCCTGGAGCGCGTCACCGCCGACCTCGACGGTCAGCCCGGTCTCCTTGGCCTGGTCGATGACCTTCTGGAGGGCGTCCCTGTCGTCGTCGGTCAGCTCCATCGAGGAGACCTTGTACGTCGCCGAGGTGTAGGCGATCGTGCCGTTCTTGCTGACGGTCTTCGCGGCGTACGGGTCGGCGACGGAGGCGACCTGCTTCGAGCTGGACTTGAGGGCGGCGACGGTGTCCTGGACGTCCGCCTTGTTCGCGGCGTCGGTCAGCTTCTCGCCGGCCGGGGCCTTGAAGACGACGCGGGCGGTCGCACCGTCCGCGGCGGAGCCGGGGAAGCGCTGGTCGAGGAGGTCGAAGGCCTTCTGGGCCTCCGTGCCGGGTATGGAGAAGGAGCTGGAGGCGGCGGTGGGCGCGGTGGCGGCGCCGACGCCCGCGAGCGTCAGCAGCGCCACCCAGATCAGGGCGACGAAGTGCCGTCGGCGAAAGGCGAGTTTGCCGAGCTTGTAGAGGAAGGTGGCCACGAAGGCGTACTCCGGTCAGGTCGTGAGGTGGGCAGGGCGGATCAGCCCGACGACGTGAGCGGTCGCGTCAGGTGCGGGGAGGATCAGGCGCTGAGGGCGGGGAGGACGACAGCGTCGATGTACGAGGCGAGGTAGGCCCGGGTGGGCGGCTTCTCGTCGATGAGGGTGCGGGTGGCGAACGCGCCGATCAGCATGTGGATCACATAGCCGAGCGCCGGGTTGCCGGCCCGGATCTCGCCGCGCTCCACGGCTCTCTCCAGCAGCCGGTCGAGCCCCGACAGCTCGGGGGCGACGATCCACTCCCGGAAGGCTTCCAGCAGATCGGGGTTGGCGTGCACGGCCACCATCAGGCCGCGCATCAGCGCGCTGTTCTGCTCCATGTGACAGTCGTCGTCCCGGAGCGCCATCGCGTGCAGGTCACCGCGGAGCGAGCCGGTGTCGATCTCGTCGAAGCGCGGCTTCTGGTGCCGCAGCGCCTTGACGACGAGCTCGGCCTTGCCGCCCCACTGACGGTAGAGCGTCGCCTTGCTGGCCCGGGTGCGGGCGGCCACGGCGTCCATCGTCAGGGCGTCGTACCCCACCTCGCGGAGCAGATCGAGCACGGCCCCGTACAGCTCGGCCTCGCGCTCGGGGGTGATCCGGCTGCGGCGCACCGTTGCTTCCGCGACCATGATCGTCACCTCTCCTCGGATCTCGTACGCCCTGAACCTACCCCGCCAACTAACGAAACGAAACCGTTTCGTACGTGGGGTGCGCCACACCCGTCCGTGGCGCCCGGTTGCCGGGGGCCCCGCCGCGGAAAAGCATGGGGAGGTGACAGAAGAAGCAGCCGAGGCGTACCTGAGGTTCCCGCACGTGAGCGGCGAGCGACTGTGCTTCGTCGTCGAGGACGACCTGTGGGTCGCGCCGCTCGACGGCTCGGCGCGGGCCTGGCGGATCACCGTCGACCGCACCAAGGTCAGCCATCCGCGGTTCTCCCCCGACGGCACGCGGATCGCGTACACGACATGGCGCAGCCTCGACCCGGAGATCCAGCTGGTCCCGGTGGACGGCGGCGGTGCGCGCCGCCTCACCTACTGGGGCAGCATCGACACCCAGGTACGCGGCTGGACCCCGGACGGCGACATCCTCGCGGTGGCCTCGCACGGCGAACCGTTCTCCTACTTCACCTTCGCCTACCGCGTCCCCACCGACGGCTCCCCCGGCGGCAAACTGCCCTGGGGGCCGGTCTCCGACATCCAGATCGCCGACATCGAAGGGGAGCGGCGGACCCTGCTCCTCACCGGTACGCCACCGCACGAGCCGGCCGCCTGGAAGCGGTACCGGGGCGGCGCCCAGGGCCGGCTCTGGGTGCACGGGCAGCGCATCCTGCCCGACCTGGACGGGCACCTCGACGCCCCGATGTTCGTGGACGGCCGCATCGCCTTCCTCTCCGACCACGAGGGCATCGGCAACGTGTACTCGTGCCTGCCCGACGGCTCGGACCTGATCCGGCACACCGACCACGACGCCTTCTACGCCCGGCACGCCTCGTCCGACGGCGCCCGCGTCGTCTACCAGTGCGCGGGCGAGCTGTGGCTCCTCGACTCGCTCGGCCCCGACTCCGTGCCGCGCAGGCTGCACGTCCGGCTCGGCGGCCCGCGCGCCGGGCGCCGCGCCTACCAGGTACCGGCCGCCCGTCACGTCGACGCCCTGTCCGTGGACGAGACAGGCCGGGCCAGCGCGGTCGTCGTCCGCGGCAGCCTGTACTGGCTGACCCACCGCGACGGCCCGGCCCGCACCATCACCGACTCCCCGGGCGTACGCGTCCGGCTGCCCGAGATGCTCGGCTCCGGCGCCCAGGTCGCCTACGTCACCGACGCCGCCGGGGACGACGCCGTCGAGATCGCCTATCTGCCGCGCGCCGCGGGCGACCGCGCCCCGCGCCGCCTCGACTGCGGCGATCTGGGCCGCGTACAGGAACTGGTCAGCGACCCCGACGGCGAGCGCCTCGCCATCGCCTCGAACGACGGCCGCCTGCTGCTCGTCACCGTGCCGGGGGCGGAGGCCGCCGACGCGGCGGCCGAGGAGCCCGGGTGCGAGGTCACCGAGCTGATCCGGTCGACCAACGGCCCCGTCCGCGATCTCGCCTTCTCCCCCGACGGCGCCTGGCTGACCTGGTCGCACCCGGGCATCGGCCGCTCCCTGCGGCAGATCAAGATGGCCCGCATCAAGGACCGCACGATCGTCGACGTCACCAACGGCCGCTTCGAGGACGAGAACCCGGTCTTCACCCGCGACGGCCGCTACCTGGCGTTCCTGTCGTGGCGCGGCTTCGACCCGGTCTACGACGTGCACACCGGCGACCTGTCGTTCCCGCTCGGCTGCCGCCCCTACCTCGTACCGCTGTCGTCGGCCACGGCCTCGCCCTTCGCGCTCTCCCCCGACGGACGCACGGCGGCCGGCGGACTCGACCCCGTCGAGGAGACCGGCTCGGGTCTCACCCAGGCCGCGCCGACCGTGGAGATCGAGGGCCTCGCGAACCGTGTGGTCCCCTTCCCCGTCGCGGCCTCCAAGTACTCGGGGCTGCACCCCGTCTCCGGCGGCGGCCTGGTCTGGCTGCGCTGGCCGATCTCGGGCGCGCTCGGCGAGACGTTCGCCAACCCCGCCGACACCTCATCCCAGCCCACCCTCGAACACTTCTCCCTCGCCAAGTGCAAGAAGACCCAGCTCGTCGACCACATGGACTGGTTCGCGGTCAGCGGCGACGGCTCCCGGCTCGTCGTCGGCGACGAGGGCGAGCTGCGCGCCGTCCCCTCCACCGAGGCCGGCGACAACGACAGCACCGTCTGGATCGACCTGCGCCGCATCCTGCACGAGGTCGACCCGGCCGCCGAGTGGCGCGGCGCCTTCGAAGAAGCGGGCCGCATCATCCGCGCGTACTTCTGGGAACCCGACATGTGCGGCATCGACTGGTCCGGGGTGCTCGACCAGTACCGTCCGCTGGTCGAACGAGTCGCCTCCCCCGACGAGTTCGCCGACCTGCTGCGCGAGGTCCTCGGCGAGCTGGGCACCTCGCACGCCTACGTCTCCGCGGCCCGCCGCAACGAGGGCCCGGCCCACTACCAGCGCGCCCAGGGCCTGCTCGGCGCCAACCTCGTCTGCCGGGACGGCCGGTGGATGGTCGCCCGGATCCTGCCCGGCGAGTCCTCCGACTCCAAGGCCCGCTCCCCGCTGGCCGGCACCGGCATCCGCGAGGGCGCGGTCCTCACCCACGTCGACGGCCGCCCGGTCGACCCCGTCACCGGCCCGTTCCCGCTGCTCGCCGGCGCGGGCGGCACCACCGTCGAGCTGACCTTCACCCGCGCCGAGGGCGGGGGCCGCGCGCGCCGCGTCGCGGTGGTCCCCCTCGTCGACGAGCGGCCGCTGCGCTACCAGGACTGGGTGGCCAAACGCCGGGCGGTGGTACGCGAGCTGAGCGACGGCCGGTGCGGCTACCTGCACATCCCCGACATGGGCGGATCCGGCTGGGCGCAGTTCAACCGGGACCTGCGCATGGAGGTCTCCCGGCCCGCGCTCATCGTCGACGTACGCGGCAACGCGGGCGGCCACATCAGCGAGCTGGTCGTCGAGAAGCTCACCCGGAAGATCATCGGCTGGGACCTGACCCGCAACGCCCAGGCGGTCTCCTACGCCTCCAACGCGCCCCGGGGCCCGGTCGTCGCCCTCGCCGACGAGGCGACCTCGTCCGACGGCGACATGATCACCGCGGCGTTCAAGCTCCTCGGGCTCGGCCCGGTCGTCGGCCAGCGCACCTGGGGCGGCGTCGTCGGCATGACCGGGCGGCACAAGCTCGGCGACGGCACGGTGATCACGGTGCCGATGAACGCGGCCTGGTTCCCCGAGTACGGCTGGTCCATCGAGAACCGGGGCGTCGACCCCGACATCGAGGCGTTGCGCACCCCGCTCGACTGGGCGGAGGGGCGGTACGCGCAGCTCGACGACGCGGTCTGCCTCGCCCTGAAGCTGCTGGAGGAACGCGGAGCGCAGGAGCCGCCGGACCACTCGGACGTGCCGGGCCGCAGGCGGCCCCCGCTGCCGCCCCGGTGACGTGCCGCCCCGGAAACGACTGGGGGCGGCAACGGCTGTGGGCCCCGCCCGGCGTCCCGGGTGGGGCCCACGTCGCTCAGGGAAGAGCGTCAGGAGTCGTAGTCCTGGTTGAACTTGTCCTGCTGCTCCTGGGCGGCGTCCTGGGCCCGGTCGCGGCCCTGCGAGCCGCGCTCGCGGAGCTGGTCCTGACCCTGCGAGCCGCGCTCGCTCGCCTCGTCCTTGGCACCGCTCGCGCGGTCCTTGGCCTTGCTGGAGAGCTCTTCGCCCTTGTCCTTGAACTGGTCCATGATGCCCATGCTGTGTTCACTCCCGGTGTGGGTTGGGGGGGGGTGGGGCTCGACCAGATTGACACGCCGGGAGTTTCCGCGCATTTCGATCAATAACGGACCGTGGCGGTGGGGCGAAAGCGCAGGTCAGCGCGTACGTGCCGTCTCGTCGGCGGCGCCGCCCGCACCCACCAGACCCCGCGACACGCTGCCGAGCCGCGGCTCGAACCGCCGCATCTCCCGCTGCCCCACGGACCCGATGATCGCGGGCAGATAACCGCGGATGCCCTGCATGCCCCGCAGCCACCACTGCGCGTACACGTGCGACGCCCGCCGCTCGATGCCCACCACGAGCCGGTCGACGGCCGGGCCCAGCGGATACGTCTTGTTCGACGGCCACGGCAGCCGCTGGCGCAGCTCGCGCATCACGTCGTCCTGGTCGGCGCCGCGCACCATGTCGGTGTCGGTCCAGGAGAGATAGCCGACGCCGACCCGTACGCCCTTGTAGCCGACCTCGGCGCGCAGGCTGTGCGCGTACGCCTCCACGCCCGACTTGGACGCGCAGTACGCGCTCATCATCGGCGCGGGCGTGATCGCGGCGAGCGAGGCGACCTGGAGCAGGTAGCCGCGCGACTCCATCAGGACGGGCAGGAAGGCGCGGGCCGTCACGGCGGAGCCGATGAGGTTGACCTCGATGACGCGGCGCCAGGCGACCGGGTCCGAGTCGACGAACGGGCCGCCCGTGGCGACACCGGCGTTGGCGACGACGATGTCGACCTTCCCGAACCGCTCCTTCACCTCGGCGGCGACCCGTGCCATCGCCTCGTGGTCCGTGACGTCGGCGTGCCACCAGTCGGCGTCGGCGTGCAGCCGGCCCGCGACCTGCTTCAGCTCGTCCGGCTCCAGGCCGACCAGCGCGATCTTCGCGCCGCGCGCCGACAGCTTGCGGGCGAGCAGCTCACCGACTCCGCGCGCCGCCCCCGTGATGACCGCGACCTGACCCTCAAGACTGACCCTGCTCATGCGACGTCCGCCCCCTTCTCCGACTGCGATGGTGTGTTCAGGTAGGTGCCGGCCAGTTCGCGGATCTTCTCCGTGACGGTCTCCGGCGCCTCGATGGGTGTCATGTGTCCGAGGCCCCGCAGCTCGGTGAGGCCCACGCACTCCGGCAGCGCGGCGGCGATCCGCCGGGCGTGCACGACGGGCGTGAGCCGGTCGGCGGTCCCGCCGAGCACGGCCACCGGCAGCGTCAGCTCCCGCAGGGCCTCGTCCATGTCGAGCGTCTTCAGGACGTGCGACCAGCCGTGCCGTACGGCGCGCGGACACGCGTGCACGATCCGCGCGCACGCCTCGACCTGGGCCGGTGACGCGCCCGGCCCCATGGTCGCGAAGCGCAGGATCCGCTTGCCGAGCGGTGTGACAGGACCGAGCGGCGCCTTCGAGCCGAGGATCGACCGGGTGACCCGCGTCCGCAGCGCGCCCGCGACCAGCAGCGGCACCACCGTGGCCTCCGCGACCAGCCGCGAACTGCCGGTGCTGCACAGCAGGACGGCCGCGGCGTGCTCCTTGAAGGCGGGCCGCGCGGCGGCGGCCATCATCGTCATGCCGCCCATGGAGTGCCCGACGAGCACCGCCCGCTCCCGCGGCGCGAGCGTCGCGCCGAGCACCGCCTCCAGGTCGTCGGCGAGCATGTCCGCGGTGTACGGCAGGCGTGTGGCGGCGGGCGAGCGGCCGTGACCGCGCTGGTCGTAGACGATCACCCGGTGGCCGGTGGCCAGGGCGCGGATCTGCGCGGCCCAGAAGGCCGTCGAGCAGGTCCACCCGTGGGAGAGCACCACGGCGGGCGCGTGCTCGGGACCGTGCACCTCGATGTGCAGCCGCGATCCGTCCGCCGAGACGACGGTCAGTTCACGGGCGGCGACGGGCGGCGCGAACGGCCCGGTCCTCATATGCGTCGTACGGCTCATGCGGCGCTCACCTCGGCCTTCTTCGTCGATCCCCCGGCCGCGCGGTCCGGCGCCCCGGCGGGGGCGCGGACCACCTCGTACTCCCCGACGTCCACATGGCGTGTGGCCTGCCGGAACTCGGTGGTGGTGCCGGGCCAGACGGTCGTGTTGACGCCGTTCTCGTCGAGGTACCAGCTGTTGCAGCCGCCGGTGTTCCACACCGTGCGCTTCATCCGGTCCTGCACGCGGTTGTTCCAGCCCACGACGGCGCTCTCGCGCGGGGTGAGGGCGACGCGGCCGCCCAGCACGTCCAACTGGCGCATGTAGTCGGCCAGATAGTTCAGCTGAGCCTCGATCATCAGGATCATCGAGGAGTTGCCGAGCCCGGTGTTGGGCCCGATGACCGTCATGAAGTTCGGGAACCCGGCGGCGGTGGCCCCGCGCAGGGCGGCCATCCCGCCCTTCCAGCTCTCGGCCAGGCTGACACCGTCCGCGCCGATGACGCGCTGCGCGATCGGCATGTCGGTGACGTGGAACCCGGTGCCGAAGACGATGGCGTCCACCTCGGCCTCGCTGCCGTCGGCGGCCACCAGGGTGTTGCCGCGGATCTCGCTCAGGCCCGACGCCACGACGTCGACATTGGGCTGGGCGAGCGCCGGGTAATAGGTGTTGGAGAGCAGGATCCGCTTGCAGCCGATGCGGTAGTCGGGGGTGAGCTTGGCCCGCAGGCCAGGGTCCTTGATCGCCCGGTGCATATTGCGCTTGGCGAGCTGCTCGACCATGCCCAGTTCGTTGGGGCGCTTGGTGAACGCCTGGACCTGCAACTCCCGTATCCCCCACAGGAGTCCGCGCCGCGCCTGCGTGGTGAAGGGCAGCTGCCGGTGCAGCCAGCGCTCGGCCCTGGTGATCGCCCGGTCGGCGCGCGGCATGACCCAGGGAGGCGTGCGCTGGAAGAGGGTGAGCCGGCCGACCTCCTTCTGGATGGCGGGCACGATCTGGATGGCGGAGGCGCCGGTGCCGATCACGGCGACGCGCTTGCCGCGCAGATCGAAGTCGTGGTCCCAGCGCGCCGAGTGGAAGACCTTGCCGGGGAAGGTGGCGATGCCCGGGATGTCCGGCGTCTTGGGGTCGGAGAGCGGCCCGGTGGCGGAGACGACGACATCGGCGGTGAGCGTCCCGCGCGCGGTGTCGACCTCCCACCACAGCCGCTCGTTGTCCCAGCGCACCTCCGTCACCTCGGAGTCGAGGCGGATGTGCGACCGCAGCCCGAAGGTGTCGGCGACGTGTTCCAGGTACTCCCGGATGCGCTCCTGCCCCGAGAAGGTGCGCGGCCAGTCCGGGTTCGGCGCGAACGAGAAGGAGTACAGGTGGGACGGCACGTCGCAGGCACACCCCGGATAGCTGTTGTCGCGCCAGGTGCCGCCGACCGCACCGGCCCGCTCCAGGACGACGAAGTCGCCGATGCCCTCGCGGCGCAGCCTGACCGCCGCGCCCAGCCCGCCGAAGCCGGATCCGATCACCGCCACCCGTACGTGCTCGTGTTCCTGCTCGGCCATCCCGGCGCCTCCCTTGCCGCGCGACTCTGCCAGTGAACACTGGCGTAATGGGGAGCGTAGAGCAGCACCGTACTGATGGGTAGGGGTCGGGCCGAGGAAAGTTACCCCCAGTACGGCATAGGCTTCCCGCGTGGCGACAGAAGCAACGGACCCGGACGGCAGGGGCGGCGAGTACGGCGAAGTCCGCGAGTTCCGCATGGCTGAGCTGGCGAAGGCGGCCGGCATCACCGTGCGCACCGTGCGCTTCTACCGCGAACGCGGCCTGATCAAGCCGCCCCGCCGTGAGGGCCGCATCGCCTGGTACGACGAGACGCACCTGACCCGCCTGCGCACGATCGCCGCGCTCCTGGACCGCGGCCACACCCTCAACGGCATCGCCGAACTCTCCGAGGCCTTCGACCGCGGCCGCGACGTCGGTGAACTCCTCGGCCTCGGCGAACCCAGCGAGGAGACCCCGGTCCGCCTCACCCCGACGGAACTGGCCGACCACTTCGCCGGCGAGGTGACCCCCGAGAACCTCCAGGCCGCCCTGGACCTCGGCTACCTGGGCACCGACGGCGAGGAGATCGTGCACATCAGCCGCCGCCTCCTGGAGGTCTCGGCGGCCCTGGTCCGCGAGGGCATCCCGCTGGCCGAGGTCCTCGGGGCGGCGAGCCGCGTCCGCGAGCACGCCGACGCCATGGCCACTCTCTTCACCGAACTGATCCTCGCGCACGGCACCGAGAAGGACGTCCAGCGCCTGCGCCCGCTGGCCAAGTCGGTGGTCGAGGCCGAACTGTCGATGGCCCTGGACCGCAAGCTCGGCTCCGCCGCCCCCTGAGCGGGGATCAGACCGGCAGCCACCAGCGGGCCTTGTAGATCCCGCCGCCGACCAGCTCGTACGCGCCCGGCGGCCGGTGCACGCTCACGGTCGTCGTCCACCAGCTCTCCCCGAGCCCCGGCTCGGGCACCGTGGTGACGACCCGGCCGGTACGCGGATCGTCCCCGACGCACTTCACGCCCTTGCGGACGATCTCCCCGGCGCCCGCGAAATCCTGCCCGAACGTCCGGCCGCGCGTCTCGAACTGGAAGACGGACGCACTGGTCGACACCCACAGCCGCCCGGGCCGCCCGGCGACCGGGAACAGATCGTGCCCGCCCGCGGACCTGCCCGGCACGGCGACCGGCAGCGGATCGGCGAACCGCCGCACGAGCCGCGGCCGCGCCGCCGACCCCGCCACCTCGAACGCGACCAGCTCGTCGTCGCCCATCGCCCACAGCACCCGGCGCTCCCGGTCCCAGTGCAGCCCGTGCGCCCCCTTCAGCTCGGCCTCCGTGAACCGGGAGGAGCGCGGCCCGAGCGACGCGGCGTACAGCCGCACCCTGGCCCCGGTGCTGCACGCGACGGCCACGTTCCCGTCGGGGAGGATCTCGGCGGTGTGCGGGTTGAACAGATCGTCCCCCGGCCCGATGGCCGTACCCCAGTACCTGCGCCCCGTCGGATGCTCCACCACGCCCACGAACCCGAACGACGCCGTGGTCAGCACGAGCGTCCGCCCCCTGTGCCGCCGCACCTTCGCCTCGCTCGGGTAGACCCAGCTGGCCTCGGGCGCGAGGTCCCGGTACCGGTCGTCCCCTACGGGCGTGAACGCCCACCGCACCGCCTCGGGCCCGGCCGCCGGATCCCACGGAGCGGCCGCCGGATCGAGTACGAGCAGCCGCTTGCTCGCCTGCTCGGTGAGGAGCACGGGCGGCAGCCGTCCACCGGCCGCCGCCCCCCGCCCGCCCGCTCCGACAGCGGCCCCGAGCCCGGCGGCCACGGCCCCGGAGAGCAGACCGCGCCGGGACAGGACGTGCGACGCCTCAGACATGAGTTCCCCCCGTACGACGGACAGCCGACCCCGGATTCATCATGTACGCGACCAAAATGTGCCATGCCGCCGGACGGGACGTAAGCCCCCCGGCGAACTCCGTGACTACGCGAAGACCACCGTCACCGGGGCGTGGTCCGACCAGCGCTCCCCATGACTGGCCGCCCGCTCCACGAACCCCTTCACCGCGCGCCCGGCGAGCCCGGGGGTCGCCACCAGGAGGTCGATCCGCCACCCCGTGTCGTTGTCGAAGGCCCGCCCCCGGTACGACCACCACGAGTACGGCCCCTCGGCCTCCGGGTGCAGCGCCCGCACGACGTCGACGTAACCGCCGTCCGTCGCCTCGAGGACCCGGCTCAGCCACTCCCGCTCCTCGGGGAGGAAGCCGGAGTTCTTCTTGTTGCCCTTCCAGTTCTTGAGGTCGGCCTCGGCGTGGGCGATGTTCCAGTCGCCGCAGACGACGACCTCGCGGCCCTCGGCGGCGGCCCGCACACGCAGTGCCTTCAGGTACTCCAGGAACTCGGCCATGAAGCGGATCTTCTCGTCCTGCCGCTCGGTCCCGACCTCGCCGGAGGGCAGGTAGAGGCTGGCGACGACGACGCCCGGCAGGTCGACCTCCACGTACCGGCCGCTGCCGTCGAACTCGGCGGAGCCGAAGCCGATCCGCACCCGCTCCGGCGCGCGCCGCGTATAGAGGGAGACCCCGGCCCGCCCCTTGGCACCGGCCGGGGCGTGCACGACGTGCCAGCCCTCCGGCGCGCGCACCTCGGCGGGCAGCTGCTCGGGCTCGGCGCGCACTTCCTGGAGGCAGAGCACGTCGGCGGAGGTCCCGGCGAGCCACTCCACGAAGCCCTTCCTGGAGGCGGCGCGAAGCCCGTTCACATTCACGGTGGTCACTGTCAGCACCGGGCCACCGTACCGGCACACTTGACGCGTCAACCGCACCCGAAGCATAGAGATACGATTATTCGCATAACTATCCAACCCGTTTCGACCACCGCGATCACCCTGCGACCCGTCTCCTTCGACCACGCGGACGCGGTGGCACTGAACGACCGCGTCCAGCTCGAATACGCGGAGCGCTACGGCGACGAGGGCGATGTCACACCGCTCGACCCGACGATGTTCACCCCGCCGGCGGGCCGGTACCTGATCGCGTACGACGCGGCGGGCACGCCCCTCGCGACGGGCGGCTGGCGCGCCCAGGACGAGAACGAGGAGGGGTACGCGGACGGCGACGCCGAACTCAAGCGCATGTACGTCACCCCGGAGGCGCGCGGCCTGGGTCTGGCCCGCCGGATCCTCGCGGCCCTGGAGGCCGACGCCCGCACCGCGGGCCGCACCCGCATGGTGCTGGAGACGGGGACGAAGCAGCCGGAGGCGATAGCGCTCTACACCTCGAGCGGCTACGAGCCGTGCGCCAAGTTCGGCCTCTACCGCTTCGAGGAGCTGAGCCGCTGCTACGCCAAGCCGCTGTAGGCACCGCTGTCCGGAGCCCGCCCCCGGGGCGCGCGCCGGACAGCAAAGCAAGAACCCCGCCGGTCACCCGGCGGGGTTCTCAATTGCGGTGGACCTGTGGGGATTTGAACCCCAGACCCCCTCGATGCGAACGAGGTGCGCTACCAGACTGCGCCACAGGCCCTTGCAACGAGTGAAACTCTAGCATCCCGATCGGGGTGCTTGGAAATCCGCTCCCTGGCTGGTCAGCCGGGTCACTCGTTGGCTGCCCGCGGCCGCCCGTCGGTACCGGCGGCGCCGACGTCGTACTGGTCGAACAGCGGGGTACGGCCGCGCTCGCGGGAGCGCCGGGCGGAGGCCGCCCGGCGGGCGTCGCTGCGCCCGTCGTCGGCGGCCTGCTCCTGCGGCGGCTCCGGCTCGGCCTGTTCCGCCGCGGACGAGCGGGCGGCGCTCCAGGTCTCGGGGGCGCCGTAGTCGATGTTCCCGCCGGCCCGCGGGGCGACCGGGGCGGTCACATAGGTGGGCAGCGGCACGGGGATCGGGTCCCAGCTCTCGCCGGGCCCGGGGCGGCGCTGCCGCTCACGCTGCTGGTCGACCCACTCCGCGTGGTCGGTCTGCTCGACGAGCGCGCGCCGGTCGGCGGCGAGCGAGGTCTGCCCGGTACCGGTCGCCGGTTCGGCGCCCGGTCCTTCCTCCGCGTCGTCGGCGGCGGCGTGCTGCGCGGCCGGCCTGCGCCCGCGCGGCTGCCGCTCCCGCAGGCGCTGCGCGGCGATCTCGGCGCGGCGGCGGTCCATGACGTAGGCGAAGCGGCGTCGCTCCTGGGCCCGCAGATAGACGATGTAGGTACTGAGCAGCAGGGCGGGCGCCGCGGGCGCCCACAGGAACGCGATGCCGCCGACCCCGGCGACGATCGCGCCGGCCGAGAAGGCGACGAAGAGCAGCACGGTCGTGCGGCGGCGGCGCGCGAGGACCTTGGTGCGCCGGGCGCGGGCCAGCGCCTCGGCGGAGGCGGCGGAAGTGGGGCGCGGCGGGCGGGGCTTGGCGGGGGGCGCGGGTTCCGGCACCGGTTCCGGTTCGGGTGCCCGGCGGGGCTCGCGGGCGGGCTCCGGGGGCGTGCGCTCGCTCGCCCGGGGCGCGACGAAGTCCCGGGCGTCCACCACGTCGGTGGCCGCGTCCGGGTCGGCCGGGGTGCCGCGCCGCTCGTCCGTCTCCGGCGAGCGCGCCTGCAGGTCCTTGGCGTACCGGCGCTCCATACCCGCCCGTCCGGACAGAAGCCGGATGGCGGTGCTGAAGCGTTCCGTCGGACGGGCTTCGTTCAGCTCGTCCTGCCTACGGAGCCACATCGGCACCAAGTAGGCGGCCCAGGCCCCGACGATGACTGCATAGATGAGGCCGCTGCTGCTCACGCCTCACACCGTAGAGGGGTTTGCGCGGAGCCATCCGCCAATTGGGCCGGTGTGTCGCACGATCTGGCTGATATTTCGAGCATTTTTTGCGACTGGTGCGATCAACTGGCCGACCGGGGTGCGAATTCAATGGCTCCCGCGGTCGCCCGCCGATCAATTTCGAACATTTATTTTATTTCGAGGGTGCCCCGGGATCGATGGCGTTGGAAGCGCCCGGACCTGCGGCGTTGCCCCGGCGCCCGCGCCGCCTGCGCCGGAGGAGGCCCTCGGGGACCTCTTCGGCGGTGAGGGCGAAGACGAGATGATCCCGCCAGCCGCCGTCGATGTGAAGATACCGTGGCCGCAGGCCCTCCTCGCGGAATCCGAGTTTCTCCACGACCCTGCGGCTCGGCCCGTTCTCCGGGCGAATACAGACCTCGATGCGGTGCAGGCCCACCGTGCGGAAGCAGTGGTCGACGGCGAGCGCGACAGCCGTGGGCATCACCCCGCGCCCGGCCACCTCCTGGTCCACCCAGTAGCCGACGTGGCCCGAGCACATCGAACCCCAGGTGATCCCGGCGACCGTCAACTGGCCCACGAGACGGCCCTGGTACTCGATGACGAAGGGCAGCATGCGGCCCGCGTTCGCCTCCGAGCGCAGATGGCGCACCATCTGCCGGTACGTGGGGCGGTGGGCGATGGGGCCGGTCGGGGTGGGCGGCGGGATCGTCGCCTCCCAGGGACGCAGCCAGTCGCGGTTGCGGCGGTTGACCTCGCGCCAGGCGCGCTGGTCGCGCAGCCTTATGGGCCGGAGGACGACATCGCCCTCCGTCAGGACGACGGGCCAGGACGAGCTGTTCAGTGCGCACCCCCTGCGGCGTGGGCATCGGGTCTCGGATGGTCGCCGCCGCGGAGCTGGTCGACGGCGTGGGTCAGCAACGGCTCCAGGACGGCGAGGCCGTCCCGTACGCCACCGCTCGAACCCGGCAGGTTCACGATCAGTGTCCGGCCCGCGACCCCGGCGAGGCCACGCGAGAGCGCGGCGGTGGGCACGTGCTGCCGCCCGTACGCGCGGATCGCCTCGGGGATGCCCGGCACCTCGTGGTCGATGACGCGGGCCGTCGCCTCGGGCGTGCGGTCGGTGGGCGAGATGCCGGTGCCGCCGGTGGTGACGACGACGTCGTACGCCGCCTCGGCCGCGGCCCGCAGAGCGGACTCCACGGGGTCGCCGTCCGGCACGACCTGGGGGCCCTCCACGTCGAAGCCCATCTTCGCCAGCCCCGCGACGATCAGCGGGCCGCCCTTGTCCTCGTAGACGCCGGCGGCGGCCCGGTTGGAGGCGGTGACGACGAGGGCGCGGTAGGGGCGGGCCCCGGCTGCCGCGGTCATGCCCGGGCTCCGCGGTTCCAGTCCCCCGACTTGCCGCCCGTCTTCTCCTCGACGCGGACGTCCGTGATGACCGCCCCCTTGTCGACCGCCTTGACCATGTCGACGACGGTGAGCGCGGCGACCGAGACCGCCGTGAGGGCCTCCATCTCGACGCCCGTGCGTTCCGTGGTCCTCACCGTGGCGAGGATCTCCACCGCGTCGTCCGCCACCGACAGGTCCAGTGTCACGCCGGAGACGGCCAGCGGGTGGCAGAGCGGGATCAGGTCGGGGGTGCGCTTGGCCCCCATGATCCCGGCGATGCGGGCCGTCGCCAGGGCGTCGCCCTTGGGCATGCCCTCGCCGCGCAGCAGTTCGACCACGCGCGGCGAGACGAGGACGCGGCCGCTGGCGCGGGCGGTGCGCGCGGTGACGTCCTTCTGCGAGACGTCGACCATGCGGGCGGCGCCCGCCTCGTCGATGTGGGTGAGTCGGTCCTGCGAAGTGCTCATGGTGCTGTGGCGCTCCCGATGCGAGCCGTGCGCGGTGCGGCGCGCCGGACTGGTTGTGCGCGACACGGTATCGCGGGCTCCCGGCGCTCGGCCCGGTCAGCCCAGCAGGACCACGTCGACCTCCGTGCCGGGCGCCACCGACGTCACGTCCTCGCCCACGACGATCAGCGCGTCCGCGTGGGCGAGCGCCGCGATCAGGTGCGATCCGGAGCCGCCGACGGGGGCGACTTCGCCCTTCTCGGCGTCGTAACTGCCCCGCAGGAACTGGCGGCGGCCGTCCGGCGAGGTCAGCGCCTTGTCGGCGGTGAGCACCGCGCGCGCGGTGGGGCGGTGCACGCAGGCGTCGGGCAGGCCCATGAGGGCCCGGATCGCCGGCCGGACGAAGAGCTCGAAGGAGACGTAGCTGGAGACCGGGTTGCCCGGCAGGGCGAGCAGCGGGGTGTGGTCGGGGCCGACGGAGCCGAAGCCCTGCGGCTTGCCGGGCTGCATGGCGAGCTTGCGGAACTCGACGCCGCTGCCCGCGCCGATGCCGCCCTCCTCGTCCGGGTCGCCGATCGAGGAGAGGGCCTCCTTCACGACGTCGTACGCGCCCACGCTGACGCCGCCCGTCGTGACGACGAGGTCGGCGCGGATGAGCTGGTCCTCGATGGTGGAGCGGAGCGTCTCGGCGTCGTCGGCGACGGCGCCGACCCGGTAGGCGATGGCTCCGGCGTCCCGGGCCGCGGCCGTGAGGGCGAAGCTGTTGGAGTCGTAGATCTGGCCCCGGCGCAACTGCTCGCCCGGCTGGACGAGTTCGCTGCCGGTGGAGACGACGACCACGCGCGGGCGCGGGCGCACCCGTACCGTGCCGCGGCCGATCGCGGCGAGCAGGGCGATCTGCGGCGGGCCGAGGACCGTGCCGGTGGTGAGGGCGCGGTCGCCGGCCTGGACGTCGCTGCCCTGCGCGCGGACGTGCGCGCGTGCCTCGGCGGGGCGGTGGACGCGGACCTCGCCCGAGGCGCCCTCGGGGGCGCTGGAGTGGGCGGGCATCGAGGTGACGGGGCCCGCGCCGAGCCCGCCGTCGGTCCACTCGACGGGGACGACGGCCTCGGCGCCGGGCGGCAGGGGGGCGCCGGTCATGATGCGGGCGGCCTGGCCGGGGCCGACGGTGGGCTGTTCGACCTGGCCCGCCGCGACGTCGCCGATGACCGTCAGCACGGCCGGGTACTCCTCGCTCGCGCCGGTGACGTCGGCGACGCGCACCGCGTACCCGTCCATCGAGCTGTTGTCGAACGGCGGCAGCGAGACCGGCACCGTCACGTCCTCGACGAGCACACAGCCCTGGGCGTCGAGGAGCTGGAGCTCGATGGGCTCCAGCGGCCGGACGGTGCTGAGGATGTCCTCCAGATGCTCGTCCACCGACCACAGCTGCTGCTGGCCGGCGGTGGACGAGGTGGTCGCGCTGCTCAAGGTGCTACATCTCCTCGGTGACGTAACTGCGAAGCCAGGCACGGAAGTCCGGGCCCAGGTCCTCACGTTCGCACGCGAGTCTGACAATGGCACGCAGATAGTCGCCTCGGTCGCCGGTGTCATAGCGGCGGCCCTTGAAGACGACGCCGTGGACCGGGCCGCCGATCTTCTCGTCGGCGGCCAGCTGCTGGAGGGCGTCGGTGAGCTGGATCTCGCCGCCGCGGCCCGGCTCGGTCCGGCGGAGTATCCCGAAGACGGCCGGGTCGAGGACGTACCGCCCGATGACCGCGTAATGCGACGGCGCGTCCGCCACCTCCGGCTTCTCCACCAGATCCGTGACCTTGACGACGTCACCCTCCTCCGTGGCCTGGACGGCGGCGCAGCCGTAGAGGTGGATCTGCGAGGGCTCGACCTCCATGAGGGCGACGACGCTGCCGCCGTGCCGCTCCTGCACCTCGACCATGCGCGCGAGCAGCGGGTCGCGCGGGTCGATCAGGTCGTCGCCGAGGAGGACTGCGAAGGGCTCGTCGCCGACGTGCGGGGCCGCGCACAGCACCGCGTGGCCAAGGCCCTTGGGGTCGCCCTGGCGCACGTAGTGCATGGTCGCCAGGTCGCTCGACTCCTGCACCTTGGCGAGACGGGCCGCGTCGCCCTTCTTCTGCAGGGCCGACTCCAACTCGTAGTTGCGGTCGAAGTGGTCCTCCAGCGGCCGCTTGTTGCGGCCCGTGATCATCAGTACGTCGTCGAGACCCGCCGACGCGGCCTCTTCGACCACGTACTGGATCGCCGGCTTGTCCACCACCGGAAGCATCTCCTTGGGAGTCGCTTTCGTGGCCGGCAGGAACCGGGTACCGAGTCCTGCGGCAGGGATGACAGCCTTGGTGATCCTGGTGTGCGAGTCATTCATGTCCGTCACCCTATCCGGCACCTATGGGCGGAATCTGTGGGTCCGCTTTGTTGGCACATATATGCGTGGACAAGGAGAGATTTGTGAGCCAGCTATGAGCCGGCACCCGGACGACGCCCAAGGCACCCACCCTGACAAGCGCACATTGCGGCGAAGGTTCCTCACGGTGAGAAACACGTTGCCGGTGAATGACGTACGGGAGACGGAAACGGTTCTCGCCGAGCGGGCCTTCGAGCTCGCGGAGCTGGCGAGCGCCCGCACCGTCGCGGCGTACGTCTCCGTCGGCGGCGAGCCGGGGACCGCGGCCCTCCTGGACGCCCTCCGCGCGCGCGGGACGCGGGTCCTGCTGCCGGTGCTGCTGCCCGACAACGACCTGGACTGGGGGGCCTACGAGGGAGCCTCCTCGCTCGTCCGCGTCCAGCACCCGGGAAAGATGGCCCTGTTGGAGCCGGGCGGCGAGCGGCTCGGCCCCGACGCCGTGACGGCCGCCGACGTCGTCCTGCTGCCCGGGCTCGCCGTGGACGCGCGCGGGATGCGGCTCGGCCGGGGCGGCGGCTCGTACGACCGGGTCCTCGCGCGTCTCGAAGCGGCCGGTGCGCACCCCGCCCTCGTCGTGCTGCTCTACGACGCCGAAGTCGTCCCGCACGTCCCGGAGGAGGCGCACGACAAGGCGGTGCACGCCGTGGTGACGCCGTCCGGGGCGCGTCGCTTCACCTAGGAGACGCCGACAAGCGGATGGGGCCTCACGCGCGCGTGAGGCCCCATCCGGTATCGCTGCTTCTGTCTACCTACTGCCCTACGGCTTCAGGACCAGCGTGTCCGAGGTGTCGGCCCCGACGGCCTTCTCCGTGAAGTTCCACGGGAGCAGCTCGCCCTTGACCCACTTGTCGGTCTGGTCCGTGTAGTGGGCGCTGTAGGTGTGGCCCGAGGCGCCCGTGAGGTTGATCCACCTGGACTTGTCGAGGTCCTTCAGGTTGACCACCATGCGCATCGACGGAACCCAGTCGACGCCGTAGCCGCCCGCCGCGTTCCAGCCGGTCGCGTTGACGGCCGCCTCGCCGCCGCCGAGCTTCCAGGGGCCACGGTTCAGTACGTACTGGAGCCAGCCCGGGCCCTCGGTGCCGAGGGTCTGGTTCTTCAGCTCCAGCTTGTGCAGCCGGCCCCAGCTCCAGGTGTCGATGTCCTTGCCGAGCTTGGCCGTGAGGTCCCAGCGCGCGTCCTTCATGGCGCGCTTGAGGAGCTGGTCACGGGTGGTGGTGGGGTCGTTGTTGCGGTTGCCCGGCGTCTTCCACCAGTCGTTCTTCTCATCGTTGATGATCTTGCGCACGACCTCGAACCAGCGGTCGCCGCCGTCCGGCTGGGCCGTGTGCGCGTCCCGCTGGCCGCACTCGCGGACCTTGCGGTCCTCGTCGGCCGGGCCGGTGTTGTCGACCGGCGTGACGCTCAGGCACTGGCCCTCGACCCGCAGCTCCTTGGGCAGCTTGTTGCCGAAGGCGAGCTTCAGGATGTTGCGCCACACGGAGTTGAAGTACGCGGCCGCGGCCGAGTCCGGGTTCTGGGTGTAGTCCCAGTTCTCCAGGAGCTGCTGCGCCTCACGGACGTAACTGTCCTTGACGTCGATCTTCAGCAGCCTCGGCACGAGCAGCTTGGCGATCTCGCTGCTGTTGTCCATCTGCATGGTGCGCATGTCGTCGGTGGAGATCTTCCCGCCACCGTCGATCTTCGACTTGATGAGATCGGTGATCCGCTGGCTGCGGGTGCCGTATCCCCAGTCCGTGGTGAGCGTGTAGGGGTAGTCCTTGCCGACCACGGCCTGGTTGGCGGTCACGATGTAGCCGCGCTCGGGGTCGAACTCGTAGGGC
Source organism: Streptomyces sp. NPDC030991 (assembly GCF_055571235.1). NCBI lineage: Bacteria > Bacillati > Actinomycetota > Actinomycetes > Kitasatosporales > Streptomycetaceae > Streptomyces > Streptomyces sp. NPDC030991. The sequence continues at coordinate 215,586 of NZ_JBVIFR010000009.1, forward strand.
AGTTCGTCCTGGTCGATGTAGCCGGTCCACTCGTAGTCGGAGTCCCAGCCCGGCGACGGCAGTGAGCCGTCGTCGCCCTTGCTGCGGATCGGGATGCGCCCGGGCATCTGGTAGCCGATGTGGCCCTCGACATCCGCGTACGTCAGGTTCTGCGAGGGCACCTGGAAGTCGGCGGCCGCCTCGCGGAACTCGGTCCAGTTCTTCGCCCTGTCGATCTCGAAGACGGCGTCCATGGTGTTGCCGGGGTCGAGCGCGGTCCAGCGCAGCGCGATGCCGTAGCCGTCGCCGCGGTCCGGCGCCGTGGTGCCCACCGGAGCCTTCTTGCCGACCTTGACGAGCTCGTCGTTGCGGTCCGACAGCAGCGGGCCGTTGTTGGTCTCGCGGACGGTGATCGTCTTGGACTTGCCGCCGGCGACCTTGATGACTTCCTCGCGCGTCTTGAAGCGCACCGTCTTGTCGTCGTACAGGTAGCCGTCGCCGTTGAACCGCTCCAGGTAGAGGTCGGTCACGTCGGCGCCCGAGTTGGTCAGGCCCCAGGAGATGTTCTGGTTGTGGCCGATGACCACGCCCGGCATGCCCGCGAAGGTGTAACCCGTCACGTCGTACTGGCACTTCGCCGAGACGCTCGTGCAGTGCAGCCCCATCTGGTACCAGACGGACGGCAGTTGCGGCGCCAGGTGCGGGTCGTTGGCGAGCAGCGGCTCACCGGTGATGGTGTGGTCACCGGAGACCACCCACGAGTTGGAGCCGATGCCGTTCCCGTTGGGCCCCAGGCCCGCGGAGTCGGGGATCTGGTCCAGGACGTCGGCCAGACCGCCCAGCTGGCTCTGGAGGCCGCTGGGGGCCGCCGCGCCGCCCGCCAGGCCGGTGCCCGCCGCCCCGCCGGTGCCGCTCTGCGTCTGCGTGCCCGACGCCGCGGTGTCGTACGTGCCCGTGGCGCTGTTGTAGGCGCCCTCCTGCACGATCGGCTTGTTCCGGCCGTACGGGTACTCGGGGTAGAGGTCCTTGATCTGCTTCGCGCTGAGGCGGCTCGTCATCAGGGAGCGGTCGATCTCGTCCTGCATGTTGCCGCGCAGGTCCCAGGCCATCGCCTTCAGCCACGCGACGGAGTCGACCGGCGACCACTTCTGCGGCTTGTAGTCGTTCTCGAAGCCGAGCGCCACGTACTCGGCGGAGATCGCCTTGCCGCTCTTGCCGGCCAGGTAGGAGTTGACCCCCTTGGAGTACGCCTGGAGGTACTTCTTCGTCGAGGGCGACAACTTGGAGTCGTACTCCCGCTGCGCCACCCGGTGCCAGCCCAGGGTGCGCAGGAACTCATCGGTCTTGACCTGCCCCTTGCCGAACATCTCGGAGAGCCGCCCGGAGGTCGTATGACGGCGCACGTCCATCTCGTAGAACCGGTCCTGCGCCTGCACGAAGCCCTGCGCCATGAACAGGTCCTCGTCCGAGGACGCGTAGATCTGCGGGATCCCGTAACCGTCCCGTTTGACCTGCACGGGCCCGTCGAGCCCGTCGAGCCGGACCGAGCCCGTGGTCTGCGGCAAGGACGCGCGCACGCTGTCGACGCCCCAGTAGGCCCCGTACCCGATGCCCGCGACGACGGCCAACACGAGGACGATCACGAGCAGTCGGGCTCGGCGCCCCTTCTTCTTGCCGGACTGGCGACCGGAAGAGGCGTTCGTAGTGGAGGGCATCGCGATCCTTGCTGTCCTTCGCTAGCGGCTGGCTGGAGCAACCATACGAGCAGTGCGGTGCGCGCCCGGACGCGGAGTCAGGAAGCGGACCCGTCCGGAGGTTGCGGAGAGTCTGCGCGACGGCCTCGGCGAGGGCCCGGGCGGGGTCGGTGCGAGGGTCCGGGCGGGGTCCGCCGAGGGCTTGAGCACGGCTCGGCGCAAGGGCCCGAGCAATGGCGTGAGCAATGGCCCGAGCAATGGCCCGAGCATCAAGAAAGCGTTAACGATTAGGTAAGGTAACGAAGTACCTCGCTCGTTGACCATGGCGCGGCACCCCGCGCCCGCCCCCTGCGACGACCTCTCGCGGAAGGACCAGCCCCTGACTGTCCACCACCTCAACCAGCTCCTGCTCGTGAGCGCGCTCGTGCTGCTCATCGCGGTCGCCGCGGTACGCATCTCCTCGCGCAGCGGGCTGCCCAGCCTGCTCCTCTACCTGGGCATCGGCATCGCCATGGGCCAGGACGGGATCGGCGACGTCTCCTTCAGCGATGCCGAGTTGACCCAGGTCATCGGCTACGCGGCCCTCGTCGTGATCCTGGCCGAAGGCGGCCTGGGCACGAAGTGGAAGGAGATCAAACCGGCGCTCCCTGCGGCCGTCGCCCTGTCGCTCGTGGGCGTCGCGGTGAGTGTGGGTGTGACGGCGGCGGGCGCGCACTACCTGGTCGGCCTTGAATGGCACCAGGCCCTCATCATCGGCGCGGTGGTCTCCTCCACGGACGCCGCGGCCGTCTTCTCCGTCCTGCGCAAGGTGCCACTGCCCTCGCGCATCACCGGCGTCCTGGAGGCGGAGTCCGGCTTCAACGACGCCCCGGTCGTCATCCTTGTCGTCGCCTTCTCGGCCGCCGGCCCCGTGGAGCACTGGTACGTCCTCGTCGGCGAGATCGCCCTGGAGCTCGCCATCGGCGCCGCGCTCGGGCTCGCCGTCGGGTGGCTCGGCTCCTACGGGCTGCGGCACGTCGCCCTGCCCGCCTCCGGCCTCTACCCCATCGCCGTGATGGCCATCGCCACCGTCGCGTACGCCGCGGGCGCCATGGCCCACGGCAGTGGCTTCCTCGCCGTCTACCTGGCCGCCATGGTCATGGGCAACGCCAAACTGCCGCACTGGGCGGCCACGAGGGGCTTCGCCGAGGGGCTCGGCTGGATCGCGCAGATCGGCATGTTCGTACTGCTCGGACTGCTCGTCACACCGCACGAACTGGCCGACGACATCGTGCCCGCGCTCGTCATCGGACTCGTACTGACGGTGGTGGCGCGCCCCCTGGAAGTGGTCCTCAGCCTGGCGCCCTTCCGCATACCGTGGCGGGAGCAGGCCCTCATGTCATGGGCGGGACTGCGCGGGGCCGTGCCCATCATCCTGGCGACCATTCCGATGGTGACCGGCGTCGCGGGCAGCCGGCGAATCTTCAACATCGTCTTCGTGCTGGTCGTCGTCTACACCCTCATCCAGGGGCCCACCCTGCCCTGGCTCGCCCGAAAGCTGGGCCTGGGTTCGTCCGAGGCCGCCGACCTCGGCATCGACTCCGCACCCCTGGAGCGGCTGCGCGGACACCTGCTGTCCGTCTCCGTCCCGGAGGGCTCCCGGATGCACGGCGTGGAGGTCGGCGAGCTGCGGATGCCCAAGGGCGCCGCCGTGACCCTGGTCGTGCGTGACGGGACGTCCTTCGTGCCGTCCCCCACCACCGTGCTGCGCCGGGGCGACGAACTCCTGGTCGTGGCCACCGACCCGGTGCGTGACGCCGCGGAGGCGCGCCTGCGGGCCGTCGCGCACGGCGGCAAGCTCGCCGGCTGGCTGGGCACAGGGGGCGAAACCGACCGTTAACATGGTCGACCGGCCGTTAACATGGTCGGGTGGACCAAAGATCCACGAACCCAGAACCCAGATCCACGAATCACGAATCACGAATCACCGACTCTGCCTGACGTAGAGCCGGCGCGACCGCAAAGCGGCCGCGGTCCCCTTGCAGCGCCGCCCCTCGACGTGGCCGCACTGCCTGGCCCAGGGCCTCTCCTGGCGCGGACCGCAGGTATCACTCGGTTCCCGGCGCATATGAGGACGGCTCTCGGCCCGGCGCCCTTCGACCAGGAGGCACCGGGCCACCAGGCGGCAGAAAGGCGAGGGCCGTGCCACAGAAGGCCACGGTTCCCGGCACCTCCGATGTACGCCCGGGTTACGGACAGCTGCTGCGCACCCGCGGAGCCTGGACGTTCCTGCTCCCCGGCTTCGCGGCACGCCAGCCGTTCGCGATGCTGACCATCTCCATCGTGCTGCTCGTCCAGCACACCTCCGGCTCGTACGGGACCGCCGGCGCGGTCTCGGCGACGACCGGCGTCTCCATGGCGCTTTTCGCGCCCTACACCGGCAAACTGGCCGACCGCTTCGGCCAGCGGGCCGTCCTGCTCCCCGGCGTCCTCGTGCACTGCGCCTCGGGGCTCACCCTGACCGTCCTCGCCCTGTCCGGGGCGCCCACGTGGGCGCTGTTCCTCGCGGCCGTGCCGACGGGCGCCTCCACGCCCCAGGTCGGCCCCATGGTGCGCGCCCGGTGGGGCGTCAGGCTCCAGGGCTCGCCCCTGATGCAGACCGCGGCGGCCTTCGAGTCGGTCACCGACGAGTTCACCTTCGTCCTCGGCCCGCTGTTCGCCACCGCGTTGTGCACCGGCATCAACCCGGCCGCCGGGCTCGTCACCGAAGCCGCGCTCACCCTTGTCGGCGGGCTGCTGTTCGCCGCCCAGAAGGGCACGCAGCCCACCCCGTCGGCGCACACCCGCAAGGGGCACGCGGACAGCGCCCTGGACGGGCACGCGCGCGTGGAGCACGTCTCCGCGCTCCGCGTCCCCGGCGTGCGGGTGCTGATCGTGACGTTCCTCGGCATCGGCTCCGTCTTCGGCGGCATGCAGGTCTCGCTCGCCGCCTACACCGAGGCGATCGGCGAACCCGGCCTCAATGGCGTCCTCTACGGCACCTTCGCCGCGGGCAACATGCTCTCCGGCATCGTCTGCGGTGCCATCGCCTGGAAGATCGCGCCGCAGCGCCGTCTGCTCGTCGGCTACACGGCCCTGGCGCTGACCGCGTCCGGCCTGTGGGCGGCGCAGTCAGTACTGCTGCTCGCCGGGCTCGGGCTGCTCGTCGGCGTGTGCATCGCGCCCGCCCTGATCACCGGCTACACGCTCGTCGAGTCGATCGTCCCCGCGAGCTCCCGCACCGAGGCCTTCACCTGGCTGACCGGCGCCGTCGCGCTCGGCCAGGCGGTGGCCGTGACGGTCGCGGGCCAGCTGGAGGACCGCTTCTGGGACGGCGCGGGGTTCCTCGTCCCGATGGGCGGCACCCTGCTGGCCCTCGGGGTCATGTACCTGCTGCGCTCACGGCTCGTTCCGCCGCCGCCGGGTCGCACCGTCGCACGTGGCGTGGGTCACCGACAGCCGGTGACAGTGGACTGATCTCGCGGAATACGTCACTATGGACCGTCGTTAGCACTCATCGAGTGAGAGTGCCAGGAGGAAGACACAGTGCCGACTTACCAGTACCAGTGCACCGAGTGCGGCGAAGGCCTCGAGGCGGTGCAGAAGTTCACCGACAACGCCCTCACCGAGTGCCCCAACTGCGGTGGCCGCCTGAAGAAGGTTTTCTCGGCTGTCGGCATCGTCTTCAAGGGCTCGGGCTTCTACCGCAACGACAGCCGAGGCTCCTCGTCGAGCAGCAGCCCGGCGTCGTCGCCCGCGAAGTCGGGCTCCGAGTCGTCGACGTCGTCGTCCACGGCCTCGACCTCGTCCTCGTCCTCGGACACGAAGTCGTCGTCGAGCTCGTCCGGCTCCTCGGCGTCCAGCAGCTCCAGCAGCTCCTCCAGCTCGTCGTCCGCCGCCTAGGCGCGACCTTCCAAGAGCCGTCCCACCAGACCCTGCCGTCCCCGACGGCGGGGTCTTCGGTGTTCCCGCCTTTGGTTACTGTGCTGACCATGGCGACCAATGCGAACACCCGTGCCGACGCCGAGATCGGTGTGATCGGCGGCTCCGGCTTCTACTCGTTCCTCGACGACGTGACCGAGGTCCAGGTGGACACCCCCTACGGACCTCCGAGCGACTCGCTCTTCCTGGGCGAGGTCGCCGGACGCCAGGTCGCCTTCCTGCCCCGGCACGGGCGCGGCCACCATCTGCCGCCGCACCGCATCAACTACCGCGCCAATCTGTGGGCGCTGCGCTCGGTGGGCGTACACCAGGTACTCGGGCCGTGCGCGGTCGGGGGGCTGCGGCCGGAGTACGGGCCGGGGACGCTGCTGGTGCCGGACCAGTTCGTGGACCGCACGAAGTCACGGGCGCAGACCTACTTCGACGGGCTGCCGCTGCCCGACGGCACCGTGCCGAACGTCGTGCACGTCTCGCCCGCCGACCCGTACTGCCCGACGGGCCGCAAGGCCGCGGTGAAGGCAGCGCGCGGCAAGGACTGGGAGCCGGTGGACGGCGGCACGCTCGTCGTGGTCGAGGGCCCGCGCTTCTCGACGCGCGCCGAATCGCGGTGGCACGCCGCGATGGGCTGGTCGGTGGTGGGCATGACCGGGCACCCGGAGGCGATGCTCGCCCGTGAACTGGAGCTCTGCTACACGTCGTTGACGCTCGTCACGGACCTCGACGCGGGCGCCGAGAGTGGGGAGGGCGTCTCGCACGACGAGGTGCTCAAGGTGTTCGCGGCGAATGTGGGCCGGCTGCGAACCGTGCTGTTCGACGCGGTCGCGGGGCTGCCGGCCACCGAGGAGCGGGACTGTCTGTGCGCCGGGGCGCTCGGGGGGATGGACCCGGGGTTCCGGCTGCCGTGATGTGACGGCGTGAAGTACCCCTTCGGGTGAGGGAGTTGTCCACAACCGGGCGGTAGTGCACGGGGTTCAGCGGGATCCGGCGGAGAGGCGGATCGTGGTGGGTGCGACGGGCGTGATGCCCGTCCGTTCCCACCCGGTCCCATCCAGTCCTCCCCAGTCCCATGCACTCCTCTCAGGTCCCATCAGGTCCCATCAGGTCCCGACAGGGCCCTTCGGCGCCACCCGGCCTCACCGGTTCCGACCGGTTCTGACCGGTCCGGCCCGTGGGCTCCGTGGGCCCCGACCCGCAGGCGGTGACGGCTATGTCCGCGACGACTCCCCCGGCCCAGCTCAGCACTCCCCCGACGTCCGAGGTGCCTTCCTTCCCTCCCGTGCGCGTACGTGGTCCGCGGTGGCGGCCCGGACGCGCGGGGCGCCGTCGGCGCGGGCCGGCCGTCGCCGCGGGCCTCGCCCTGGCCGCTGCGGCGCTGGCGGCCGCAGTGCCGTCGTCCAGCCCGGGCCGAGGGCACGAAGGGGCGCAGGCGCCGCCCGGCGAGCGGGCGCGGGGCCCCGCCGTGTCGGTGTCGGCGCCGGTGCGGATCGCGGACGCGGGCGCGGTGCGGCTGTTGCGGCCCGGCGACCGGGTGGACGTGGTGGCGGCGCGAGCGGACGGCGGGCCCGGGGTGCGGGTCCTCGCGTCGCGGGCCCGGGTGACGTCCGTACCGGAGGCGTCGCAGATGTCGGGGGAGACAGCGCCCGGGCAGGCGGGCGGGCCGATGGCCGGGGGCGGGTCGCTGGTGGTGCTGTCGGTGGACCGCGCCACGGCCGTGCGGCTCGCGGGCGCCGGTGCCAACTCCCGCCTGGCGGTGACGCTGTGGTGAGGGCCGCGGCAAAGGCCGGTCCCCCGATCGAGTTACCGGAATGGACAGGTCTGACCCGCGCTGTCGTAGGTTGCGAAGTCGTTTGCTCCGCATCCGGCGCACGTGAAGAAAGGCCTCTTGGTGAGCGAGAAGAACAAGCCGAGTCTGTGGGAGGGCTTCAAAGCCTTCCTGATGCGCGGCAACGTGATCGATCTGGCGGTCGCGGTCGTCATCGGCGCCGCGTTCACCAACGTCGTGAACGCGGTGGTGAAGGGCGTCATCAACCCGATCGTCGGCGCCTTCGGCACCCAGGACCTGGAGGGCTACAAGTCCTGCCTGAAGGGCCCGTGCACCGGCGACGAGGGCATCGAGATCCTGTGGGGTTCGGTCCTCAGCGCGGCGCTCGGCTTCCTCATCACGGCCGCGGTCGTCTACTTCCTGATGGTGCTGCCGATGGCCAAGTACCTGGCCAGGCAGGCCGAGCGCAGGGCGGCGAGGGAAGGGGCGCAGGAGACGGTCGAGGTCTCCGAGCTGGAGGTCCTCAAGGAGATCCGCGACTCGCTCGTGGCGCAGCGCGGCTCGGGGCACACCGAGTCCTAGCCGCGGCCGCGGCCTCGGCCTCGGCGGCGCTTCACAGGTGGTGGGGCGGCTTCTCGTCGAGGAAGCGGGCCAGGTCGGCGGCGCTGCTGTCGCCGGCCGCGGGCCGCTCGCCCCAGCCGCGGTCCGTGTCGTCGGACGACTGGGCCGTCAGCGGGTCGTCGAAGATCAGCGCGGTCTTCGGGTCGCGCGGTTCGGGCTGGTCGGCGGTGCTCATGGTGCCAGGGTACGTCGCGGGGGCGGACCGGGGCTCGGACCGCGGTGAGGCCCTGGGCCTCGAAGATCGACTTGGCGGTGTTGATCCGCTCGGCGGTGGGCGAGGGCGTGTCGTGCAGCGTGCAGGGCTTGCCGAGCGCCTGCCACTTCGCCTCGCCCAGCTTGTGGATACGGGAAGCACCGCTCCGAACTGGGGTTTTCCTCGGGATTTTCGCCCCAGACCCGCTTGTGAACGCATTCACAAAAACATGGTCCCGGGGCTCGTCCGCGCGCCGCCGGCCCGCAACTCCCGTGGTACGCATGCCATATGACGACGACCTACAACGATGCCCTCACCGACGTGACGGGGGTGCGGGTCGGGCACGCCACCCGCGCCGGTGACGGCTTTCTGACCGGTACCACCGTCGTGCTGGCCCCCGAGGGCGGCGCGGTCACCGCCGTGGACGTGCGCGGCGGCGGCCCCGGCACCCGGGAGACCGACGCGCTCGACCCGCGCAACCTGGTGCAGCGCATCGAGGCGATCGTCCTCACGGGCGGCAGCGCGTACGGGCTCGACTCGGCGTCCGGGGTGATGGCCTGGCTGGAGGAGCACGGCCGGGGCGTCCCCGCGGGCGGGCCGGGGCGCGTCGTCCCGGTGGTGCCGGCGGCCTGCGTCTTCGACCTCGGCCGTGGCGGCGACTGGGGCGCCCGCCCCGACGCCGCCACGGGCCGCGCCGCGGTGACGGCCGCCGCGGCGACGGAGCCGCGCTCCCCGGTTCAGGAAGGCAATGTGGGCGCGGGCACCGGGGCGCTCGTCGGGGAGGTGCGCGGCGGCGTCGGCACCGCGTCCACCGTGCTCGGTTCGGGGATCACGGTGAGCGCGCTGGTGGTCGCCAACGCGGCGGGCTCGGCGCTGGACCCGGCGACCGGGGCGCTGTACGGGGAGTTCTTCGCGGACCGCGGCCCCGTGCCGTACCCCTCCCGCGCCGTCCACGACGCGGCGATCGAACGGCTGGCCGAGACCGCCGCCGCCAACAACCCCGCGCCACTCTCGGACCCGGCCCTGCTCTCGGACCCCGCCACGCCCTCGGGCCCCCCACCCTCGGACCCGACCCCGCCCTCGGGCCCCGCCGCGGTGCCGCCACTCAACACCACCCTCGCCGTCGTCGCCACCGACGCCGATCTCAGTCGCGCGCAGGCGCAGAAGGTCGCGGGTACCGCGCACGACGGGATCGCGCGCGCCGTGCGGCCGGTGCATCTGCTCAACGACGGCGACACGGTCTTCGCTCTCGCCACGGGCGCACGCCCGCTCGACGCCGCGAATCCGCTCGCGCTCAACGAGATCCTGGCCGCCGGCGCGGACCTGGTCACGCGCGCGATCGTGCGGGCCGTGCGCGCGGCGGAGTCGGTGCGCGGCCCCGGCGGCACGTACGTGTCCTACAGCGATCTCTACGGCGCCCCGACGGCCTGACAGGTCCCGTTGCGTAACAGAACTGTCCCTGTGTCTGCCTTCACAACAAACGGAAGGAACCTCTCCAGCCGTCTCGGGCTCTCTCCACACATCGGGTAACCACCTGGAAACCCGCGAAGAACAGCAGACTCCGCAGATAGCCATAAAGACACCCGGATATGCGCAGAATTGCGCAAAGACGTATGAACAGGAGCAGACCGTGAGAAGGCAGAACATGGCCGTCGCGTGCGCCACCCTCGCCCTCGGCGCCCTCACCCTCACGGCCTGCGGCGGCAGCGCCAACGCCGACGCGGACAAGGACGGCCGCAACGGCGCGCAGGACGCCCCGCAGATCACCATTTCGGCGAAGGACGGTTCCACCGGCGCGTCGATCAACGCGACCGGCGTCAAGGTCAGCGACGGCAAGCTCACCGACGTGAAGATGACCGAATCGGCGTCCGGCAAGCAGGTCCCGGGCACGATCGCCGCGAGCGGCGCGACCTGGAAGCCGAAGGAGCAGTTGGAGCGCGGCACCAAGTACCGCCTCTCCGCCACCGCCAAGGACGGGGACGGTCACACGGCCGCCGCCAACTCGATCTTCACGACCGTTTCGAACACGAACAGCTTCATCGGCACGTACACGCCGGACAACGGTTCGACGGTCGGTGTCGGCATGCCGGTGTCGTTCACGTTCGACAAGGCGATCTCGGAGAAGAAGGCCGTGCAGTCGCACATCACGGTCACCTCCAGCAGCGGGCAGCGGGTCGTCGGTCACTGGTTCGGCGCCCAGCGCCTGGACTTCCGGCCGGAGGACTACTGGAAGGCCGGTTCCAAGGTCACCATGAAGATCGCCCTCGACGGTGTCGAGGGGGCGAACGGCATCCACGGCGTGCAGGACAAGACGGTCACCTTCACCGTCGGCCGCAAGCAGGTCTCCACGGTCGACGCGCACACCCAGCAGATGACGGTGGTGCGCGACGGACAGACCATCAAGACCGTCCCGGTCTCCACGGGCAGCGCCGCGCACCCCACGTACAACGGGCAGATGGTGATCTCCGAGAAGTTCGTGCAGACGCGGATGAACGGCTCGACGGTCGGCTTCGGCGGCGAGTACGACATCGCGGACGTGCCGCACGCGATGCGCCTGTCGCAGTCCGGGACGTTCATCCACGGCAACTACTGGAGCTCGCCCGGCATCTTCGGCGCCCAGGGCACCAGCCACGGCTGCGTCGGCATGCGTGACGTCAAGGGAGCGGGCGGTGACACGACCGCCAAGTGGTTCTTCGACAACTCGCTCGTCGGCGATGTCGTGACCATGAAGAACTCCCCGGACAAGACGATCGCCCCCGACAACGGCCTCAACGGCTGGAACCTCAGCTGGAGCCAGTGGACGGCGGACAGCGCCGTCTGACCCCCGCCGGGGCGGAGGCCAGGACCGGAAAAACAGGGCAGAACAGCAGGGCCGCGCGGGAACCTTCCGCGCGGCCCACGCGTTCTGCGGGCAGGTTTCCCAATTCCCGTTCCCCGTTTGCAATTTCAGGGACATGATGTCCGATGCAGGGGCTACGGTATGCACCCACAAGGTGACATGCAGCAATGCCGGGAGGTGCCTTGAGCGTTCCGCACGACTACGAGTTCGACGCCACGTCGTCCGCACCGGTCTCCCCGTCCGCACCGGTGTCCGAGTCCGCGCCGGTGTCCCCGCCCATATCGGTGACCCCGTCCGCGTCGGTGCCTCCGTCCACGTCGGCGTCCGCGTCGGCGACCCCGCCGGCCCCCTCGTCACCCGACGAGCATCTGGCGCAGCTCCTCGGCCGCGCGCTCAACTCCTTCGAGCTGCCCGACGAGACCCTGCACCTGCTCGACAGCGCGCTCGCGTACGCCGGTTCCCTGCACTCGGCCCACCACAGCGCGGGACGGCACCGGGAGACGTACCGGCACACCTGGCTCCTCGCCGACGGCAGCGCCCTCACCCTGTGGGAGCTGGTCCACAACACGGGCCGGGACGGCAGGGAGCAGCACGAGGTCTACGTCACCGAGGACGAGCTGCAACTGGCCACGGCCCGCCTGCCGTTACCCCCGGAGGCCGCACCGGACTTCGACATCCACGTGCCCCTCGTCCCCGCGCAGCTGTCGGCGGTCCCGCCGGAGCGGCGCCGGTTCGACCCCACCGACCCGGACAGCTCCGTGGACCACGCCCGCCGGCTGCTGCGCCGCGCGGAGAACCCGGACCCGGCGACCCGGCCGGGCCCCGGCACGGCGGGGCTGCTGCGGGAGGCGTGCGCCCACCAGATCACGCAGGCGTTCGGCCGCCGCGTCAGCCAGGGATTCGCCCTGTACGAGCACGCGTTCCTGCTCCGGGACGGCAGCGAGATCAGCCTGTGGGAGGTCGAGCACACGGCGACGCCGGACGGCCGGCACATGTGCGAGGTGTATCCGACGCAGGAGGCCGCCCGCGCGGCGATCGAGCACCGGGCGGCGACGCGCAGGACGAGCGCCTGACGAGTGCTTCGTTCAGCCTCGGCCGAACTGGCGTACCAGACCGGCGAAAGCATCCTGCTCGTCGGCGGTGAGCGGGACCGACTCCAGGGCGGGCGCCTTGGACTGGCCCGGCAGCGCGCCCATCGGCAGGGTCCGCGGCCGGGGCGGGGCGAAGGCGACGACGCGCACCAGCCGGATCACACCGACCACCCATGCCACCGTGGCGACCGCGAGGATCACCAGGCCCGTCTGCTGAAGGATCGACACGTGCTCAGGCATGCGTTCCAGTGAACACCACGGACCGGGCCTTTGGTCCCGGACCGTGACGTATCTCGCAGGAACGGACAGTTCCGGCTTCCGGCCCTCACACGGCGGCCGGGATCTTCGACCCGGCGCCCGCCGCCGCCTCCGCGCCCCCGGCGCCTGCCGCCGTCTCCGACGCCTTGCGCATGCCCTTGAGTACGACGACCAGGGCGGCCGCGACGCAGACACCGGCGGCGACCGCGACCAGGTAGAGGAACGGGTTGCCGATCAGCGGGACCACGAAGATGCCGCCGTGCGGGGCCCGCAGGGTGCAGCCGAACGCCATCGACAGCGCACCGGTGACCGCGCCGCCCGCCATGGAGGCGGGGATGACGCGCAGCGGGTCGGCCGCGGCGAACGGGATCGCACCCTCGGTGATGAAGGAGGCCCCGAGCACCCAGGCCGCCTTGCCGTTCTCCCGCTCGGCCTTCGTGAACAGCCTGCCCCGCACCGTGGTGGCGAGCGCCATGGCCAGCGGCGGCACCATGCCCGCGGCCATCGCGGCGGCCATGACCTTCAGGGAACCGTCCGTCGGGTTGGCGAGGCCGCCGACGGCGAAGGCGTAGGCCACCTTGTTGAGCGGGCCGCCCAGGTCGAAGGACATCATCAGGCCGAGGACCACGCCGAGGACGATCGCGTTGGCGCCGGAGAGGGAGTTGAGCCAGTCCGTCAGGGCGCTCTGGAGGGAGGCGATCGGCTTGCCGATCACCACGAACATCAGGAACCCGACGGCGATCGAGGAGAGCAGCGGGATCACGACGACCGGCATGATGCCGCGCAGCACAGCCGGTACGTTCACCCGCTGGATCGCCATGACCACGCCGCCCGCGATGAGACCCGCGGCGAGACCGCCGAGGAAGCCCGCGTCGACGGTCAGCGCGATCGAGCCGCCGACGAAGCCCGGCACGAGGCCCGGCCGGTCCGCCATCCCGTATGCGATATAGCCGGCGAGGACGGGGACGAGGAAGGCGAACGCCGCCTGGCCGGTGTAGAAGAGCAGCGCCGCCCAGCTGGTCGTGGAGGTCCAGTCGAAACTGTTGAGCAGGGTCTCGACCTTGACGTCCGCGACTTCGTAGCCGCCGATGGCGAAGCCGAGCGCGATGAGCAGACCGCCCGCGGCGACGAACGGCACCATGTAACTGACGCCCGACATCAGCCACTTACGCAGCTTTGTCCCGTAACCGTCCTCAGGGGAGCCGGAGTTGTCCACAGCTGTGGATGACGCGGACTCGGCGCCATCCGTGGCGGTGGTCGCCTCGCCTCGGGTCGCCTTCTCCCGTACTTCGGTGATGAGCGCGGCGGGCCGGTTCACCCCGGCCTTCACGCCGACATCGACCGTGGGCTTCCCGGCGAAGCGTTCCTTCTCGCGGACCGGGACGTCGTGGGCGAAGATCACGCCGTCCGCCGCGGCGATCACCTCCGGTGCGAGGCGGGTGAAGCCCGCGGAGCCCTGCGTCTCCACCACCAGCTCCACACCGTCGGTGGCGCGGGCCGCGTTCTCCAGGGCCTCGGCCGCCATGTAGGTGTGGGCGATGCCGGTGGGGCAGGAGGTGACGGCCACGATCTTGAACGTGGCCGTCACCGCGGGCTGCTCCGGCGGTCCTGGTGGTGCCGGGTGACCCGGCTGGCCCGGCTGGTCCGCACGCTCGGGCGGTTCCGAGTGCTCCGAGTGCTCCGGGTGCTCCGGCTGTGCCGGGTCGGCGGTCTTGTTCGGCGTCTCGACCGGCGTCTCGACCGGCGTCTCGACCGGCGTCTCGACCGGCGCCGCGTCCCGTACCGGCGTCTCGCCGCGGATCAGTGCCGCCACCCGGTCCGCGTCGGTCGCCGAGCGCAGTGCCGCCTTGAAGTCCTCGTCCATCAGCTGGCGGGCGAGCGAGGACAGGATCGTGAGGTGGGCGTCGTCCGCCCCGGCCGGGGCCGCGATCAGGAAGATCAGGTCCGCGGGCCCGTCCGGCGCCCCGAAGTCGATGCCGTGCGCCGAGCGCCCGAACGCCAGAGTCGGCTCGGTGACGTGCTCGCTGCGGCAGTGCGGGATGCCGATGCCGCCGTCGAGGCCCGTCGGCATCTGGGCCTCCCGCGCGGCGACGTCGGCGAGGAAACCGTCGAGGTCGGTGACCCGGCCCCGGGCCCCCATGCGTACGGCGAGCGAACGGGCCGCCGCCTCTTTGGTGTCGGCGGACAGGTCGAGGTCGAGGTCGACCAGGTCCGCGGTGATCATCTCGGCGGCGCTCATCGCGGGCTCCTTCGCGTACGCGTCTGCTGGATCGTCGGGAGGCTGTTCTTCACGTCACCGGGCGGCAGGACACCGGTCGTTACGTCACCGGGCGGCGCGACACCGGACGCCACTTCGCCGGTCGATACGTCACCGGGTGCCACGTCGCCATGCGGCACGACACCGGAAGCCACGTCACCGTGCGGCACGACACCGGAGGCCACGTCACCGTGCGGTACTCCGCCGGAGGCCACGTCACCCGGCGCCACGTCACCGGACTTCACGTCACCCGGCATCACGTCACCGGCTCCGTCAGGGCCAGGTCCGTCGGGACCCGCCGTGTGAGCGTCACCGCGTCCGGGTCCAGGTCGGCCGGGGCCGGCATCGCGCTGCCCGGCAGCTGTACCGCCGCCGCGCCGTGGGCGACCGCCGACGCCAGGGCCGCGGGGCCTTCGCCGCCCGCGATCAGGAAGCCGGCCAGGGAGGAGTCGCCCGCGCCCACGTTGCTCCGTACCGCTTCGACCGGGGCGCTCGCGAACCAGGCGCCCGCGGCGTCGACGAGGAGCTGCCCGTCCGCGCCGAGCGAGGCGAGGACGGCGGCCGCGCCCAGCTCCCGTAGCTCCTCGGCCGCCTTGACCGCGTCGCCGACCGTGGCGAGCGGGCGGCCGACGGCCTCGGCGAGCTCCTCGGCGTTCGGCTTCACGACGTCGGGGCGCTCACGCAGGGCCGCCAGGAGCGCGGGCCCGGACGTGTCGAGGGCGATACGGGCGCCCGCCTCGTGGGCGCGGGCCACCAACTCGGCGTACCAGGAAGGCGCGAGGCCGCGCGGGAGGCTGCCGCAGCAGGCGATCCAGTCGGCGCCCGCCGACTGTTCGCCGACGGTGCGGAGCAGCGCTTCGGCCTCGTCCGCGGAGAGTTCGGGTCCCGGGGCATTGATCTTCGTGAGGGTGCCTTCGGGTTCGGCGAGCGCGATGTTCGACCGGGTCTGGCCCGCGACGGGGACGGGGGCGACCTTGATGCCCTGGTCGGCGAGGAGCTCGGCGACCAGGGCGCCGGGAGCGCCGCCCAGGGGCAGCACGGCCAGGGTGGGGGCGCCGGCGGCGGCGACGGCCCGCGAGACGTTGACGCCCTTGCCGCCCGGGTCCACGCGTTCGCGGGTGGCGCGTACGACCTCGCCGCGGTCGAGGCCGGGAACCTCGTAGGTGCGGTCGAGGGAGGGGTTGGGGGTGACGGTGAGGATCATGCCGCGGGTCGCTGCCTTCTCGGGGTCGTCCGTACGCGTGGCGCCAGTGGTGCCGGTGGGGCCAGGGAGACCGGGGATATCGGCGTTCACGCCCGGATCACCTCCGTGCCGCCCGCCTCGATCGCCGCGGCGTCCTCCGGCGTGAGGCCCGTGTCCGTGATGAGCAGGTCGACGTCGGCGAGGGCGCCGAACCGGGCGAAGTGCTCCTGGCCGTGCTTGCCGGAGTCGGCGAGGAGCACGACCCGGCGGGCCGCGGCGACGGCGGCGCGTTTCACGGCGGCCTCGGCGAGGTCGGGGGTGGTCAGTCCGGCGGCGGTGGAGAACCCGTTGGCCGCGACGAAGGCGACGTCCGCGCGGATCTCGCCGTACGCGCGCAGCGCCCAGGCGTCGACGGCGGCGCGGGTGCGGTGGCGGACCCGGCCGCCGATGAGGTGGAGCTGGATGCCGGGGTGGTCGGCGAGGCGGGCGGCGGTGGGCAAGGAGTGGGTGACGGCGGTGAGTTCGGACTCCAGCGGCAGGGCCGCGGCGAGCCGCGCCACCGTCGAACCGGCGTCCAGGATGACGCTGCCCTCGGCCGGCAGCTCGGCGAGCGCGGCGCGGGCGATGCGGTCCTTCTGGTCGGCGGCGGTGCTCTCGCGCTCGGCGAGGTCGGGCTCGAAATCGAGCCGCCCGGCCGGGATCGCGCCGCCGTGCACCCGGCGTACGAGACCGGCCCGGTCCAGGGCCTTCAGATCGCGCCGGACGGTCTCGGCGGTGACCTGGAACACCTCGGCCAGCGACAGTACGTCGACCCGGCCGCCGTCGCGGGCGAGGCGAAGGATCTCCTGCTGGCGCTCCGGTGCGTACATGCCCGTCCACCCGTGCTTTCGTCCGTGAGGGGCTCCGCGAAGATGCCCGAACCTGTGCCCGAATCTGTGGCTTCGCCTTGAGGCTACGGTCACATATCCAGAAAGTAAACAGGTTCGGGCATCGCACAGACACAAACAGACATCAGCGGGAGGGCGTCACCATCACGGAGCCTCCACGGCGGCGGCCTTCCGGGGCAGGGCGAACATCAGCAGGAAGATGCCGACCAGGATGGCCGCGGCCCACAGCAGCGAGCTGTGGAAGCCGTCGATGAAGGCGGCGCTGCCGGCACCCCGCTTCGCGTGGTCCTCCACGACGTTGAAGAAGATCACCGAGACCAGGCTCAGGCCGAGCGCGTTACCCATCTGCATGACGGTGTTGATGAGCCCGGACGCCGAACCCGCGTGCTCGCGCGGCACCTCGGAGAGCACCGCGTCGGTCAGCGGGGCGACGATCAGTCCCATGCCGAGGCCCATCACGACGAGCGGCAGCGCCATCTGCCAGGAGGCGATCCCCAGGCCGTAGTGGCCGGACTCCCAGACATAGATGAGGACGCCCGCGGCCATGGTGAGCGCGCCCGCCTGGAGCACCTTGCGGCCGAAGCGCGGCACCAGCTTCTGCACGGAGAGACCGGCGGCGACCGAGACGGCGATGGAGAACGGCACCCCGGTCAGGCCCGCCCGCAGCGCGCTCCAGCCGAGGCCGAGCTGCATGTAGAGCGTCCACGTCAGGAAGAAGATGCCCAGGGTGACGCCGAAGACGGTCTGCACGGCTATGCCCGCCGCGAAGCTCTTGACCTTGAACAGGGAGAGCTCGATCAGCGGGGAACCGTCGCGCCGGATCTTCGCCTTCTCGTACGCGATCAGCGCGACGACGATCACGACCGACGCGGCCATCATCACGAAGCCCCACACCGGCCAGCCGTTCTCGCGGCCCTGGGTCAGCGGGTAGACGAGGGCCAGCATCGCGAGGGTGACGAGCACGACGCCCACCAGGTCCAGCTTCAGCGCCTTCGGGGCCTTCGACTCGCTGATGACGCGCGCGCCGAGGATAAGGGCCGCGATGCCGACGGGCAGGTTGATCAGGAAGATCGGGCGCCATTCGAGACCCGCGATGTTCCACTCGGTGAGCAGCGCGCCGAGCAGCGGCCCGGTCACCGCGCCGAGGCCGACGATCGCGCCGAACAGGCCGAAGACCTTGCCGCGCTCGTGCGCCGGGAACGTCGCGTGCACGATCGACAGGACCTGCGGCACCATCAGCGCCGCCATGGCGCCCTGGAGGAGGCGGGAGGCGACGAGCATCTCCGGGTTCGCGGCGAGACCGCACAGCGCGGAGGCCACGGTGAACCCGGCGATACCGAGGAGGAAGAGGCGCTTGCGGCCGAAGATGTCGCCGAGCCTGCCGCCCGTGATGAGCAGCGCCGCGAAGGCCAGTGCGTAGCCTGCCGTGATCCACTGGATCTGCCCGGTGGTGGCGCCCTCGTCGCGCTGGATGGTGGGCAGGGCGACGTTGACGATCGTGACGTCGACGAGGTCCATGAAGGCCGCCACCATCACGATGGCGAGCGCGAACCAGCGCCGCCGGTCGTCGGGGCCGGCGCTCGGGCCCGCGTCCACCGCGGCTACCGGCCCTGCCGGTGATGTCTGCGCGGGGCCTGCGGCCGGTGCGGGCGTTGCTGTCGGTGAGGTCATGACGGAAGCGTAGAGACCATGTAGGTCGGTTCGTGTCCTAGATGGACGCCATGATGAGAGGCATGACGACGACCAGTACGGACACCCCGGCCCGGTTGCTCCAACTCCTCTCCCTCCTCCAGACCCCGCGCGAATGGCCCGGCGGCGAGCTCGCCGAGCGGCTGCGGGTCTCCCGTCGCACCGTGCGCAGGGACATCGACCGGCTGCGCGATCTCGGCTATCCCGTGCAGGCCTCGATGGGCGCCGACGGCGGCTACCGGCTGATCGCGGGCAAGGCGCTGCCACCGCTCGTCCTCGACGACGAGGAGGCGGTGGCGATCGCGGTGGGCCTGCGGGCCGGGGCCGGGCACGCGGTGGAGGGCATCGAGGAGGCGTCGGTGCGGGCGCTGGCCAAGCTGGAACAGGTGCTGCCGTCCCGCCTCCGGCACCGCGTCAGCACACTCCAGGCCGCGACGATCCCGCTGACCTCGGGGGACGGCGCCACCATCGCGCCCGAGACCCTGACCGTGATCGCGTCGGCCACGGCCGGCACCGAACGGCTCCGGTTCCATTACCGCGCGGCCGACGGCACGGAGACGCGCCGTCTGGTCGAGCCGATCCGGCTGGTGTCGACGGGGCGCCGCTGGTACCTGGTGGCGTACGACATCGACCGCGACGCCTGGCGTACGTTCCGGGTCGACCGGGTGACCGAGCCGTTCGCCACCGGGGCGCGGTTCGCCCCGCGGGAGGTGCCGGAGGGGGACGCGGCGGAGTATCTGCGCCGGTCGATGGAGACGCGGGGCGGCGGCGCCTACGAGCTGGACGTCGAGTTCGCGGCGCCGGCCGATGAGGTCGCCGCGCGGGTGCCGCCGACGGTGGGGCGGCCCGAGCCCCTGCCGGGCGGGGGCTGCCGGCTCCGGGCGACCGCGTCGGGGCCGGTGGAGTGGACGGCGGTACGGCTGGCGATGACCGGCTTCGAGTTCCACGTCCGGGGCCCGGAGGAACTGGTGACGGCCGTACGGGACCTGGGGGCCCGGATGACACGGGGCGGCGCGGGCGGGGCGGCCTGACGACTCCGGGGGGCGGGGCGGCTCCGGGCGGCGTGACTTCTCGGGCGGCGGGGCGGCTCCGGGCTGCGGGGCGGCATGACTGCTGGGGGCCGGGCCCGGGGCGCGGCCCGCGCCCACCGGCGGACACCGGTCGGGCGGTCCGCGCACGCTGTGCGGGCCGCCCGATGACCAGCTTCCCCGTGGGCTACGCCGCCGCGTCGAACCCGGTGTCCCGCGCCAGCTTCTTCAGTTCGAGAAGGGCGTGCTTCTCGATCTGCCGGATGCGCTCACGGGTCAGCCCGTGCTCCTTGCCGACCTCGGTCAGCGTCCGCTCGCGTCCGTCGTCGATGCCGTAGCGCATCTTGATGATGGACGCGGTGCGCTGATCGAGCCGGCCGATCAGATCGTCCAGCTCCTCGGAGCGCAGCAGCGTCAGCACGGACTGCTCGGGGGAGACGGCCGACGTGTCCTCCAGGAGGTCGCCGAACTGCGTCTCGCCCTGGTCGTCCACCGCCATGTTCAGCGAGACCGGGTCGCGCGCCCAGTCCAGTACGTCGACGACGCGCTCGGGCTTGGTGTCGAGCTCGGCGGCTATCTCGGTGGGCTCGGGGTCCCGCCCGTTCTTCCGGTTGAACTCGCGCTGGACGCGGCGGATGCGGCCCAGCTCCTCGACCAGGTGGACGGGGAGACGGATCGTGCGGGACTGGTCGGCTATCGAGCGGGTGATGGCCTGGCGGATCCACCAGGTCGCGTACGTGGAGAACTTGAAGCCCTTGCGGTAGTCGAACTTCTCGACCGCGCGCACCAGGCCCGCGTTCCCTTCCTGGATCAGGTCGAGCAGGGGAAGGCCGCTGCGCGGGTAACGGCGGGCGACCGCCACCACCAGACGCAGGTTCGACCGGATGAAGATGTCCTTGGCCTTCTCCGACTCGGCGACCAGCGCCTCCAGCTCCTCGCGGGACGCCTTGCCCGCGGCCTCGCTGTCGGAGACCTCCCCGTCGAGGATCTGCTGGGCGTACACGCCCGCCTCGATGGTCTGGGAGAGATCGACTTCCTTTGCGGCGTCGAGCAGCGGTGTTCGCGCGATCTCGTCGAGGTACATGCCGACCAGGTCGCGGTCGGCGATCTCCCCGCCTACGGCGCGAACACTGCGTGCCGCATCAGTCTCGCCGGAGGCGGCGGACTTACGACGGGCTACGGCACGGGTTGCCATGCGTACTCCCTTGCGATGGTAGGTCGGCTGGGCCGGACGGCTCACACACCCTCCCGGGTGCCCTGCTTCCGAAGGAAACAACGACTGGAATCCGGACAGAATTCCCAAGCAGCCCCATCATTTTTGTGATCATGCAGTACCCTGTGCCGCCACGCGGCACCAGAAGGGGGACAAGTTGCTGTCGGGACCTACAGAGGTGCAGGTCAGGCCGGGAGTCGAGGCAGACCTCGAAGCCCTCACCCACCTCTACAACCACTATGTACGTGAGACGCCGATCACCTTTGACACGGCCGTATTCACTCCGGAGGAGCGACGCCCTTGGCTGCTCTCCCACCCTGAAGACGGCCCGTACCGCCTCTTGGTTGCCCAGGAGCGACGAGAGGGCTCCGCCGGCCCGCTCCTCGGCTACGCCACGTCGAGCCCCTTCCGCGCGAAGGCCGCGTACGACACCTCGGTGGAGGTCACCGTGTACTGCGCCCCGGGCGCGGGCGGCCGCGGGATCGGCACTCTCCTCTACAAGGCGCTCTTCGAGGCGCTCGCGGGCGAGGACCTGCACCGCGCGTACGCGGGCATCGCCCAGCCCAACGAAGCCTCGGCCCGGCTCCACGCCCGCTTCGGCTTCAGCCTTGTGGGCACGTACCGGGAGGTCGGACGGAAGTTCGACGCGTACTGGGACGTCGCCTGGTACGAGAAGCCGCTCGGCCCCGGCCCACAGCGCCCCGCCCCCGCGTAGGCCCAGCTCTAGGGCGTGTGTCGCCCTGGGCGCGGCGGACTACCCGAACTGCACGGACCGCTTCGCCAGCCCCAACCAGAACCCGTCGATCACCGAGCGCTGCGCGTCCAGCTCGCCGGAGGCGTCCGCCGCCCCCATCGTCACGAACAGCGGGGCGAAGTGCTCCGTACGCGGGTGGGCGAGGGCCCCGGCCGGCGACTTGCGGGCGAAGTCGAGCAGCCCGTCCACGTCCCCCGCGTCCAGCGCCCGCTGCCCCCAGTCGTCGAACTCGGCCGACCACGCGGGGATGCCGCCCTGTCGCAGCGCGGCGAGGTTGTGCGTGAAGAACCCGGAGCCGACGATCAGCACGCCCTCGTCCCGCAGCGGGGCGAGCCGCCGCCCGATGTCCATGAGCCTCTGGGGGTCGAGCGTCGGCATGGAGACCTGGAGGACCGGGATGTCGGCGTCCGGGTACATCTCCACCAGCGGGACGTACGCGCCGTGGTCGAGCCCGCGGTCCGGCACGTCCTGCACCGGGGTGCCCGGGGCGCGCAGCAGCTTGCGTACGGAATCGGCGAGGGCGGGGGCGCCGGGGGCGGCGTAGCGCACCTGGTAGTAGTGCTCGGGGAAGCCCCAGAAGTCGTAGACGAGCGGCACGGTCTCGACGGCGCCGAGAGCGAGCGGGGCCTCTTCCCAGTGCGCGGAGACCATCAGGATCGCCTTGGGGCGCGGCAGCTGCGCGGACCAGGCGGCGAGCTGCCCCGGCCACAGGGCGTCGTCGGCGAGCGGCGGGGCGCCGTGGCTGAGGTAGAGCGCGGGCATGCGCTCGGGCGCGGGGGCGAGGGACACGGCGACCTCCTTGAACTTTCAAGCTCTGGGTACCGTCAAAAGTAACCGCTGTTTGTTTAAGATTCAAGGAGGAGGTCTTTACGATGGGATCCATGAACAGCGCCGAGCCCCAGTGGCTGACCGAGGACGAGCAGCGCACCTGGCGTGCGTACCTCCATGCCACCACCCTCCTGGAAGACCACCTCGACCGGCAGTTGCAGCGCGACGCGAAGATGCCGCACGTCTACTTCGGTCTGCTGGTCCAGCTCAGCGAGGCGCCCAGGAGGCGGCTGCGGATGACCGAGCTGGCGATGAGCGCCAAGATCACCCGCTCCCGGCTCTCGCACGCGATCGCGCGCCTGGAGAAGAACGGGTGGGTGCGGCGCGAGGACTGCCCCTCGGACAAGCGCGGCCAGTTCGCCGTCCTGACGGACGAGGGCCTGGAGACCTTGAAGGAGACGGCCCCCGGCCATGTCGCGGCGGTCCGCCAGGCGTTCTTCGACCGGCTCTCCCCCGAACAGCAGAAGTCCCTCGGCGAGATCATGCGGATCGTCGCCGAGGGACTTCAGCCGGAGGGGACCGGGGCGGACCTCCCCTGGCTCAGGTGAGTACGAGCCCCGCGGCCCCGGCCTGAGCCGGGGCCGGGGCCGGGGCGGTCTCCGGGGTCAGTGCGCGACCACCGGAATCCGGAACTCGTCCTCGACACCCTCCGCGGCACCGTCACCGGACGCCGCGGCCGGACCGGAGCCCGGGGCGCGGGTGTTGATGAGCGCGAAGGCGATCGTCGCCGAGACGGCCAGGATGCCGACGGCCCACCAGATGGCGTGCGTGTAGCCGCTGACCTGGGCCTGGGCCTGGAGCAGCTGCGCGTTGCGCGCGCCGGCCGCGTGGTCCGCGAGGTACGCGGTCGTGGCCGAGGCCGCGATCGTGTTCAGCAGGGCGGTGCCGATGGCGCCGCCGACCTGCTGCGAGGTGTTGACCATCGCGGAGGCGACACCGGCGTCCCGCGCCTCGACGCCGATCGTGGCGAGCGACATGGCGGGCATGAACGCCGTACCCATGCCGAGGCCGAGCAGCAGCTGGCCGGGCAGGATCACACCGGCGTACGACGTGCCGACCTCCAGCTGCGTGAGCAGCAGCATGCCGACCGCCGCGAGCAGGAAGCCCGGACCCATCAGCAGGCGGGGGCTGACGCGGGTCATCAGACGGGCGCCGATCTGCGTGGAGCCCGTGATCATGCCCGCGATCATCGGCAGGAACGCGAAGCCGGTCTTGACCGGCGAGTAGCCCTTCACGACCTGGAGGTAGTAGGTCAGGAAGAGGAACAGGCCGAACATCGCGATCACGGCGAGGCCGAGGGAGGCGTAGACACCGCCGCGGTTGCGGTCGGCGACGACGCGCAGCGGCAGCAGCGGGTGCTTGACCCGGGCCTCGGTGGCGACGAAGGCGATCAGCAGCACCGCGGCGGCGACGAACAGGCCGATGGTGCTCGCGTCGGACCAGCCGTTGGACTCGGCGCGCGTGAAGCCGTAGACGAGGGAGACGAGGCCCAGCGTCGACAGGATGACGCCCGGGATGTCCAGCGGCGAGCGGTTGCGGCCACCGGCCGGCTCACGGATGACGAAGACGGCGCCGAGCGCGGCGACGGCGGCGAACGGGATGTTGACGAAGAACGTCCAGCGCCAGTTCAGGTACTCGGTGAGGAACCCGCCGAGGATGAGGCCGACGGCGCCACCGCCACCGGCGATCGCACCGTAGATGCCGAACGCCTTCGCGCGCTCCTTGGCGTCCGTGAACATCACGGCGAGGAGGGAGAGGGCTGCCGGGGCGAGCAGTGCGCCGAACAGACCCTGCAGGGCGCGGGCGCCCAGCATCATCGCCTCGTTCTGCGCGGCGCCGCCGATCGCCGAGGCGAGCGCGAAGCCGATCAGACCGGTCACGAAGGTCTGCTTGCGGCCCCACAGGTCCGCGATGCGTCCGCCGAAGAGCAGCAGGCCGCCGAAGGCGAGCGCGTAGGCCGTGATGACCCACTGCCGGTTGCCGTCGGATATGCCGAGGTCCGTCTGGGCGGAGGGCAGGGCGATGTTCACGATGGTGGCGTCGAGGACCACCATCAGCTGGGCTAGCGCGATGAAGACGAGCGCCTTCCAGCGGCGCGAGTCGCCTTCGAGAGGTGCCGTTTTCGGCAAGGGGGTACCCACAGCGGGACTCCAAGTCGTGAAAGTCGTGAGAGGCGTGAAAGTCGTGAAGTCGTAGAGAGAGCCGGCCCAGGTGTGCGGAGAGCGCGGACGAGAACCCGGCCTCGGAGATCCCCCGGAGTCGTGTCCTCGGGAGGCCGGCCGGAGGGTCAGTCCTTGCGGAGGTCCTCCAAGGTCGCGGCCGCGCCCGGGAGTTCCGAGCGTGCGGGTGCCATAAGCCCGTCGAGGAACAGTTGCAGATGGCGGTGGACGAACCCGTCGAAGTCCAGGCAGGCCTTGCCGGGCAACGGCCGGGTGAGCTGGGAGAGGGCGACCATCAGATCCCCGACGCCGACGTCGGTGCGCAGCTCCCCGGCCGCGCGGGCCCGCCCGATGAGGTCCTCGATGCAGGCGGTCAGCCGGTCGAGGGCGGCGAGTACATCCGGATGGTCCTTGTCGAAGGTGGTCTGGAGCATCGGGCACAGCGCCCCGATGCGCTCGTCGGCGGCGGCGTGCACGAAGGTCCGCAGCGCGTCGAAGGCGCTGCTCTCGCCGGCTTCCTCGGCGGCGAGGCCCTTCTCGGCGTGCTCGGCCACGTGGTCCGTGACGGTCAGGACCACGTGGTGCATCAGCTCGCCGCGGTCCTTGAAGTTCCGGTAGAGCGTGGCGTTGCCGACACCGGCGCGGCGGGCGACCTCGTCGAGCGGGAGGTCGGTCCCGTACTCGACGAGCAGTTCCCGTGCGGCGGCGACGATCCGCTCCCGATTGCGCAGGGCATCGGCCCGCGGACGCGGAGCGCGACGCTGCGTCTCGGCGGGGGCGGCGGTGGCCACGGCGATCTCCTTCGGTCGTCTGTGCAGGTCTTTGGGTGCGGAACCTTGGGGGCGGAACTTTGGGTGCAGGTCTTTGGGTGCGGGGCTGTACGGGTGCAGCTTCCGGGTAGCCCCGCCGCGAACCGGGGAGCGAGTCCCCGCTTCATGCGGACACCCAGCTAAACGGGGAGAGCGTCCCCGGTTATTTCCCACTCCGCGTGTGACCTGACTCACACCTCTCCGCCCGAAGAACCCCTCGATCGGCGCACCCCAGCGCGCGACCCGCACCACCTCGACACAGGGTGATCGAAAGGGACCCGAGGGTGAGGGGGATCGGATGGCGCCGCAGCGGATACGCGGGGGCCGCCACGGTGCGATGCTCGCCGGCGCCGCCGCGGTGGCCCTCGCCCTGACCACGACCGCCAGCACCGGCCGGCTGGTCGGCAGGTCCCCGACCGCGGCGGGCCCGGTGGCGCCGGTCAGAGCGGTCTCACTCGGACCCTGCATGATCCGCGGCGCGCTGGGCGTCCAGATGTCGGAGGGCCTGCCGACGGCCCCCGGCTACGCCCGGTCCACCGGCACCGTACGGGCCCTCAGCCTGATGATCGACTTCTCGGACGCGCCCGGCGAGGGCACCGCGATGGAACGGTTCGGGGAGTTCTTCCCCAAGACGCAGAACTGGTTCCGCACCGGCTCGTACGGCCGCCTCACCTACCTCCCCGAGGCCCCCGTCAAGCACTGGCTGCGGATGCCGAAGCCGTTCTCCGCGTACGAGATAGAGCGCGGCGC
This sequence comes from Streptomyces sp. NPDC030991, assembly GCF_055571235.1. Classification (NCBI taxonomy): domain Bacteria; kingdom Bacillati; phylum Actinomycetota; class Actinomycetes; order Kitasatosporales; family Streptomycetaceae; genus Streptomyces; species Streptomyces sp. NPDC030991. The sequence goes on from NZ_JBVIFR010000009.1 coordinate 241,540, forward strand.
CCCCTTCGAACCCGGCTACCGCGAACTGGTCGACGACATCGTGGCGGCCGCCGACCCGGAGGTGGACTTCCGCAAGTACGACCTGGCGAACATCCTGGTCACACCGAACGCCGGCCCGTCGGCCCTGGACACGGTCCTCTCGGTGACGTTCGCGGGCAACCACGAGGCGCCCGTCGCCGACGGGGTCCCGCTCGCGAACGCCTCGTTCGTCTACTCGCGCCAGGACGACGGCTCCGGTTCGTACGGGGAGACCGGTTATCGCGTCCTGCCGCACGAGAACGGCCATGTCTTCGGCCTGCCCGACCTCTACACCCAGAACGGCGGCGGCGCCGTAGGGCACTGGGACATCATGAGCGAGGACTGGGGCGTCGGGAACGACCTGCTCGGCTGGCACAAGTGGAAGCTGGGCTGGCTCGACGACGCACAGATCGGCTGCGCGGCCAGGACCGGTACGACGGAGCACCTGCTGACCCCGCTCTCCCAGGACAGCCGGGCCGCGGGGAACGGCGACGCGGGCGGGAGCGATGACGGCCGCGAGGGGGACGGGGGTCGCGGCCGCGGCCGCGGGGACGACGAGAGTGGCGGCGACGGCGGCGATGGCGACGGTGGAACCGGTGGTGGCACTGGAGGCAGTGACGATGGCGATGGCGACGGTGATCGCGATGGTGAGGGTGATGGCGGCGAGCCCGGCGGCACGAGGATGGTGTTCGTCCCGCTGACGGCCCGGACGGGGTACGCGATCGAGGTCCGGACCCAGGGCGGCAATGACGAGGCGGTCTGCCGCCCCGGCGTCCTGATCTACAAGGTCGACGCGGACGTGGACACCGGCCGCGGCCCCATCACGGTGGAGGACTCCACCCCTAACAGCGGCGGCTGCACGCGCCGCCCGAACGTCCACGCGGAACTGTCCGACGCGGCCTATCGCCCCGGCGAGGTGTTCAGGGACCGCAGGACGGGCGTGCGGATCTCCGTGGCTTCGGCGGACGCGTCCGGCAACTACCGGGTGTACGTGACGCGGCGGTGAGGCCCGGCCGTCACCCGGTGGTGGGGGGCCTTACCGTCACTCGGCGGTAGGGGCCGCACGGGTGGGCGGCGTCGGCGGTGTTGTCGGCGTCGGCGTCGATGTCGATGTCGATGTCAGCGGGGTGGACGGGGTCGGCGTCGGCGTCGGCGTCGATGTCAGCGGGGTGGATGGGGTCGGCGTCATCCGCCCGCGATCACCGAACCGCAGCCGAACCTCCCGTTTGAGCACCTTCCCGGTGGCGTTGCGCGGCAGCTCCGCTTCCTGTACGAGAACGTGCGCGGGCACCTTGAACGCCGCGAGGGACGTGGCGGCGAACTCCCTCAGCGCCCGCTCGTCGAGGCGGGAGCCGGGGCGGGCCCGGACCACGGCGGCGACCTCCTCCCCCAGCACGGGGTGCGGCACTCCGACGACGGCCGCCTCCAGCACATCCGGGTGCCCGTGCAGGCAGGCCTCGACCTCGACGCAGTACACGTTCTCGCCGCCCCGGATCACCATGTCCTTGATCCGGTCGACGACACTGATCCGCCCTTCGGACAGCAGCGCGAGATCCCCCGTACGGAACCAGCCGTCCGCCGTGAAGGCTGCCTCGGTCGCCGCGGGATCCTCCCAGTAGCCACGGATCAGGCACTGCCCGCGCAGCCACAGCTCGCCGACCTCGCCCTCGGGCAGCGGCTCGCCACCGGGCGCGGCGATCCGCGCCTCGACAGCGGGAGCGGTCCTTCCGACGCTCCCCGGCCAACTCCGGTACTCATCGCCGAAGTTGGCGGTGACGCCTCCCAGCGTCTCGGTGAGTCCGTAACCGTTGCGGGGCTCGATGCGCTCGCCGTGCCGGGCCGTGAGACTGCCCACCAGGTGCGGCGGCGCGGCCGCTCCCCCGGTATTGAACATGGTCAGGGTGGGCAACGCGTCCCCCACTTCCTGGGCCCGCTCCAACAACTGCAACGCGGTGGACGGAACCCCGCCGAACGCGGTGACGCCGTGCTCACGGATCATCGCGAGCGCCTTGTCCGCGTCCCACTTCCGCAGCAGCACCAGGGTGCCGCCCGATGCCATCGCCCCGTAGAACCCGGTGAACGCGGCCACGTGGAAGAAGGGGAAGGTGAGCAGCCCGACCGGCGCGGGCCCCTGCCCCGGCACGATGCCGCGCGCCAGCGCCGAAAGGGCGGCGAAATAGCGGGGGTTGGCGATGGCGGCCATATGGGCGTGATGGGTGGCGACGGCACCCTTGGGCCGCCCGGTGGTCCCGGACGTGTACAGGATGGTGGCGTCCGAGTCCGGGGCTACGTCGATGTCGGGCGGCCCGAGCAGCGGATCGGCGGCGGGCAGATCCGCGTACAGCTCGACGCGCTCGCCACGTGCCTCCCGCCCGTCGGCATGGAAGACGACGGTCCAGGGTTCGCCGCGCACGCCCTCCCGCCACGCGGCGACCCGCTCGAGCCGTTCCCCGTCCACCAGGAGCACGCCGGGGCGACAGTCGTCCAGGGCGTACGCGAACTCGTCGGCGGTCCACCAGGAATTGAGCGGGACTGCCACCAGCCCCGCCAACTGGGCGGCCCAGAATGCCACTTGCCACTCGGGGTGGTTGCGCATGGCGATGACGGCACGATCCCCGGGCCGCAGCCCGTACCCCTCCACGGGGTCAAGGAACCGCCGGGCGAGCCCGCTCGCGGCGGCGAAGAACTCCCCGTACGACATCCGCCCGCCCTCGGAGACCAGAAACGTGCTCTCCCCGAACGCCCAGGTCGTCTCGACGAACTCCCGCAAGGTCCGCGGCCCCTCGGCGTACGCGAGCCGCCCGTCCTCCCCCCGCACCACAGCGAAGGGAGCACCCGGGGCAGTCAACAACGCTTCCAGGGATTCCATCCCCGGACGCTACGTCCTGGGCCGGGTCCCGAGTCAAGACACTTGCGCTCCGCCTGCGCCGGGGGGTGGGGGTGTAGGGGGCGTGGCGCTCTGGGTTCTGGAGCTCTGGCGTTCTGGCGTTCTGGTAGCCCGGCACCCGGCATCCCGGCGCCCACGGGGCTCGTCGCCCGGGGCGCCGGCACGGGACCCCGCTATCACCGGACGCCCGAACCGGGCAGGTCACCAAATGGCGACCCGCTACACTGTCCGCGGCGGCTCAGACCTCAACATCTGACACCACCCACCCAGCCTTCGTAGCTCAGGGGATAGAGCACCGCTCTCCTAAAGCGGGTGTCGCAGGTTCGAATCCTGCCGGGGGCACAGAGAAACACCTGGTCAAGGGCCCTTCCGTCCATCGGACGGGAGGGCCTTCGTACTCGCAGCACACATATGGCACACATGTCGCTGCGGGCAGAGGTGGGGAGCTGGTGCGATGCCCGCGAAGGATAAGCTGGCCCGGCGACGCTACGACAAGCTGGTCGACCGGCTTGAGTCGCTGATGCGGGCCGCGCTGAAGCCGGAGTACGAGGGCTACTACGGTCAGCTGATCCTCAGCGCGGACGATCTTGCGGAGATGGGCGAGATCAAGGATGTCCGGCGTGCCGCCAGGGAGGCGGGACAGCGTCTCAGCTGGAAGACGACCACCCGTCTCGTCGGTGGAAGGCTCTTCGTCCTCGACGAGCGCGAGGTGCCCGAGAGGATCGAGCGGTTGGCTGGGGATGCGGCCGCTGCTGCGATGGACCGGTTCTGGGACGAGAGCCGTCGGCCGCGACTGACCTGATCCGAGGAAGACGCAAGGGGGCACCCCACCGCATCAGCGCGGTGGGGTGCCCCCTTCGGTTACGGCGCCCCGGCACGGGTTAGGCACACATCACGCGGCGTCTTCCTCCAGGGCGGCCACGGTCTCGGCGGCCTCACGGGCTTTCCGCTCCGCTTTCTCCAGCTTGGCCTTCGCCTTGGCCAGTTGCTTGGAGCGGCGCTTGTGCATCTTCTTCGAGACCTCGTCCAGGCGGTCGGGAAAGAGGTGCCCGTAGGTGTCCAGGGTCAGCGTCGCGGACTTGTGGCCCAGCATCGTCTGTACGACGTTGACGTCCGCGCCGCTGGCGATGGCGAGCGAGGCCGCCGTGTGGCGCAGCTTGTGCGGGGTGACCTTGAGATGCCCCAGCCCGGCCTTTACGACCGCCGGCGCAAAGAACCGCTGACGGAAGTTCCGGGCCCGGAGCGGCCCGCCCTGCGGGGCGGTGAAGAGCAAGTCGTCATCTCCTCTCCCCGTGACGTGGGGCTTCAGCTCGTCGGCCAGGAACCGCGGGATCGGTACGGACCGGCGCTCGTGGTTCTTGGGGGTGTCGAGGTAGAGCTTGCCGTTGTCCTCGGCGTACGCCTCCACGATGTGGGCCCGACAGGCGTCCAGGTCGACGCGGCCCACCTTGAGCGCGGATGCCTCCCCCCAGCGCAGTCCGGTGTAGGCCAGCAGCAGGATGAACACCCGGTAGGTGCCTGACGTGTTAGCCAGCGCGTCGACCTGCATATCGTCGAGGTACACGTGATCAGCGGGCATCGCCTTCGGCAGAGGCACACCGACAGCCGGGTTGGCCGCCAGACGACGGGCCTTGACTGCGTAGCCGAGAACGCGACTGAGGACGACGTACGCCTTGCGGACCGACCGGGGGCTGAGCTTCCTGCCGCCGGTCGCCTCGCCGGACAGCAGATCCGCGAGCCACTCGGCGATGTCCTCGAAGTGGATGCGGTCCAGCGGGGTGGTGCCCCACTTGGGGATCACGTGGACGTCGAGAACACCGCGGTAGCGAGCCCGGGTTGAGCGCTTGAGGTGGAGCTGCGCCGCCAGCCAGGACTCCGCCACCTCTGCGAACTTCACCCGCGCGGCTGCGGGATCGCGATAGGAGCCGTCGTTGAGACGCGACTCCATCCTTGTCCGCTCCGCCTCGGCGTCGACCTTGCGGGCGAAGGTCTTCATCTTCGGCTTGCCATCGGGGTCGTACCAGCGCACGCGGTAGCGCCCCGGTGGCGTGCGCCCTGCCCGCTTGGCGTCCGCCACGGCCTGTACATACGCCGCGTGCCCTATGCGGTCCTCAATCCAGACCCGCGCCAACTAGCACCCCCACCAGTCATCACCGGACACCGACGGGAGCGGCAGGAGCAGGGTCGTGGGGGAAACGCCGAGCGCGGTGGCGAGGGCGACGAGGTCGTCTACGTCGCATCGGCGGCGGGCGCGTTCAGTGCGGCTGAGAGCGGTGTTGGCCATCGGACGGCCCAGCGCGGTGCAGCGGGCGGCGAGCTGGTGTTGGGTCAGGCCGCGCACGAGACGTAGGTGCTCGATGGCGCGGGCGGTGTGGAGGCCGACAGGGCCTATTTCGACAGGTCGGTTGGGCATAACAAATAGCTGTAACTCGCAGTCGGTCGTCATGGCAAGAGTTAGTTCTTAAACTCTCCAAAAGTCATTCGGGGGCGAAGTGGTGTTCGTCTCGTCGAATTCCGGTACATCACGAGCCGTTTCGGCGGGGAGGTTGTGCTATCTTCCCTCCGCGTCAAAGAAGTGGGCGATTTGAGCAGCTATCGGATGCGATGTCCACTGGACTGGCCACGTCACTTCTCAGCGCTGGACGCCGCCTCTGAGCTGCTGAGGTACCGGATTCCGGCACCTCGGCCGGTTGCTTCGCCGCAGAAAATTTCGGCTTCCGCGGGAGCGATTTCGGCAACCGGGGATCCGCCCTTACTGTTTTGGTCTTCCCCGGCGATGCTGAGGGAAGTAACCGGGGGTTTCAGAATTCACTCTGGACGCTTCCCAGGCGGTGTGGCCGTGTTGCCCACGCCTGCCATCCAAAACCCTGATTCCGATATGGAGACCTCATTGCCGAACCTCTCCCCGCGCCTTGCCGGCGCCGAACGTGACCAGCTCGCCACTCCCGCCGACGTGGCCGCGTACCTCGGGGTGCCGGTGAAGACCCTCTACCAGTGGAAGTACCGGGGCATCGGCCCCAGCGTCCACAAGGTCGGCCGTCACCTGCGCTACCGCTGGCGGGAGGTGGACGCGTGGCTGGACGCCCAGACGTCGTACGACCTCACGGCCTGACCCCGCATCTGACGCGGACAACGAAGCGGCCCCCGGCGCGCCAACGCCGAGGGCCGAAGACTTCCCAACTGATCGCCCATCCCTGAACGAATGAGCTGGTGAGGGGCGGGACCTTGCCCGTCCTGCCCCTCACCGGAGAGGAACGTCTTGGACGACCCTACGTCCCGCAACTCCACGAACACCTCCCCGACCGGCTGGCCCACTCCCGCGATCCCCGGCGAGGGCGTCCCCTGGCGCCGCAGGGATCAGGCGGACATACAATCCCCGGCGTCGGGGACCGTAGAGCACTCGGCGGATGTGGAAGCACACGGGGACCGTCCCCAGCCGTCTACAGACGCCGCTGTTGGGGACCGTCCCCACGAAGTACCCGCTGCTCGGTCCCCGCACGTCCCGGTCCCCGTATCGGCATCCGGAGCAAACCCGCAGGTCAGCGGCGCCAAAGTGGGGGTCGCTCCCCAAGAGGCTGCAGTTGCACCAGGGGACCGCAATGGGGACCGTGATCACGGTCCCCGCCAGTCGCTGGGGGCCGACAGCCCCGTGGCGGGAACTGCCCAGCAGAAGGGGACCGGTCCCGTCGACGCACGGGGACCGGATCACGGGACCGGCTCCCGGCCCCCTCGGGGACCGGCAGACTCTGAGGAACAGGGTTCCGGTGAGGGTGCGGAACTGCTGGATGAGTTGCGGGCGGCGATCGGCAAGTACGTCGTACTTCCCAGTGACGAGGCGCTGACAGCCGTCACCCTCTGGGTGGCGGCCACACACATCCAGACCGCTCTGCAGCACGCGCCGCGCCTGGCGGTCGTAGGCCCGACGAAGGGCTGCGGCAAGTCCCGGGTGCTGGACGTGCTCCACGAGACCGTCCACCAGCCGATCATGACGGTGAACATGTCCACGGCGGTGCTCTTCCGCATCATCGGCAAGAACCCGCGCACGATCCTGGTGGACGAGGCCGACACCATCTTCAGCAAGGCGGGCGACAACGAGGAACTTCGCGGCCTGCTGAACGCCGGACACCAGCGCAACCGGCCCGCCTGGCGCATCTCCGGCCCGGAGCACAAGCCGACCCCGTATCCGACCTTCGCCATGGCCGCACTGGCCTCGATCGGCGACCTACCCGACACGATCACGGACCGGGCAGTCGTGCTCCGCATGCAAAAGCGCAAGCCGGGCGAGAAGGTGACCCCATTCCGCTCGCGCCACGCCACACCGGAACTGAACGCACTGCGGGACAAGCTGGCCGCCTGGCTGGGACCGCTGCGCGGCACGGCCGGCCGCATGGCGCCAACGATGCCGGTGGAGGACCGGGCGGCGGACACCTGGGAGCCGCTGGTCATCATCGCCGACCTGGCCGGCGGCCACTGGCCCGCCAGCGCCCGTGCGGCCTGTCTGGCGATGACCCGGTTCGAGGCCGTCCAGGACGAGCAAACCAACCTGAAGACGCGCTTGCTGCGCGACATCCACCGCGTCTTCGAGGCACACGGCAACCCCGAGGCCCTGCCTTCCCTGGATCTGGTCACCGCCCTGCTCCAGGACCCCGACGCCCCCTGGGCGGAACACAGCACCAACGGGCTCAACGCCTACCACCTGGGCAGAATGCTCCGGGACTTCGACATCCGCCCGGCCAACTACCGCTTCGACAAGGGCAGGCAGGCCAAGGGGTACACCCGCAACCGGTTCCTCGACAGCTGGGCCCGACACTGCCCCGACCTCACCGAGACGGCGCCCGCCCCCACGCACGACGCCACGCCCGCACGCCAGGCTCAGGGCAAGCCGCCCGCCGCCCCGGCGGTTCAGCTGCCCATCGGCCCACCCGGCGGACCCGCCGGCCCCAACCGCGCCCGCTGACCCGCCTCCCCCTGGGTCCGTATCACTGCGTCGCATCCGTCCCCGCGCAGGTCAGCGCGGGGACGGATGTCCTCACCGGGACGGACTTCTCCGTACCTGCCCGAGTGTCCGTACCTGCCCTGACCAGGCATGGGACGGATGCGACGCACGTGACACGCCCCCCGCCCCCTCACCGCCGGAGCACCACCATGCACGAACAACACTACGAACTGCCCACGGCTCAGCAGCGGATGCACACCACCTCAGCCCCAGACAGCGCAGCAAGGTATGCCGTTGGACCGTCCAAGGACGGCCGCAACGGGGATGCCTCCGCCCCGGGGGTGGCGGAGACACTCGGGCACCAGGGGGCACCCGAGGAGAAACAGCCCGACACCGCCGCCGTGCCACTACCGCGAGCCGCCGACACCGCCGCGCTGCACCGTGTCGCCCGACGCCGCCAGCGTGAATCCGTCCAGCGCAAAGAGCGCGTCGACGTCCGCTACAGCGTCGACGAGAAGGCCGACATCCTCGCCGAGGCCCGGTCGCTGAACATCGCAGCCGCCCACTACGTCGGCGCGGTCGTCATGGCCCACGTCCACGGTGACCTCGGCCTGCCCGGCCAGCGCACCGAGCTCGACGACTACATCGACGAGCTGACCGCCCTGCGCCGAGAGGTCGCCAAGATCGGCCACAACGTCAACCAGATCGCCAAGAAGGTCAACTCCGGCGGTCATCCACACCCTGGGGATACAGCCGTCCTGGCCCAGGCCGAGCAGACCGTGAGTGCGGTGGGCGCCGCCGTCCGCCACATCGCGTCCGCCGCGAACCAGGCCGTCACCGTGAAGGCAGCCTGATGGTCCCGAAGATCAGCAGCGGCAAGAGCACCGCGGGCCTGATCCGGTACCTGTTCGACACGAAGAGGGCCAAGGACCACACCGATCCGCACCTGGTCGCCTCCTGGGACGGCTTCGCCCCCGACCCCGGCCGCGCCGACGACTTCGCCGCCACCAAGAAACTCCTTGTGGCCGACCTCGACCTGCACGTCAAGCAAGCCCGGCGGCTCAACCGTGCCCCCGAGCAGCACGTGTGGCACTGCTCGATCCGGGCCGCCAAGTCCGACCGCCACCTCAGCGATGAGGAGTGGGCCGACATCGCCCGCCGCGTCGTGGCGGCCACGGGGATCGCGCCGGACGGTGACCCGGACGGCTGCCGGTGGGTGGCCGTCCGCCACGCCCCCGACCACATCCACATCGCCGCCACCAAGGTGCGCGGCGACCTGAGCACCGCACGCCACTGGAACGACTACATCAACGCCAACCGTGAACTCGCCGCCGTCGAGAAGGAGTACGGCCTCTTCCGCGTCGCACGCGGCGACCGTACCGCCGCCAAGCGGCCCACCCGCGCCGAACAGGAGAAGGCCCGCCGCGCCGGCCACGACAAGCCCGCCCGCGACCGCCTGCGCGTCACCATCCGGACCGCCGTGGCCGCTGCTTCAAGCGTCGAGGAGTTCGTCCACCTGCTCAGCCACACCGACGGAGTCCTCGTCGAGATGGTGTACTTCCCCTCCGGCGACGTACGCGGCTACAAGGTCGCCAGCGAAGACACCACCACCGCCGACAAACAACCCGTCTGGTTCTCCGGCTACGACCTCGCCCCCGACCTGTCCCTCCCCCAGATTCGAAAGCGCCTGGAGAACACCGAAGCACAGCCCACCGACGAGCTAGGCCGACGCAGGCCCGACCCCTGGCACCAGGCCACCGCCGCCACCGAACGCATCTCCCACCACCTCGACCAGAGCGACGACGAAGCCTCCCAAGCCCACATAGCCGCCTTCGGTGAAGCCCTCGACTCCCTCCCTCTCATCGCGCCCCAGGACCTGCGTCCTCAACTCCGAGAAGCAGCCACCGCCTTCGAGCGCGCCACCCGCTCCCGCATCCAGGCTGAACACCACCACGCCCGAGCCCTGCGCGGCGCCGTACGAGCGATACTCCGCGAGCCCACCCCCAAGGACCGCACAGCCCTGGCGATGTTCCTCGACGCCGCGATCCTCACCGTTATCGCCGCCGCCCGCTGGCACCAGCTCCGCCACCACGACCAACAAGTCGCAGCCGCCCACCAGAGCCTGCTCCACCTCCAGGCTGCCTATGACCAAGCCGCAGCCGCGCCGCTGGCCGCCCTCGCCCAGCGCCGACCGCCCCAGCAGACCGTGGACCGGCACATCCGTCACCTACGCCAGGCCGTGCCCGACCACGCTCAGCAAGTCGTAGAAGACCCGGCCTTCGATGCCCTCGCGGTAACCCTCACCGAAGCCGAGGTTGCTGGCCACGATCCGGCACAACTCCTCCAAGGGGCAGTCGACCAGCGCGCCTTGGGCGACGCGGACTCGCCCGCACGCGTCCTGGTCTGGCGCATCCAACGTCTCACCGCAACGCCGTCGCCCAGCACGCGAACCGGCCTTGCTTCCACCCCGCACACTTCGTACGCGACGACACCGCAGCCTGCGCCTCTCCCCTTGGTAGCGGGAGTACAGCGCCGTCGCTGATTCTCAACTGCCAGCTGGACCGCCGCTTCAGGGCTGGTCAACCTCGGTGCGGCTTGGGGTTGACCGGCTCCGAGACAGGCGGCATCCGTGCGAATCGCGCGCCACGGAGAAGCACTTGTGCAAAATCTATGACATCAACTAAAGTGCATCTGCCGGTTAACTGCTCCAATGCGAAGTCCGATCAGAGGAGTCGTCGCATGAGTGTGCATCTTCCCTCCTGGACGACCGATGTGTTCGGCGAGCAAGCACCCGCGGTCCGTGTGGGCCTCGGGCAGGCGCTGCGAAACATGCAGGCGAACGCCCAGGCCGCACAGGAACAGACTGATTCGCGTACCAACCACACCTACGGCTCGGCCCGGTGGCAAGGCCAGTTCGAGCGGGTGTGGGAGGAGTTGAAGGATCTGCCGGGCGCCACTCCCGTCAAGCCGTTCGGGTTCCCGTTCGAGCTGATAATCGTGGGGAACGGTCTGCTCTATCCGTTCCTGTACTCGAAGACCAAGTCGGACGTACGTACAGCTCGCATTCCTCGCGAGTCCCGCTTGGTGAAGGAGTTGTTCAACTTCGCGCCGCCCCCCACCCATGAGCAGGGTGCGTTCGAGCTGGACGGCTTTGACGAGAGCGCTGAGGTGGTGAAGCCCAGAGGGGGTCTCGCGGCTGTGCCGCCCGGGACGCAACTGATCCTGGTTCCCTTCGCGTGCAACGCTTCCGAGCTGCTGGAGGCTCATTGGGGCAGGGCCGCGCTGGGGGCGGAGCGACGCCTGGAGTGGGCGACCCTCCCGGAGCCGCTTCCACTGCCGGAAACCGTCACCTTCCACGGCCAACGTCTGGGGACGATCCCCAAGCAGGCAACTTCGTCCGAGCGGGAACTGACAAGCTTCGACGGCGGGGCACAGCCGACGTTTACGCTGTCGTCGCGTGCGAGCGTTGATCAACAGCGTGACGTTCCGCCGCTGACCGAAGCAGAGCCGGCCGACGACCAGACCAGCGAAGACGATGCGAACGATTAAGCAAGACCTCATCCCGGGCTTGGAGGAGCGGGGCACCACGCCCCGCGCCATTTCCGACGGCTTCGATCCCACCCGTCTGACGCAGGCGCGTCGGCTGGCTGAGATGACGAAGAAGGACGTCGCGCAGGCTCTTGGGGTGACTCCGGCGGCCGTGGGCCAGTACGAGACCGGGGTGTCCCGTCCTCGTCCGGACCTTATCCCCCGTCTTGCCGAAGTGCTCGGTGTGCCTGCCACTTTCTTCTTGGTCGGCCGTCCGGCAAACCGGCTCGACTCCTCCATGGCCCATTTCCGCAGCTTGCGCAGCACACCGAAGTCGCAGAGGGAACGCGCCCTGGCCTTCGCCGAACAGGTGTGGGAACTCACCTACGCCCTCGAACGGCGGATTCAGCTTCCCCTGGTGAACCTGCCCGGCTTCGCCGGCGGCGAGGTCCATCCCGGAGCGGAACTGCCCACCGACCCTGCAGCGGCAGCACGAGAGCTTCGGCGGCGTTGGGGGATGGGGGATGGGCCGGTCACCCACCTCGTCCGACGTATGGAATCCCACGGCATCGTTGTCGTGCTGCCGCCCGCGTCCGATCCTTCGGCGGCGACCGTGGACGCGTTCTCCACCAGGGCGGCGCGCCCCCTCGTGGTCCTCACAGCGAATCGGGCGGACGACATCTACCGTCACCGCTTCACGGCCGCCCATGAACTCGGGCACCTCGTACTTCACGGCGACGCCACCGGTGACAGCCGGCAGGAAAAGGAGGCCGACGCCTTCGCCGCCGAGTTCCTCACCCCCCAGGACAGCATCCTGCCCCACCTACCCAAGCGGATGGATCTCGCGCGCCTGGCCGAGCTGAGGCAGGTCTGGGGTGTCTCCATCCACTCGCTCGTCTACCGATGCCGTGAACTCGGCCTGATCTCCGACGCCACGACCAGCCGCGCATATCAACGCCTTCGCGCGCTGGATGGCCAGCCAGGCTTCATCCCCGAGTCGGTATCGAACTACACCGGTGAACAGCCGTCACTGCTGCGCCAAGCCTTCGAACTGGCCTGCAAAGAAGCGGACCTCTCGGTGGCCACACTGGCCCATGAACTGGCCTGGACGCCCAAGCGGGTTCGTGAACTGCTCGACGTCCAGGAACAGCGACCCGTTCTCCGCCTTGTGCAATAACGACTCAATCCCTGCGGCGCCGTTCCATCCGTAGTTCAGTCCCGGGTGGCGCCGTCGAGCCACCCTCATCGATGTGGTGGACGAGGTACTCGGGCAGGTCGGCGGCCGGTTCTGGGTTGGCTACAAGCGCTCCGGCTGAACGCCATGAACGGGCCCGGATACCAGCGCTGGCCCGTAGGCGTGACCGCGCACGGCGCAGCCCTGATCACGACCGCGCGGACAGCCTGGGGGCGAGCAGCTCCAGCACTTCTTCCCAGCGGTAGCGGTCGGCCCCTCCGCCGGCCTTCGGCCGGTGAGGCTCGTACGAGCCGATCAGGACGCCCATCTCACGCAGCTGCTCCAGACTCCGGCGGTACGCGGGGTGGGCGGCCTGCGCGGAGTTCAGATACGGCAGTACGGCGATGGGGACGTCCATGGCGGGTGCTTCACACAGGATGCCGAGCGCGAGGTTGTCGGAGATTCCGGCGGCCCATTTGTTGACGGTGTTGAAGCTGGCCGGGGCGACCGCGATCGCATCGGCGGGCCGGGTCGGGCGCGGCTCGCCCACCGAGCGCCAGGCCGAGCGGATGGGGCGTCCGATCTGGCTCTCCAACGCCTCCACGTCGAGGAAGCCGAGCCCTTGTGGTGTGGCGACGATGCCCACGTCCCACTGCCGCTCGTGGGCCGCGGTGATCAGCTTGCCGACGTCACCAGCGACTCCGGCCGCGCAGACCACGATCTGGAGGAACGGCTTGTCGGGCTGGTCACTCACGCGGGCACTCCCAGTTGGCGGCTGAAGTGGTGCAGTTCGGGCAAGGCTCGGCGGCGGTCGCGGGCTGCCATGTCGGCGACCAGTTCGCGTACGGCCGGGCGGCGGATGTCCTGTGCCGCGCAGCTCTCGGCGATGCGCAGGGCCTGGTAGCCGTCGGCGAGTCTGCCCTGCTGACTGTAGGCGCGGGCGGTCTCCACCCACAGCGCGGCCCGGCGTTCGGGGACGGGAATGTGGCGGCGCATGAGGGGCCGGGCGGTCTGCAGGGCGATGCCGGCGTCGCCGAAGGAGACGGCCGCGCTGACCTCGTGCAGGGCGACGTTGGTGGGACTGAAGTTCGCCCAGGCGTCCGGCTGGTCGAAGGCGACGTAGCGGGCCACTTCCTTGGCCTCGGTGAGGAAGTCCTGGGTGGTGTCGCGGTCACCGTTTCTGCTGGCGGCGGTCGCCCCGCGCAGCAGGAGCAGTCCGACCGCCGCCAGGTAGCGGGGGGAGCGCTGGTCGTAGGAGCCGGTGAGCTGGTCGGCGGTGTGGCGGACCATGTTCACGGCCTGGGCGGTGTGCTTGTCTCGTACGAGGACGTGGGCGTGCACGCGGACGCTGGCAGCGAGGACGACCGGGTCTCCGGATCGTTCCGCCTCGGCCATGGCCCGACCGGCCGCGAGCCAGGCGTTGCCCTGGTCGGCTCGTTTCAGCAGCAGGCTCACCGATGTCTGGTACGCGGTCGCGAGCAGCCCGGACGCCTCCGCCGAGCCGGAGGAGCCACCGCCAGCGGCCTGGCGCAGGTCGGCGATCAGTCCCGGCAGGGTCTGCTCCAGTTCCGCGTAGTCGCACACGTAGAACATCCGGCGTACTGCCCGCAGCCGGTCCCGCAGCTCGTCGATGCCCAGGGCTTGCCCGGTGGCGACGGGGCTCGTACCCGGCAGCAGGACGCGGATCAGGTCGTGATGCGCGGTGGTCGACGACGACGATGGCGGCGACGGAGCCGCGAGCGCGGCCACGCTCGCGGCGAGGAAGGTACGGCGGTGCATGTCCTCTGCTCCGGGCTCAGGGGCGGGGCCGGTGTCAGATGCGGCGGCGAGGCCCAGACGGTGCGGTGGAATGTCCAGCACCTGCGCGACCTCGCGCAGCGTACGCACGTCCTCCGTGCCCCTGCCGCTTTCCAGGCGGCTCACCTTCGACTGGTGATACCCCAGTGCGGCGGCCACGTCCTTCTGCGAGCGCCGCTGTAAAACACGTGCCTGACGGATCACTTCGCCGATCCGTCTCGCCTCGCTCTGTTCTTCGGCCATCTGTGCCACGGCCCCTCCTGCCGTCGCCGATCCTGCCTGCTCAACCGAGCGTAACCGAGCGGCGATTCACCGCGATGCGGCTCCTGCATAAGTGATGCAACCCCAGCACACGGCGTAGTCCAGCTTGCCTCCGGAGCGGTTGCTTGGAGCAGCCGCACCGATCCAGGAGGCAGCTCATGGAAGCGCACCAGATCCGATTCTCCGTTCACGGCACACCTGCCGCCGCCCGCTCCGCGCGGCAGCAGCTCGCGAACGGGATACGGCGCTGGGACGCCTCCCTCGACCAGGACCTGCTGAGCACGGCAGAACTGGTCGCCGCCGAACTGCTGACGAACGCGGTGCGGCACGCGGGCGACGGCCCGATCTCGGCCGGCGCCCGCCTCGACGGCGAGCGTCTGCTGATCGAGGTCACCGATGCCGACCGCAAGGTCCCACGAGCCGGACTGCCGGACATGGAGGCAGAGGGCGGGCGCGGCCTGTTCCTCGTCGCCGCCCTGGCCGATCGCCATGGAGTCGATCCGCTGCCGTCCGGCAAACGCTGCTGGGCCGAGTTCAAGGTCGGCGCCCCAGCCCAGCCCTCACGACACGTACCTCTGCAAAGGAGTTGACGGTTGACAGCCGTACGGATCCCTCCAGTCGCCGCCGAAGTGGTGGCCATCCGCCCCGGGAGCCCTCTCACCGGCTCCGTGACGGTCGACGGGTCCAAGAACGCAGCACTGCCGCTCCTGGCAGCCGCGGCGGCTCTGCACCGCCCCGTGCACGTGGGCAACGTCCCGGCGAACGCCGACGTCGAGACGATGCTCGCCCTGCTCCAGCAGGCCGGCTGGCACACAGCCCGACCCGTCGGCGACCTGCACACCGCGGTGATCCTGCCGGACGACAAGCCCCAAGCCGGGTCCGACCTCGACATCGCCGCCCGCATCCGGGCCTCGTACTACCTCGTCCCCGCCCTGCTGGGCACATACGGCCGGGCGTGCCTCCCTTGGCCGGGCGGCTGCCGGATCGGGGAACGCGGCATGGAACAGCACTTCAAGGTCTACGAACGCTTCGGCGACCGCACGACCGTCGACGACCACGGCTACGTCGTAGAAGCAGCCAGTGCCCGACCGGAAACGGTCTCGATCACGCTTCCCTTCCGCTCCCGAGGCGCGACCATCGCCGCTCTTCTCCGTGCGGTCGTGGCCGGACGGCCACTGCGGCTGGGGTTGCCCAACCTTTCGCCGGAAGTGCTGGCTGTTGTTGAGGCGGTGCGGACGGCTGGCTGGCAGTGCCGAGTCAGTGAGGCACTCCTCGCCCTCGCGCCTCCTTTGGCCGCGCCACCGGAGACCATTTTCTGGCGCGTGCCCGGCGACAAGAGCGAGGCCGGGACTCTGGCCTGCGCGGTCGCGGTCACAGGCGGCGACGCACGCCTCTGCGGTGTACGCGGTGACGATGTCGTCCCCCTGGTCAGGGCCCTGCGGTGGCTCGGGGTTCCCTCCGACACCGAGAACGACGTGATCACCGTCCGAGCGCGAGAAACCCGACCCACCAGCCGGTCTCTGCGGGCCATCGCTTCCCTCGCCCCCAGGGGCTTGGATGCCGATTTCGAGCCGTCCTTGATGGCCTTGGCCCTCACTCGCCCCGGTACGCATCTCTTCTCCGACACGATCAACCCCGGCCGCCACAGCAACCTGCTGCCACAGCTGGCCCGTCTCGGTGCCGAGATCCACGAACTGTCCCCGACCAAGTGCCGTCTCACCGGTCCGCAGCAGTTGATCGGAGCCGGTGTCGAGGCCACCGACATCCGCACCGGGTCCGCCCTGCTCATCGCCGGCCTGACAGCGCAAGGCGTCACCACCCTGGGCGGCCTGGAGCAGCTCCGACGCGGCCACGCCGACCTTCCCACCAAGCTGTATGCCCTCGGCGCCGACATCTGCGAGGTCACACCATGAACCGGCAGTTACGGCGGATCATCGCCACGACGGACGTCCACTCCGCCTTCGCCTCCCCCGCACCGATGCTCGCCCATCTCCACGCAGCCAGGGCCGAGAGCCTGATCGTGGACTGCGGCGACTTCTTCGAAGGCAGCGGCTTCTACCGCCTCGGCCAAGGCCAGATCGAGCACGAGATCCTCACCAGCCTCTACGACCTGCTGGCCCCGGGGAATCACGGTTGGCGGCACCATTTCGAGCCGGGGCTGCGCGAGATGACCGTGTGCGCCAACACGACCGACGACGACGGCAATCCACTCTTCGACCGCGTACGCATCGAGCGTATCGCCGGCCGACGCGTCGCCGTCACCGCAGTGATCGGCACCCAGGCGTTCAACGCGATCCCCACCGGCGACCGCATCGGTCACCACGTCACCGACCCTGCTCAGGCCCTGCGCGAGGTGATGCTCGAACATCACCACCGCACCGATGACTGGATCGTGCTGTCCCACTCCGGCTTCGACGAGGACCTGAAGATGGCCGCCGCCTGCCCCTTCGCGGACATCATCTTCGCCGGGCATTGCCACAGCGACACGTACGGCCCCGTACCCGTCGGCGACACCCTCGTGGTCAAGGGACGCGAACTCGGCATCGGATACGCCACCGCAGAGCCCATCGGAACCGGCTGGGCCGCCCGCACGGGCACCTTCCCCAGCTCGCACGGGCTGCCCAAGAACCTCGCCACGGTGCAGGACAAGATCGCACTCGTCGGCCGGACACTCGCCAGCCCGCTCGGCATCGTGAACGAGCCCTACCGCAATGCCTCGTTCGACCGACGCCAGTTGCTGGCAGAGGTCGCCGGCCGACTGCACTCGGGCCTCGGCGCGGACGCGGTCGTCCTCAACGAGACCGCCCTGCGCTCCACGCCGCTCCGAGAAGTGCTCACCCTCGGCGACCTGCTGACCATCGAGCCCTTCGACAACCAACTCGTCCACGCCCGCCTCCCCAACGACCACGCCCAGGACCACGAGAAGCTGCTCGGCCACCTCACCGACCGTGTCGGTCCTCTGGCCATCGCTCCCGCCCCTCTGCCCCCGGCGACGAGCAGCGTGCTGACGACCGACTACCTCGCCGACAGCCACCTCGGCGGACGAACACATCAAGCCGGACTACGGCTCGGCCAAGCCGTACGAAGCGTCCTGCTCACACCCCTGGCTGGCGCTGACGACACCGCTACAGGAGGCGAGCAATGATCCTTACCGGGCCCGAGATCACCGCCGCTGCCCACGACGGACGCCTGACCATCGCGCCCTTCGAACCGGAACAGGTCAACCCCAACAGCTACAACGTCCGCCTCGGCCCCACCCTGCTGACCTACACCGACACCGTGATCGACGCCCACCGCCCCAACCCCACCCACGAGGTCACGATCGGGAAGAGCGGATACGTACTCCGGCCCGGTGAGCTGTACCTCGGACACACCGTCGAACAGGTCGGCTCCGACACCTACGTACCGCTGCTCTTCGGCCGCTCCTCCGTCGGCAGGCTTGGCCTTTTCGTCGAGATCACCGCCCCGATCGGCGACATCGGCTTCCACGGCCAGTGGACGCTGATGCTCTCCCCGATCCGCCCGCTACGGGTGTACGCGGGCATGCGCATCGGGCAGATCATGTTCTTCGTCTCCACCGGCTCCATCGCCCCCTACCAAGGCAAGTACCAGGCCGCCATCGGCCCGCAGCCCTCCGCCTACTGGCGCGACGCGGCCCGGCTCAAGGTGGTCGCCTCGTGATCCTCACCGGCCCCGCGATCAGCGCCGCCATCCAGGCAGGCGAGATCACGATCGACCCGTACGACCCCGCCCGTCTCTCCCCGAACGCCTACGACTGGCGACTCGGCGACACCATCCGTATCTGCGACGGAGAGCTGGACGCAGCCGTCCCAACTGCGTTCGCCGAGCAGACCATCCCGGCCGCGGGCCTGGTGCTGACGCCGGACGCGTTCTATCTCGGCGTCACGCTGGAGAGGACCGGCTCCGAGACGTACGCACAACTGCTCAACGGCGACCGCACCATCGGCGCGCTCGGCATCTGGGTCCACGTCTCCGCCCCGCTCGGCCACCAAGGTCACGCCATTCGCTGGACCCTGGAGATCCGTGCCGCCCGGCCGGTTCGCATCTACGCGGGCATGACCTTCGGCAAGCTCGTCTTCCTCAGCGCCTTCGGCACACCGGCCAGCTACCAGCAGCAGGACGCCAAGTACGCGGCGACGGACGGCATCGACATCTCCCGCCTCTACGAAGAGATCCCCGGAGGAGTCCGGTGACCCCGCAACCGACCACCGCGCCACTGGCCGCCACCCTGCTGGACCTGCCCGCCGGAAGCCCGGGAGGCAGCGTCGAACTCTTCCTCGACCTCTACACGGGCGAGCAACCACTCATCCCAGCACGGGCGTTCATGCTCGCCCCTACCGGCCCGCGACCTCACCTCCCGGCCGGCCTCGACCTCCTCCAAGTCCCCGGAAAGTGCCTGGAGGGCCCAGCCTTCAGCCGATACGTAGCCGAGCTGCGCTCGGCACTGGCGGCCGCGATCGACCCGACCCGGATCGACGTGCTGCACCTGCAGCACCTCACCTTTGGGGCCACCCCCGCCCTGATCCGCGCGCTCCCCTCACACCCCCGCATCGTCCTGGTCCACGGCACAGACCTGCTCTTCGCCGAGATCCACCGCGAGCAACTCCAGGTGCTGCACGAGACGACGAAGGTTGCAGACGCGATCGTTGTCCCCACCAGCGCGATGGCCGATCAACTCCGCAAACTCATTCCACTGGTCAACCGCCGCAAGATCACCCACATCCCCTGGGGCATCCCCGACCACCTGATCACCGATCCACCGGCCCGGCCTGCCCGCTCTCCAACGAGCCACCTACGGCTGCTGTACGCGGGCCGACTCACAACCGAGAAGGGCGTCGAGGCCCTGGTGAAGAGCCTGGCCTCGGTGCCGGGCGTCGAACTGAGCGTCGCCGCACCCCCAGCCCAGTTCCACACGCTGGCCCCACTGCTGCAACGAGCCGGCGTACGAACCCGCTACCTAGGCTGGCTCCGCCGCCCACAGCTGTGGAAAACCTTCACCGAGCACGACCTACTGGTCATGCCCTCCACCACCCTGGAGGCCATGGGCCTGGTCGCACTGGAGGCCCAAGCCTGCGGCCTCCCCGTCCTCTACCAACCCGTACCCGGCCTCAGCGAAACCCTCGCCGCCTCCGGCATGGCAACCGACTTCACCAGCCCCGCAGCCCTCGCACGCGACCTGGACCGGCTACGCACGACACCTGGCCTACTTCCGGCTCTGCGCCGGGCGGGCCACGCGAACGCCGCCCGCTACCCGCTCTCTGCCACCGCGCAGGCCCTGACCGATCTGGGCCGCCAGCTCACCTAGAACGACCATGGCCAGCTGACGTCCGGCACGCCATTGCCCGGCCCCACCCACCCCGGTCACTACGCTGACCGGCGGGATGCCCACGGCGAACAGGGAGACCATGACGTACCGCACCGACCGCATCGAAGCCCTGCTCGACGAAGGCGTCCGCGATAAGGTCTACCCCGGCGCCGTCTGGGCCGTCGGCGACGCCTCTGGCATCCACGCCCACGGCACCACCGGCGTCCTCGACCCCGACGTACCGCACGCTCCGATGCGTCCCGACACCGTCTTCGACGCCGCGAGCCTCACCAAGATCCTCGCCGTCTGGTCCTCCATCGGCGCACTGTGGGAAGAAGGCAAACTCGACCTCGACTCTCCCCTCGGGGAGTTCTGGTCGGAGGTCGACGGCCACTCGCTCGCGGCCGTGACGGCCCGCCAACTCCTCACTCACACCGCAGGGGTCCCGCTACGGGCCCAACTGAAGAGCCTGTACGGCACCGACCCCCAGGACATCCGCGACGGCGTACTGCACGAAGCCCTCCACCGCCCACCGGGCGAGGCCGTCGAATACACCGACCGAGCCGCACTCATCCTCGGCTACCTCGCCGAACACATCTCCGGCCAGCCCCTCGACCAACTCGCCACGGAACGGACCTGGCAGCCCCTGGGCATGAAAGCCACTCGCTTCGGCCCCCTACCCGCCGCGACGGTCGCCCGGTGCGCGCCCACCGAACTCGACCCGGACACCAACACCCACCTCAAGGGCACCGCCCACGACTTCTCCGCCCGCCTCCTCGGCGGCGTGTGCGGCATCGCCGGCGCCTTCACCGTCCTCGACGACCTGGCCCGCTTCCTGCGCTACATGTTGAACGACAACGCTGTCCCCGAGCGAGCGGGCTTCGGGTCTGCCTGGTCCGAGGCGTCGCTCAGTGTCCAGACCGGCTCACTTGCCCCTGCACGTGGGCTGTTCTGGCACCCCGCCCCCGGTGCTGATCCAGCCGACGACATCTGGGTGCACTACGGCTTCACGGGAACCGGCATGTGGATCTCACCCCGGCGCCGACGGTGGGCAATTCTGTTGACGAATAAGCTCTACTACACCCGCGACCGCCAACCCCTGACGGATGTCCGCAATGTCTACCGAGCGCTCGCTTTCAACTGAGGCGGCTACTTTGAGCGGAGTGGGCCACAGAAGCCCACGACTTGCCAAGTTCCAGAGGGAGACGCGTCAACGCCAGTGTCACGGCGGAGAGCGTGCCGAAGGCCATGGCCAGGCGTTGAATCATGCGCGTATTCCCCTCCCTTGCGTGGCCCGCTCTCGTTGCGCAAACGGCCGGAGTAGTCAACCGTGGGCGATCGCGAACTCACTGTAACGAGCGCAATGGGCATCCACCGCACCAGAGTGCGCCGTTCGCTCCCGTAGCAACTGGCCCGCCGCCACGAGGGACCCCGCTGTACGACCGGCGTATACCGCTTCAGAAGCGCGATCAGGCCAGGAAAGCCCCTACCACCACTCCGTTCCGAACGGAACGCCGCACCCTTTTGTCACCAGGCCAGCCGCAGAGATCCAACCCAGTGGTGGCAGCGGCGCGACTGCCGAACGCCCTGGCTTGGTGCCGACCGCCCGCCTCCCAGTCGGAGCGAGCGCAGAGGTCAGCCGTGGTGTTCCTCCTGCTCGTTCTGCAAGGCGTCGCGCACGGAGCGCCAAGCGCGGATTGCGTTACCGATGTCCACCAACAGCCCTCGGAGTTGGCGAATCAGAACCCTCGCGGCACAAATGGCAGCAATGACTTCGAATTCCACCGCGAGCCCGCTCATTGGCTGCTCCTCAACTCGGGCACCAGCCTCTCCGCCTCGCGCCGCGAAGTCTGTACCACGCTAGGTACATTTCGTGATCACCCTCGGCTTCGCCCACGCGATCAGGCAGACATGCAGCTGAACTCAACGAGCCGAGCCTCCTTGAGGCGCCGCGTACAAGACTCGCCGCCGTGAGGGCGCGTGTCCGCATCACAGTTGATGCATTTGCTGATCTTGAAGATCCGCGCCACAGAAACGAGGCTGAGTCGATGCGCCCAGGCTGACCGTCGAACGGGCCGGTGTCTGTAGGGTTGGGCCTACTTTTTGTGATCTTGGATGGATCAGCAAGTGCGGCCTGTCCAGAGTGTTCCGGTGCAGTTCATGCGGGGTGCTCTGCATGAGCGGACGGTCCGGCAGGAAGCCGTCAGGCACCGAAGCCCGATGTGCGGGGAGGTGCTCCTGACCAGGCGGTTCCGGACGTGGGGAAAGCGTCCGGAACCAACCTCATGTTCTGGCCAGGACTCCAAGGACGGGTGACCTCCGCGGACGCGGAGCCAACGGACGCACTCTCTACGCCGCGCACCGGCCCCTCGGGGAACCTCTGCGGACGCGGAGCCAACCATGCGCTCGCCCACCAGAGTTGGGCCATTGGCGGGGCACCTCCGCGACGCGGAGCCAACCGGCACCGCGTCCTGTACCTGAACTCCCAGTTCGGGGCACCTCCGCGGACGCGGGGCCAACCCTTGCTGACCTGCATGGTTAGGGGTGCTTTGCCATTTTGTTATGCGTTACGACAAGCCCGTTCTTTCGATCGTGACCTATCGCAGTCGTGGGACATGCATTTAAGTCACTCGATCGGGTGGGCGGGGGTGTGAGTCTCCGCTGATGCGGAGCTGGGAGATATTGCGGAGATTTGCCCCATACGTCCCTGGGTTACCTCTGTGTGTGCAGAGCGTGTCCACCGGGACTTTATCGGGCGGCTCTGACAGTTGGGGTGAGTTCGGAGGTTCCGGTTGCGCCTGTTCCATACGTCCCCTTAGCGTCACTCCCTGCTTGATGTCGGTGACTATTCGTGAACTCATCGGTGTTCGGGCGCTGTTGGCGTTTCCGAGATTGGGAGGAGGGGGGATCTTGCGTGCTTTCATCGCGGCTGACCAGCCGTGCGTCACGCTGGTGTTCCGTCGGGACGCGGATCCCGAGGAGTTGGCGGCCTTGGTGCCGAAGGCTGAGCCTGGTGGTCGCCGAGGAGTCGGTCTGCGCACGGCATTTCTGGCCGCTCATGCTGTGGCGGACCTTGAGGTGGCGAACCCGGCGGTGGAGTCGATGCTGCGGCGCCTTCTGACCGCGCTCGCGGTCCGCGCCGGCGGCCTTGATGTGTCCGACCGGGATGTGTGGGAGGAGCGCTTCGACGGGCTGCTGTCGGCGGGCCGGTTCGATGCGGGGGCCGTGAACACGTACTTCGACCGGTGGCGGCACCGGTTCGATCTCTATGATCCGCACCGGCCGTTCCTCCAGGATCCGCGTCTTGCGGCGGAGTGTTCGCGCCAGGCGCCGCCCGGGAAACTGGTGATGCCGAGGCCGTCGGGATCGAACCAGCCGTGGCTGGACCGGACGCCGCAGGAGGTGCCCGTACCGTCGGGCGAGGCACTGGGCTGGCTGCTCGCCTGGCGCGGCTACGGCCCGTCGGGCACGGGGGCCCAGCGCCGGCACGGCGGCGTGAACTCCAAGAACATGAAGGCCGCGCCATTGCGGGCGCTGGTGTCCTTCCACCCGCTGGGCGGGAGTCTGTTCACCTCACTCGTCCTGTCGTGCCCCCCGCCGACTGGAGGAGAAGATCCGGCACAGGATCTCGCGCCGTGGGAGCGTGAGGAACTCGAAGACCCCCTGCTGCCATCCCCCGTGTGCGGACCCGTCTCGCTGCTGACCGGCCGGAGTGCCCACCATGTCCTGCTGTCTGCGGACGAGACGGGAGCAGAGACGACAGGCTGCTGGGTGGCCTGGGCCACGCGGACGGATCTGCCCGCGGCCCGGGATCCGTTCGTCATCGACCGCGCCAAGGGCGGTCCGGTGCGGGCGAGTTGGCGCCGTGCCCTACTGAGGGATTTCGACGCCTTCATCCACGCGAAGAACCCCGCCGCGGCGGGCGTCAAGGGGCAGATTCTTCCGGCATGGCTGTCCGCGTTCGCCGACCTTCCTGAGGAAGTCCTTGACGGGCTGGGGCCGGTGCGCGTGCGAGCGCTGGGCTGCCACCAGGAGAAACAGGAGAAGGACGAACACTGGTACGCCGTGACGACCCCGGCGAGCATCGCCGCGTTTCTTCCTTCCCGGCATCCGCAACGCGCCGCCCGCGTGGCCGACACCCGCAGAGCGGCGGAGGGCGCGGCGGCCGATCTGGCCAGGGCGCTGCGTACGGCGTGGAAGCAATTGGCGCCCGGTGAGAAGTCCTGCCCGTGGGCGGATGAGGCGACTGGGGCGTACTGGGACCGCGCCGAGGTGCTGTTCTGGCCGGCGATCAGCCACGACAGCGCCGAGGTGCCCCGGTTTCGCGGCCTGGCCCTGGAGATCTACGACGCCATCACCCGGTCGGCTGCGACCACCCCGCAGGGATTGCACCCGGTGGCCCAGGCCCGCACCCAGCTCACCCATCCCCGCACTCCTGGAAGGAGGGCGAAGGCCGCGTGACCACCGAGTCCCCGCCCGCCCCGTCGGCCAAGAAGAACCCGCTGGAGTCGTTCGAGCGGTTCATGCGCACCGTCCGTAACGCGTGCGCCACCCCGGGCGGCCGGGCCGCCTTGCGTGACGGCCTGGCCGAGGAACTGACCTCCCCATGGCGGCTGTACATGCATCTGCTGCCCGCCGGAGGGATCCCGGCCTACGCGCCCACCCGCGGGGCCGAACTCCCGTATTTGCTCGTGGCCTGCCTGTACGCGGTCCACGACGCCCCCAACCCCCGTACGGCGAAGTCGAACCCGCCGCCTGTGGCGAAACCGGCGGAGGTGTGGCAGAACCTGGGCTGGTCCTACGGCCGCGCCGCACGCACGGGTTCGATGCGCCGGGAGAACGCCGCCGATGCACTGTCGCACCTGGCCGAACTCGGCAGCGAGGACCTGTACCGAGAGCTTCCCGGCGCGATCTCGCTGCTGCGCTCGCAGCAGATCCCCGTCAAGTGGCCGGTGCTGCTGCGAGATCTGACCCGCTGGCCGAAGTGGGCGGACGACGTCCGCGTCGAATGGGCCCGCGCCTACCACATCCCCACCGTTCGCACCGCTGAGGAGAAGACCAAGTGATCAACTTCGGCCCCGGAAGCCTGCACGTCGACCTCCACCTGATTCAGTCGTACCCGTACTCCAATCTGAACCGCGACCGGCAGGGTGCCCCGAAGTCCGCGCGCTACGGCGGCGTGATGCGCGCCCGCAATTCATCGCAGAACGGCAAGCGGCACACCCGTACGGCTGTGGAGAAGGCGGTCGGTATCCGGGCGTTGCGAACCCGCGGCGTGCCACAGGCCGTCGCTAAGCGGCTGGGAGCCCGCGGCTGGCAGCCGGAACTGGCCCTGGCTGCGGGGCAGATGTTGATTCTGGCGGCCGGGGTGAAGGGGCTGGGCATCGCTGACTCCGGTGGCACCAACGCCCTGCTGTTCTTGCCGGAGAGCGCACTGGACGAACTGGCAGACCTCGCCGACGGCCATCGCGGCGACATCACCCAGGCGGTCTACGACATTGAGGCCGAGGCGGTGAAGGCGGCGAAGAGGACCACCCGCAGGAAGGCGGACGCCGACCTGGAACCGGCAGCGGACGACGAGGAAGAGCCCGCCGTCGGTGAGGGCAGCCCACTGGCCAGGTACGCGGCCAAGATCCTGCCGAAGGCGGCGGTGCTCACGATCCTTCAGTCGAGGAACGCCTCGGTCGCCGCCTTCGGCCGCATGCTCGCCAACGAGGCGGGCTCCATCGTGGACGGCGCGGTGCAGATGGCGCACGGACTGAGCACCCACGCGGCCAGCACCCAGCTGGACTACTTCACGGCGGTCGACGACATCCTCGATGAGGAGGGCACCGAGCGCGGCGCCGGGCACATGGGGGACCAGCGCTACACCTCGGCCACCTTCTACCGCTACACCTCCTTGAACCTCACCGAACTCGTTCGCAACCTCGACGGCGACACCCAGACCGCCCAGGCCGTACTCGCGGAGTTCATGCGCGCCTTCATCACCACGGTCCTGCCGGCCAAAGCCTCCGGCACCGCCCCGTTCACCGTGCCGCACCTGACCTACGCCGCACTGCGGTCGGACCGCCCGGTCAGCCTGGTCGGCGCGTACGAGACCCCGGTGCCCGACAGCGCCGAGGGCTACCTGCCCCGCTCCATGCAGCGGCTGAACGACCACGCCAGGGCACACCACCGCTTCCTGGGCACTGGGGGACTGATCACCCACGCCCACAGCGGCCTGACTGACGATGCCTTCGACGCGCTGGGCGACCGCCTCGACGGCCTGGACGAGCTGATCACCCGCGTGAGCGACACCGTCACCAAGGAGCTGGCGTGAGCGGCGGGCTCCTGCTCCACCTGTCCGGGCCCTTGCAGTCCTGGGGCTCGGACGCGGACTTCGAAGTGCGCAGCACTTACCGCTGGCCCACCCGCTCCGGCCTCACTGGACTGCTTGCCTGCTGCCTGGGCCGACCCCGCGATAGCGACAACACCGACCTCACCGAGCTGTCCTACACCATCCGGGTGGACCGGCCGGGTCAGCGGGAGATGGACTTCCACACCATCGGCGGCGGCTACCCCCGCCATCTCACCCCGCCCACCGCCGACGGCAAGTTCCGCAAGCTGGGGGAGGGCACCATCCTCACCCAGCGCTGGTACCTGACGGACGCCGCCTTCACCGTCGCCGTCACCGGGCCCGCGCCCACCCTCCTCGGGTGCACCCAGGCCCTCCAACGTCCCCGGTTCGCCCCCTACCTGGGGCGCCGTTCCTGCGTCCCGGACACCCCGATCCTCATCCGGTCCGACGTGAGCGACCCGGTGGCCGAACTCGACCGCCTGCCACTGCACCGCACCCCAGCGCGGTACGGCGCCCGAGAGCCGGTGACGTTCCTCTACGACGCCGCCCCCGAGCCCGGAGCCCTGCCGGACACGGAGGTCCGCGACCAGCCCGGCCCGCA
Source organism: Streptomyces sp. NPDC030991 (assembly GCF_055571235.1). Classification (NCBI taxonomy): domain Bacteria; kingdom Bacillati; phylum Actinomycetota; class Actinomycetes; order Kitasatosporales; family Streptomycetaceae; genus Streptomyces; species Streptomyces sp. NPDC030991. The sequence continues at coordinate 268,405 of NZ_JBVIFR010000009.1, forward strand.
CCGCCACTTCGCGGGCCGCCCCGTGTGGGAGCGGCAACGCCCGCTGCCCGATGCCGACGATGCGGGCCGGGGCACGGACTGGCTCACCGCACTGACCGTCTATCGAGAGGCAGCCGCCGCATGACCACCGCCCCCACGGCCGTCACCCAGACGGTGCACCTGGCCCGGCTCCACCTTGAAGCCCGCAGTCGTGTCGTCCACCGTGACCTCAAGGACGCCACCCGCCTGCACGCCACCGTCCAGGCCCTGTTCCCCGACGCCCTCGGACCCGCCCCCAGGACGGCCACGAACACCCTTTACCGCATCGAGCGCGAGCAGGCCGGTGCGCTGCTGCTGATCCAGTCCACGCTGCCCATCAACCGCAACGCCCTGCCCTCCGGCTACGCCAGCCAGGTCGAATACCGCGACCTGGGCCCGCTGCTCAACTGGGTTGGCGAAGGCCGCGTCGTGCGGTTCCGGATCGACGCCAACCCGATCAAGAGCGTGCCGGTGCCCGGTGCCCGGCGCGGCAGGCGCGTGCCCGTCTCGGGCGAGGATGCCCTGGCCTGGTGGGAGCGCCAAGCCGGCCGGGCGGGACTGGCCAACCAACTCGTCCTCGACCTCCCGCAGCCCGACGTGCTCGGCTCTCGCATCGATGCCAAGGGGATCCGGTTGCGTGCGATGCGCTTCGAGGGCGTCGCTACCGTCACCGACCCCGAGGCCCTGCGTACCGCGATCACCACCGGCATCGGCCAGGGCCGCGCCTACGGCCTGGGCCTGCTGTCCATCGCCCCCTACCGCCCCTGACCCCCACCGTCCTTGCTACCCGGCCCCGGCCGACGCCGGGGCCGGGTAGCCCGTCCGCACGAAAGGAATCAGGGTGCGTGTCCGCTCTGTTCGAGCCCCGGCTGTGGGGCAAGGAACGCGGTCTTACCCACCCGTATCCGCTGGGCTGCCACGCCATCGACGCCGCCGTGATGGCGGCAGCCCTGTGGGACCGCTACCTCACCCCCCGCCAGCGCACGGTCATCGCCGACGGCTGGGGACTGACCGAGCCCGAGGCCCGCTCCTTCGTCATCTGCCTCGCCGGCCTCCACGACCTCGGCAAGATCACTCCCGGCTTCCAGGGCTGCGCGCCGGGCGCCGGTCCGCTCACCGGAGAACCCGGATACGAACCCACACCCGCCAACGTCAGCAGTCCGAGCCACCAGCGGGCTACCCACCTTGTCCTGCCGGAACTCCTGCACCGCCTGCACCGTCTGCCGCTCAACGGCCGTCCCACCCGCGGTGCGGCCCACCAGATCGGCCAGCTCCTCGGCGGCCACCACGGCACCTACCCGATCGCCCTCTCCCATCAGGGCAGCGAACTCACCTGCCCGCTCGCCTCCGCACCCGGCTTGGGGGAGAAGGCGTGGGACGAGCAGCGCGAACACCTCATGCACCTCATTTACGACCTCTTCGGCACCCCCACCTGGCCCACCCCCCCGGCCACCGGCCCCGCCGCAGCGGTCACCACCGGCCTGGTGATCCTGGCCGACTGGCTCGTCTCCCAACTGTCCTGGATCCGCGCCCGCCAGCGCCGCTGGGACCGCGACCGTACCCACGACTGGCACGCCCACGCACGCCGTGCCCGCCGCGCCGCTCCCAAGACACTGCGCGAAGCCCAACTCGTCCCACCCACCTGGCAACGCACCCGCAGCTTCCGCAACCTCTTCCCCCACCTGCGCGGCAAGACCCCGCACCCCCTTCAGACCAGCCTCGCCCAGTCCCTCCCAGCCCTGGCGAAGAACGGCCCCGGACTACTGCTGATCACCGCTCCGCCCGGCGAGGGCAAAACCGAATGTGCCCTGTTCGCCGAACGCATCATGGGGCCGTCTGCCGGCACCAAGGGCCTGGCCTTCCTGCTGCCGACCATGGCCACCACCGACGCCATGTGGGCCCGGGTCCGCGCACACGCCCGCGCCAACTGCCGTACTCCGCCCCCCATCACGCTGCTGCACGCGATGGCCTGGCTGGACGCCGACTACACCCCTGACCAGCTCGCCACCGCCACCAGCAGCCCGGACATCGTGGCCGAATGGCTGCGCGGCCGCCACCGCGGCTTCCTCGCCAGCATCGCCGTCGGCACCTGGGACCAGGCCGCCCTCGCCGTCCTCCCGCACCGCTTCATGGCCCTGCGCTGGCTCGGCCTGTCCGGCAAGACCGTCATCATCGACGAGGTTCACGCCTACGACGCCCACGGCCACGCGCTGACCCTGCGCCTGCTCGAATGGCTCGGCGCACTCGGCGTCCCCGTCGTTCTGCTGTCCGCCACCGTCACCGGCGACACCGCCGCCGCCCTCATCCACGCCTACCGCCGCGGCGCCGGACACCACGACACCCCACCGATCACCCCCAGCTACCCCGGCTGGACCTACACCGACCACACCACCGGAACCATCACCACCTCACCCACCCTCGGCTCCAACCGAGCCCACCCGCTCAACATCGACACCATCACCTGCACCCACACCCACAACCCGGACCGCGCACGAGGTCGCGCCCGCGCCGTCCTCAACCTCCTCGCCCCCCTCGAACAGGCCCACAAGGGCTGCGCGTTGATCATCTGCAACACCGTCGCCGACGCCCAGGCCACCCGCGACCTTCTCGACACCACCTGGGCGACCAGCACCGACCGGCCCCTCGTACGGATCCTGCACGCCCGGATGCCCGCCCGGCAGCGCGCCGCAATCACCCGCCGCCTCCAACGGTGGACCGGCCCCAACGGCAAACGCCCCAACCGGCCATTCGTCGTGATCACCACTCAGGTCGCCGAACAGTCCCTCGACGTCGACTTCGACCTCGTCGTCAGCGACCTCGCCCCCCTCGCCCTCCTCCTCCAGCGAGCCGGCCGCGGCCACCGCCACCCCCGCACCGACCGCCCCACCTGGGCGAACACCCCACGCCTGGCTGTCCTCATCCCCGCTGGCCAACTCCCTCCTCCTGCCTGGGGAGACGTCTACCCGGCCTCCCTCCTGCGCCGCACCCGCGACCTCCTCACCACCCTCGACGGCGAACCGGTCAACGTTCCGCAAGACGTCCAACGCCTCGTCGACCAGGTCTACGGACCCGAGTTCGCGGGCGCCGACGACACGGCCCGCCTCGCCGACGACACCCAACGCGCCGCCACAGCCCACCTCACCGCCATCCCCGCCCCGGCAGCCGTCCGCGACCTGCACCCCCTCACCAACACCGACGAACACCCCGACCAGATCGCCACCCGACTCGGCGCCGAGAGCGTCCGCATCCTGCCCACCTACCTCACCCCCGACGGCAACCACTGGCTCCACCCCACCCACTACACCCCGCGAACCGCCCTGCCCCAGCACATCGACCCCAACGACCGCCACACCATCCGCCAACTCATGCAGGCCACCATCCCCATCAACAGCCAATGGCTCACTAGCCGCGACCCCACCACCCACACCCCCGACAACTGGTCCCACATCCCCGGCCTACGCGACCTCATCCTGCTCCCCCACCCGGTCACACGCACCGCCATCAACCCCTACCGGGCAGCAGGAAGAGCCATCAGCCTCGACCCACAGAACGGCCTCGTACGCCACTGACCCTGGTTAGCTCCTCCGGCCGTGAGCCGCGCACCTTGATAACAGAACGGCAAGGTCGACCTGTCTATGCAGGTCAATGAGAGTCTGCTCCGTAGCTGTGGAGGTCACCCGGCCGGGCCGCCGCCCCTCGGCACATCGATCGCGACTGCTCCGCAGCTGCGGAGGTCACCCGTCCCGCATCTGCTCATCGATGAGGAGGGATGGGTCTGCTCCGCACCCGCGGGGGTCACCCTGGGTCCGCCTGTTCGCTGGTGATCTGCGTGACGGCCACTCCGTGCCTGCGGAGGTCACCCGACCTGGAGGTATGCCTGCGCGCCGAAAGCCGCGACCACTCCGCACCTGCAGAGGTCACCCGGTGGACCAAAGGATCTATGACCTGCGGCACGAGCCCCCTCCGCATCTACGGAGATTACCCGCCCTGAAATCAAGCAGCGCTGTGACCAGGGCGCGTCTACTCCGCAACCGCATAGGTCACTCGACGGCGGCCGGCGACCCCCGACCGAAGACCACGTCCGCTCCGCATCTGCGGAGGTCGTCCGCCGGACGGGGTCTACGTCCTGCACTGGCTGGAGTCCGCTCCGCACCCGCGGAGGTCACCCGCCGAAGTGGAACTCACCCGGGGCGCTCCGTGGTCTGCTCCGGACGGTGCGGAGGTCACCCGAACAGATCTCCGCCGGGCGTCTCTGTGTAAACGGCCGCTCCGAATCTGCGGAGGCAGCCCGGGGATCTTCTGCGCGTCGGTTGGAATGGCGACGTCTGCTCCACGCCCGCGGAGGTCACCCGCAGTCGAACACGAATCCGTTGTCGACGCCACAGGCTGCTCCGCACTTGCGGAGGTCACCCGCTCCTGCCGCGGGGTCAGAAATACATCGTCGGGTCTGCTAGCGCCCGCGGAGGTCCCCCGAAACTCACCGCGTACGCGAGGTCCCCAACGGGTCTGCTCCGCACATGCGGAGGTAGCCAGACGCCCACCGCCAACCTAGCGGGGAACGGTGCGTCCGCTCTGCGTCCCGCAGAGGTCACTCGGAGGACGACCACTCCGTAGACGCGCTCCGGTACGTCTGCTCCGTGCCCGCGGAAGTCACGCGCGGGCCACCTCGAACTGGACTCCGCTGCTCGTCGTTCGCTCCGCGCCCGCGGAGGTTACACGCAGAGGGTGGAGGCGAGGAGTTGCGGCATCGTGCTCTGCACGAGCTGAGGTACCCAGATCCCCGGGATCATCGCGGCCACCCCGACAGACTTTGCTGTGCACTCGCGGAGGCGCGTTTGGTAACCCCTTGATGACTGGACCGTGTGCTCCGTGCCCGCGGAGGTCAACCGCCGCCGTAACCGGCGCATAGCTCAAGGATCAGGACTTCTCCGCACGCGCGGAGGTCACCCGCTTCAGATCATGCAGCAGGCTGCCTACGAGCAGTTCGCTCCGCACTTGCGGAGGTAACCCACCTTCGCGATTCTTCACGGGGCTCACGTGGAGCATCGCTCCGCACCCGCAGAGGTAACTCCGATGCCTTCGGCAACACACTCATCGTGGCTCTGTTCGCTCTGCGCCCGTGCAGGTCATCCGGCTTGGCCTACTGCAACGTGACCACTCCGTCTGTTCCGCGCCTTCGGGGGCCATCCGCCGTGGTGGTTACCGGACGCGGTGACGGGTGGTGTCTGCTCCGTGCCCGGAGGCGACCCGGAAATGCTGTTGCAGTCGATGCCGATCCTGCGGTCTGCTCCGCACTCGCGGAGGTCATCGGTAGGTCCGGCCTCCGTTGGCGGCACGCTTGATACGGCCTTGAAGCTAGTCGGAAAGCGGAGCTACGCCAGAGGTAGCGAACGCACTGGTTAGCAGCCTCTTTTGCGTGAGCGATGCGTGAGCGGACGGCGTAGCACGAGCCGTCACGAGGCAGATCGCCCGTCTCCGTGAATGTGCCATGACCGGGTGGTTTCGGAGCCGGAAGTACCATCCGGAACCACCCGGCAAGCCTTGGCCAGGACTTTTAATCCATTGGGTGTCCGTTCGATTCCCACAGGTTTACCGGACGGAACCGCAGGCAAACGTTCTGACTCACGGCTTCTTTCGTTCACGGAGTGTCGGAGGACCAGGGTCGCCGTCGCCGCTGCGTCGCACGCAGGCACTGGAGAAGAACCGCAGTTACCGGGAGACCCAGTTGTCCGACCGCCTCCAGCGAGATGCAACGGAGGGCCAGCCGGTCAGGAGCTGAGTAACGACGCGTGGTCCGGTGTGGGCAGAGACGGCCAGTTCGTTGAGGACCGTGACGTCGATGCGGTTCGCCTCCAGGTGATGAAAGGCGAGTTCGTCGACAACGGTGAGGACCTCTCACCGAAGGTGCCGCATTGCAGTCTGGCTCCCCATGGACCGTCAACTGCCAGGAAGGGTTACCGCTTGTTGGCCAGCAGGTCAATCGGCATGGGGCATCCTTTGTTGCAAAGCATCGCCTACAGCCGAAACGGCCTCGCTCAGTCGACGGAACACCTTGGTGGGGAGAGCGAGCCGTCTGATACCTCGCTCAAGCGGCTCGCGCATATGGCGCTCGCAGACGACGAAATCCGCGTACCCGGCCGCACAGGACAAATAGATCATGTCCGTAAGGTCGTTCCTCCTCCAGTGCGTGCCCTTGTTGAGGTGCCGGTTGTGAAGCATCTCGCGGTAGAGCCCCGATGCAGGCAAGGCACCGAAGCCCTTCATGGGCTGCTTCTCAGCCCACTGCTGGAGTGCTTGCGGGGACACTCCCGCCGCGCGTGCTCCCTCTGCCAGTTCGCGCTTGAAGTCATCGAGGAGGAGGACGTCAATCGATCGACGCTTCTGCTGCGCGTCCCGATCCTGAACGTCGAGCCAGTCACTGAACCGCTGATTCGCCTCTGCCCACCCGGTATCAGGACCGGGCTCGAGATGTTCAGCGTCGAGCATGACGTCGATGTAGTTGCTTGCAGACGTCAGGGACACCAACCGGAAGGCGTCGTCGGCCGAGAAATCCGACGGCGGCGTGTACGGCGTCACACCGCGCGACGGCGCGTGGAGCGCGTTCGGGGCCAGTGTGAACACGGAAGACGCTCGGGCGCTGTCGGCCTCGCCCTTCCAACAACGGAACATCTCAAGGATCTCGTCTTCACGCACCTGCAAGGGATCTCGCATCTGCCAGCCTCTACTCAGCTGCAGAATGGTCAGGCCAAGGCTGTACCGCTTGTCCGACACCGACCACTTGGTCGTCTCGTAGTAGTGGCCCGCCGAGGCCGGCATGACGATCCGCCTGTTCCGAACCCACTCCGCCAACTGCTCAGCAGCTGCGAGGTCTTCTCCGCTCACCGCGTCTCCACCTTGCAGAGCCTCGCTGACGGGACGCCACATGTTCTGGTCTAGATACACGACAAGTCGGTGGTCCAGCTGGTCAGTTGAACCCCGAACAGGCAGTTCGAAGGCGATGTCGTCACCGTTGCGTGTGACAGCAAGCAAGCCACGCATGGGCGGCGAATAGTGTATCCGGGCCAAAAGGCTTGTATCAGCAAACATCGGGTGATTCAGGGGTTCCCTGGCTTCCTTGTTGTCTGAACGCGTCAGAACCACCGAGGACGTCTCGCGGTCGATGGTCATCATCACGACGAAGGGATCGCTCTTCTGGTTCACCACAGCATCGTGCAGGCGCGACACCAGCACGTCCAAGTGCTTTGCCGGCGCCACACGGGCGGGCCGCTGCCATCGCGGCGACGGACCCATGCGAGCAAGCCTCAGGTAGCCAGCCCAACGCAGTGCAGTCGACAGGTGTTGTCAGTGGGGCAGTGCAGACTGGACGCCGTGACGACACCCGACGTCCGCGGGCTGGAACAGCTTGAGCGCACTGTCCTGGACGAGACCGCCTCCCTCGCGTCCGCCCTCCGGCGCTGCCTGATGCTCGCTGGTTACGCCCGCCACGAGGATCTACGCGCATGGGCGCTCAAAGAGCTGGAGGGGTACGCACCGACCGATGAGCTGCCCTCGTACCGGAAAGTGCCGGCCGCGCTGGAAGTCATGGTCGATCTCTACCTCCCGGGTCAGATCATTCGAGGCAACACCCAACGGATCAGCCCGAACCAGCTTCCCGAGCACGCTCGTGATCGCGGCATCGGAGAGAGCGCACCGATCCGGCAAGGAGTCCGGGAACTTGAAGCACTCGTCGCCCACGGTGAGAGAGCATTGCACCTGAGCCCGCCCGGCTCGGCCGACTACGTCCTGCTGATGACACGGGAGCAACACCAGCAGGGAAACGAGGGCTCCCACATCACGTCCTTGCACTGGAACATCTCCCTCGCCAGCATCGCGGGCACCCTCGATCACGTCAGAACCCGTCTTACCCAGTTCGTCGCGGAAGTGAGGGCAGCCATGCCTCCCGGGCAGCAGAACCCCAACCCCGACCAGATCGACTCGGCCGCGCAGCAGGCCCTCAACGTCACGGGAGGCGACGGATCAACCTTCAACATCGTCGCGCCGAACGCGAAGGCGGACCGCGGCGGCACCGCGAGCGCCAACGTCAATGAGCCCGCGCCCACGACTCCCCAGCCCTGGTGGCACCGCACCTCGGTCATCTGGGGCGCCATCGCGGCAGTAGGTACGGTCGCCGGCGTCATCGCCACCGTGGTCGTGAAGTGAGACTCCGCCGGAGCCGCCTCGACCGGCTGGAGGACGACGTCCTCGACGAGAGACGTCCACTCGCCCCGACCCTGCGCCAGGTGATCGCCCTGGGCGGGCACGCCCACTCCGAGCCACTGAGGGCCTGGGCGCTACGTGAACTCCAAGGCTACGAGGGCACCGACGTTCCGATTCCCGAGTATCGGCGCATCACAGCGCCTCTGGTCATGGACGGCCTTGCCGGGATGTACAAGTTCCGGGAGCAGCCGGTCAGCATGTTCGACCTCCCGGACTTCGCCCGTGACAGCCTGGGCGACGAAATCCGGTTCGGACAGGGCGTCGGACAGATCGAGTCGCTCCTTGCCAGAAATCCAGGGGAGATCGTACGGCTCAGTCCGGCAATGGCTGCCGATCTGGCCGTGTTCATGAACGAGAACTCCCCCAGGCAGGTGTTCAGGTTGTATTGGGCTGTACATCCGTCGGCATTGGAAGGCGTTCTCGATCAGGTTCGCACCCGGCTCGTCCAACTGGTCGGGGAACTGCGGGCCTCAATGTCGCATGGTCAGCAGGACCCGACTCCTACCCAGGTTGCACAGGCCCTCCAGAACATCAACATCGTGACAGGCGACAACTCCTCGGTGACTGTCACTGCACCCGTCGCCGTCGCGCACCAACGCGGATCAGCACGAGCAGAGATTGCTAGCGGCCCGGAGCAGCCCTTTCCGCGAGCAGCGGTCGTATGGACGATCTCGATCGCGCTCCTTGCGGTTGCCGCCATCACCGCTCGGGGCATGTGGCCCTGATCCCAGCCGATCCACGAGGGCACATCCAGGGCACATGAGCCTGGGAAACGGTGTTGACCCGTGAGAACTACGGAGAGCAGTTTCCCCAGGTCAACGCACATTTCCCTGCGAAACCACAGGTCAGCCCCCTCCCACTCCCATTCGCTGCACAAGTGGCAAGACAGCTCTCCGCCACCAGCAGGGTGAACCGCCCCGGTTCTGATGGAAGCTCCGATGTGTTTCGTGCTGATGCCCGGCCAGGCACGGTAGACGGCGGGCAGGAGCCCAGGCTGCGGAACGCTGGCCATGGCTCGTGCGTCACGGTGCCGGTCCGGACGGACGCTGCTCGCGCCCGGACTTTTCCAGGACGGAGACCACGAGGGTTCAAGCGCCCGAACCCGAACCGCCCTTGTCTTGCCCCGCCTCTCGGTGTGACGTCTTACCATGGGGCGGTGCTCCGCCAGAGGTCAGGAGCAAGCGGTGTGGGTCGGTCGGGCGGAGTGCGGTCGGTGTGAGCAGGGCGGGGCAGGCTGGGGAAGTCGGCAGTGTCTTTCGGTGCGAGCTGGCCGCGCACTTGGCAGTGCACGGGCTCCGTGGCCGCACGGTGTCGGGGCTGGACGTGCCCGCAGGAGTGTGGCCCGTCCGGCTGGATTTCGAAACCAGCGACCCAACCGACGACATCCGTGTCACCTTCTCCGACGGACGCCACGCCTACGTATCCGCGAAGCGGAAGATCGACCGAGGCCGTCCGATAGAAGAGACGCTGACAGGGTGGGTGGAACAAGTTCCGACGCTCGGTCCCGACGATCTTCTGGTTATCGCCGGCGAGGAACTCATCGGGCCGGTAAAGCACCTCGACCGGGCTCTGCGACGCCACCGTGCGGGCCTGCCCATGGAGACTGGCGACGAGTCCAGGGCCCTCGCCCTCCTCATCGACCGGCTTCCGTCGCAGGTCCGCAGGCTTGTCCTTGACCGGGCGCGTGTCCTCCATCTGCCCGGCTCGACCGGACCGGCACCGCACCGGGACCTCCTAGCGGCCCTGATGGACTTCGTCGTCGCGGACACACAGGGACACCGTGCCGTGAGTACCCTGACCGACCTCTTCCACCGGCAAGCGGGCGCAGCGCTCGGGAGTTCCGTCGAGGACTGGGTCGCCGCCCTGACCGCCTCGGGGGTGACCGTGCTCCCGGACCAGGGGGGTCCGGTGGCGATGCGTCTGGCCTCCCGTCGGAACGCCGTCGACTCGTATCGCACCCGGCTTACAGCGGAGGCCGGACGGATCGACCTCAGCCTGCTCGCCGATGACCTCCCGCCCCTCGTCGTCGACGACCTCATCGGCGGCCTCCGGATCGACGTGGAGGGCGAGCGCACCTCCTCCTTCCTCCTCCAATACCTGAGGCGCTGGCGCCGCATGCTCATCGTGGGGCAACCGGGCTCAGGCAAGTCGGTGGCGGTACGCGAGATCGCAGCCCACTGTGCCAGCCACGCCGACGCCCCCGCGCCGATCCCCGTGTCGCTGCCGCGTCTGCTGAAGGGACAGCCGGGACGCCTAACCCTCGACGGCCTGGTCGATGATGCTGTGGCGGACACCGTGCCGGACGCGGACCGGGGACCGCTCGCCGCGTACCTCCATGAGGAAATCGGCCAAGGGCGCGGGCTCCTCCTCTGCGACGGGCTAGACGAATGCGGGGCGCGCGCGCCGTGGGTCGCGCAACAACTCGAAGAGATTCGAGCGTCTCTGCCCCCCGCCTGCGGGTTCGTGGTCACAACACGGACGAACGCGCAAGGGGCCGCGGCCCGGCTCGGCCTGCCCCGGGTCGAGCTCGCGCCTCCACAGGATCTCGACGCAACGGTGGACAGCATCCTCGTCGCCTGTGCCGAAGCACGGATTCCCAGGCCGGACCGAGCGGTTTTCCTGGCAACGCGACGCGCATGGATCAAGGATGCGAAGAAGGAGCACGCGGATCTGCTCGCGGTGCCGCTGCTCGCCGCTCTGCTCGCCCTCGTCTGCGCGAACGCACCGGATGCTGACCTCCCCAAAGGGCGTGCGGCGTTGTTGCACCGTGCGGTGGAACAGTCCGTGCACCGGTGGGAGCGGCTACGGGGGACACTCGACCCGGCCCGGCCCTGGGCACCCGCCCTGACGACGGGCATGCTCCTCGACGGGTTCGTCACGCTCGGACGACTCCTCGACGGCGAGGCGACCCCTCCAGCGGGACGCGCCCTCGAGTCACTGACCGGCATGCTACGGGACCCGCTGGGATGGGCCATGCCGCCCGCCGCAGCCGGCGAGGTGGCGGACCACGTGCTCCGGTTCTGGGACGAGCACGTCGCCGTGTTCGTGGTGAACGGCGCGGGCGAACTCACCGCCCGCAGCAAGGTCTTCGCTGAGATCGCAACGGCCATGTGGGCACGGTCGTGCGGGGCCGAGGAACTGAGGGACTGGCTGCGCCACGCCCTCGTCCACACGGACTCCGACGGAGCTATCGCACTCGCCGCCGGACTCGATTCCCGTACGGCTGAGGCTCTGCTCGACGTCGGCGAGACACAGCGGGAGGCCACTCTCATGGTGGCTGACCTCGCGGCGCGCGGTGTCGTGACTCTTTCCGACGGCGAACTGGAACGGGCCCTGGGCCAGCTCACGGACGGTGCTCTCGGCGCGCTTGCGGGCGAGCCGGTACTCCCGCGTGGCCCTGGCAGACCCCCGGAGTTCTTCCCGGCGCTGTGGGACAAGACGCGTGATGCGGGGCCCTGGCCCTTCGTGGAGGCCGCGTGTCTGCTGGCCCTGCCCTCGACATCGCGGCGTCGGCGGGCGGACCTTGTGGAACTGTCCGAGCTCGATGACACCGCCGAGTCGATCGCCCGGGCCCTCTGTGCGCTGACGGACGCCCGCACGGACGCAGCCCCCTTGGGCGAAGCTGAGATCGACGCGCTCCGCGCGGTGCTGGCGCTTCCCCTGCCGCAGGACTCCGAGATGGTGCAGAAAGGGCGGCGCAGTTGGGAGATGGTCGGTGGCAGCCGCCTCACACCAGGGCTTGAGCAGGTCGCCCTAGGCGCGGGCGAGCACCTGGGAGAGCTTGCCGACGACGCGGGCGAGCACGTGTTCGCCCTCGCGATGCACACGCCTGGGTACGTCGCCGAGAGGATCTACGCCGTACTCGCACGCGCGGGATTCGACACGAGTCGGCGTTGGGGGAACATCGCCGCCCAGCTGCGAGACTGGGCATCCGGCGCCCGGGACGACAGAGCGGCTCTCCTCTCGGACCTCGTGTCACTCCACGGCCCGTGCTCGGAGTCCACAGGCGGGGACTTCTGGTCGCTCACCGCCCTCGGCGACCTTCTCGCGGTGACCGGATACTCCGATTCCCCAGCGAACGAGATCGACCGCGCCCTCGCCCACGACAGCGCGGCGGAACGCCGGGCGTGGCTCGACGCGATGGCCGACGCGTACGGCATCGACAAGGCGGCCGTGGCCACCCAGGCTCGTCACCTCCAGCAGATCACCGCGCCCGATGCCCTGCTGGACGAATGGCTCGTCGCGGGCACACGGCCGCTGGTCAAGCCCTCGCCCATCCCCGGCGTCGGGCAGGTCCTCACGGACGCCCAGCAGACGGCGTTGCTGGCGTGCCTGGAAGCGGACTCCTCGTGGATGGCGTGGTCGGCGGCGAACGTGCTGATCAACCTTGAGGGAGGTCGCGTTCCGTGGGACGGTCAGGAGCTGTTCGACAGGGACATGACCCGTTGGCCTCGCCACCGGGCGGCCCTATTCCACGCCGTCGCCATCATGACCTCAGGCGATCGGCGCCCTTCGCTCCTGGCACGGGCTGCTTCCTCGGAGTCGGCAGACCACCGAGTGGCGGCGAGAATACTGATCTCTGCCGTACCGCGCCTCGACCCCAACGGTTCGATCGTGGAGGCGCTGCGCCGGGACGCCGACCTGTCGGTCCGTCCGAAGGACGCGCATCAAGCCACGCCCGCCCCGACGCACTGGAGTTGCAACCACTGCCGGACTGCCCAGGCCCTCGACACCGAGGACTGTCCGGGGTGTGACGACGGTGTGCGCCCTCGGCCCTGAGGACCACGCGCGACGTGTCAGGCGAAGGCGACCACCGCTAGATGGAGCGGCGGTCACGCGGAGGCCACCAATCATGATCCTCACCGTTGACGCGGTGAAGGAATCCGACGTGTGCATCACGATGGGTTGCGGCAACACCTTCACCAGCAAGCGCTACCTGACTGGAAGCTGGACGACTCCGCCGGCCAGGGCGTCGAGGCTGCATATCCCATCCGCGACAAGATCAAGACGGTCGCGCACCTAATCACCGGGATCACGCCGGCGAACCGGAGGCCACAGCGTAAGCGCCACACGCGCGGCAGCGACCGGATCGGTTGGCCAAGCACAAGCCGACAACGGCGGCTCTGGCCGGTGTGTTTCGGGGTGCGGATCCCCGATGCCTTCCGGAACACATGCAGCACATATGCGGCCGAGAAGCGCTGCGAACACGCGAGAACCGGCAAAGCGTGTTTCCGCAGCCCAACCGTTCTTCGTCGATAGTTTTCGCAGGTCACAGCCCCGCCCAGGGAAAACTCCTAAAGCGGGTGTCGCAGGTTCGAATCCTGCCGGGGGCACCAGGGAAAAGGCCCATCCTGAACGTTCAGGGTGGGCCTTTGACATCCACTTCTGAGATCACCGAGGGCGATCACCCACGACCGGGTCGCCTCTTGAGCAGGCGATCCATGTGGCTGATGGCCTCGCGCTGGGTGTCCTGCACGACGTGTGTGTACACGTCCATGGTGATGCTGATCTGGCTGTGCCCCAGGATCTCCATCACCACGCGGGGAGCCAATTCCGGCAGCGGTGAGGAGCGTGGCGCACCCGTGCCGGGCGTCGTGCAACCGGATCACGCGGAGGCCGGCGGACTCGGCGACGCGGGTGAACGACCGGTACACGTTCCGCGGCTCCACCGGGCGACCGTTCCGAGTGGCGAAGACGTATCCGCCCTCGGTCCACGACTCCCCCGCGCGCTGCTTGGCGGCTGCCTGCCGCATCCGGTGCCAGCGCAGCGGCGCGATACACATGGCCGGGAGCGGGAGCGCACGACGACGGCGGTTCTTGGTCTCGTCGTCGTACAGAACCCCACGCCGCCGCTGCACCTGTTGGCGGACGTACAGGACGCGCCGATCTAGGTCCACGTCATCCCAGCGCAGACCCACGATTTCTCCCCGCCGCAACCCCATGGCGATGGCAAGGACGAAGGCCGCGTACAGCGGGTCCTTCCGTGAGGCGGCCAAGAAGTCGAGCGTCTCATCGAGTGTCCAAGGGGTCAGCTCACGCGAGGAGGCACGGGGCGGCTCGACGAGGCCCGCCACATTGCGGGAGATCAGCTCTTCCCTGCAAGCAGCAGCCAGAGCAGTCCGCAGCACCCGGTGTGACTCCTTGGCCGTGGCAGCTGTCGTCCTGTTCTCCAACTGCGTCAGGAAACGGCGAATGTCGGTGACACCGAGAGACTCAAGCACCCGGCTGCGCTCCGCTCCGCCGGGCGGGTTCCCGGCTCCGCTCGGGGCGCCGCTCCTGCCTTCGGCCCGCTCCGCCCCGGCTGCGCCGACGCCCGCCCACGTGTGGATAGGCCCGGGGCATACGTCGAGTATCCGACGGCTTCGGCTCACGGTCACAGACGATGCCTCCGGCGGGGATCGGCCGGCACCGGGATGGAGGGGGCGCCGTTCCCGGCCGCGGGCGCATCGTGGCGAGCGTGGTGGGCTCCCATCCCGTCCACCGTCGACCCAGGCAGAGCCGAGCAGACGCGGCCCATGGCGTCCAGGTCGTTCGTACAGTGGCGCGCTCCACCTGGACGCCATGAACCACGCCCGCTCCACGGTGTGTGGGTCGACGGCGGACGGGATGGGAGCTGGGGTAGGGCTGTGGTCGGGGAAGAACCGCAGATGCGAGCGCAGGGGGAGGATTCAGCCATGGATCAAGGGTGGGCCGGGATCATCGCCGCGATGGTTGGTCTGGTCGGTGCGCTTGGTGGCGCACTCGCGGGAGGATACGCCGCCATTCGAGGCGCGCGCGAAGGCGCGGAGCGTGCAGCCCGAGCGGCCTTGGAACACGCAGCGCGACAGGCGCGAGACCAGCACGAGCACTGGCTTCGCCAAGAACGCAGAGCCGCGTACGCAGAGATGCTCAAAGACGCGGATGAGCACGAGATGAAGGTGGCCCAGCTAGTGAGCTACGCCGAGAACGGAGGCACGGACGCACAGCTCCTGGAGGCGATGGCGGACGTCCAGTCATCTCAAATACGAATCATCCGAAGGATCGGACCAGTGATGACTATCGCGAGCCGTGACGTGCGCGATGCATATAAGACATATGTAGAGGTATGCCGACGAACATCCGCATTCCTGATGGGACGGCAGCCCTCGGATGTTGGCGGCGATGAGGCGAGTCAGTACTACCGGGCCATAGTGCTGCGCGGCAGCGTACTGACGATGACGGTGGCGGCAGACATCCAGGCAGCACCAGCTGTGCCGACCGGCGAGTGATGGATCAGAAGGCGCATTCTGTGCCCCGCCCGTGCCCGATCAACCGGTGTCGGACAGGGAACCACGGTGGTTGACGGGCAGCGCACATAAGACCGGCCCCTGACCGAGTTGCCTGGTCAGGGGCCGTTCACCTGCGGTGGGTGTGGGATTTGAACCCACGGTGACATCGCTGCCACGACGGTTTTCAAGGCTTTGTTCGACTTGCCTCGCCAGTTGAGTCCCCACTGACCTTCGATTGAAATTAGCGCCTTGGGGCTTTCAATATCCGGCAATGGTTGATTCGATTTCCAGTAGAAGGTCTCGCAATTCGGGGACAACCTCCTCGGCTCTCATGCTGTTTGAGATTGCACGTACCGATACGGCCTTGTATCCCTTCATGGCCAATTTCCCATTGAGTGACGATAGCACCTTCTTGGGTGGCACCATTCCTGCCCTCATTTCACCGTCGTTCCACCATGTCTCAAACTCCGGAAGCGCAGCGCGCGTCACTTCCATAGCATGAGAGTTTGCGCTCACGAGGTCACTTTGACGACGGTAAAGAAACTGAGCTTGCGCGTCGACCTTTTGTTCGGCGATTGCGTCGTCCAGAAGCTTCTGGATTTCCGGCACGTCGCCACCCGACAGGCGGGAAATGGCGCTTGGGATCAGGAAATAGCTCTCAAGTTCCTTCTTTCGCCACACGTGGCAGTGCACCCCGGAGCGCGAGAGGACATTGGATACATCGAACATCTGGCCTTCGGTTCGATTGTCTCGATCCAAGATGACGTACACCTTCACTGAGTCGCCGAGCAAACTCTCACTGAGGGTCGAAAAGGAACCGGCCTGGGCCCATTGATCGAATCCGCCTAGCGAGATGACTGCAACGCCTTTTTCTCCGGCGAGCCTCTTGGCGCCGACTTTCCGCGCTACATTTCTGAGTACCTTCATATCTTGCCCCTCAACGAAGAGGGCCACCCTGGAACGCAGTGCTCGAGCCAAGCCCAGGTTGAATCCAGTTCCCAGCGCCTGGCTAGCTTGATCGAGGGACTTGGAGTCGCGGAGGCGCCTCGCGTGCCTGCGGGTCCTGTCCACGAGAGTGACTGAGTCCCGTCTGGCCTCAGCGAGGATCTCGGGAGCATGCGTGGCAAGAATCCACTGCTGACTTCTTTCCTCTAGCACATTAACTAGTCTGCGCTGAAGATCTGGATGGAGGAAGACATCTGGCTCGTCTAGGACGAGTGTTTTAGAGGCCCTATGGCGGAACAGGTGAAGCAGGAACTGGAGCCAAATCTGAAGGCCATCACCAGCCCAGAAGAGTTCCTTAACCGACCTCGTGGCAGTCTCGGTAAAGTACAGGTCGAGTTCAGCGGCGTCACCTGTCGAACTGGCCTCAATACTAAGATCTTGGATTTCGGGCGTATTTTCCAGAATGAATGATGCTAGATCGAAGTACGCGTCAGCATCTTCCCTTTTGAGATAGTAGAGCTGGTTCCTGAAATGACTGCTCGATAGGCGCGTCGTTTGACTTTCTTTGACATATCTTTCTGTCAGGATGAGTTCTCGATGCTGAACGGGTGTCAGAGTGGGAACTACGCCGATTGATGGCGTTACGGCCCGAGCGGCTGCACTTGTGCTGACGATTGATCCATCTTCATTCATCAAACAGAAGAAGGGGGGATCCTCTACCGGCCAGACGGACTTCAGGGTAGCGCCAGAGCCAAATGTCAATTCGAGTCGTGTTTCCGACTCTCGGAACTCGTGCCGGATATTTTCACCTACAAATCCGGACGGATTGCCAATTCCGGCAGAGAGGTGATGCCCGAAAGCCCATCGGTTGCTGTCGAGATTGAACCGGTCTTGGCAATTTCTGCGCCGAGCAAACGAAACTTCTTCGGCTGCGAGACGTAGCGCAGAAATGATGGTGCTCTTGCCGGCATTATTTGGACCGACAAGGACTGCCTGCTGGCCAAAGTTGATCTCGAACTCTGCGAAGCCCTTGAAGTGAGAAAGGCGAAGTTTCTTCAGCACTCGCTCACTGTAAGGTTCCCGTACCCATTGGGGTAGTCGTTTGGTTGAACCGCCGACTCCTTGGCCGAGCGCCCTGAGCCCTCGTGCGAGACCGAGGCGTTGGTCCTGATGGAGATCAACTTCAACAATGGCCAAGACGCAGCTCGAATCTGGGTGGCTCCGGGTCAAGGGGTCCTGTGCCACAGTCGTGCCACATCGTGCGGTCAACCACGGTCAACGACGGCTCAGCCAGTCGAGATTGCGCCGTTCACCTGGGCGGCAACGACAGCCGGAGTGACCTGCGGACCTCCCTCACAGGTCACGTCCGCCCTTACAACGCAGTGGTCGCGCGCTTCTTGGCAAGTCATGATCTGCCGATGGATGAGTACTCAATGCCAACGCGCCGCCCCAACGTGCCTGGGCAATCGCCAGAGGAAGTCTGGACTGCAACGCTTGCAGCCCTCCCCTTGGAAGCCACCGTCACCGGAGAGGTGATCGGACGCCAGCCCTTCGGCGTCTTCATCCGGGTCGATGGACTTCCGGGCGCCGTGGCGCTGGCCGAGATCATTGCCATGCCCGAGGGGACGGGACTGCCAGTTCTCGGAGCCCGCGTCCGCGGCGAGGTCATCGGGCACGCTGAGCACAACCGCCAGGTAAGAGTTCGGCTGCACGAGTCGGGGACGTCGCTCGGGTGACCACCTCTGGGCCGTCCCTGGGCCGTGCGAGGCTGCTCGGCGGCGACCAACGGCGACAATCGGTGGCAGATCAGCTATGAGCAGGAATAGTGAACCGCCAGGTCACAGCTCCCCGATGAGACTGGTTTCCGTCGAGGGGTGGCCGTCAGGCAAGATGGGGTGTTTCTCACCAGCTCATATGCGTCGTCTGCTGAGCCAATGACTGACCACAAACCTGATGCACTCGGGGCAGAGTCTTTCGTACCGTCTTGTCATGCCAGGGCAGAAGACGGACATCGCCGCGCAGATCGCCAGTCGGTGCATCAGCCGCACCTTGGGTGTGCCGGTCGAGATGAATGACACCGACGGCCGCCAGGGAGCGCACGACTTGTTGCTGACCTACGAAGGACGGACCATTGCCGTCGAGGTCAAGCTCGTCGTGGATCCGAAGCACCGTGCTGCCGACGCTAAGTCGAGCCAACTGGGGTACACGCATCGATCGGACCTCAGATACTCGTGGACCGTTCACCTAGCCCAAGAGAAGAAGTGGCAGCGTGCTCTGGCGCGGGTTCCGTCACTCCTCGTTGAGCTGGAGATACGTGGAGCCACCCCACTGACGGCGCACCACTCTTGGCAGCACGATTTGGAGCTGCTCTTGGAATTTGAGCAACTCGGCATCGATGCGGTGTTCTGCGTCCCGCCGACGGAGAAGCATCCACCGGGCTACTACGTGATGCCGGCGTCGTGGGGTGGGGGCGTACCGGAGATCGACCAGGCTGTTTCGTCCGCCTGTGAGCTGATGAGCAGCCCAGCTATGGCCAAATTGCGCAAGCAGTTGACAGCAGCGAACGCTGACGAACGCCACGCCTTCCTGATCTACGGCTGGGAGTACATGGAAGCGGTCCCGCTGAGCCAAGAAGGAGCGCTCCCAGTTGTCGCACCCACGTTGCCGCCGGGCATCGACGGAGTATGGCTATCGACGACGGCAAGCGACAGTCCGACGATCATGTGGACATCAGCGGCTGGCTGGATCCGAGCTGCACAATGGGGGTGACAGCAACGGTAAGTTTAAGTTGCCTGCCCTGCCGCGCCACGGGATGTTTCACTGACATCCAACGTTGACATCAACGAGCACGGACGGCGGCGACAATAGGCGGCCATGTTCGGCGCCTGTGCGCGAGGTGACTCCCCACCACGCCGGGCACGGATCGAACTCCTAAAGCGGGTGTCGCAGGTTCGAATCCTGCCGGGGGCACGCTTTTGATCAGGGCAGATGCCCCGGAAACCGCAGGTCAAGCGGGGTCCGGGGCGTTTCTGTCTCAGTCCCGAGTACGGTCCCGGTACAGAGTTGCGCAGTCCCAATACACCCTTAGTACCGGAGCGCGGCCCCTAAATAACCCCTAAAGGATCACGCCATCCGTGCAGGTCGCAGCACACAAGCGTCCGGCCCCCCTCAGTGTCGGAGGGGGGCCGGACTTGTGTGCGACGCCGGGAACCAGGGGGCCAGTCCTCGGCCCCGCCGACGCACGATCTTGGGGTTGTTCACCGCTTACGACTTCCCACCCTGCCCAACGAATGCAGGTCAAGCGGGATGTTCACCTTTCGAGCGAACGGACGTTCGAATACTTCACCCTACAGCTACCCCTGCGACGCGTGGCATATGCCGCAGAGGTGGATACCCACCCCTGGCCAGAACCGGGCGAGAACTAGCGACCAGTTGGGTACTGACACAAGATCATTCGGGTTCTTGGCTTTACCGGGTGCCCGCTCGCCGAACGCCCCGACCTGACTGGGTCCTCACCCGTAGCCGGGAACTCGGCCATCAGATCGCGCAGCTACGGGTCGCCGCAGACCTCTCTCAGGAGGAACTGGGTGACCGGGCGGGCCTGGAGCGCCGCAGTATCCAGCGGTACGAGGCAGGCTCGCGCGATCCGCAGTTCTCGGACCTGCTCTTGATCTCCCAGGCGCTGCGCTGCCACATCACGGACCTCCTGAATTGAGTGCTCCAGCCGTCGGCGGAGTCCGGGTCGACGGCTGGAAGTGACCACTGTCCTGCATCCTCACGCATATATCCACGGAGCGAAAGCCTGTAGCTGGCACGAGTACACACGTTCCGTTCGCGCCCCGTGTGAAGTGCCTACGCACGTGTGATCTCTGGGTATGGGTGGGCGGCGGCGCCCCTTGCGCAGTATGCCGCCGCCCACCCGCCCGCACCGGGGGATACGGGAGCCTGCGAGGCGACCCCGCGGGACAGGTCGCGGGGTCGCCTCCTTCCGGCTCGGGGCCTGCCGAGGTACCGAGCCGGGCGCGGCCGCGGGCAAATCGCGGACCGCTGTCCCGCAGCCGGCCACAGCAAAAAACCGGCGGCGGGAGACAGGAGATTTCAACGAGAGCGGCGCCGCAGCAGTGTCCACAGGTGGGCGAGCACGGGACACCGCTGGTGCATGTGGATCAGCGCGCCCTGGGCAGACATGCTGACCCTCGCGTAACTCTCGAAGGCCTCGCCCTCGTGGATGGGCCTACTGCACCGCCAGCAGATCACCGGCGCACCCTGCGCAGCGTCTCGGAGAGTGCCTTGCGTGTGGGGCACGTGCGCCAGTTCGCCTCACAGCGCGTGCATTTCGTGGCGTGATCCAAGAGTGCCCGGTACGCCAAATTTGCCGCAGACTCCACCAGTTGCGTTGGCCCTTTGGGGACTCTGTGATCGGTCACGTCGACCTCTCTTCATCGCGATGCTCACTGCCACACACGCGACCGTAGGGAGGTGACGACGGATCCACCCGAGCTGTCAGCTCGGGCGAGCCACACGCTCGGATCTACACGAGCCCCATTCGAATGGCGAGTTGCTCAGCCTGCCGGGCATGCATCGCCCGCGCCCGGCGGATCACCGTGAGCACCAGCTGACGGGCGAGCGGAGTGCGCGCCAGGTCCTCGGGCGCGAGCGCCTCCAGGCCGACGAGCGCGAGCAACGCAGCCGCGTCGTCGCGGCGCTGGGAGTGGCAGGCCGCGACCTCCAGTCCGAACGTGAACTCTCGTTCCAGGCTCGGCAACCCGGTTGTGTCGATGGCATCCGCCGTGTGCAGCGCCTCACCGGTCTCGCCTGCCTCCATGTCGATGGAGAGCGCGTGCAATGCGACGTTGGTCGGGCCGAACACAGTCCGCGCCACGTTACTGCTGTCGTCGACGAGGCGTGCCGCTGGCGCCGCGTGCTCGGTCAACCGGGTCCGGGCCTCCCACCATCGTCGGCGGCGCGCGGCGCCGACCACTGCCACGAGTTGCAACGCTCCCCCCATCGCCGCTCGCTCCGCATCCGAAAGTGTGGAACTGGCGACTTTCTCGGCCGATCGCAGCGCGAGTTCCTCCGCCTCTCCTGGCTGGCCAGCGGCGAGCAGGACGTGCCCGAGATTCCACTGGGCAGCGGCAATCCGCAGAGGGTCGTCCGCATCCTCGGCAGCTCGCACTGCTCGGTCAGCTGCGAGGGCCGCGAGGTCCAAGCGGCCAGTGCGCCGTAGGTAGGAGCGAAGCAGACAGTAGAGGTCCGCAGCCGCCCGAAGGACTGCCCGCCGCTCAGCTGCGTCCGTACCAGTCCGGACCGCACGGGCAGCGTGCTCAACGTCGGCGACGAGCGCTGGCAACTTGTCGGCCGCCTCGGTGAAGCGGTTCCCGCTGGTTTGCCAGCTCTGCCACGCCGCCTCCACCCGGTCTCGCAGCACAGCCGCCGTCGCAGGAGTAGCGCTGAGAGCCGGACCGTAGCCGAGGAGCGCGCAACCTACTGCCGCCTCAGCGGTGTCCGCGCAGTCCCTCTCGGCGGGCGCCTGCTCCGATAGCAGCGCGGCAGCTGGCACCCCCAACTCTTGCGCGAGGGCATACAGGATGGGCAACGACGGCATCTTGAGCCCGCGCTCGATCTGTGACAGGTAGTCCGGTGAGATACCCGCCAGGCCAGCGACGGCGTCCTGCCGACGTCCTCCGCGGTAGTGCCGGATTCGATCCCCGATGGGGAGGCCTGCTGCGACCATGCACCGCTCCTCGCTGCTCATTCCGAGCGTAGGGTGCCGGATGCGCGGGGACCCGTTGTTCTCTGGAGAGAGGGGGCGCCGGTGCCGAAACTGGTGCTGTGGGACATCGATCACACGCTCATGGCTACGCGTGGACTCGGCAGCGAGCTGTGGGCCGCCGCGTTCCAGGAGGTCACTGGCATCGAACTACGCGAGCAGGCGTCGGTGACAGGGTCGACGGAGCGGGTGATTCTGCGAGAGACCGCTCGGCTGCACGGCGTTCGTTTCAGCAACAAACTCTTCGGACGGTTCGCTGACGCGCTCGGTGCTGTCCACGTGCGGAGGGCTGCCGATTTGCGCGAGCGCGGGCACGCCTTGCCAGGGGCCGCCGCGCTTCTGGCAGCGCTCGACGAACGAGGCGTGCAGCAGTCAGTGGTGACCGGCAACGTCCGGCAGGCAGCCGAGGTGAAACTCGCCGTGTTCGGCCTTGACTCCTACCTTCGTCTGGCCGACGGCGCATACGGAGAAGATGGCGAGGAGCGCCCCGAACTGCTGCGCGTGGCCCTCGACCGGTCACGGACGCCTGCCGACGATGCTGTCTTCCTCGGCGACACTCCGGCCGATGTGGATGGGGCGCGCGCCGTTGGCGTGCGGGTGGTGGCGGTCGCCACGGGCAAGACGTCGAAGGCCGAGTTGCAGGCCGCGGGGGCCGATGCCGTGCTGGACGAGCTGGCCGACACAGAGCGAGCCATAGCTGCGATCGGGGCATGGCGAAAGGGCCCCGCCTAGTCCACGCACAAAAAAAGGCGTTCCTCAAAATCGCCCTGAAGTAAAATCGCGCCATGACTCACGAAGAAATGAGCAACGATCAGCTCCCCGTTGCCTACCAGCCAAACTTTGAGGAGTTGAAAAAGACAACCAGCGAAGCACCTTACATGGAAACCGCTTTTTATCTCCTCCGCGAGGCGACACACTGGCTAACTATTTTGGCAGCTCTGAAGTCACCGTCACCATTGAAGCGGAATGACGCGATTCTGCGTGGACTCGTGGTCCGTGTATGCAAGCTGCTACGCCTGACGCTTCGCGAGCTGCACAACAAGGAGACATTCCAGCAGCTGAGCGTAAATCGGGACGCCATCGAGACCCTTGCGACGCTCGTCTACCTGGTTGGCGACGACGGCTCGGGGGCCCGCTTCGACCAGTACGTCATGAACAGCTTGATCGCTGAGCGCGAACTCCTTCAGGATGTCCGGAAGAACGTAAAGGCTCGCAATGGGGAGGTATGGCCCATCGAAGAGCGGATACAACGCTCGATCGCTGCCACAGCAATGGCGGCCGGCATCGACGATGTATCGAAGCTGCCAGGTCGCGCGAAGATCGGCTATCCCTCGGCAGAAGAACGCATCAAGCTGCTAGGCCCCAGCGTTTACCTTGGCTACCGCATGGGCTCTGTTGAGACACATGGCGACTGGAACGACTTGTACCGCAACCACCTGACTTACGAGGATGGCGAATTCTTGCCAAACCTGAGCAGCTATGAGGTACGGCCCCAGGTGCCCCTTGGCCTCGTTCGGCTCACGATGAAGGTGATACTGGAAAATCTCGATTACCTCGTTCTTGACACGGGTGTAGCTCTATACTTCAGGCCGCTCCTTGAGGGCCTCGTACGCCGCGCCGATGAGGTAGACGAACTCCATGAGCACTTCCTTGCCTCGTAGCTTCTTACACGGCCACCCTGGCGGCTTTGCAGGCAGTCCTCACTCGCCATATGTGGAAATATCAAGAAACACAGATCGGCCGGGCGCATGTGAGGGCGATTCGGTGGGCTTCGACCAAGGGGCCGAGCTCGGGTGGGGGCTCGACCACGCCGGAGAAGAGCGGCGCCAACCACGCGGCTGTCGGCGCCTGCGCCTCCGGCCCGTCCGGCGAGGCAGCCGGGGCGGGAGGTGGCCGGCCTGTCCGTGGACCATGCGGGCGGTCAGGATGGCCGCCTCCCAGACGCGCATGCTGAGGGGCGGGAGTGAGATCAGCGTGCCGGACGGGCGGCAGACAGTACGCTGAATCCAGCGGGATCGGGCCCGCTGCACAGTGTCCGGGAGGTGCTTCATGACGGCCGAGATGGTAGCCCCGGCGTGGATGCATGAGCAGATCACGGCGCAGGAGTACGACTCCTGGTCCGAGGAGCAGTGCGCCGGTATCGAAGTCGTGGACGGGATGGTCGTCGTGAGTCCGAGTGCCTCCAAGCGGCACAACCGGCTGGCCCGGATTCTGGCGAACGCCCTGGATGTCGCCGCGGGCCCGGAGTGGAACGCCGACACTGACTTCGACGTCCGGCTTCAGGACGTCCCGCTCACCAATCGCCGTCCGGACGTCGTCGTGTACCGCGCAGACACGATCGACATCACCCCCACCCGCCCTGAGCACGTGCTGCTGGTCGCGGAGGTGGTGTCGCCCGGCTCGGAGACCACCGACCGAATCGTGAAGGTCGACCAATACGCCAAGGCGGGCATCGGCTTCTACTGGCGGATCGAGCAGGCCGCTACAGGCGTCCCTCTCGTGTACACCTACGTTCTCGACCCCGCGACGAAGACCTACCGGGACGGAGACGTGTTCACCGGCGCCCTCAAGGTAGCGGCCCCCTTCCTGGTGGAGATCGACCTCGGACAGGTCTGACCACGCGCCGCTCAGCGGGTCGGCAGGTCGGCAGGTCGAAGCCATAGGGTTCCGTTCATGGTGACTGCGACTGTCCGCGAGTGGAACGACGAGGAAGGGTGGGGCGTTCTCGACTCACCCGAGACTCCCGGCGGCTGCTTCGGCCACTACTCCGACATTCAGGCGCCCGGCTTCCGCACGTTGTCCGCCGGACAGCAAGTCGACCTCAGATGGGAAGCCCCAGGCTTCAAGCAGGACGGGTACGACTACCGCGCGGTGAGCATCGTGCCTCGGACTGCCTGACATCCCCAGCTGACATCAACGACGGCGTACGCCCACGGTCCCTAGCAGTCCGCAACGTCACCGCATCCTTCACCGCGACATGCGGTGGCACCCAGTTGATCGAACTCCTAAGCCCCGGACGGATTCGGTCCTGGGCCTTTGACATCTACTTTCCGGCATCAAGCGGCTGGCCAGGGCCCCTGCCCCTCAGGACTTCGATGAAGCCGCGCTTCGACCCCACCCGCCCCAAATTACCCGGCCCGCGACTTCACCGATGTGCCGACAGCCCGCCCGCACCGCCGAGTGGCCCGCCCCCGCGCCTCGCTGCCGTGATCACCGCGGAGACGGTCGCCGTCGCCGCGAGGCTGCCCACCATGAGCAGGCCGACACCTACCGCGAAGAGGCCACTGGAGTCGTCCGACCAGTCGATCCAGGCGGCGACGGTCAGGCCCGCCGTGGTGCCGAGCACCGCTCCTACGAGGTAGCCGCGGGCAACCGCCCAGACGACCGGCGCCAGCAGCGTCACCACGAGGCCGATCACCTGCCATGCCTCGTACGGGCCCGTCACCGAGCCGTCGGGGTGCACGTCGCGGTGCTGGTCCCAGCCCAGCCACGCGGCCCAGGCCGCCAGCGCGATCCCGGCCAGGACCAGGACGGAGAGGAACCGGTGCAGAGGTTTGCGAGGTCGTTGTTCCATGTGTGCAGCGTCGCCGACACAGACTGCCGCCGACCAGTGTTCATGTACTCAGATGCACCCGAGTACCACCGCCGGACTACCTATCTACCTGCCTGCCGGGTCCCGCCGGGTCACCGCGGGACGCGCTCCCGTAGCGAGCCCACCGTTCCCAGCAGGCGGTCCGCCCGCTCCCACAGCTCCTTCTTCAACGTCGTCCTGGCCTGGCCCGCCTACGGCGCCTGTCCTACGGTGTCTGCCCTACGGTGCCTGTGCGGCGTCCTGGATCCGGACGTGGACGTGCATGTCGTGCCAGCCGTCCGTGTGCAGCACCGAGCTGCGGCGCGTGCCCTCCAGCGGGTAACCGGCCTTGAGCGCCACCCGGCACGACGCATCGTTACGGGTCGAGTGCAGCAAGTCGAGCCGGTGGAAGCCCACTTCGAACGCCCAGTCCGTCAGCACAGCCAGCGCCCTGGGGGCCACGCCCTGACCGCGGGCCCCCGGCAGCACCCAGTAGCCGATCTCCGCGCAACCGTCCATGAGGTCCATCTCGCGCAGAGCCATCCGGCCGAGCGGAGCGCCGTCGGAGGTCCGCGCCACGATCCACTGGGCCGCCTCCTCCCGCCGCCAGCCCTCGTGCGTCGCCGCCACCCAGGCGCGCGCCTCGTCCAGTGACTCCATGCTGCGCGCGTGCCAGTAACGCAACGCCGGATCCTGAAAGGCTTCGTGGATGGCTGGTGCGTCCGCCAACTCGGCCGGGCGCAGCGCCAGTTCCTCGTGCCTCATGCTCAGCGTCGGCTGCGGTGTCGATGCCAAGGTCCCGGGGGCGATGGTGTGCTTGATCTCGATCGGCATGATCCGCATCATCGCCGGATCCCCTCTGCAGCGCACCCGAGATCCGTACACGGCACGGAGGGGGCCGCTTGTCGGCTGTTGCGACATGTGCACGCACGTTGCGCACCACCTGTTAGCGTCCGCCCAAGCGGCACGACGAGCGGCATTGATGAGCGGCACCGCCGAGCGGCATCGACGTGCATGGATTCCGACGAGAGGTGACGAGGAGTGACGAGCGGCGTGCGACCGCGACCGGACCCGCCCCGGACCCCACCCCAGGCCCCGACCCCACCCCCGCCCCGCGTGATCTGCGTCGGCGAGACGATGGCCCAGGTCACCCCCGCCGACGGCACGGGGCTCGAACACAGCCGTGAGCTGCGGCTCGCCGTCGCCGGCGCCGAGTCCACCGTCGCCCAGTACCTCGCCGACCTCGGCCATCGGGCCGCCTGGGTCAGCCGTGTCGGGGACGATCCGTTCGGGCGGCGGATCGTGGGCGCGGTCGCGTCGCGGGGCGTCGACGTGAGCGGCGTACGGGTCGACCCCGACGCTCCGACCGGCGTCTATTTCAAGGACCCGGGGCCCGCGCACACCCGCGTCCACTACTACCGGGCGGGCTCGGCGGCCTCCCGGATGGGGCCCGCCGACGCCGACCGGGTCGACCTGACCGGCGCCCGGCTGCTGCACCTGACAGGGATCACGCCCGCGCTGTCCGAGGGGTGCGCGGCGCTCGTGCGGGCCCTGATGGAACGTGCGGCCGACACCGGCACCCTCGTATCGTTCGACGTCAACTACCGGCCCGCGTTGTGGAGTTCGCGCACCGATGCCGCTACGGCGCTGCGCGACCTCGCCCGCCGCGCCGATGTCGTACTCGTCGGACGTGACGAGGGTGAGGCCCTGTGGGGGACCCCGACCGCCGATGACATCCGCGACCACCTCGCGCCGCGCGGCACGCTGGTCGTCAAGGACGGAGCCGTCGGCGCGACCGAACTGGCCTCCCGGGCAGCGGAGTTCGTGGCAGCCCCCGCCGTGGACGTCGTCGAGGCCGTCGGCGCCGGGGACGCCTTCGCCGCCGGGTACCTCAGCGCCCTGCTGAACGGCGCGGCGCCGCACGAGCGGCTCGCCCTCGGACACCGGCTCGCCGGGCGCACTCTGCGCAGCATCGAGGACTACGTACCCGCCACGATCACCGCGGCCGCGCCGGCCACCACCGTAGTCACGACAGTAGCCACGGCCGCAGCCACGGCCGCGACAGAGAGGAACTGACGTCGTGTCGCAGACCGTTCGGCGGGCCATCGACATCCTGGAGTTCGTCGCCCGCCGACCCCGCACCCAGACCGAGGTCGGCGAGCATCTGGGTGTGCACCGTTCGACCGCGCTGCGCATCCTGGAGTCGCTCACCGAGGGCGGGCTCGCGCGCAGGCTCCCCGACGGACGGTACGCGGTCGGGCACCGGCTCGCCGGGCTTGCCCGACTCGCCGCGGAGCAGTTCGGGTTGACGGACATCGCGGCCGAGCACCTGCGCGGCCTCGGCGAAAGGTGCGGGCACACCGTGCACCTCGCCGCGCTGGAGGGCGACCGGATCGTGTACGTGGACAAGATCGACCCGGTGGAAGGCGTGCGGCTCTACTCGCAGATCGGGCGCCCGGTGACGCTGCACACCGCCGGGGTCGCCAAGGCGATCCTCGCGCACCTGCCACGCGGCCGCGCCGACGAACTCCTCGCCGACTGCGACTTCGCGCCGCGCACCAGCACGACGATCACCGGCCCGGCCGCCTACCGGAAGGCCCTCGACGAGACACGGGTCCGTGGCTGGGCCGTCGACGACGGCGAGTACGAGGACTACGTGAACTGTCTCGCGGTCCCCGTCCGGGACAGCGGCGGCGAGGTCGTCGCCGCCGTGTCCGTGACCGCCCTCAAGGCGCGGGCGGACCTGGCCGCGCTCACCTCCGCCGTACTGCCCGACCTGATGGCCACCGCCGAGACGATCTCCAAGGAGCTGGGATGGCGCCCGTGAACCCCGCACGACCCGAGAACCCCGCAGCATCCGAGAACCCCGCACACCCGACAAACCCCGCACGATCCAGAAACGCCGCTCACCCCGAGAACCCCGCTCACCCCGTGAGCCCCGCACATCCCGTGAACCCCGCCCACCCCCTGCCCCCCACAGAAGCCCAACCCCCCAAGCCCCTCCCCCCAGGCACCCCCACCTTCGACCAGCTCTTCGCCGGCGCCCCCGTCATGGCCATCCTGCGCGGCATGCCGGCCGGCAAGACCGTCGAACTGGCCGTACGCGCCTGGGACCTGGGCATCGAGTGCGTCGAGGTGCCGGTGCAGGACGAGGCGGCCGGGCAGGTCCTCGCCGCCGTCGTGGCGGCGGGCGCCGAGCGCGGCAAAGCGGTCGGCGCGGGCACCGTGACCTCGGCCGAGCGGCTGGAGCGTGCGGTGGCGGCGGGCGCCGCGTTCACCGTGGCCCCGGGGCTCGACGCCGGCGTGGCGCGGGCCAGTGTCGCGGCCGGTCTGCCGCATCTGCCAGGGGTGGCCACGCCCACCGACGTCCAGGCGGCCCGGGCGCTCGGCCTGACCTGGCTGAAGGCGTTCCCGGCGAGCGTGCTCGGGGTGGACTGGTTCCGGGCGATGCGGGGGCCGTTCCCCGAGGTGCCGTTCGTGGCGACGGGCGGCATGGACGCGGGCAACGCCGCCGCGTACCTGTCGGCCGGGGCCCGGGTGGTCGCCGTCGGGTCGGCACTGGAGGACGCGGAGCAACTCCCGCTCCTTGCCGAGCTGTTGGCCCGTTGACACGGGACCGCACCCCGCACACCCCGCACCCCGCCCTCCGGTCGGCGAAGGAGCTTAAAAAGATCCCGCACGGGGACCGATACCCCACCCGCGCACCTATCCTGGTTCGCCATGGAGGGGGACTCCTCGGGGCCACTGATCGTCATGCCGCAGTCGGACGCGCCGCGTGACGCTGATGTCGAGCTGCCCGCGGAAGGTCCGGACGTCACGGCGCTGCCGGAGATCCGGCCCCGCGACCCGGTGGCCGGGGACGCCCGGGACACCCGGCCCGGCCTGGCCGCGGGTGAGCTGCTCGCCGGGCAGTACCGGGTGGTGCGGCGGCTCGGGCTCGGCGGGATGGGGGACGTGTACCTCGCCCGGGACGAGAAGGTCGACGACCGCGAGGTCGCCGTCAAGACGCTGCGGCCAGGCCATGTCGCCTTCGACGCCCACGCGTTGGAGGAGGAGCGGCAGGCGTTCGCCGACCTCAACCATGAGGGCATCATCCCCGTCTTCAACTACGGCACCCACGAGACGGTCGGCAACTTCCTCGTCCTGCCGTACGTCGACGGACTCAACCTGGACGAGGTGCGGGCGCTCGCACGGCTCACCCCCGCCCGGTTCGGCGACGCCCGCTTCCACGAGTTCGTGCTCGCCTACGGGGTGCGGATCCTGTCGGCCCTGGACCACCTGCACGCCCGGCCCGCCTCCTCCGCCACCCTGGTGTACGGGGACCTGAAGCCGCAGAACGTGATGCACGACGGCGCCGCCATCAAGGTCGTGGACGTCGGTTCGATCCGGCCCGCGGGCGCGCCGGGCCTGACGACCTACGGGTTCCGCGCCCCGAACGTGCCGCTCAGGCCGAACGAGGTGGCCGGTGCCAGCGAACCGCAGGACGACCTGTTCGGGCTCGGCGAGACGCTGCGCACCCTGTGCGGGCTCGGTGAGCACCCGCGCGACCTCGGGCCGCTCGGCGCCCTCGACCGGCTGCGGGAGGACGACACGCTCGCGGCCCGCGCCGCCGTCCTCACCACGACGCCCGCGCCCGATGGCCTCGGCCTGCTGTCGCTGGCCCGGGTACTGCGCCGCGCCACCCGCTCCACACCCGCCGACCGGTTCGCCGACGCCCACGAGATGGAAGTACAACTGCGCGGTGTCTGGCGGGAGTTGCGGTCGCTGCGGACACGGGACGAGACGTTCGAGCCGTCACCGCTGTTCCTCCAGTCGCCGTACGCCCTCGACGGCGGTCTCGGCACCGCGCCCGCCCTGCCCCGCTGGGCGGTGCCGCCCGGTGAGGATCCACCGGGCCCGCTTCACGAGCCGCCGGCCGCCGCCGACGCCGCGGCCCGCCTGCCGGTGCCCAGGCCCGACCCGCACGACGACCACCACGCCGAACTCAGCCGCCTCGCCGACGCCGACCCGGCGGCGCTGCTCCAGAACACCGCCGACTGGCGCGAGTCCCCCGAAGTGCGCCTGCTGCGCTGCCGGTTGAGACTGCGGGTCGCGCTGCGCGGCGGGCTCGACGAGGCCGGGCTGCACCTCGCCGAGCAGGAGCTGGCCGGTGCCGCCGACGCCATAGGGCGGGAGCGGGCGCGGCACGACTGGCGCGTCGACTGGCATCAGGGCCTCCTCGCGCTGGCCCGCGACGACGTCGCCTCGGCCCGCCACCACTTCGACCAGGTCTACGGGGCGATCCCCGGCGAGTACGCGCCGAAGCTCGCCCTCGGCCACTGCGCCGAGCGGCTCGGCCGGCACCACGAGGCGCTCACCCTCTACGAGGCCGTACGGCTGCGCAATCCGTCGCTGGGCAGCGCCGCGTTCGGGGCGGCACGGGCCCGGCTCGCCCTCGGCGGGCCGCGCGCGTGCGCCGCCGCCATCGAGGCGCTCGACGCGGTGCCGCAGCACTCCCGGCACCGCACCGCCGCCCGCACCGCCACCGTAAGGATCGCCGTCGAGTACGCCGCCTGCACCGACTCCCTCGGCGCCGCCCTGGTCCGCCTCGCCCGCCTCTTCACCGAGCACGGCCTCACCGACGAACCGGCCCGGGTCCGTATGAAGGCCGAGGTGTGGGAGGCGGCGCAGCAGCTCGTGGCGGGCGAGGTCCTCGACGCGGACGGCCTGGAGCGGCTGGCCAGGGAGACGGCCGCCCGCGACGACGAGGCGCGGGACGCCGGGGCCCGCCTCGCGTTCCCCGGCCGGGAACGGGCGCTGGCCAAGGACCTGTCCCGCTTCTACCTCTTCCTCGCCCGCCAGACCGCCCGCGCCCCGGACCTGCCGCACGCCGACGGGATCGCCGAACGCCTCCTCGACCGCGCCTACCTGGTCCGCCCGCTGGCCCTGCGCCACCACCGGGAGCGGCGACGGCTGCCCGCCCTGCTCCGGCCCTGGCCGAGGCGGAACGGATGAGGGACCAGCTACGGAAAAAAGCGCGGACGGTACGGGACCGGGCGCGGTCCCTGCCGCGGCGGCCTGCGCCCCGCTGGGCGGCCGTCCTGCGCCGCCTGCTGTGGCCGCCGCCCGACCGCCCCCGCAACCGCGCCTACCTGCGCGACCGGCTGATCGCGCTGCCCCTGCTCGCCGCCGTCGCCCTCACCACGCTCGGCTGGGCCTACGCCGACGTCCGCGACGACTCGACGTACATCCGCACCCGGCTCGCGCCCGCGCTCGGCGACCTGGCGGACGCGCGGATCTCCCTGCGGATCGCCCAGCGGGAGGCCGAGGTCAGCCTCGACGCGGGCCACGCCGTCGAACTCTCCGGCCTCGGCCCCCGCTACGCCGCACGCACCGGCGCCGCCGCCCAGGACATCGCCCGGCTCTCCCGCGGCGGCGCGTTCGGCGAGGCGCAGCGACAGGAGCTCGACGTCATCTCGGGGCTCATCGACGGCTACGACGAATGGATCGCCTGGGCCAGGACGAACGTCACCGACCCGTCGCTGCGCAAGGCCGGACTCTCCTACGCGCAGAGCATGCTGTGCTCGGACACCGCGGACGAACCGGCCACCGACCGCAGCGCCCCCTACCCGCCGTGCGGCGCGGCGCGCGGCGTCGACGCCACCACCGTCGTCGACCGCATCGCCGCCCTCGAACGCGATCTCCGCCACCGCCTCGCCGAACGCGCCGCACTCGGGCCCGGCGTGCTGGCGGCCGTCACCGTCTCGCTGCTCTCCTTCGTCCTCCTGACGGTGGGCCTGTGGCGCACCCTGCTCTTCCTGCGCCGCCGCATGCGGATCCGCGCGAGCGTGCCCCTGCTGGCCGCCGCGCTGCCGCTGCTCCTCGTGCCGTGGGTGGTCGCCGACGGGGTGCTGGCGTGGAGCGCGCAGCGCGACGCCGTGCCGTACGCGGACGTGCTGGGCGACCGGGCGTCGCCCCGCGTCGAGGCCCACCTGGACGACGACCCGCTGGCCCCACCGGGCCCCACGGCGATCCGGCCGGTGACGGCCCTGATGGAGGACGCCGTGCGGCAGGGCCGGTTCGGGGGCGTGGGGGCGATCGCGGGCTGGGTGGCACCGGCCGGCCTGGTGGCCGGCGCCGTCATGGCCGGGGCGCTGCACGCGTACCGGCGGGAGTACCTGGTGGTCGGCCGCGCCGGAGGCGGCCGATGAGACGGGCCCGCGCGGGGAGTACGCGTCTGCGGTGGACCCTGCGGCTCCTCCTGGCCGCCTGCCTGCTGGCGATGGCCGCGCTCAGCGGCGGCTGCTCGTCCGGCGGCGGCACCCCGGTCGTCGTGCTCGGCCCGTGGACGGGGCCCGAGGGCGCCGCGTTCGAGAAGGTCCTGCGCGATCTGTCCCGCGGCTCCGGACACACGTACCTCTACAAGGGCACCCGCTCCCTGCGCGAGACCCTCGTCGCGCAGCTCGCCGCCGACGCGCCGCCGGACGTCGCCATCCTCAACAGCATCGGCGAACTCACCGAGTACGCCTCCCGGAACAAGCTCAAGCCCCTCGACCCGTCCACCGCCGAACGCGCCTACCCGCCCTGGTCCCCCACCCTCATGCTCGACGGCAGGCGCCGCACGTACTGGGTGCCGCTCAAGGTCGACCTGAAGAGTCTGGTGTGGAGCAGGACGGGCCCGGCGGGCGCCGCTCCCCGGTGGTGCGTGGGCATGGCGGCGCAGGCCACGTCCGGGTGGCCGGGCACCGACTGGGTCGAGGACATCCTGCTGCACCAGGCGGGCCCGGACATTTACACCCAGTGGGCCACGGGCCAGCTCGACTGGGCCGAGTCGTCCGCGGTGAAGAAGGCGTTCACCACCTGGGCGCGGCTGCTCGCGGCGGGCGGCTCGCGCTCTCCCGCCGCGGTGGAACGCTCCCTGACCATGTCGTTCTGGGGCACCTCCGCCCCCGGGCAGCCGGCCGGGGACCCGCGCGGCCTGCTCGGCGGTTCGCTGCCCGACTGCACGCACGAGCACCAGGCGTCGTTCGTACGGTTCGTGTACGCGCCGCGCGACGACATCCGGGTCGAGCCGGCCGCCCGGTTCCTCAGGGGTTCCGCCGCGCACAAGAACACCTTCGAGGTGTCGGGCGACATGGCCGCCGTGCTCACCGACAACCCCGGCGCGCAGGGCCTGGTGAAGCGCCTGACCAGCGAGGCAGGACGGGAGGAGTGGTCGCGGGCGGCGCGCCCGCACCTGCGGCCGTTCTTCCCCGACCGCACGGACCCGCGGCCCGACGACAACCCGGCGGCGCAGGAGATCGCCTCCTACCTCACCGACGAGCGGAACACGCTCTGCTTCGACGCCTCGGACGTGATGCCGCCGGTGCTGCGCGACGCGTTCTACCGCGCGGTCCTCGAGTACTTCCGCTCACCGCGCGAGGCGACGCTGCACGAGCTGCTCGGCCAGCTGGAGACGGTCCGCACGCAGATCGCGGGCGTACGCACGCCGGAGGGCATCCGCCCGCCGACGGACATCTGCCGCTGACGGGCGGCCACTTGAGCCGCCCGGCTGCCGCTGCTACTTGAGCTCGTCCGGGCAGGGCGTGCCCCGGGACCACCACTTGTAGGGCGCCGCCAGGTGGTACGTGCCGGACCTCGGGGCGATCAGCGCCGTCCACTTGTCGCCGGAGGCGTCCTCCTCCGTCTCGAAGAGGCAGCCGTGCACGTTCTCGTACCGCTTCGGCGACGACTCGTCGCTCTCCCGGTCCCGCTTCGACGCCTCGGTCTCCTCCGGGGCCTCAAGCGCCTTGCCGTCCGCGTCGACGACGGCCAGCCACGGCGAGTACGGGACACGGATCAGGACCCGGCCCGGCTTGGTCACCTCGATGGTCAGCTCGGCCTGTTCGGCGGCGTCCACGGCCGCGTTCGGCTCGGCCATCGGCGTCGGGTCGGTCACGGCGAACAGCTGCCAGTTCGCGTCCCCCCACACCTGCTCGAGGTAGGGCAGCCCGCGCTGCACCAGCTCCCGCTCGCGCTCACCGCCGTCGCCGTCCGGTTCGCCCTTGGGCAGGACGACGTAGTGCACGGCCCAGCGCTTGAGCCACTCGTGATAGTTCGCCGAGTTGAGCGTGTCGTCGTAGAAGAGCGGGTTGCGCTTCATGTCGGCCTGCCGGGTCCAGCCGCGGGCCAGGTTCACGTACGGGGCGAGCGCGGACGCCTCCCGGTGCGAGCGGGCCGGTACGACCTCGACGCGGCCGCGCTCGGCCTTGACCTCCTGGAGCTCGTTGACGAGGGGGGCGAGTTCGCGGGCCCAGGAGGCGGCCGGGGTGGTGTGGACGACGTCGTCGACCGACTTGAAGCCGACCCAGCAGTTGAAGAGGACGAAGGCGAACACGATGACGTACCACTTGCGCGAGCGCGGGGTGGTGAACGGCAGCACGGCGAGCAGCGCGGCGCCCGCGAAGAGCATCGGCAGCCGCGTGATGTTGGAACCGATCTGCGAGCTGATCAGCCACACGAGCAGCACCGACAGGGTGTAGACGGCGGCGGTGATCCGGACCGTCTTCCACTCCTTGGGGACGATGAGGCAGATGAGCGTGCCGTAGACGACCGGCAGCAGCGCCGACCAGAACGACATCGGCTGCGTGCCGGAGAACGGGAACAGCCACGCCGAGAGCCCCACCACGGCGGCGGGCGCGATCCCGAGCGCGTACGCGCCCGGCCGCCGCTTCTGGAGGAAGAGGGCGACGGCGACCAGCCCGACGAAGAGCCCCGCCACCGGCGAACAGGCCGTCGCGATCCCGGCCAGCGACGCGGCGACGACGGCCTTCGCCCACCGCCTGTGCCGCCAGCGGTACGGCCAGCAGAACACCGCCGCGGCCGCCGCGAGCCCGAACATCATGCCGAGCCCGAAGGTGACGCGCCCCGACGCCGCGTTGCACAGCAGGGCGAAGACCCCGGCGAGCGCGGGCCACAGGGGCTTCGCCACGACGCGCGTACGGATCAGGAGGAGGGTCAGCAGGGTGGCGGAGAGCGTGCCCGCGATCATCATCGTCGTACG
Source organism: Streptomyces sp. NPDC030991 (assembly GCF_055571235.1). Taxonomy (NCBI): domain Bacteria; kingdom Bacillati; phylum Actinomycetota; class Actinomycetes; order Kitasatosporales; family Streptomycetaceae; genus Streptomyces; species Streptomyces sp. NPDC030991. Next base: position 304,233 of record NZ_JBVIFR010000009.1, read on the forward strand.
GACGCCGAGCACGGACATCAGATACGGCGACACCACGCTGTACGAGACCGGGTGCATGCCGCCGTACCAGGCGAGGTTGTACGCGGAGTCGGGGTGCCGGCCGACGAACTCGGCCCAGGCGTCCTGAGCGGCGAGGTCGCCGCCACTGTTCGCGAAAGTGAAGAACCAGATGATGTGCAGGACGGCGGCGACGGCGGTGACCACGAGAATCGGGTGCCGCTCGGCACGCGCCGCCCACCGGGACGCGCCCGTGGTGGTGGCGGCGGTGGGGGACGGCTCGCGGCCCTGCGGCTGCTCGGTGTCGAACCGTATTCGTCCGCGCTCGCCATCCGGATCGGCGTCGTCGTCGGCGCGCGTCGGCTCCGCTGTGGCCACTGCTGACACTCCCGTACGTACCGTCGTTAGCGACCGAGGGAACGTCCCGGTCCTGCCCCGGTCTCGCGACGCTAGCACGGGCGCCCCGGCCGGGCGCCGCGGGAGGCCGGTTGCCCCGGCCTCCCGCGGACGCCCTATCCGACGCGCTTGATCTTCGCCCCGAAGCCCGGCTCGGCGAGGTCCTTCTGGAGCGCCACGGGTACTTCGACGGCGTCGGTGTCGTTCTTGCCGTCGCCGACGGTCAGCACACCGACCTCGGTGCCCGCCTTCGCGGTGTGCGGAAGCGTCCTGCCCTTCTGCCCGTCCAGCTCCAGCCGGACCGTCAGGCCCGACCAGCCGACCGCGGAGACGTCCTTCGTGGCGACGACCGGGGTGGTGCCGCCCAGGCCGTCGTCGACCCGGCCGACGACATCGCCCTTCTTCACGATGGTCTTGGCGGTGAGCGCGCTCTGCCCCGACTCGATGAGCTTGCGCACGACGCCGGTGACCTCGTCGATGTTGGCGGTGCCGCTGCGTCCGTACTGGCCGAGGGCCGCGCCGATGATCGTCTGCTTCTTGCCGTCGACCTGCTTCTCCGCGGCGAAGAGGATGTTGCCGCCGGCCGCGGTGGTGGTGCCGGTCTTGATGCCGATGGCGACGGTCGGGACGAGCCCGAAGAAGTTGTTCTGCTTGTCCCCGTTGAGGTCCACGTAGCTGGGCTGCCGCGAGACGTCCTTGAAGACCGGGTTCTCCATCGCGGCCCGGCCGAGCTTCACCAGGTCCTGCGCGGTGGAGACGGTCGTCTTGTCGAGGCCGCTGGGGTCCGTGTAGGTGGTGTTCTTCATCCCCAGCTCCTTGGCGGTCTTGTTCATCTTGTCGACGAACGCGTCCTCGGAGGAGCTCTTGCCGTCCCAGCGGGCCAGCAGCTTGGCGATGTTGTTCGCCGACGGCAGCATGACCGCCTGGAGGGCCTCGTACTCGCTGATCTGCTGGCCCTCGGTGACCTTCACGACCGACTCGTTCTCGGCCTTGCCGGTCTCGTAGTGCTTCTGCGCCGCCGCGTCGACCGGGATCTTCGGACCCTTCTCGCCCGGCTTCAGCGGGTGGTCGCGGAGGATCAGGTAGACCGTCATGACCTTGGCGATGCTGGCGATCGGTACGGGCTTCTGGTCGCCGGACGTGCCGAACGTACCGATGCCGTTCACATCCATCGCCGCCTGGCCCTGGCCGGGCCACGGCACGGACGGCTTGTCTCCCTCGAAGGAGACGGACTCCTGCGCGGTCAGCTCCAGCGTCGGGGTCGGCAGCGGGCGCACGGCCTGTACGACTGCGAACACGACGATGAGCAGCAGGACCAGCGGCGTCCAGATCTTGACCCGGCGCACGGTGGTACGGACCCGGGTCTCCGGGGGCGGCGGGGTGTTGGTCAGCTCGGCCAGCAGATCCAGCGGCGGCTTCGGCGGCAGGGGCTGCTGCGTGGTCCGCTCCGGGGCGGCGGGCTCCGGCGGCCGCGCGGCCATCTTCTTCCCGGCGCGGGGTGCGGGGCGCTCCGCGGGCTTCTTGGAGCCGGTGCCGGTGCCCGCGCCGGTGGCGGTACTCGCGCTGGTGCCGGTGCCGGTGCTCGTGGTGGCGCCCGCGGTGGGTGCGGCCTTGCCGTCGAGCGGCTTGAGCGGCACGAACTTGCTGGTCCGCTCGGCCTCGGCGGGCCCGGCCCCGTCGGCTTTCGCCCCCGGCGCCTTGAGCATGGTCGTCGGCTGATCGACCGGCGGCGCGACCGCCTTGAACACGGCGGTGGGCTGATCGCCCCCGCGCGCTCCGGCTCCACCGTCACCGGGCTTGGGCTTGGCGCCCTTGGCGGTGTCGGCGCCCTTGGGGGTGTCGGCGCCCTTGGCGGTGTCGGGCTCGGCGGCCTTGGGGGCCTTCGCGTCGACGGGGGCCGGGATCGGCTTGGCGTCCGTCGCGTCGGCAGGGGCCGAAGCCGGCTTGGCGTCCTCGACGTCATCGGCGGTGCCGGGCTTCGACTCGGCCGGCTCGGCATCCTTGGGCTCGTCCGCGGTGCCGGGCTTCGACTCGGCCGGCTCGGCATCCTTGGGCTCGTCCGCGGTACCGGGCTTCGCCTCGGCCGGCCCGGCGTCCTTGGGCTCGTCCGCGGTACCGGGCTTCGCCTCGGCCGGCTCGGCGTCCTTGGGCTCGTCCGCGGTACCGGGCTTCGCCTCGGCCGGCTCGGCGTCCTTGGGCTCGCTGGAGGCGGGCTCGGCGTCCTTGGCGTCGTCGGCCGTGGACGGCTCGGACTCGGCGTCATCACCGGCGGACGGCTTCGACGCGGCAGCAGCACTCTTTGCAGTCGCTACGGCAGCCGCGGCAGTAGCCGCCCTTGCCCCAGCACCCGCGTCGCGGCCCGGACCAGGCTCGCCGGCACCGGACTTCGCCCCGGACTTGGCGGCATCGCCCTCGGGGCCGGCCTCGGCGGCCGAACCCGGCTCGGCGTCCGCGTCACCGTCAGCGCCGACATCAGCGGTACGAGCCTCCGCCCCGGCGTCACCCGGAGCCGCCCGCTCGGGCACGGGCTCGGGCTCGGGCTCGGCGGCACCGTCCCCGGCAGCCTTGACGCCCTCGGCGACATCGTCACCGGACCCGTCCACGCGCGCCTCAGCGGCGTCCTCGTCCCCGGCGGGGTCACCGGTGACCCACGCCGCCACCGCGGCCCTCAGCCGGGCGTCACCGGCCTCCTCCACGGGAGCGGGACGCGCGTCCCCGGCCTCTTCCGCCGCAGCGGAGCCAGAACCGGTGCCGGTGCCGGAACCGGCACCGGAGCCGTCGCCGGCGTCAGAACCCGCACCGGGGCCCTCGCCGGAGCCAGAATCCGTACCGGAGTCAGAACCGACCCCAGCCCCGGAACCCGCATTCGCCCCGTCCGCGCCATTCACGGCATCCGCACCATGCGCGTCGCCCGCACCATTCCCGCCGTCCGCGTCCGCGTCGTTCACGCCATCCGTGCCACCCGCGTCATTCGCCGCTGCGACATCGCGGACCGAGAAGACCGCCGTCGCCTGGTCCACACCGGACCCCGACGGAGTCTCCCGCGCCACCGCGAGGCGCGGATCCTGTCCGCCCGGAGCCGGCCCGCCCGACGCCTTCTGCTCTTCGCCCGACCTGTCGGGGGTCCCCGCCACCGATGCCTCCTCGACCGCTCACACCACTAAGCGCCGGACAGGCCGATCCTGTCTGGCCCTGCCTGGCCCTGTCCGAACCATGTACCAGTGTCCTGTGTGGGGGCTTAACCCCCGTGGTAGACGAGAACGACATACCTGCCGGTTCCCACCCAAAGCCCCCACGCACTCTCGACAGACCAATGTGAGAGGGGTCACCCTGTCATTCATCCACGCGGGGAGGCATGGATGGGCAGGAGCCGCAGAACACTTCCGGAGGAGCTTCTGCTGCTGGCGCTGGACCCGACCACGGGTACCACCGCACAGCCGCAGTCGCTCGACCTAGGTCTGGCCGGAGCACAGCTAGTAGAGCTGGCGCTGGCCGGACGGATAGCCCCAGACGGGGATCGTATCGCCGTGGTGGCACCACGGCCGACCGGAGATCCGACTCTGGACTGCGCGTTGGAGTTGCTGCGAAGGCGTGGCGCTCCTGTGCGGGCGGTCCACTGGATTGGCGGGCCGCGTCTCGGGCTGCGCCAGACCTACCTCTCGCACCTGGAGCGGTGCGGCATGGTGCATGCCGTGGCGGGCCAGATGTGCGGGGTATTGCCGACGACTCGCTATCAGGCGACGGACACGGCGATCAGCCGGGAGATCAGGTCCCGGCTGGATTCAGCGATCCGTACCGGTGTTCCGCCGGACCCACGGACCGCGGCGCTCGCCGCGCTGGCCCATGCGGTCGGACTCGGCAAGCACCTGTATCCGGGTAATGAGGGACGCTCGTCCCGCTCCCGGCTACGGGACCTGATCAGGCACGACCCCATGGGCGGCCTCGTGGCGCACGCCGTGATGGACGTCCAGAACGGTGTGGCCGCTCAGCCACGCCGCTCGCCCGCCGCTCCGACGGGCAGGGGCGCACCGGAGCCCGCCAGGGGAGTTCCGATGCAGCCGCGTCATGGTCCGATGGCTCGTGCCGTGGCCCACTAGGCAGACGGCACAAAAAGCGCCACGGACACCACAAGCACCACAGGGCAAGAAATCACCACCGCACGACCAGCACGACCAGCACCACCCGCAACAGCGCCGCGCCGCAGTCCCCCAAGACCCGGTCCGGGAGCCGCTGTACCGCGCGGGGCGATGAACCGGACGTCCGGACGACGACCCCGGCCATCGCCCCGCGCGGTCGCGTTTGCGCTGCGTATCCCGCATCCGGCCGCGGCACGCGGCCCGGCCTGCGGCGCCGCATATATCCGCTGTTTCCCAGCGCCGGGGAGCCCTTGGGTGGCAATCTGCTCAACAGCAGATACGTAACGTACAAATACGCAACGTACAAAAAAATGCACGCAGCCGGAGGTGCACGTCCCGTGGCGTCCAACGTCAATCCCACTGTCAGGCGACGGCGGTTGGGCCAGGAGCTGCGCAGGCTCCGGGAGCTCAAGGGCATGACCGCCGAGGAGGTCGCCGAGCGCCTGCTGGTCTCGCAGTCGAAGATCAGCCGCCTGGAGAACGGGCGGCGCAGCATCAGCCAGCGCGACGTACGCGACCTCTGCGGGGTGTACGAGGTCGAGGACCACCGGATCGTGGACTCGCTGATGCAAATGGCCAAGGACTCGCGCCAGCAGGGCTGGTGGCACTCCTTCGGCGACATCCCGTACAGCGTCTACATCGGTCTGGAGACCGACGCCGCGAGTCTGCGTGTCTACGATCCGCAGGTCGTGCCCGGACTGCTGCAGACCCGCGGCTACGCCGAGGCGCTCATCAACGGCGCGCTGCCGGAGACGACCCCGCAGGACATCGAGAAGCGGGTCCAGGTCCGGATGCGCCGCCAGGAGCGCATCCAGGCGCCGGACAATCCGCTGCGCCTGTGGACGGTGCTCGACGAGGCGGCGCTGCGCCGGCTCGTGGGCGGCAAGAACATCATGCGGGAGCAGTTGGAGCACCTGGTCGAGCAGTCCCGGCTGCCGCATGTGACGGTGCAGGTGATCCCGTTCGAGATGGGCGCGCACCCGGGGCTCAACGGGCAGTACGCGATCCTGGAGTTCCCCGACGCAGCGGATTCCAGCGTGGTCTACATCGAGGGCGTCACCAGTGACCTGTATCTGGAGAAGGCCAACGACGTACAGAAGTACAGCGTCATGTACGAGCATTTGCGGGCACAGGCGCTGAATGTGGAGCAATCACGACAGTTCATCTCGGAGATCGCCAAGGAGTACGCGCGCTGACGCCCTCCGCGACGATCTCCGGAAGGCCGGATACCTCGCGGGAGACACCGGATTTCCTGCCTCCGAGGCAAAGGTGCCGCACCGTACACCTTCACCTCGGGGGAATGGAAGACTCACCTGGGATATGCCATCCGGTCGGGTGAACGCCCGCTTCATGCACCCGGGTTGGCGAGTAGCGTCGATCACGCCATCAGGACAACATCGTTGGCGAGAACCGCTCTGGACCTCCAGGCGGGGATGTATTCGACCACTGGCTAGACCGGAGCAAACATGGCAATTCAGCAGGGCGCCACGGAATCCTGGATCAAGTCCTCGTATTCCACGGGGAACGGCGCATGTGTAGAAGTCAAGTCGCCCGAGCTGCACGCGATCGCGGTGCGGGACTCGAAGGTCACCCAGGGCCCGTCGATCGGCTTCGGCCCCGACTCCTGGAATGCGTTCGTGCACGAGGTGAGCACGGGCACGGTCTGAACCAAGAACGGCACAACAACCGCATATGCACCACCAAGCACCACAGCTACACCAGCTACACAGTTACACCGTAGGAGCCCTCTCGACTGGTTCGCCGTCCCGGCCGAGGGGGCTCGGCCTTTGCTGTTTGCTCTGCTACAGCTTGCTCAGCGCAATTGATCGACGTAGCGGTCGGTCCCCGGCACCGTGGGGACGAACGGTGCCACGAGTTCCACCCGCGCCCCGAGCCCCGCCCCGGCCACCTGCTCCCCCAGCCCCGTGAAGTGCTCCTCCCAACAGGCGCGCGGGTCCTCCTCCAGGAACCACAGCAGCGTCAGCCGGGTATCGACGCCCTCGACCTGTTTCACGTATGTCATCCGGTCCCCGGGCAGCGGGGTGGGCCTGAAGATCGTGACCATCGCGGCCGGTGACCCGGCCAGCGCCCCCGGCAGCCGCCGCGACCGCAGCCACTCCAGCACCTCGGGGCGTCGCTCGGCCCGTTCGACGTCGATGACCTCCAGCACCAGGCCCGCGTAGGGGTGATCGAGGGCGTGGAAGTCGCGCGGGCCCGCGGCCCCGTCCCGGTAGACCGTCGCCTCGTGGTCCTGGAACGCCGTGAAGACGTGGGTGCGGTCCTGGTGGACGCGGCCGTCGCGGTTGAGCCGTTTGTTGATGCCGACGGTCCACTTCATGTGGTCGTCGTAGCGCCCCTCGGTGACCCAGTACGTCGAGAGGTAGCAACCAGCCGTCACGGGTTCGGCGACCGCCGACTTCTCGGGGTAGCGCAGCAGTTGGAGATCGCGGTTGGCGACCCAGCGCCGGCCCGCGAACATCCAGGGCATGGCCATCGCACCGGCGTAGTAGTGGTCGTCCTCGTACCAGCGGTTGTACGCGTACTCGTGCCCCGGGTGCGGTTCCACCATGGTGATCAGGGCGTGCCCGGGGTGCACCCCGTACGGCCCGAGGGCCGCCAGTTCCGCGTAGGTCTCGCTGCGGGTACCGGAATCCGCGTCCATGCCACTCCCTCCCTCGCACGGACTTCCAAAGCCCGCGTCGCGCCCCTACTCTGACGCCCCGTCAGAAAGATGGCCAGACTCGGGAGGCGCCCAATGGGCAACGGTGAGCTGCTCGCCGGAAAGACCGTGATCGTCTCGGGGGTCGGTGCCGGTCTCGGCCACCAGGTGGCCGCGGCGGTGGTGCGGGACGGCGGCAACGCGGTACTGGGAGCGCGCACGGAGTCGCAACTGTCCAAGTGCGCGTCCGAGTTGGACCCCTCCGGGGCCCGGACCGCGTACCGGTCGACGGACATCAGTGACGAGGGGCAGTGCGAGGCCCTGGTGGCGCTCGCCCGCGAGCGGTTCGGCGGGGTGGACGCGGTGGTCCACGTCGCGGCCTGGGACAGCTACTTCGGCGGTCTGGCGGACGCCGACTTCGAGACCTGGAGCAAGGTCATCGACGTCAATCTGCTCGGCACGCTGCGGATGACCCGGGCCTGCCTGCCCGCGCTGAAGGAGCGTGGCGGCTCGGTCGTGATCATCGGGACGCAGTCGGCGATAGCCGCCCCGTCACAGGTGTGGCAGGCGGCGTACGCGGCGTCGAAGGGGGCGCTGACGAGCGCGATGTACTCGTTGGCGCGCGAGCTGGGTCCGCACCGGATCCGGGTCAACTCGGTGTTGCCCGGCTGGATGTGGGGACCGCCGGTGCAGGCCTACGTCCAGTTCACCGCGCACACCGAGGGCGTGCCGGAGGACGAGGTGCTGGCACGGCTGACCGAGCGGATGGCGCTGCCGGAGCTCGCCACCGACGGCGACGTGGCGGACGCGGCGGTCTTCTTCGCCTCGGACCGGGCCCGCGCCATCACGGGCCAGCAACTTCTGGTGAACGCGGGCGAGTTGATGCGCTGAGCGCCCGCCGGCCCCCTCCCTCCTTCACGCGACCGCACGGGACCCGCATCCCGTGCGGTCGTTCACGTATGTGCGGCTGCTGACGAAGTGCTCGCCCATGGTGTGGCCGACGTCACGATCACGACAACTCCCCACCGGGTAACGAAAATGCAAAATCGTTCGACTTGCTGATCTCGGTTCACATCCATGACCGCTATAGCCCTTGACCGACTGACCGAACAGACGGTTCAATCCCGGAAGTCCCCACTCCCGCACGGGGGCGCCCGCTGAAACGGACGGACTGACGAAGAGCCGCAACGTTCACAAGGCGGACCCCTGGAGGGGGCACATGAACAGTCTCGACTGGGCCGTGCTCATCGGCTACTTCGGCGTGATGGTCGCGATCGGCATCTGGTCACACAAGCGTGTGGACGATGTCTCCGACTTCTTCACGGCCGGCGGAAAGATGCCCTGGTGGCTTTCCGGCATCTCGCACCACATGTCCGGCTACAGCGCGGTGATGTTCACCGGCTACGCCGGCATCGCCTACACGTACGGCGTGACGTCCTTCATCACCTGGTCGTTCCCCATCGCGCTCGGCATCGCCATCGGCGCCAAACTGTTCGCGCCGCGCATCAACCGGCTGCGGTCGCGGCTGCACGTCGCCTCGCCGCTCGAATACCTGAAGAACCGCTACAACCTGAAGACGCAGCAGGCGCTCGCCTGGTCGGGCATGCTGCTGAAGATCGTGGACGTGGCCGCCAAGTGGGCCGCCATCGCCACCCTGCTCGCCGTCTTCACCGGCATCTCCATCAACCAGGGCATCCTGATCACCGGTGTCATCACGGCGATCTACTGCACCATCGGCGGGCTGTGGGCGGACGCGCTGACCGAACTCGGCCAGTTCATCATCCAGCTCATCGCGGGCGTCGCGATGTTCATCGCGGTCGTCTCCAAGCTCGGCCCGTTCGGCGGCATCTTCGGCGTCTGGGACGAGCCGGAACTGGCGGGTCACGGCAAGCCCCTGGTCGGCCCCTACGGCACGGTCTTCCTCCTGGCCTTCCTCTTCATCAAGCTGTTCGAGTACAACGGCGGCATGCTCAACCAGGCCCAGCGCTACATGGCCACGAGCAGCCCCCGCCAGGCGACGCGCTCGGCCCGGCTCTCCGCGATCCTGTGGCTGATCTGGCCGGTCGTCCTCTTCTTCCCGATGTGGGTGTCGCCGCTCCTGGTGAAGGCGCAGAAGCCGGACGGTTCGGACTCGTACGGCCTGATGACCGAACAGCTCCTCCCCCACGGCCTGCTGGGCCTGGTCATCGTCGGTTTCTTCTCGCACACGATGGCCATGTGCTCCTCCGACGCGAACGCGATCGCCGCCGTCTTCACGCGTGACGTGGCGCCCGCGATCTCCAAGAAGGCGAAGGAGCAGTGGGTCGGCAACAAGGGGCTGCTGGCCGCGCGGCTGACGACGGTGATATTCCTCGGCCTCTCGATGGCGGTGGCCACACAGGTCAACTCGCCGACGTTCAAGGACATCATCACGGTCGTCATCAAGTGGGTCGCCGGTCTCATGGGCCCCATCGCGATCCCGATGATGCTGGGTCTGCTCCGCGCGTTCCGCAAGTCCGGGCCGACGGCGGCGCTCACCAGCTGGTCGATGGGTCTGCTCGCCTTCTGGCTGGTCAACTACCCGATCAACTGGAACGTCGAGGGCGGCGTGCCGCTCCAGTACCAGGTCTCGATCCCGCTGGCCGTCTCGCTGGTCCTCTACATCGTCATCGGCTTCGTGAAGCCGGAGGACACGCCTGAGCGGGACGCGCTGATCGAGGTCCTGAACACGGACGACGACGGACCGTCCTCGACGGGCGCCGCCGCGATCCCGACACCGGCGACGGCGCGGGACGACGACGTACAGCGCCTGTAACCAGCGCACCGCACGGCTACGCCCCCTCCCCGGTCCACGGGCGCTGGGGGGCGTACCTGTGCGCTGGCGCGGGCCCTTTTGACACGCTTGCCCACCCTGCCGCCCCAGGCGGCAGATTGCCCAAGGCGGGGGCGGGGCGGAGGTCATCGGAGCCTCCGAGCCTCCGAGCCTCCGAGGCTCCGAGGCTCTTAGGCCCACCGGGGTGCACGCGCATGGCGACCGGAGGGGGCGTGCCGGGGTGCCCCCGCAGGACTCCGCAGGAACTGAGTACAGGATGCCGCGCCTCTGGCGGTCAGAGGGCGAGGAGACCGATCCGGCCGAGGAGGCACCCCGGCACGACCCCGCCCCACCCCGAGGCAAGGCGCCACCCCATCCCGAATACAAGGCGCCCCCCAGCGCGGCGCTCAGCCCCGCGGATACCGCGCGAGCCACCCCGGCGAGGAAACCCCCGGCCCGTGCAGCGCAGCGCCCTGCGTCATCTCCATGGCGAAATCATCCGCGAGCTCGAGGATCGTCGCCCGCCCCTCCAGCTCCGCCACCCACGCCGGCGGCAACGCGGTTTCCCCGTGCATCGCCCCGAGCAACCCCCCGCACACCGCCCCGACATCGGCCGACGGCCCGTCGTGGTGCACGGCGAGCCCGAGCCCGTGCCGGATGTCCTCGCCGACCAGCGCGCAGTACACCGCGGCCGCGACCGCCCCCACGGCCCCACCGTCCCCGACGAGCTCCCCCACCCGCGAGGCGCTCGGCATCCCCTGCCGTACGGCACCCACCGCGTGCTTCAACGCCTCCACGACGGGCGGGTGCCCGGGCCGGGCGGCCAGCAGGACGAGGGTCCGCTGCACGGCCGCGTCCAGGGAGTCGCCCCGGGCGAGGGCGTGCACGATGACGGCGTACGCGCCCGCGGCCAGATAGGCCTCGGGGGCGCCGTTCGTGTGGACGGCGCACTCGACGGCCAACTGGAGCACGAGCTGCGGCTCCCAGCCGACGAGGAGCCCGAACGGCGCGGACCGGGTCACCGCCTCCGCCCCGACCGCGTCGACGTTCTTGGGTTTGTCCAGCGTTCCCATGACGTCGTTGCCGAGTCCGAGCAAACAGACCTGCGAAGCACCGCGCCGCGAGTACAGCCACTCCTCGCGGGCCAGCCAGCCGTCTTCCTTGCGGCGTTCGTCGGGCCCCCAGTCCCGCTGGGTGGCGGCCCACCGCAGATAGGCCCGGTGGACATCGGTGGGCGGATGCCAGGCCCCGGTGTCGCGGCGTACCTGCGCCCGGATCAGCCCGTCGACGGTGAACAGCGCGAGCTGCGTCGCCGCGCTCACCGCACCGGTACGGCCATAGGCGGGCGCGAGCCGGGTGAGCCCGGCGGCGCCGTGCGCCTCCCGGATCCCCTCGAGCGTGAGCCCTTGCAGCGGGGCCCCGAACGCGTCACCGAGCGCGGCACCGAGCAGCGTGCCCCGTACCCGGCTGCGGAAGTCCTGCTGCTCGACGCGGCCCCAGACGGCCGCGGCGGCGACCGGTGCGCCCATGGGATCCCCTCCTCCGGGCAGCACTGTAATCGACCGAGCCCGACCGGGAACGTTCGCTTGCGCGACTCATACGACCTCAACTGGTATGCGCGGAGTCGCCCTTGAAGTCGGTTGAGACTAAATTTGCCCACTTCGCGACAGCGTACGAACTCTGCCGACCGCTGGAGCACGCGCTGGGTGCCGCACCACCACACAAGAGCGGGCGTACCGCAGCCGGTACGCCCGCCCCTCAGCTCCCGCCTAGCAGAGGCAGGGCTCGGTACCGAATCCGAGGCCGAGGACACTGCCGGCGTCCAGCGCACCGGAGAAGGCGTGCACCTCGTCGACAGCGCCGTTCAGGTACTCACCCCAGCCGTCGCCTACATGGCCGCGCCCCACTTGCAGCCCCCCGGTGCTGTGCCACGCACCATGGAAGGACGCCGTCGCGGCGGCGTCGGTGTGACCGTCCAGGTAGAGCTTGATCTGGTCGGTCGAGTCGTCGTACACGACGGCCAGTCGCCGGCCCGGGCCCTTGCCGCCGTCAGCGGAGGCTGCCCGGCCGACCACCGTCTCGGTGGCACCGGCCTCGTCGCCGTCGGTCACCACCAGCTGCCATGTGTGACTCGTAGGGACGTAGCGCACCTTGAACGCGTCCGCGTTCTCGCCGCCCTGGGAGAGCACCGTCATCGGGCGGTCCGGGTCGGCGTCCGCGAGGCGGACCACCACACCGATGGTGAAGCTGTCGTCGGTGTCCACGACGGGCCGGGACGTGGCGGCGTGACCGGCGATCCCGTCCAGAGAGAGGTGCCCGTCGCCCACGAGCGCGCTGTCGGTCGCGGGGGAGCAGTCCGGGTCCAACGCGCACTCGTCCGAGGAGCGGTGGATCGTCGCCCCGTCGGACAGCGTCAGCGGCGCGCCTCCGTACAGTTCCGGGCTCGCACCCCCCTCGACGTTCTCCAGGGACCAGTGCCCGTTCAGCCGGGGCTTGCGAAGCGCGAGGTCGGACGCTTCCGCCGGGACGACGACCCGGTCGTAGACCCGTACATCACCCACTTCACCCTCCCAGCGGTCGCGGTACCCCGTCGCACCGCGGGCCCGTCCAATCTGGAAGGCTCCCGAGGCCGCGATCGGCGTCGCCTCTTGCGGTGTACCGACCGCGTGACCGTTCACGTACAGCGTGGCGAGTCCGGTCTCGGTGTCGTAGACGCCCAGTACGTGGGCCCATTCGCCGACCTCGGGAGCGCCACCGGAAATCTGCGCTCCCCCAACCTCGAAGGACCACACCGGTGCGGAACCGCCCTGCCGGAGCCCGAGGGCGAATCCGGGCGCCCCGTCCGCGTCCTGGCTCGCCACGGTCCGTACAGCGTCCGTGCGCGCCGGGCGCACCCAGCCACCCACCGCGAACGTCCGTCGCGTGTCGAGGACCGACGCGTCCGGCGTCAGGTATCCGTGCTCCGTACCGTCCAGGTTCGCGGTCGTGGTCAGCGCGGTACCGTCCGGTGCCGTGGCACCGAAGGTGACTCCGGTGCCGACCCGTGCGTCAGGCCCGGTCACGGCCGCGGCCGACTTCGTGCCCGCGGGGTCGGCGAGGTTCCAGTGGGCTGTAGGGGCCCGGCCATTGGAGATCAGGAAGGAATAGTCCGTCGAACCGCTGGAGCGGCCCGACCGGTCGACGGCCTCGACGGTCAGGCGTCCCGAACCCGAACGGGTCGGCAGGAACCGGACGGTCACGGGCCCGCCGGGCTCCTCCGGCCGCGCGGTCAGGTAACCGCCCTCCGGCCACCGGTAGCGGTACGAGACGACATCGTCGGACGGCGAGTCCATGGTGAAGGTGCCGTACTTCCCGACCCCGTCGGCCCACTGGTCCTCGGGATACTCCGGTGAGGAGACAGTCGGTTTCTCCGGGCTCTCGTCGTCATAGACGAACTCGCAGACGGAGCCGCCGTCCCCCGAACTCCAGGCTGAGGCCGCAGTCCCGTCGTCGGCCCGCACCCGCCAGGACACGACGGTCTGCGGGGGCACATCGTCGGGCATCTGCCACCCTTGCTTCGTACCCGACAACGTCTCACGCGTCGTGTACGTCCGGCGCTGTTCCGAGCCGTCGGCGCCGGTCCACCATGCTTCGAACTCGCCCCGCACGAGGTTCGCCTCAGCGGGCTGGTTGTCCTCCTCGGGGTCGAACAGCACAGCGGTCAGTCTCGGTGATTCCGAGACGTACGGCCGGTCCACCCCCGCCGCGCACCCCTGGCCCCCCGTCCCCAGGTCCTGGATGTGCGGCTGCGACGGCGGCAGGTTGTCCGCCGCCAGGGCCGCGGTCGGTGCCGCGGCGACCGTCAGAGTCGCCGAGCACACGACGGCGGCCCGTCTGAGCTTGCTCCAAGTCTTACTGCTGGTCATCAAGTTGCGCCCTCCCCTGCTGTCCCGCTTTTCACGCGGACCGCAGGAGGCTAACAAGGGGCACTGACACAAGGGCGGGGCGCCCGGCGCGGCCCCCCGCCCCCCAGGTCAGTCCCCCAGCACCGGCAGCAACTCCGGCAGATGCCCGTCCGACGCGGCCGCCGCCAGGACCCGCTCCGTCGGGACGGTCCCATACAGCGTCGTACGGGGTTTCGCCGGGCGGCCCGCCGTCTCCGCCACGGCCACCAGGTCCTTCACCGACTTGTAGGAGCCGTACGACGAGCCAGCCATCCGGGAGATCGTCTCCTCCATCAGGGTGCCGCCCAGGTCGTTGGCGCCGGAGCGGAGCATCTCGGCGGCGCCCTCGGTCCCCAGCTTGACCCAGCTGGTCTGGATGTTGGGGATGTACGGGTGGAGGAGGACGCGGGCCATGGCCGTGACGGCCCGGTTGTCGCGGGAGGTCGGGCCGGGCCGCGCGATGCCCGCCAGGTAGACGGGGGCGTTGGTGTGGATGAACGGCAGCGTCACGAACTCGGTGAAGCCGCCCGTCTCCTGCTGGATGCCGGCCAGGGTGCGCAGGTGCCCGAGCCAGTGGCGCGGCTGGTCCACATGCCCGTACATCATGGTGGACGAGGAGCGGATGCCGAGTTCGTGGGCGGTCTTGATGACCTCGATCCAGGTCGCCGTCGGCAGTTTGCCCTTGGTGAGGATCCAGCGGACCTCGTCGTCGAGGATCTCGGCGGCGGTGCCGGGGATCGAGTCGAGGCCCGCCTCCTTGGCGGCGGTCAGCCATTCGCGGATGGAGAGGCCGGTGCGGCTCGCGCCGTTCACGACCTCCATCGGGGAGAAGGCGTGCACGTGCATGCCGGGGACGCGTTCCTTCACGGCCCGCGCGATGTCGAAGTACGCGGTGCCGGGCAGGTCCGGGTGGATGCCGCCCTGCATGCACACCTCGACGGCCCCGACCTCCCATGCCTGCTGGGCGCGGTCGGCGACCTGGTCGAGGGAGAGCGTGTACGCGTCCGCGTCGGTGCGGCGCTGCGCGAAGGCGCAGAAACGGCAGCCGGTGTAGCAGACGTTGGTGAAGTTGATGTTCCGCGTGACGATGTACGTGACGTCGTCGCCCACCACCGACTTCCGGATGTCGTCGGCGATCGCGCACAGGGCGTCGAGCGCCGGGCCGTCCGCGTGCAGCAGGGCGAGGGCCTGCTCGTCGGTGAGCCGGGTCGGGTCGTCGGCCGCCACCGCCAGCGCCTCCCGCGCGTCACCGTCGATCCGCGAGGGCACCATGCCGGGCGCGGCCTGTTCGCGCAGCGCCTCCCAGTCGCCGTACACCTCGTCGAAGTCGTCGCGCCGGTCGCTGGTACGGCCCTCGGTGTCGATGGTGCGGTGCAGGTCGGTGCGGCCGGATGCCGCAACGTAACCCTCGTCGGGCTCCTGCCACGGGCGGCCCACGACGGGCGCGTCGGCGATCGCGAGCCCCGTCTCCGGGTCGGCGAGGGCGCGTACGTGCGGCAGCAGCCGCGGGTCGAGCCAGGGTTCGCCGCGCGTCACGAACTCCGGGTACACGCACAGCCGTTCGCGGAGGGTGAAGCCCGCTTCACCCGACTGCTGCGCCAGTTCGGCCAGTCGGGGCCAGGGCTTCTCCGGGTTGACGTGGTCGATGGTCACCGGGGAGACGCCGCCCCAGTCGTCGATGCCGGCGCCGATGAGGCGCGCGTACTCGCCGTCGACCAGGTTCGGCGGCGCTTGCAGGTTCCCCGACGGGCCCATGATGTGCCGGGCCACGGCGACCGTCGCGACCAGGTCGTCGAGCTCGGCGTCGGGCATGCCGCGCATGGCCGTGTCCGGCTTGGCGCGGAAGTTCTGGATGATCAGTTCCTGGACGCCGTGGTACGAGCGGGCGACGCGGCGCAGCGCGAACAGTGACTCGGCGCGCTCCTCGTACGTCTCGCCGATCCCGATGAGCAGCCCGCTGGTGAACGGGACGGAGGAGCGGCCCGCGTCCTCCAGGACCCGCAGCCGTACCGCGGGTTCCTTGTCGGGCGAACCGTGGTGCGGCATGCCGGGCTCGGACCACAGCCGCTCGGCCGTCGTCTCCAGCATCATGCCCATCGACGGGGCCACCGGCTTGAGCCGCTGGAAGTCCGTCCAGGTCAGGACGCCCGGGTTGAGGTGCGGCAGCAGACCCGTCTCCTCCAGGATCCGGATCGATATGGCGCGGACGTACGCGATCGTGTCGTCGTAGCCGTGCGCGTCGAGCCATTCGCGGGCCTCGGGCCAGCGGTCCTCCGGCTTGTCGCCGAGGGTGATCAGGGCTTCCTTGCAGCCGAGTTCGGCGCCCTTGCGCGCGATGTCGAGGACCTCGTCCTGCGACATGAACATCCCGTGCCCGGCGCGCCGCAGCTTGCCGGGGACGGTCACGAACGTGCAGTAGTGGCACTTGTCGCGGCACAGCCGGGTCAGCGGGATGAAGACGCTCTTGGAGTACGTGATGACGCCGGGGCGGCCGGCGGCGGCGAGCCCCGCGTCACGCACCCGGGCCGCCGAGGCGGTGAGGTCCGTCAGGTCGGCGCCGCGCGCCTGGAGCAGGACGGCGGCCTCCGTGACGTCGAGGGCGACACCGTCCCTCGCCCGTTTGAGCGCGCGGCGCATCGCGTTGGCGGTGGGTCGGTCTGCCTGCGTCTGGGATACGGCGTCCGGATCACTCATGAAACGAGCATACGAGCGCATCCCGGACGCATCGAAGGCACGCCATTCCTGTCTGCGGGGCTTCCGGGACCGCGCGCCCTCGTCTACGCTCACGGCGTCCTGCAAACGGGGGGTTTGTCATGCTTGTACGTTCCCGGTCCCTGACCGTGCCGCTGTTGCTCGGGGCGCTGCTCCTCGGCGGCGCCCCGGCGGCGACGGCGTCCGCGCCGGCGGGCTCGCACACGAGTGCCGCGGCGCCGGCCCATCAGGCGAGGGCGGCGCAGAAGACCGCGGAGTCGGTCTCGAAGTCCGTCACGAAGTCCAGCACGGGCAAGAAGGGCAAGAAGAGCAGGAGCAAGAAGAAAAAGAAGAAGAGTGGGGCGCTCGGCTGGATCCTGGTCGTGGGGATCGTGCTCGTCGTGCTGATCGTCGTGGTCCTGATCCGCAGGCGCCGCAGGTCGTAGCGGCCGCGCGCCCGCGGTCGTCCGGAGTCGCCCGTAATCCGTCGCTCCCCTTCCCTTGGAGGGGAGTTCACGGCTCAATGCCAGGGTCGCACACATCACATCCGACACCCTGGGGAGCCGCGATATGTGCACCGACGACATACCCGTACAGAACGACGGTCCTGGCAGACGCGCTCTGCTCGTGACCGGAGCCGCGGGCGCGCTTACGCTCGCCACCATGAGCTTCGCCAGCGCCGCCGACGGCTCGCGGTCCACGAAGACGCTCAAGGGCACGCTGCCGCCGGGCGCCCCCGACTTCGTCTACCTGCCGGTGGAGGTGCCGCGCGGGGTACGGGAGATCAGGGTCTCCTACACGTACACGAAGGCGGCGGTCCCGGCCGGCACGCAGAACAACGCGCTCGACATCGGCCTCTTCGACGAGCGCGGCACGGCTCTCGGCGGCAAGGGGTTCCGCGGCTGGTCGGGCGGTGCGCGCACGGAGTTCTTCGTCCGCGCGGACGACGCGACGCCCGGTTACATCCCGGGTCCGGTGCGCGCCGGTACGTGGCACATCGCGCTGGGCCCGTACACGGTGGCGCCGGAGGGGCTGCCGTACGAGGTGACGGTGGTGCTGACACACGGCGCGCCCGGCAAGGCGCCCGCCCGCGTGTACCCGCCGGAGCGGGCTCGTGGCCGGGGCCGCGCCTGGTACCGCGGCGACTGCCACATCCACTCCTGGTACTCGGACGGTCGCCGCACCCCGGCGGAGATCGGCGCGCTCGCGCGGGCGGCGGGCCTGGACTTCATCAACACGTCCGACCACAACACGCACTCGGCGCACGCGCATTGGGCGGACGTGGCGGGTGACGACCTGCTGGTGCTGATCGGCGAGGAGGTCACGACGCGCAACGGGCACGTCCTGGCGCTCGGCGTCGAACCGGAGACGTTCATCGACTGGCGTTACCGGGCGCGTGACAACCGCTGGGCGAAGTACGCGCAGGAGATCCGCCGGGCGGGCGGCCTGGTCGTGCCCGCACATCCGCACGCGACGTGCATCGGCTGCGGCTGGAAGTTCGGCTTCGGCGAGGCGGACGCGGTGGAGGTGTGGAACGGCCCGTACACCCCGGACGACGAGATCTCGCTCGGCGACTGGGACAACACCCTTGTCTCCTACGCCCGTTCGGGCCGCAGGTCGGGCTGGATCCCGGCGATGGGCAACAGCGACGCGCACCGCGACCCGGACCGGATCGGCGGCCCCCAGACGGTGGTCCTGGCCGACGACCTGTCCCGGGACGCCATCCAGGCGGGCCTCAAGGCGGGCCGCTCCTACGTCGCCGAGTCCAAGGACGTCGAACTCACCTTCACGGCGACCGGCGGCAAGGGCGGCCACGCGGGCATCGGCGAACGTCTCGCGGTCCCCCTGGACACCCCGGTCACGATCACCCTGGACGTCAAGGGCACCCCGGGCCGCACCCTCCACTTGGTCACGGACCAGGGCACGCTGTTCACGTCCCCGCCCCTGCCCGAATCCGGCACGGGCACGGTGAGCTGGCGGACGACGCCGTCGTACGCGGCGTACGTCCGGGCGGAGGTCCGCCACACTCCGGCGGTGCCGGGCCTGCCGGGCGCCCTGGCAGCATTCACGAACCCGGTGTTCCTGGGGACGTGACGAAAATGGCACACCGCCTGTCTCCGGTGCCGCCCCACCGCGCCTGATCAGCCCCCTGGCCACACCCGCGTACGCCGTGCGGTGAAGTCGGCCAGGGGGCACTAACTTCCCCCGCACTCCGCCCAGAGCAGCTTTCCGCCTGTCGGGGCCGGGAAGGTGTACGCGCCCCAGTCGTCCGCGTAGGCCCGTACGAGGAAGAGGCCGCGCCCCTTCTCCGCGGTCACGTCCGCACCGGCCCCGCCCCTGCCGAATCCCAGCGGGACTTTGGGGTCGCCATCCCATACGGCCACCCGTACGCGCTGCGCGTCCATGGCGCCCGGCCCGATCCGCAACGCGTAGGGACCTGTTGTGTGCCGGTGGGCGTTCGCGAGCAGCTCCGCTGCCAACAGCTCGGCGTCGTCGCTGAGTTCGGTACGCCCGTACGCCCTGAGGACCAGCCGGAGCGCGGCCCGGGCGATTCCCGGGGCCCGGGGGTCGTGGGGCAGCTGGAAGGTGTACGTGCCTGGAACCGGGTCGGGTGGGGAGTCCAGCGGCGATACGGTTGACATGGAAGTCTCCGTTCAGCGGGAGGAGTTGGTGTCGCGGTGGTGGTTCCCAGTGACCCGGCCGCTCCGTCGAGCGGGGTGCTTCTGGGAGTCAGGCGCCGAGCACTAAAGTAGCGACATCCAGTTAACGCATTCACCGAATCCCGGTGATTGCGGCGACTGCCACTCGTGTGAGTGAAGGAGACCGAAGCACCTCGTGAGAAGCAACCCGACGGGCCGCCAACTGCGGTTCGGCGCCGAGCTGCGCAAACTCCGCGAGCGGGCCGGGCTGACCGCGACCCAGGCCGGTCAACTCATGGGCATCAAGCAGACCCAGGTCAGCAACATGGAGGCCGGTCGCGTCGGAGTAAGCCCGGAACGTGTCCGCGTACTCGCCCAGCACTACGACTGCGCCGATCGGACCTTGGTGGACGCCCTGGCCTGCATGACGGCCGAGCGGGTCCGCGGCTGGTGGCAGGAGTACCGATCGATCCTCCCCGTCACCCTTCTCGACCTCGCCGAGACCGAACACCACGCAACCCGTCTGCGCACGGCCGTCACCGTGCACATTCCCGGGCTCTTCCAGACCGCCGAGTACGCCCGCGAGGTCTTCCGTCAGGCCGTGCCGGATCTGCCGCCGCCGGACGTCGAACACCGTGTGTCGTTCCGCGTGAAGCGCCAAGCCGTCCTCTTCCGAGATCCACCGACCCCGCAGCAGGTCATCATCCACGAGGCGGCGCTGCGCATGAGGTTCGGTGGCCCTCAGATCACGAGCGCCCAGCTCAGGTACGTGCTGGAGCTGAGCGAGCGCGAACACATCACCGTACGCGTGCTTCCGTTCGCGGCCGCGACCCTGCCCGGGTCAGGCCATGGGTTCTTCTACTTCGAGGGCCCCGTGCCGCAACTCGACACTGTGAACCTGGACCAGTCCCACGGCCCTGTCTTCCTGGACGCCGAGGTGCAGTTGCACAGGTACCGCGTACTGCTCGACCGCTTGGAAACGGCGTCGCTCTCTCCCGTGAAGTCACAGGACCTCATTCACGGCATCGTCCAAGAGCTGTAAGGAGCCGACCTTGCGCGACCTGAACTGGCAGAAGTCGACGTACTGCCCCGAGGGCAACTCCTGCCTCCACGTCTCCGGCGCGGCCACCCACATCCGGATGACCGAATCCGCCGACCCCCGCGAAGCGATACTCACCGCCACCCCCACCGCCTTCGCCGCCCTCCTGCGCGCGCTGAAGCGAGACGCACCCCGTGACTGACATCCCCCAGGACCTCTCCTGGACCCGCGCCGCCCCCGAGGACGCCGAGGGGCCCGGGCCCTGGATCGAGATCGCTCACGGGAGCGGCGACCTGGTGTACCTGCGGGAGACGTCCGACCCCGAGACCGTCGTCACGACGACCCGGGCGAAATGGGACGCCTTCGTACTCGGCGTCCAGGCGGGCGAGTTCGACCACTTCGTCGAGGGCGCGTAGGAGCAGCGACCGGGGCTCAGTCGGCGACGACCAGCACCGGCGTCTCCCGGTTCAGCACCTCGCCCCGGAAGAACGCCGGGCTGCGGCGACCCATCACCAGCATGAGCACGACGCCGACGAGCAGCAGCCCCACGCCGATCACGAAGACCGAGCCGACGCCGAGGACCGACGATCCGCTGCCGTAGGCCGGGTTCCACATGTCGACCAGGGTCTTGACGAAGACGGCCGCCAGGAGCACCCCGCCGAGCAGCGGGAACAGCCCCTTGAAGGCGAAGTCCCGTACGGAAGTGAACAGCTCGGCGCGGAAGTACCAGGCGCAGGCGAACGCCGTCAGCGCGTAGTAGAAGCAGATCATGAGGCCGAGCGCGTAGATCGTGTCGACCAGGACGTGCGCGGAGACCAGCGTCATCACCGTGTAGAAGACGCCCGTGGCGACGCCCGCCGTGACCGTGGCGCGGCCCGGCGTCCGAAAGCGCGGGTGGACGCGGGCGTAGGAGGCCGGGAGCGCCTCGTACGTCGACATGGCGAGGACCGTGCGGGCGACGGGGATGAACGTGGTCTGGAGGCTGGCGGCGGCCGAGGCGAGGACCGCGACGAAGAGCAGGATGCCGAGCGTGGGGCCCATGACCGGGCCGGCGAGGGCGGCGAAGACGTTGTCGGAGGTCCCGGGGTTCGCCAGGCCGAGGCCCTTGCTCCCGGAGCCGACGATCATCTGTGCGGCGACGCCAGTGGCCAGGTAGGAGCCGACGAGGACGACCATGGCGATGAGGGCGGCGCGGCCGGGGGTGCGGTCGCTGCCGATGGTCTCCTCGTTGGCGGTGAGGCAGGTGTCCCAGCCCCAGTACATGAAGATCGACAGGGAGAGCCCGGCGGTGAACGCCCCGAACGACTGCACGGCGAACGGGTTCAGCCACGACCAGGAGAACGCCACGCCCGTCGGGAAGTCCAAGGACCCCGGGTCCGCCTTGGCCACCGCCAGCACGACGAAGAGGGCGAGTACGGCCAGCTGGAGCCCGACCAGCGTGTACTGCACGCCCTTCGTCGCGGTCATCCCGCGGTAGCTGATGGCCGTGGCCGCGGCGATCAGGACCAGGCAGGTGAGGATGTGGACGGCCTTGTTCCCGTCCAGGTCCGCCACCGCCGCACTGTTCGTGACCTCCCCGGCGAGCAGCCAGAAGTACGAGGTCGCGACCCCGGCGAGGTTCGACAGGACGATGATCGTGGCGATCACCAGACCCCAGCCGCACATCCAGCCCACGCGCGGCCCGAACGCCTTGACGGTCCAGGTGAACGAGGTGCCGCAGTCCGGCATCACCTTGTTCAGCTCGCGGTACGCGAAGGCGACGAGCAGCATCGGCAGGAACCCGGCGAGGAAGACGGCGGGCATCTGGAGCCCGACCTCGCCGGCCGTGGAGCCGAGCGTGGAGGTCAGGCAGTAGACGGGCGCGACCGTGGAGACGCCGATGACGGCGCTGCCGAGCAGCCCGACGGAGTTCCCGCCCAGGCCCTTGCCGCCCGGTCCGGCCGTCGTGTCTGGGGCCCGCCCCGTCGAAGGCCCTGCGTCCAGCTGAGTCATGAACAGGACGTTAAATCCTGCGGTTTCCACATCTGGCGGGATTCTTCAGGGAACGTCAGCGCTTCAACACTTAACGATCCATGGCTGATTGAGTGCTACACCGTCACCTTCACTGGAAGATGGCAGATGTCAGCCACATAATGCAAGGCGGGCTGGGTCGCGTCCGATATTCGGTAATCGAAGCAGGGTCCGTTCTGTCCCGTTTCAAAATTTTCCCGTACGGAATCGGCCGATGGCTGCGGGCACGATGTAGACGCAGACGAGCGAGCCGAGCGCCGGGAAGATGATGAGCACCTCGTTCAGCCCGCCCACGAGCTTCTGGAAGCCGGTCGCGTGCGTCATGACGCCGATGTCGTACTGGCTCACCGCCCACCACGTCTGCACCGTCAGCGCCGACAGGCCGAGCCAGAAACCCAGCGCGGCGCCGCTGTCACGGTGGCCGGTCAGCAGCCGGATGCCGAGGACGAGCAGTGCGGGGAGAGCCACCCCCCGCACGACCCCGAAGAACGAGGGATCGGCGAAGAGCAGCAGATACGTGCAGAGCGCCATCGGCAACAGCCACAGGATCCCGAACAGCGGCCGCCCCAGCAGTCCGCCACCGTCCCCGGTGGCTCCGCCCCGGCCCGGCGGGCCCGCGGTGTACTGCGGGTACCCGTACGGCGCCGACGGATATCCGTACGAGGGCGGGGGCGTCCCCGCGCCGGGCGCCGGACCGCGGGTGGCGGTCCCGTGGAACGCCGCGCCCGGCGGCGGCGCGGAGGCACCGCCGGCCGCGGCGGGCCCCTGGGTCCGTGCCCCGTGGAACCCTCCCGCGGCCCCCGGGTCCGGCTCCGTGTGACCCGGCCCGGCCGGGCCCGCCGCCCGCGCCTCCAGGTTGAGGAGCTGCTCCGAGGTGCGGGCGATCAGCGACGCGATCGCCGACGGCAGCCAGATGTCGGCCGTGGTGTCCTTCGCCCGCGCCCGCTCGGCGAGCCGCGCCGCGCTCGGCCGCTCCCCCGGTTCGTCCCGCAGGCAGGACCGGATCAGCGCGGCGAACTCCGGGTCCAGGCCGGGGTGTTCGGCGGCGACGGTCCCCCGGCGCGGCTGCACGCCGGTCGCGGCGAAGGCGAGGGTGAGGCCGTAGCTGTAGATGTCGCTGGCGGCGGTGACGGGCTCGCCGTACGCCTGCTCCGGCGACATGTAGGCCGGGGTACCGATCCGCGCCCCGCTCTGCGTGAGCATCGTGTCGAGCGCGGCGTGCACGATGCCGAAGTCGATCAGGCGCGGGCCGCCGGTGGACAGCAGCACGTTCGACGGCTTGAGGTCGCGGTGGACCAGGCTCTGCCCGTGCACGTGGCGCAGCGTCCCGGCCAGGTCGGCGGCGAGCCGCCACAGCGCGTCGGCGGGCAGCGGCCCGTACGTGTCGACGGCCGCCTGGAGCGAGGGGCCCGGCACGTACTCCGACGCGTACCAGGGGTGCTGCTCGTCCACGCCCGCGTCGACGACCGGCACCGTCCCGGCGCCCGCGACCCGGCGCACGACCTCCACCTCGCGGCGGAACCGCTGCCGGAACCCCGGCACCGCCGCCATGTCGGCGTGGATGAACTTCAGCGCCACGGACCGGCCGCCCGCGTTGCGGGCCAGATAGACCCGGCCCATGCCGCCCTCACCGATCCGCCCGAGCACCCGGTACGTGCCGACCGTCCGCGGGTCGTGAGTGTCCAGCGCTTCCATGCCATCCCCCGGCTTCCTGCCCCGGCCGGCCCGCCCGCCGGCCCACGACTGGCATCTTGACATGCCCAGTTCTGTGCACGCACCGGAGAAATCGATGGTTCCACTTCGGGGATGACCGGTCGCCGCGGCTCAGCCCGGCCACACGATCGACTGCACCTCGCTGTACGCGTGCAGCGCGTACGAGCCCACGTCCCGCCCGACCCCGCTCCTCTTGAACCCGCCGAACGGCGCCTCCATGTTGCGTCCGACGGTGTTCACCCCGACACCGCCGGCCCGCAGCCGCCGCGCGACACGGAACGCGCGGGCGATGTCACCGGACCACACGTAGTCGATGAGCCCGTACTCGGAGTCGTTGGCGAGAGCCACGGCCTCGTCCTCGTCCCCGTCGTACGGGACCACGGTCACGACGGGGCCGAAGATCTCCTCCCGGACGACCCGCATGTCAGGGGTGCAGTCGGCGAGGAGGGTGGGCGCCACGTAGAAGCCCTCGCCGAACGCCGGCCGCTCCCCGCCCGCGACCACCGTCGCCCCCTCCTTCCGCCCCGACTCCACGTACGCCTCCACGCGTTCACGGTGCGCGGCGGAGATGACGGGCCCGACGACCGTCCCCCGCGCCCGCGGATCGCCGACCTTCATGAAACCGATGTACGCGGTCAGCTTCGCGACGAACGCGTCGTACACCGAGCGGTGCACGAGGGCCCGGGTGGGCGCTGTGCAGATCTGCCCGCTGTAGAAGGCGTACGTCGTGCCGATCCCGGCGACCGCCGAGTCGAGGTCGGCGTCGCCGAAGACGATCGCGGCGCCCTTCCCGCCCAACTCCATCAGCTGCCGCTTCACGGACCGCCCGCACACCTCCCCGATGCGCTGCCCGACGGCCGTCGAACCGGTGAAGCTGACCATGTCGACGTCCGGCGAGTCGACGGCCGCCTCCCCCACCTCGACGGCGGCGCCACCGACGACGTTCACGACCCCGGGCGGAGCGCCCGCCTCCTGGAGGGCGGCCGCCATCCGGTACACGGAGAGCGGGTCCTGCGGCGCGGGCTTCACGACGACGGTGTTGCCCATGGCGAGCGCCGGGGCGACCTTGCCCGCCGGGTTGGCCCACGGGTTGTTGTACGAGGTGACGCAGGTGACGACGCCGACGGGCTGGCGGACGGCCAGCGCGCCCACCACACCGGCCCTCCCCATCGGCCCGGCCTCGTTGATCTGCGGCGGCAGCCCCTCCTCCACGGGTTCCAGAGCCCCCCGCGCGTACCGCCGGAAACGGGCGACGCCGACGGCCACCTGCATGCCCCGCGCGGTGCCGCTGGTGGCGCCGGTCTCGGCCTGCGCCAGCTCGGCGTTGCCCGCGAAGTCGCGCTGCATGAGGTCGGCGGCCCGGTCGAGGAGCGCGGCCCGCTCCCCGGGCGGCGTACGCGACCAGGTGCCGAAGGCGTCGCGGGCGGCGCGCGCGGCGTCGTACACCTGCTGCCGGGACGCCTCGGGCGCCTGCCCGACGACCGTCTCGCTCGCCGGGTCGACGACCGCGTAATGCCCGTGGTCGGGGTCGACCCACTCACCGCCGATGAGCAGCTTCTGGGCGCCGCTCGCCGAGGGCTGCGCCGAGTGCTTCACCGGGTGCTCACGGTCCGCGTGTCCTGCCCGGACCTGAGCACCTTGCCGGGGACCGAGCCGCTGACCACGTCGTGGCGCAGGGCCTCGACCCCGTTGACCCACACGGCCGTGACGCCGATGGCCTTGGAGTCCAGGCGCGGGCTGTCGCCCGGCAGGTCGTGCACGAGCGTGGCCTTGCCCGCGTCGATCGTCTCCGGGTCGAACAGCACGAGGTCGGCGTGCCAGCCCTCGCGCACCCGCCCCCGCTCACGCAGGCCGAACAGCTGGGCGGGGTCGTCCGTCAGCATCTTCACGGCCTCTTCGAGCCCCACCAGCCGCCGCCCGCGCAGGCAGTCCCCGATGAACCGTGTCGTGTACGGCGCCCCGCACATCCGGTCCAGGTGCGCGCCCGCGTCGGAGCCGCCCAGCAGCACGTCCTCGTGGCTCCAGGTCTCGGCGCGCAGCGTCCACGAGGCGGGGTCGTTGTCGGGCGGCATCGGCCACAGCACCGTCCGCAGCCGGTCGGCGGCGCAGATCTCGACGATGCACTCGAAGGGCTCCTGCCCCCGCTCGGCGGCGATGTCCCGCACGACGCGTCCGGTGAGCCCGGCGTTCGGCTCCGCGTACGTGTCCCCGATGACGTACCGCCCGAAGTCGGCGAGCCGCCGGAAGACCCCGGCCTCCTTGCTGTCGGCGCGCCGTAACATCTGGGCGCGCACGCCCGGGTCGCGCAGCTTCGCGATCCGCTCGTCGACCGGCAGCGCGAGCACGTCTCCCCAGCCCGGGATGAGGTTGAGCGCGCAGAACGTCCCGAGCGACATGTTCATCGGCGTGAGAATGGGCATCGTCAGGGCGACGATCCGGCCGCCCGCCTTCCGCGCCCGTTCGCTCGCCGCCAGCTGCCGGGGGACGCGCTCGGGCACGGCCGCGTCGACGGTCAGCACGTTCCAGTTGAGCGGGCGCCCGGCTGCCGCGCTCATCTCGACGAACAGATCGATCTCGGCGTCGCTGAACTGGTCCAGGCACCCGGCGACGATGGCCTCGATCTGCGTGCCCTCGTGCTCCCCGACGGCCGCGCTCAGGGCGAGGAGTTCGGCGGGCAGGGCGTGCCGTGACGCGACGGGCCGGCCGTCCCCGTCCGAGTGCGTGGAGGACTGGGTGGTGGACAGGCCCCAGGCCCCCGCGTCCATCGCCTCGTGGAGGAGGCCGAGCATGGCGCGCAGCTGCTCCGGCGACGGCTGCCCGCCGACGGCGTCCGGCCCCATGACGTAGCGCCGCAGGGCGCAATGCCCCACCATGAAACCGGCGTTGACGGCGATCCGCCCCTCCAGGGCGTCCAGGTACTCGCCGAACGAGTGCCACGTCCACGGCGCGCCCTCCTCGAGGGCGACCAGCGACATCCCCTCCACCTTGGACATCATGCGCCGCGTGTAGTCGGCGTCCTCGGGCCGCGCCGGGTTGAGCGGCGCGAGCGTGAAGCCGCAGTTGCCGCCGGCGACGGTGGTCACCCCGTGGTTGAGCGAGGGCGTCGCGTACGGGTCCCAGAACAGCTGCGCGTCGTAGTGCGTGTGCGGGTCGACGAACCCGGGCGCGAGCACGAGCCCCGAGGCGTCCTCGCCGCTCCGGGTCTCCTCGGTGACGGTCCCTGCCTCGGCGACGACGGCGATCCGTCCGTCCCGGATCCCGACGTCGGCGACGAATGCGGGGGCGCCGGTGCCGTCGACGACGGTGGCGCCCTTGATGAGGTGATCGAGCACGGTCTTCCAGCCTCTCCGGCGATGGGGGAGCGGGGTCCGGGCGGAGCCCCGTGACGGGGACAAGAACGGGGCCCCGGCCTTCCTGTCCGGGAGGAGGAAGACCGGGGCAGCTCGGGACGGATCAGACCCCGGCGGCCCGGAACCGGGTGGTCCGGTGGACCGGATCCGTGTCGATCTTGGGAATGACGTGCTCCCCGATCAGCCGGATCGAGTTCAGCGTGTCCTCGTGCGAGATGCCGATGGGCAGCCCGAACGACAGCTGGTCGGCGCCCGCCTGCTCCCACCGCTTGCACTGCTGGAGCACCTCGTCCGGGTCACCGCAGATCATCAGCTCCTCCGCGATGAGCAGTTCGATGATCTCGGTGCTGTACTCGGGCAGGATCTCGGGCCACTCGGGGATGCCGTCGGGCCGCGGGAAGGTGTCGTGGTAGCGGAAGACCAGCGACTGGAGGTAGTTGAGCCCGCCGTGGACGGCGATCTCCACGGCCTTGTCGTGCGTCTCCGCGCAGATCGCGGTCGACGTCACCATGACGTTGTCGTTGACGAAGTCCCCGATGGGTTCCGCGTCCTGGATGGCGGTCTTGTACTGCTCCAGGACCCACTCCATGTCGGAGACCTTCTGCACGCTGAAGCCGAGGACCCCGAGCCCCTTCCGGGCGGCCATCGCGTACGAGGGCGGGGACCCGGCGGCGTACCACATGGCCGGGTGCGACTTCCCGTACGGCTTGGGGAAGATCTTGCGCGGCGGCAGCGACCAGTGCTTGCCCTGGAACCCCACGTACTCGTCCTGGAGCCACATCTTCGGGAACTCGGCGATGGTCTCTTCCCAGATCTCCTTGGTGTAGTTCATATCGGTCACGCCCGGTATGAACCCGAGGATCTCGTGGGAGCCGGCGCCACGCCCGCTGCCGAACTCGAACCGGCCCTCGCTGAGGTGATCGAGCATGGCGACCTTCTCGGCCACCTTCACGGGATGGTTGACCTGGGCGAGCGGGTTGAAGATGCCGGAGCCGAGGTGGATCCGCTCCGTCGCGTGGGCGAGGTACCCGAGGAAGACGTCGTTGGCGGAGAGGTGCGAGTACTCCTCCAGGAAGTGGTGCTCGGACGCCCAGGCGTACTTGAAGCCGGACTGGTCCGCCTGGATGACGTACTCGGTCTCGTTCATGAGCGCGCGGTGCTCGGCGGTCGGGTCCGTCAGCGCCTGCTTGCCCACGTATCCCTGTACAAAGAGCCCGAATTCCAAGGAGGTTCACCGTCCTCGTCTGTTTCTGACGGTACGTCAGATTGGCTGGACCGACTGTTTCACCGCACCCGTGGGGCGTCAATAGCTGATGCGGCGTCAGATGGTGTGCGCGGGCGGCGTCAGAGCACCGAGACCCCGGCCAGCCAGCCCCCGTCGATCACGAACGGCTGCCCGGTGATGTACGCCGAGTCCTCCTCTGCGGTCAGGAAGAGAGCGAGCCGCGCGACCTCCTCCGACCTGCCGACCCGGCCGAGCGGCACGAGCTTGCGGTACAGCCCGTCGAGGGCCTCGGCCGCCTCCGCCGTGTCCGACCCCGGATCGAGCCTGGCCGGATTGCTCATGGCCGTGTCGATGGCGCCGGGGCAGACCGCGTTGACCCGGATGCCCTTCGCCGCCAGCTCCAGCGCGGCGACCTTGGTCAGCCCCACGATGGCGTGCTTGGTCGCGGCGTACGCGCCCACGTACGCCATGCCCGTCACGCCCGTGAACGAGGCGGTGTTGACGATCGACCCGCCCCCCGCGGCGGCGATCTCCGGCGCGACGGTCTTGATCCCGAGGAAGGCCCCGACCTGATTGACCTGCACGACCTGCTGGAACTCGTCGAGCGGGGTGGAGAGCAGCTCGTTGAAGCGCAGGATCCCCGCGTTGTTGACGAGCCCGTCGATCCGCCCGAACGCGTCCTTGGCGGCCGCGACGGCAGCGGCCCAGTCCTCCTCCCGGCCCACATCGAGATGCACGTACAGGGCGCCGCCGACGCCGGTGCTCCCTATCTCCTTGGCCACGTCCTCGCCCTGGTCGTCGAGCACATCGGCGACGACGACCCGCGCCCCCTCCGACGCGAACAGCCGCGCCTCCTGCTCGCCCTGCCCGCGCGCCGCACCCGTGATGAGAACGACCCGCCCGTCGAGCTTGCCCATGTGTTCCGCTCCTCAGTTCAGGTGGGGTGCCACGTCGGCGGCGAACGCCGCGATCTGGTCGGTGAGTTCGGTCCGCCCGCGCGTGCGGAAGCGGACCTGGATCTGATGGACGCCCATGGCCGCGTACGCGCGCAGCGACTCGGCGACGGCCGCCGGCTCACCGGTGACGGTGCGCCGCCCGACGTCCCAGGACGGCGCGCCCACGTACAGCGGCTCGGTGATCGCGCCGACGGTGAGGGGCGCCTCGATCCCCGCCTCCGCCCGCAGCCGCGTCAGCGTCGCGATCTTCTCCGGCAGCCGGTCCCGCGGATCACCCTGCGGCAGCCAGCCGTCGCCTCTGAGCGCGGCGCGGCGCACGGCCGGGGCCGACGAGCCGCCCACCCACACCGGGACCCGCGCCTGCACGGGACGGGGCCGCTGCCCGAGCCCCTCGAAGGCGAACAACTCCCCTTTGTGCACAGGGAACTCCTCGGGTCCGAGCGCGGCCCGCAGCGCGTCGACGGACTCGTCGAGCACCGCCCCCCGCCGCTCGAAGTCGGCCCCGAGCGCCTCGAACTCCTCCTGTACGTGCCCGGCCCCGACCCCGAGGATCAGCCGCCCGCCGCTCAGCCGGTCCAGGGTCGCGTACTGCTTGGCGGAGACGAGCGGATGCCGCAGGCCGAGGACCGCGACGTGGCTGAGCAGCCGCACACGCTCGGTGACACCGGCCAGGAAGGCGAGGGTGGCCACGGGGTCGTACCAGGTCGTCGACATGGCCTCGGCGAGCCGGCGCGGGATGGCGACGTGATCGCAGCAGGCGATGTAGTCGAAGCCGCCCCGGTCGGCGGCGCGGGCGATCTCGGCGAGGTCATCTGCGCCCGCGTCCGCCTCCCACGGTTCGGCGTACATGGTGCTCAGGGACTGGACCGGGAGCTGCATCCCGTACGCGAGCCGCGTCATGCCCGGGCCCCTGACGGCTGCCAGAGCCCGTCGGCCGTCAGCCCGAGCAGATCGATCGCGTTCCCCCGGACGATCCGCTCCACGGTCTGCGGGTCGAGGTGCCCCATCTGCTCCTCCCCGACCTCCCGGGACTTCGGCCAGGTGGAGTCGGAGTGCGGGTAATCGGTCTCGTAGAGCACATTGGCGAGACCGATGGAGTCGAGGTTCTTCAGCCCGAAGGCGTCATCGAAGAAGCAGCCGAAGACGTGCTCGGCGAAGTACTCGCTCGGCGGCTTGCGCACCTTGTCCGCGACACCGCCCCACCCCCGGTTCTCCTCCCACACGACATCCGCCCGCTCCAGGATGTACGGGATCCACCCGATCTGGCCCTCGGCGTACATGATCCGCAGGTTCGGGAACCGCTCGAACTTGCCGCTCATCAGCCAGTCCACCATCGAGAAGCAGCAGTTGGCGAAGGTGATGGTCGACCCGACGGCGGGCGGCGCGTCGGCGGACGTCGACGGCATCCTGCTGCTGGACCCGATGTGCATGGCGATGACGGTGCCGGTCTCGTCGCAGGCCGCGAGGAACGGGTCCCACTCGTCACCGTGGATGCTGGGCAGCCCGAGGTGCGGCGGTATCTCGGAGAAGGCGACGGCCCGCACCCCGCGGGCGGCATTGCGCCGCACCTCCCGGGCCGCAAGCCCGGCGTCCCACAGGGGGACGAGGGTCAGCGGTACGAGCCGCCCCCGCGCCTCGGGCCCGCACCACTCCTCCACCATCCAGTCGTTGTAGGCGCGTACGCCGAGCAGCCCGAGCTCGTGGTCCTTGGCCTCGGTGAAGGTCTGTCCGCAAAAGCGCGGGAAGGTAGGGAAGCAGAGGGCGGACTGGACGTGGTTGACGTCCATGTCGGCGAGGCGCGACGGGACGTCGTAGGACCCCTTCCGCATCTGCTCGTAGGTGATGATCTCCAGCTTGATCTCGTCGCGGTCGTAGCCGACGGCGGTGTCGAGCCGGGTGAGCGGCCGGTGCAGGTCCTCGTAGACCCACCAGTCGCCGATCGGTCCGTCGTCGCCGGGCGCCCCCATGACCGGCGCGAACTTGCCGCCCAGGAACGTCATTTCCTTCAGCGGCGCGCGCACGACCCGGGGCCCGACGTCGGCGTACTTCTTCGGGAGGCGGTCGGACCAGACGGTCGGCGGCTCGACGGTGTGGTCATCGACGGAGATGATCCGGGGGAAGTCGCTTGATTTCAGGGCATGGTGAGCGTTTTCGGTCTCCGTGGTCTCCATGAAGTCACGGTAGCGCCGATCTGACGACCCGTCAGCTACCAGGCGTCCTGCTTCGTACGCGTGAGGTGTCTGTGATGGCTGTCTCCCACGGCTGACGTATCCGCCATGAACAAGGCAAACTGGCGGGGTTGTCCTTGACGGTCCGTCCACTCGACGGCGCGCCGCCTGGACGACCTCGGGACGAGATGTGACTGGTGCTGATGAAGCGGCAGGGGGCAGCGATGGACGGTGGACCGCGGGTACCGGAGCAGCGGCGGCCCGACACGCCCGGGGAAACCCCTGACGTGACCCCGCCCGCAGGCTCCGACCTGCGCTTCAGCGTGCTCGGCCCGGTACGGGCATGGCGCGGCGGCGAGCCGCTGTCGATGGGCTCCCCCCAGCAGAGAGCACTGCTCGCCGCGCTGCTTCTGCGAGAGGGCCGCACAGCGACGGCGAGCGAACTCATCGACGCGGTATGGGGCGAGGAGTCCCCGCAACAGGCCCTGGCCGCGATCCGCACCTACGCCTCCCGGCTCCGCAAGGTCCTCGGCACCGGCGTCCTGGTCAGCGAAGCCGGCGGCTACGCGATCCGCTCGCTCAGCCAGGACGCCCTGGACCTGGCGGCGGCCGAATCACTCGCGTCGGACGCGGAGAAGGCCCGCCAGGCCGACGACGTGTGCAAGGCCCGGGACCTGATGAACAAGGCACTCGGCCTCTGGGACGGCGAACCCCTGGCCCACGTCCCCGGCCCCTACGCCGAGACACAACGCGCCCGCCTGGACGAATGGCGCCTCCAACTCCTGGAGACCCGCCTGGACATGGACCTGGAACAGGGCTGCCACGCGGAGGCCGTCTCGGAACTGACGGCACTGACGGCGGCGCACCCCTTGCAGGAGCGACTGCGCGAACTGCTGATGCTGGCCCTGTACCGCAGCGGCCGCCAGGCCGAAGCCCTCGCCGTCTACGCGGACACGCGGCGCCTGCTCGCGGACGAACTCGGAGTGGACCCCCGCCCCGGCCTCGCCGAGCTCCAGCAGCGCATCCTCCAGGCCGACCCGGCCCTCGCCGAACCCTCTGCGCCAGGACCAGGACCCGCCGCGGCACCCCTGCGGCCCGCCCAGCTCCCCGCCACCGTCCCGGACTTCACGGGCCGGGCCGCCTTCGTCGACGAACTGAGCGAAGTACTCTCCGGAGCCTCCTCCGAGTCGGGCACGGGCTCGGTGATGGCCGTCTCGGCGGTGGCGGGCATCGGCGGCGTCGGCAAGACGACACTGGCCGTGCACGTCGCACACGCGTCCCGCGCCGCCTTCCCCGACGGCCAGCTCTACGTGGACCTCCAGGGCACCAGCGCCAGAGCCGCCGAACCGGAATCGGTGCTCGGCTCGTTCCTCCGCGCCCTCGGCACCGCCGACTCCGCGATCCCGGACTCCCCGGAGGAACGCGCCGCCCTGTACCGCTCCACCCTCGACGGCCGCCGCATCCTCGTCCTCCTCGACAACGCACGGGACGCGGCCCAGGTCAGACCCCTGCTCCCCGGCACCGAAGGCTGCGCGGCACTGATCACAGGACGGGTCCGGATGGTCGACCTCGTCGGCGCCCACCTGGTCGACCTGGACGTCATGTCCCCCGAGGAAGCCCTGCTGCTCTTCACCCGCATCGTCGGCCAGGAACGGGTGGCCTCCGAACGGGAAGCGGCCCTCGACGTCGTCGCGGCCTGCGGCTTCCTCCCCCTGGCCATCCGCATCGCGGCATCCCGCCTCGCCGCCCGCCGCACCTGGACGGTGTCGGTCCTTGCGGCGAAGCTGGCGGACGAGCGCCGCCGCCTCGACGAACTCCAGGCCGGCGACCTCGCGGTCAAGGCTACCTTCGAACTGGGCTACGGCCAGCTGGAGCCCCGCCAAGCACGCGCCTTCCGCCTCCTGGGCCTCGCCGACGGCCCGGACATCTCGCTGGCGGCCGCCGCCGCGGTCCTGGACCTGCCGCTGGAGGACACCGAGGACCTGCTGGAGTCCCTGGTCGACACCTCCCTCGTGGAATCCGCCGCCCCGGGCCGCTACCGCTACCACGACCTGGTCCGGCTCTACGCGCGCGCGTGCGCCCAGCGGGACGACCTGCCACCCGTGGAGCGGGAAGCGGCGATGTCACGGCTGCTGGACTTCTACCTGGCCACGGCCGCGGGGGTCTACGCCATCGAGCGGCCGGGAGACCGGACGGTCGCACACCTGGAGCCGACCCAGCACCCCGGACAGGTCTTCTCCGGCGACAAGGAGGCCCTGGACTGGCTGCACTCGGAGGCCGACTGCCTGCTCGCCTGCGCCCAGCAGTCCCTGCGCGCGCCGACCCTGCGCCGCGCGGTCGATCTCCTCCTGGCGACCAAGGACCTGGCCGAGTCAGGAGCGAGCTCACGCAAGTACGAAGCGGTCACCACCGCCGCGTGCGAAGCCGCCAAGGCCGCCGGAGACGCACACGCCGAAGGCCGCGCACGGGTCACGCTCACCCAGGTCCACTCCAACTCCGGCCAGTTCGAAGCGGCCGAGACGGAAGCACTGCGAGCGACAGCCCTCGGCGTGACCGCGGGCGACCCCTGGACCAACGGCAACGCCCTCAACGAGCTCGGAATCATCGCCAATTGCACCGCCCGCTACTCCGACGGCGAAGCACACCTCCTGCAAGCCATCGAGGCGTTCCGCGCCGACGAGAACCGCCCGGGCGAGGCCAGCGCACTGTGCAACCTGTCCCGGGTACTCGCCCCCATGGGACGGCTGACACAGGCGGTGGAGCTGGCGCAGCGCGGCGCCGACATCTACGACGCCCTGGGCCTCAAGGTCCGGCTGGCCAACGCCCGGTACGCCCTCGGGATCGTCCTCACCCAGTCCGGGCGGCTCGCGGAGGCGCTGGCCGAACTCACGCAAGCGGTACAGATCTTCGCGGACAACCGCCAGCGGCTCTGGGAGGGCACCACGTACTTCCGGATCGCCCAGGTGCACCACCTGGCCACCAACCCGGCGCAAGCCGCCCAGTACGCGGAGCAGGCCCTCGTGACCGGCTGCATCGGCGGTGACTGGATGCGCGGGAACGCACTCACCCTCCTCGGCAGGTCCCTTCAGGCCCTGCAACAGCCCGACCGCGCGCGCGTCTGCTGGCACGAGGCCCTCGCGATATACGAGAGCGTCTCCGCCCCGGAGGCGAACGACGTGCGCTCCCTGATCACTCCGCTCGCGGCGGCTTGAGGGCCCGGGCCGCCGTTCAGCGAACGTTTATCGCCCCCTGCCACTCTCAACCCATCGATCCGTCGCGTCGGGGGGCAGACGGGTCAGCGCGGACGCCGCAACTAGAGTGTGCGTCCCCAGGAACGCCCGTTCGGCAGCCCACGGGGGAGTTGCCGAACGGGCGCTTCCATCAAGAAGTCCGTCGATTCGCTCGGGAGTTACCACGATGGCCGACGACAAGAAGATCGCAGACGCCACAACGCAGGACAGCCACTCACCCGTCCCGCCGGCGGACGGCACCATCACCACGCTGGACAGCCACTCGCCCGCCCCGCCGGTGGACGGCGCCATCACCACGCTGGACAGCCACTCGCCGGTCCCGCCGGCCATCAGCGACAACTAAGCCTTCTTTCCCGACGGGGATCGGCCGCGGCGGCGCGGAGGGGGAGCCGCCGCGGCCGAGGCATGTCCGGAGACGACACGGCACGGCACGACGCGGACAGAGGCAGGGCTGACGGACGCGCCGTCGGACACGCCGTCGGGGGGCGCGTGGCGGGGTGGGGTCCGTCTCTTCGCGACGGTGGGGTGGTGACGGTGGTGCGAAGTCGACTCCCCGCCGGTGGGCGCCTTTCTATGGGATTGCGTGGCGGGTGCCCGGTGGATGGTTGAGCTACCTCCGCTTGTCGAGTGTCACGGTCCCGCCCGTCTCGGGCTGGCTTTCGTGGGCTGATCTTTCGGGGTGGAAGGGGTCCAAGTCACCATCGAGCTGAAGGCCCTTCGGCCGTACTCGCCACAGGGTGTGGCTGGTTGGGTGCGGCTATGTGGGGTGGTACCGGTGGGGAAAAGACGCAGCAGTGGGGAGGGGTGAGTGGGGGTCGTGGGATGGGCGCGGCTTGTGGGGGGGTCGCGGTCATCACATGCGCCTCATCTGACGCTCGAGTCGCAGGAGTGCTGGGGGTGGGGACTTTGGGACATCGATGGAAGACCGCTAGGTGTCCGAAAGTCTCCACAGACACTATTGCGACCGCCTCAGGCATCACACCGGCCGCTCCGATCGCTCCGGTCGCGTCGGCCGCTCCCACCGCAACCCCAACGCAGCCCCGCCCGGCCCTCCCGCCGTACGTGCCCCCACGCACCCACGCACCCCCACGCACCCTCACCCCCACCCACCCGCAGACGACCGACCACCCCCGCCACCCCACCCCCCTGCTGCGTCTTTTCGCCACCGCCACCACCCCACATAGCCGCGCTCAACCAGCCACGGCACGTGGCGAGTACGACCGAAGGGCCTCTACGTAAATGGTGACCCGGCCCCCTTCCACCCAGAAAGCCCAGCCGACGAAAGCCAGCCCGAGACGGGCGGGATGACGGGACTCGACAAGCGGAGGTAGCTCAACCACCCACCGGGCACCCGCCACGCAATCCATTGAAGAGGCGCCCACCGGCGGGGAGCCGACTTCGCACCACCGTCACCACCCCACCGTCGCGAAGAGACGGACCCCACCCCGCCCCACCCCGTCCCGCCCCAAGTTATCCACAGCCTCCCCCGCCCCCGCCCCCACCACGGCACCCTTGTCCCATGGAGCAGCGACATCAGCCGGGGTCAGCGCAGGGAGCCACCGGCCCCCCGCGTCATCCCGCGCCGCCTGCCCTGTCCGGCCTCGCCCGCTGCGGGATTCTCTTCACCAGCCATGCCCTCGCCGCCGGATGGCAGCCGCGCCCGCTGCACCGCCAGTTGGTGCGCGAAGGGTGGCGGCGGGTCCGGGCGGGTGCCTGGGCCTCGCCCGGGGTCGACGTGGATCTCCGTACGCGCCTGCTGGCCGAGCAGTTGCTGTGCCCCCGGCTCGTCGTCAGCCACCTCGCGGCGGCCGCCCTCTGGCGTATCGAGACGCTCGGCATCGTCAGCCCGGTCCCGGAGTTCACCGACCCGGCGCTCCGCAAGACGAGCAAAGGCACGAGGCGCCGCGTGCACCGTGCGTCCCTCGCCCCCGGTGATGTACGGGACTGGCGGGGCCTCCGTGTGACCACCCCGGTCCGTACCCTCGTCGACCTCGTCCTCTCCGGGCCCCGTGATGTCGCCCTCGTAGCCGTGGACTCCGCCCTCGGTCACCGGACCGTCGGCCGGTGTCGTCGGGCCCCGCTCGTCGTCCTCCAGGACGTCACCGACGCTCTGCGCCCCGGTCATCGCTACGGCGCCCGGGCCCGTGAATGGCTCGCGCTCGCCGACCCGAAGTCGGGCTCCCCCGCCGAGACCGTGGCCCGGCTGCACATGGCCGACGCGGGGCTGTGGCCCGAGAGTCAGGCCGAGGTCAGCACGGCCGACGGGCGGCACGTGCGCCTCGACTTCCTCTTCCGCGCCGAGGGGCTCGCCGTCGAGGTCGAGGGGTACGCGTACCACGGCACCCGGGAGCACCACCGCCGCGACATCGACCGCTTCAACCGCATCCAGAGCTGCCCCGAGGTCCGCTCCCTGCTGCGCTTCTCCGCGATCGACGTCTTCCGCAGCCCCGCCCACGTCATCGCCCAGATCCGTGCCGCGCTCCAGCGCAACGACGGGCGACGGGCGACGGGCGTACGCGATCAATACCCGGCCCGTAACGGCTCTGTCCCAGCGGTCGACGGCCCCCTGAAACCGACGCGCCACCGCCGAAACCTGCTCCCCGGCCCCGCCACGCCACCACCCGACCCGCCACCCCCGGCGCCCCGCATCCCCCATTTCCCGGGGTCGAACAGCCATCCGGGGCCGCATCGCACCTACGCGCCCGGCGACGCACACCCGGCCCCGGCGCTACTCGCACCACGCCATCCCCTGTAACGGCCATGTATGAGGAGGCGGCCGGGCGGAACGGTTCACCGGTCCAGGCGAGTCCTACTGATCAGCAACGCCCGCTCACACCGAGCGAGTGGACGACCCTCCAGACCGTCCAGACCCTCCAGACCTCAAGGATGAACCGATGCGTGCTCAGAAGCTGACTCTCGCCGCCGTCGCCCTCGCCGCGGGCCTCTCCCTCACCGCCTGCCAGTCCGGTGACAACGATGCCGCCGGCACGAACGACTCCGGGTCCTCCTCCTCGTCCTCCGCCGCCGACAACTCCAGCAAGGACACCGGCAGCAGCGGCAGCAGCAACG
The DNA here is from genome assembly GCF_055571235.1 of Streptomyces sp. NPDC030991. Lineage (NCBI taxonomy): Bacteria > Bacillati > Actinomycetota > Actinomycetes > Kitasatosporales > Streptomycetaceae > Streptomyces > Streptomyces sp. NPDC030991. The sequence continues at coordinate 342,246 of NZ_JBVIFR010000009.1, forward strand.
ACAACGGCGACAGCAAGGCCGACACCGCCAGCGCCACCAACAGCGGCGCCACCGACACCAGCACCGCCGGGAGCGCCGACGGCAGCGGTGGCGGTCAGATCAACACCGGCCCCTGCAAGACCGCGAACCTCGCCTTCAGCACCGCCCACGGCATGGGCGAGGGCGACCTCCTGGTCAGCCTCAGGAACACCAGCGACGCCTGTTACCTCAAGGGCTTCCCGGGCGTCGACCTCAAGGTCGACAGCGGCCCGGGCGGTATCAGCGCCGCGCGCACCGGACTCGCCACGCCGACCGTCGTCCTCAAGAACGGCGAGACGACCCGCTTCACCCTCCACAGCCCGCGCAATGACACCGGTGGCTCCGGCGTGAAGATCACCCAGATCGTCGTCACGCCGCCCAACGAGACCCACTCCAAGACCCTGCCGGTCGCCCTCAACCTCCCCGTCAGCGAGACCCCCTCCGACGCGGGCGTCACGGTCGACCCCATCGGCACCGGCAAGCAGTAACCCCATCCGCCGCACGCCCAGCGGCCACGGCACCGACGCACCCTTCCCCGGCACCAGACCCCGCCCGGTCCGACGACCACCTCCCCACACCACCCCAGACCCCCACCCCGGCCTGAGCAGTCGCTAACCGCCCAGCACCCGCGCCTCCACCACCGGCAACCCCTTCACCCACCAGTGGTCATAGCGCCGGTACGCCGCCACATCCCGCGCCGCCAGCAGCCGGTGCAACCCCCGCGCCTCCTCCGCCAGCGCCTCCCACACGTCCTCCGCCCACGACCGGAACGCCCCCACCTCGATCCCCGTCCCGTCGTCGGCCACCCGCCACACCCCGGCCACGTAGCCGTCCACCAGCACCGTCGGCAGCACGTCACCGTTGACCCGGGTCACGTGCTTGCGGTACTCGGGAGCGAGGACGCGGCCCCGGTCGGCGTAGGCGAGCAGCACGCTGTCCCACATCGCCATCAGGCGCGGCGGCGCCGGTTCCTCGCCTGAGGGTCGTACGCCTCCGGGCACGTCGTACAGCACCGTCTTCCCGTCCGGTCCCGCGAACTCCTCGAAGTCCTGCCCCAGCGCCGCCCGTGCCCGCCCCTTCTGCACGAGCCCGAACTGCGCCAGGTCCGCCACGGACGCCGGGCCGAACCCCTCCAGGTAGCGGCGGGCCAGCACCCTCAGCCCCTCCGCGACCGCCTCCGGGTCCCGCAGCTCCGGGCGGTGCGCCGGGTCCGCCGCCACGAACCGCTGCCTGCCGTCGGACACGTACGACCACGGCGCCCCCTCGGTCGGCGCATGCCACAACGGGGCGTACTGCCGCAGCATTCGCCATGCCGTCGGCGTCAACTCGCCCACCGCACCCGCCTGCTGCCCGAGCCAGGCACCCAACCCGGCGGCCGATCCCGGCACTTCGGCCCGCGTGAGCAGCCGCGGCAGCAGTCCGTCCGCGTCCTCCTCCGTGAGTCCTGACGCCCGGAACCGCGGGTCCCGTAGCCGTGCGCCCCGCACCGTCGGCTCGACCGCCGCCCGGAAGGCGGCGTAGTCGTCGACGTGCACCGCGTGCAGCGTGATCCGCATGAGGGTCGACTTCACCACCCGGAAGCGGGTCAGCGCCGCGTCCAGCTCGCCCGCCCGGAACCCGGCGACCCGGTTCCACAGCGCCACGTACGGCGAAGCGGGCTGCTGCGCCTGGAGCGCGACAACCCGCCGTACCGCGTCCTCCACACCGATCGCCCGGCGCTCCAGCAGCAACTGCCGGGCGAGAGTGGACCTGTTGAGGGCGCGTGCGGTGAGTGTCATGCCGGGCATTCTCGTCCGGCATGACACTCACCGCATCGTGTCGAAGCGGACTACAGCTGCCGCGCCACCTCGGTCGCCCAGTACGTCAGGATCATGTTGGCGCCGGCCCGCTTGATCCCGGTCAGCGACTCCATGATCGCCCGGTCCCGGTCGATCCAGCCGCGCTGCGCCGCCGCCTCGATCATCGCGTACTCGCCGCTGATCTGGTACGCGGCCACCGGTACGTCCGCCTCGTCGGCGACCCGCGCCAGGATGTCCAGGTAGGGGCCGGCCGGCTTGACCATGACCATGTCGGCGCCCTCCTCCAGGTCGAGCGCCAGCTCCCGCAGCGACTCCCGCAGGTTGGCCGGGTCCTGCTGGTACGTCTTGCGGTCGCCCTTCAGCGACGATCCGACGGCCTCACGGAACGGGCCGTAGAACGCCGACGAGTACTTCACCGCATACGCGAGGATCGCCACGTCCTCGCGGCCGATCTGGTCCAACGCGTCGCGGATGACGCCGATCTGACCGTCCATCATCCCGGACGGGCCGACGACGTGCGCACCCGCGTCGGCCTGGACCTGCGCCATCTCGGCGTACCGCTCCAGCGTCGCGTCGTTGTCCACGCGGCCCTGTTCGTCGAGGACACCGCAGTGTCCGTGGTCGGTGAACTCGTCCAGGCACAGGTCGGACATGACGATCAGGTCGTCACCGACCTCGGCCCGCACGTCCCGCAGCCCCTGCTGGAGGATTCCGTCCGGGTCGGTGCCGACGGTGCCGGCGCCGTCCTTCTTCTCGTCCAGCGGCACACCGAAGAGCATGATCCCGGAGACGCCCGCCTCGACGGCCTCGGCCGCGGCCTTCTTCAGGGAGTCCCGCGTGTGCTGGACGACGCCGGGCATCGAGCCGATCTCCACCGGGCTGTCGATCCCCTCGCGCACGAACGCGGGCAGGATCAGGTCCGCCGGATGCAACCGCGTCTCGGCGACCATGCGCCGCATCGCGGGGGTCGTCCGCAGCCGCCGGGGCCGGGAACCGGGGAAAGAGCCGTACCGAGTCACTGGACTGTCACCTCGTCGTACCTACGCACACTTACGTGTACCTGCGTCAATGAAACGGGGCGGGCACCCGGCCGAAACCGGGCACCCGCCCCGACACTCTCCTACGGAGCCGCGCGCCTGCGCCGCGCTCCCGGCCGCCGCTCACTGGGCCGGGTCACCGGATCACCGGCCTCCACGGCGGCATCGCGCCGCCGCGCACCGAACTCGGCCAGCGCCGCGGCCAGCTTGTGCACCGACGGCTCCGGAGCCATGACATCGACCCGCAGGCCGTGCTCCTCGGCGGTCTTGGCGGTGGCCGGGCCGATACAGGCGATGACCGTCACGTTGTGCGGCTTGCCTGCGATACCGACCAGGTTCCGCACGGTGCTCGACGACGTGAACAGCACGGCGTCGAAGCCGCCGCCCTTGATCGCCTCACGCGTCTCCGCCGGCGGCGGCGAGGCGCGGACGGTCCGGTACGCCGTGACGTCGTCGACCTCCCAGCCCAGCTCGATGAGCCCGGCGACGAGCGTCTCCGTGGCGATGTCCGCGCGCGGCAGGAACACCCGGTCGATCGGGTCGAAGACCGGGTCGTAGGGCGGCCAGTCCTCCAGGAGTCCTGCGGCCGACTGCTCGCCGCTGGGCACCAGGTCCGGCTTGACGCCGAAGGCGATCAGCGCGTTGGCCGTCTGCTCGCCGACCGCCGCGACCTTGATCCCGGCGAAGGCCCGCGCGTCGAGCCCGTACTCCTCGAACTTCTCGCGTACGGCCTTCACCGCGTTCACCGAGGTGAAGGCGATCCACTCGTAGCGGCCCGTGACGAGGCCCTTGACGGCGCGCTCCATCTGCTGCGGGGTGCGCGGCGGTTCGACGGCGATCGTCGGGACCTCGTGCGGGACCGCGCCGGCCGACCTGAGCTGGTCGGAGAGCGAGGCCGCCTGCTCCTTCGTCCGCGGTACGAGTACCTTCCAGCCGAAGAGCGGCTTGGACTCGAACCACGACAACTGGTCGCGCTGGGCGGCCGCGGAACGCTCACCGACCACGGCTATCACCGGCCGGTTGCCCTCGGGCGACGGCAGCACCTTGGCCTGCTTCAGCGTCTGCGCGATGGTGCCGAGCGTCGCCGTCCACGTCTTCTGGCGGGTCGTCGTACCGGCGACGGTGACGGAGAGCGGGGTGTCCGGCTTGCGGCCGGCCGCGACCAGCTCCCCGGCGGCCGCGGCCACCGAGTCGAGCGTCGTCGACACGACGACCGTGCCGTCGGAGGCGCCGACCTCGGTCCAGCAGCGCTCGGATGCCGTCCGCGCGTCGACGAAGCGGACGTCTGCGCCCTGCGCGTCCCGCAGCGGGACTCCGGCGTACGCGGCCACGCCGACGGCCGCGGCGACGCCGGGCACGACCTCGAAGTCGATGCCCCCTGAGGCGCAGGCGAGCATCTCCTCGGCCGCGTACGTGTCGAGCCCGGGGTCACCGGGGACCGCACGCACGACCCGCTTGCCGCTCCTCGCGGCCTCCATGACAAGATTGGCCCAGTCCCTCAGAGCCGGGACCACGACGGCAGTTGACGCCCCGTCAGCAGCCGTCCGCCCCGGTGTGCCCGCGTCGAGCACAGTGACGCCCGCCTTGGCGTGCGTCCGCACGACGTCGAGCACTTCGGGCTCGGCGATCAGCACATCCGCCCGGGCCAGGGCCTCCACGGCCCGTAGTGTCAGCAGTCCTGGGTCACCGGGACCGGCACCCAGGAAGGTGACGTGCCCAGGTGCGCAGGCGGTCGATTGAGGCGTGGTGGGGCTCAAAGTGCTCGCTCCCCCATCAGACCGGCCGCACCCTTGGCCAGCATCTCGGCGGCGAGTTCCCGCCCGAGAGCCAGCGCCTCGTCCTGGGACGAGGGCACGGGACCGGTGGTGGACAGCTGCACCAGCTCGGTGCCGTCGGTGGTACCGACGACGCCGCGCAGGCGCATTTCGTTGGAATTCTGCCCGTCGGCCAGCAAGTCGGCCAGCGCACCCACAGGTGCGCTGCAACCGGCTTCCAGGGCGGCGAGCAGGGATCGCTCGGCGGTCACGGCGACCCGGGTGAACGGGTCGTCCAACTCGGCGAGCGCGGCGGCGAGTTCACCGTTGTTCGCGGTGCACTCGACTGCCAGTGCCCCCTGACCGGGGGCGGGCAGGACGATATCGGTCGCCAGGAAGTCGGCGACCTCTTCTATGCGGCCGATGCGGTGGAGCCCGGCGGCCGCCAGGACGACGGCGTCGAGCTCCCCCTTCTCGACGTAGCCGATGCGGGTGTCGATGTTCCCGCGGATCGGCACGGTCTCGATGGTGAGTCCGTGGCTCAGTGCGTACGCGTTGAGCTGGGCCATGCGGCGCGGCGAACCGGTGCCCACGCGAGCGCCGGCCGGCAGTTCGGTGAACTTCAGGCCGTCGCGCGCGATCAGCACGTCCCGCGGGTCCACGCGCAACGGCACGGCGGCCAGCGTGAGCTCCGCGGGCTGCTCCGTCGGCAGGTCCTTCAGGGAGTGCACGGCGAAGTCGATCTCGCCGCGCAGCAACGCGTCCCGCAGGGCGGTGACGAAGACACCCGTCCCGCCGATCTGCGCCAGCTGCTCACGGGAGGTGTCCCCGTACGTCGTGATCTCCACCAGCTCGACCTCACGGCCGGTCAACTGGCGTACGGCTTCGGCGACATGCCCGGACTGGGACATGGCCAGCTTGCTGCGCCTGGTCCCCAGCCTCAGTGCTTTGTCGGCGGCGGTCATGCCGGGCCTCGATTCTTGCCTACCGTGCCGGTAGCGGATTCACGGTCTCGGGGGATGGCCCGGGAGACGGCGGCGACCGTCTCCTGGTCCAGGTCGAACAGGGTTCGCAGCGCGTCCGCGTACCCGGCACCGCCGGGCTCGGCGGCCAGCTGCTTGACCCGTACGGTCGGCGCGTGCAGCAGTTTGTCCACCACGCGCCGCACGGTCTGGGTGATCTCCGCGCGCTGCTTCTCGTCGAGGCCGGGCAACCGGCCGTCGAGGCGGGCGATCTCGCTGGTCACGACCTCCGCGGCCATCGTGCGCAGCGCGACGACGGTCGGCGTGATGTGCGCGGCCCGCTGGGCGGCACCGAACGCGGCGACCTCGTCGGCCACGATGGTCCGCACCAGGTCCACGTCGGCGGCCATCGGGGCGTCGGCGGAGGCGTCGGCGAGCGACTCGATGTCGACGAGGCGGACCCCGTCGATGCGGTGCGACGCCGCGTCGATGTCGCGCGGCATCGCCAGGTCGAGCAGGGCGAGCGCGACCCGACGGACGGGCTCGGGCTGCCGCTCGCGGCGCATCTCGGGCACCCGGCCCGCGGCGGCCAGCGCGGCGATGGTGTCCGCCTCGGAGGGGTGCACGCGCTCGCCCGGGGCGTTGTCGACCCAGGCGCCGTGCTGCTCCAGCTCGGCGGCGTCGAACCCGGCGACCGCAGCCTCGCCCTCGACCGAGAACCCGCCGCGCACGGGGGCGCCCGGGTCGGCGGGGCAGCCGTCGGCCGCGGCCTTCGGGCCTGCGGGCGCCGCCTGGGCCGGCACGTCGCCGCCCGCGGTCGGTGTGCGGCCCGCGACGGCCGCGCGTACGGCGTCGGCGGTGAGGACGAGTCCGGTCGCGCCGGTGCAGGAGATGGCGACGTCGGCACGTGTCAGTTCGTCGGCCACGGCGTCCATGGCGACGGCACGGGCGGCCGTACCGCTCTCGCCCAGGATCTCCGCGAGCCGCTCGGCGCGCTCCAGGGTGCGGTTGGCGACGACGACCTCGGCCACCCCGGCGCGCGCCAGTGTCGCCGCGGCCAGCGACGACATCGAGCCCGCGCCGATCACCAGGGCGCGCTTGCCCTGCGCCCACTCGTCCACCGGCGCCCCGCCGGCGAGCTGTTCGAGGCCGAAGGTGACCAGCGACTGGCCGGCCCGGTCGATGCCGGTCTCGGAGTGCGCGCGCTTGCCGACGCGCAGGGCCTGCTGGAAGAGGTCGTTGAGGAGCTTGCCCGCGGAGTGCAGTTCCTGCGCCCGGGCGAGCATGTCCTTGATCTGGCCGAGGATCTGGCCCTCGCCGACCACCATCGAGTCGAGCCCGCACGCCACCGAGAACAGGTGGTGCACCGCCCGGTCCTCGTAGTGCACATAAAGATAAGGAGTGAGCTCGTCCAGGCCGACCCCGCTGTGCTGGGCGAGGAGCGTCGACAGCTCGGCGACACCGGCGTGGAACTTGTCCACGTCCGCGTACAGCTCGATGCGGTTGCAGGTGGAGAGCAGGGCGGCCTCGGCGGCGGGCTCGGCGGCGAGCGCGTCCTGCAACAGCTTGGCCTGGGCGTCGGGGTGCAGTGCGGCCCGCTCCAGGACACTGACCGGGGCGCTGCGGTGGCTCAGCCCTACGACGAGGAGACTCATGCCGGCATCACGGCGGGTACGTCCCCGTCGGGTCCCTTGCGGTCGGCGGCACTGTCGGCGACGGGCCGGGTGACCTTGGCGGCCGGGCCCTCGACGCCCACGGCGCCCTCGGCCGCCTCCATGGCGCTCTCCCCGGCCTTGCGCTGCTCGTGGAAGGCGAGGATCTGCAGCTCGATGGAGAGGTCGACCTTGCGCACGTCGACGCCGTCCGGCACGGACAGGACGGTCGGCGCGAAGTTCAGGATGGAGGTGACGCCCGCGGCGACGAGCCGGTCGCAGACCTGCTGCGCGGCGCCGGCCGGGGTCGCGATGACGCCGATGGAGACGCCGTTCTCGTCGATGATCTTCTCGAGGTCGTCGGCGTGCTGCACCGGCATACCGGCGACGGACTTGCCCGCCATCGCCGGATCGGCGTCGATCAGGGCCGCGACGCGGAACCCGCGCGAGGCGAACCCGCCGTAGTTGGCGAGCGCCGCACCGAGGTTGCCGATACCGACCATGACGATCGGCCAGTCCTGGGTGAGGCCCAGCTCGCGCGAGATCTGGTAGACGAGGTACTCGACGTCGTAGCCCACGCCCCGGGTCCCGTACGAGCCGAGGTAGGAGAAGTCCTTGCGCAGCTTCGCGGAGTTGACTCCCGCGGCGGCCGCGAGCTCCTCGGAGGAGACCGTGGGGACCGAGCGCTCCGACAGGGCGGTGAGGGCTCGGAGGTACAGCGGGAGACGGGCGACCGTGGCCTCGGGAATCCCTCGGCTGCGGGTCGCCGGTCGGTGAGTTCGGCCAGTTGCCACGGTGCTCCTGCGGGTAGAGCGGGGCTGCGGGCGGCTCGTGGTTCCTGGACCGCCCCGTCGAATGCAGGCTATGTCTTTGTGAACGCGTGCACAAAGATGGTGTCCGATTTGCCCGGCCAACGTGACCGGGGTCACGCACCCCCGGCGGGCACCGAGGGAACCGGCGTGAAGGCAGCTTCGTTGCTCACCTGTGGGGGGCAAAACCGCACACCTTCCTTACGATCCACGCCCCCCGGGACCAAATCCGCCCTCGATCCTAGGCGACTTTCGGGACCAGTTGGACTCCTCGGTCAGTGACGTGCGCGACCGCGGGCACCCCGCGTGCGCGCCGCGCTACTGCGTGAGCGCACGCCGCAGCCGCTCCTCCTTCACCCGCCAGAAGTCGTGCTGCGCGCCGTCGACGAGGACGACGGGGATCTGCTCCCAGTACTTGCGGTACAACTCCTCGTCCTCATTGATGTCCTTCTTCTCCCAGACCGCGCCGACCTCGGCGCACACCTTCTCGATCACCGCCTGTGCGTCATCACACAGATGGCACCCGGGCTTCCCGATCAGCGTGACGACGCGCTCCTGCGGATTCTTCTTCTCACCGCGACGAAAAATGGGACTCATACCGGCCATTCTGGCCCCGCCTCCGGCCCATGTACGACGCTGGGATTCCCCCGGCCGACAGCTTCCCGAAATCCGCTCGACTCCGGAACCACCTGACGAACTGGCTATGCTCACGCCATGTCCCGCCCGTCGCCCGACCGCCGCCCCGGTAGGAGGCACGCAGTGCCGCTGATTGGATTCGGATGGCTCACGCCCCGTAGGCGCGCTGCCACAGCGCGGAGCGTGCTCGCGGGCGAGGCTTCGGCGGAGGCCGCTCTCAAGACCTCCCAGGAGCTGGAGGAGCAGGCACTGCCCGGGGCCGTCGCGGAACCGGAGTTCCCGGTCGTCGGCGACGACAAGGCCGCCGCCTTCTTCGACCTGGACAACACGGTGATGCAGGGCGCCGCGATCTTCCACTTCGGGCGCGGCCTGTACAAGCGAAAGTTCTTCGAGCGCCGCGAGCTGACGAGGTTCGCCTGGCAGCAGGCCTGGTTCAGGCTGGCCGGGGTCGAGGACCCCGAGCACATGCAGGACGCGCGCGACAGCGCCCTGTCCATCGTCAAGGGCCACCGCGTCGCCGAGCTGATGTCCATCGGCGAGGAGATCTACGACGAGTACATGGCGGAGCGGATCTGGCCCGGCACCCGCGCTCTCGCCCAGGCCCACCTCGACGCGGGCCAGCGGGTCTGGCTGGTCACGGCCGCGCCGGTGGAGATCGCCACGGTCATCGCCCGCCGCCTCGGCCTGACCGGCGCCCTCGGCACAGTCGCCGAGTCCATCGGCGGCGTGTACACGGGCAGGCTCGTCGGCGAACCGCTGCACGGCCCGGCGAAGGCGGAGGCCGTCCGGGCGCTGGCCTCCGGGGAGGGCCTGGAGCTCGGCCGCTGCGCCGCGTACAGCGACTCGCACAACGACATCCCGATGCTCTCGCTCGTCGGGCACCCGTACGCGATCAACCCCGACGCGAAACTGCGCAAGTACGCGCGCGAGCGGGAGTGGCGGCTGCGGGACTACCGCACCGGGCGCAAGGCCGCGAAGGTCGGCATCCCGGCCGCGGCCGGCGTCGGCGCCGTCGCGGGCGGCACGGCGGCGGCGATCGCCCTGCACCGGCGCCGTCGCTGACCCAGGGTCTTACCCGTGACCGGTCACCGGCAGTCCCGTTGATACCGCTCGGCCACAACGCGTCACTGGCGTAGCCCGAACATGACCTAATCCGATCAGCAAGTGGTCACTCTCCGGTACTCGAACCATCGTCGATCAGCTACAGAAGTGACGTAATCGATGATTTGAGCAACTCGGTGTAGCGCTCCCTGCACGAAGCGTTATTCTCCTCAGACGCATTCCGGTACCCACACGTCAACACGACGGGTGAACGGTTCCGCACTGCACGTGATGGAAGCTCTGCCTCTGGGAGTCCCGTGTTTCAACACGTCGGGGTTGACGCCTCGGGCCTGGCTACGCTGCGCGCAACGGTCGCGGACCGCTTGCGCGGCTTCGTCCCCACCGCGTACGCCGTCCCCGCCCTCGCCGTCGCCGCACCCGCCGGCCCGTGCTTCGCCATGGCCGAGTCCGGTGCCGCCACAGTCGGCAGACGGACACGCTCCGGAGCCGCCGGCGCCTCCGGTACGTCGACCCCTGCCCGCCGTCCCGCCGCGGACAGCGACAGCGCCCGCATGATGGAGCTGGTCGAGCGCGCCCAGTCCGGCGAGGCCGACGCCTTCGGCCGCCTCTACGACCAGTACAGCGACACCGTCTACCGCTACATCTACTACCGCGTCGGCGGGAAGGCGACCGCCGAGGACCTCACCAGCGAGACCTTTCTGCGCGCCCTGCGCCGCATCGGCACCTTCACCTGGCAGGGCCGCGACTTCGGCGCCTGGCTGGTCACGATCGCGCGCAACCTGGTCGCGGACCACTTCAAGTCGAGCCGTTTCCGCCTCGAAGTGACCACGGGCGAGATGCTCGACGCGAACGAGGTGGAGCGCTCCCCGGAGGACTCCGTCCTCGAATCCCTCTCCAACGCGGCGCTGCTCGACGCCGTGCGCCGTCTCAACCCGCAGCAGCAGGAGTGCGTCACGCTGCGCTTCCTGCAAGGTCTCTCCGTCGCCGAGACCGCACGCGTGATGGGGAAGAACGAGGGCGCGATCAAAACGCTGCAGTACCGGGCCGTGCGCACGCTCGCCCGGCTCCTCCCCGACGACGTCCGCTGACGCCACCGTCACCGCCCGCGACTCTCAACTCACCTACGGTGAAGGTGAGATGTGATCGCGGTCGGATCATCTTTCGTCCGTAACCCAAGTGCCGCGCCGCTCGTTGTGCGGGATGCAGGCTCCCTGTGGTCACTCCTGGACCGGCTTCGCTCACCTGATCGTGTGCGAGCCGTCAGGGCGTGCAACCCTCAGGACCCCTTGGGGAGTCGACCACATGGGAGTCGACCGTCATGACGAGAGGAGGTGCCGCCAGTGATCGCGAACGTATCGGCACACCGGCGGGCGAACGCCTTCGCCCAGGACCTGGAGGACCAGCCCGACCGGGACCCGGCGGCGCAGCAGCCGGATGAACCGGCCGCTCAGCAGAGCGACCGGTCCGATCGGACCGACCGGGACAGGCTTCTGTCCCTGGCCTCCGGCCTCGGCGAGCTGCCCAAACCGACAATGGACCCCGAGGTCAAAGTGGTGCAGCGGGCTCAGCTCGTCGCCGCCATGGAGGCCATGCTCCAGGAGGGCTCCGTGGGCCCTGCCGTACCGGAGCAGCGGTCCCGGGCCAAGGGAGCCCACCGCGCGAGTTCCCTGCGGACGTTGCGTCCCCGCTCCCGGCTGTCCAAGGGCCTCGCCGCGGGCGGGCTCACCGTCGGTGTGGCGGCGGGGGCGTTCGGCGGAGTGGCCGCCGCGAGCTCCGACGCCCTGCCCGGTGACAACCTCTACGGCCTCAAGCGCGGCATGGAGGATCTCAAGCTGGGCCTGGCCGACAGCGATTCGGACCGCGGCCAGATCTACCTCGACCAGGCGTCGACGCGGCTCAACGAGGCGCGGCGGCTGATGGAGCGGGACCGCAGCGGCCCCCTCGACCACGAGTCGTTGGGTGAGATCAGACGTGCGCTCTCCGGCATGCGCTTCGACGCGTCCGAGGGACACCGGCTGCTCAGCGAGGCGTACAAGCGGGACGGTTCGCTCGGCCCGATCCAGGCCCTGTCCGCGTTCACCCAGTCGCACCGGCGGAGCTGGAGCGACCTGCGCGACCGGCTGCCGGTCCAGCTCGGTGACGTACGGGATCAGGTGAGCTCGGTCTTCGACGCCATAGACGAAGAAGTCGATCCGCTGCGTTCGCGGCTGCCGCAGCCCCCGAAGTCGGGCGGCTCCGCGAGCACCGGCCGAAGCGGCGGTACGAAGCCGGGGGCGCCCGGCACCCACCGTTCGACGCCGTCCGGCTCGGCCGGCACCGAGCACGGGAGCACCGGCTCCACCCGGCCGAAGCCGTCCACCTCCGGCAGCGACAAGGACAAGGACGGCCTCCTCGGCGAGACCACCGGCGGCCTCCTTGACCCACCGAAGGACGAGACGGCCCCCACCCCCTCGGAGGGCAGGTCCAGCACCACGGACCCGGTCGAGCCGGACGTGACCCTGCCGCCGCTCCTGCCGGGCTTGCTGCCCGGCCTGGGCATCGACGGCGAGGACGCCCAGTAACACCTGCGCGGACGGAAGGGCCCGGGGCTTGCCCCGGGCCCTTCCGTCCGCGCGGAACAGCTCAGAAGAAGACCGAGCGGCGCTGCACCAGCAGCTTGTACAGGGTGTGCTGGATCTGTTCGCGGACCTGGTCGGTCAGGTTGAACATCAGCATCGGATCCTCGGCGGCCTCCGGCGGATACCCGTCGGTCGGGATCGGCTCCCCGAACTGGATGGTCCACTTCGTCGGCAGCGGCACGGCACCGAGCGGCCCCAGCCACGGGAACGTAGGCGTGATCGGGAAGTACGGGAACCCGAGCACCCGCGCCAGCGTCTTCGCATTGCCGAGCATCGGATATATCTCCTCCGCCCCGACGATCGAGCACGGCACGATCGGTGTCCCGGCCCGCAGCGCCGTCGACACGAAACCGCCCCGGCCGAACCGCTGCAGCTTGTACCGCTCGCTGAACGGCTTCCCGATGCCCTTGAACCCCTCCGGCATCACCCCGACCAGCTCGCCGCGCTCCAGGAGACGCTGCGCGTCCTCCGCGCAGGCCAGCGTGTGCCCGGCCTTGCGCGCCAGCTCGTTGACGACCGGCAGCATGAAGACCAGGTCGGCCGCGAGGAGCCGCACATGGCGCCCGGCCGGATGGTTGTCGTGCACGGCGACCTGCATCATCAGGCCGTCCAGCGGCAGCGTCCCCGAATGGTTGGAGACGATCAGCGCGCCGCCCTGCGACGGGATGTTCTCCACGCCCTTCACCTCGACCCGGAAGTACTTCTCCGCGATCGGCCGCAGCAGCGACATCAGGACCTGGTCGGTGAGTTCCTTGTCGTAGCCGAACTCGTCGACGTCGTAGTCCCCGGTGAGCCGCCGCCGCAGGAACGCGAGCCCGCCCGCGACCCGCCGCTCCCAGCCCCCGTCCGCCGCGGGCGCCGGCTCCCCGGGCTCCTGGTCCGGCCCCGGCTGCTGCGCCGGCAGCGACTGCACCTCACGCACCTCCCGGAAACCCGCGGGATCGCCCTTGCGCCGCGCACCGCCGCCCGGGCTCCTGCGCCGCCCGGCACTCTTCCCGGTGGCCCCCCGCGACCTGTCGTCGTCGAACGGAATGACCTTGGCATCCGCCATCGTTCACGCGCTCCTCAATTGGCGCTCTGCGTCGCGGGGCGGCCAGGTGTGCGCCCGCCGCCCAGGAAGGACAATGACGCGATCCTGTCCACAGCTCCCGCCAGGGCCTGGGGCGGCAGCAGTCCGGGGCCCCGGCCACGGACGAAGTCCGCGAAGGTCTCCGCGGTCGAGTACCGGGGCCGGAAGCCGAGCGTGTCTCTCATCTGGGCCGTCGACACCATCCGCCCGTGGGTGAGCAGTCTGATCTGCTCGGGCGAGAAGTCCGTCGCCCCCAGCGTACGCAGCGCGCCGCCCACCCAGGTCACGGCGGGCAGCAGCACGGGAACGGTCGGCCGGCCGAGCCGTCGCGAACACTGCGACAGCAGCAGTACGCCATCGCCCGCGATGTTGAACGTCCCACTGTTGAGCGTCCCCCGCGCCGGTTCGTGCGAGGCGATCCGCAGCACCTCGATCACATCGTCCTCGTGCACGAACTGCAGCCGCGGGTCGTAGCCGAACACGGTCGGCAGGACCGGCAGCGAGAAGTACTCGGCGAGCGGTGAATCAGCCGTGGGACCGAGGATGTTGGCGAACCGCAGCACGCACACGGCGACATCCGGGCGGCGCCGGGCGAACCCGCGCACATACCCCTCGACCTCGACGGCGTCCTTGGCGAAGCCACCGCTCGGCAGCGACTTCGGCGGGGTCGTCTCGGTGAACACGGCCGGGTCGCGCGGCGCCGAGCCGTACACGTTCGTGCTCGACTTCACCACGAGCCGCTTCACGCTCGGCGCCTTCTGGCACGCGCCGAGGAGCTGCATCGTGCCGATGACGTTGGTCTCCTTGACCGAGCCGCGGCCGGCGCTGGCCAGCGGGGTCCCGGTGACGTCCAGGTGGACGACCGTGTCCACGGAGTGCTCGGCGAGCACCCGCGCGATCGTCGGCTGCCGGATGTCGGCCTGGAGGAAATCCGCCCCGCCCAGATGGTGCGCGGGCGGCACCGCGTCCACGCCGATCACCCGGTCCACTTCCGGGTCCCGCTGGATCCGTCGTACGAAACGGCCCCCCAGCTGCCGGGCCACCCCGGTCACGAGCACGACCTTGCCCAAGATCAGCGCCTGCCTTCCGTCCCAGCCCCGCCGCGCTCTGCATCCGCGGCCCACGTTAGCGGTTCGTTGTTGCGCTGTGATGACCACCCGATGCGTCAAGTGACGACCGCCACAGGCGTGCGCACAGATCAGAGCCTGCTACGCGTGGCCCTGCAACCACGAGTGCCTGCGGGAACTTGTCCGAAACGCACTGCGGCCCTCCCACCGAACGGTGAGAGGGCCACAGACCGCGCTGAATTCTCAGCGGCCGCTTACTTCTTGTTGCGACGCTGCACGCGCGTGCGCTTCAGCAGCTTGCGGTGCTTCTTCTTCGCCATCCGCTTACGGCGCTTCTTGATAACAGAGCCCACGACTACCCTCGCTCACTTCTCGGACAACCCCCGCTTTGCGGGGACAATCACTCGGTGCGGGGCTGCATTGGGGCCCACACGACCTACGGAGGGCCAGCCTACCCCGCCTGAGCGCCGAGCTTGAAATCGAGGGGTCCCCAGGAGCTGACAAAGGGCTCCCGGGGGCGCCGGTCAGCCTGTTTCCACCCCCACGTAGGACTCGCGCAGGTACTCGTGAACCGCTTGCTCGGGGACGCGGAAGCTCCGCCCCACCCGGATCGCGGGCAGATGACCACTGTGCACCAGTCGGTACACGGTCATCTTGGACACTCGCATGACCGACGCGACTTCCGCCACGGTCAGGAACTGCACCTCGTTCAGAGGCCTACTCTCACCTGCAGCCATGTCACACCTGAACCTTCCGCACTCGACGGCCACCGGCTTCCCCTTCCGGTGACTCAACGTCGTTGCGTGCTCACTCCCCAGACTAGGGGCGTGTGGTGCGAGTGGGGAAGAGGAGCAGCGATCGGCCGCCTACTGTGACAGACACGCTCGATTGAGTACATAGCGAGTAAGCGGTCGGTAGTAATCAGACCGCACAGCGTCATCAAGCGGAACGACGACGGACACCCGCCCCTCGGCCTCACCGACGAACAGTGCGGGATCATCCGTATCGGCCAGGCCGATGGCATCGAACCCCAACTGACCTGCACCGCAGACCCACCCGTGGTCTCCCACGACAAGGTGCGGAAGCGGTCCGCCGGCCTCCGCACAAGCAGCCAGAGCGGTACGAACCGGCAGTGGTGAGTGGGTGTGTGCGCCGGTCTCCCCATGGGGCTCCACAGCGCCGGGTTCGCGCACCAGCGCGACTCCTCGTACGTAGTCAAGGTTGTACGTGCGTAGACCGAACCGGGTCGTTATGTCGACACTCTGACCCTGCGCCGGGGTGAGGACAGGGCATCCAAGCGTCGACAAAGCGTCCGCCAGCGCGGCGTAGAAGCCGAGCAGACGGTGCGGATGACCGGTTCCGAAGAGTACCGGGGAACGGGTGTGGGCGGCTCTGCCGAGCCGGTCGCCGAAGGCGTCGAGCGCGGCCAGGGTCAGCTCCGGGTCGATGACGTCGAACCCCGAGGTGTGGCCGGGATCGGGCGAGACCCCGCACTTGTCGGCCATGAGCGCGAGCAGGTCCCGCTGCCCCCAGGCCCATTCGGGGTCGAGTCCGAGCAGCACACGCGGATCACGCGCCTCGAACAGCCGATAACTGCGCAGACTCTCCTCGCGGGAGGTCGCCACGGTCCCGGCAAGCCGAGCCGCCAACAGATGCGCACGCAGGGTGCCGGTGCTCAACACCCTTGCGATGCTGGCGCATTGAGCGCCCGGATGCCCCCAAAACGGCAGAACACCCCACACTTGGAGTAATGCCGATGTCGCCCCCCGCGCCGGTCCCGCTGGGGCCTGCTGGGCGGTCGGCCCCTAGGGCAGCAACCCCCGCAACGGGAACGCCGCCTTGCGCGTGGCGAGGACCGCCTGGTCGAGACGGTCCGCGGGGTCGTACCCCGTCTCCCACCCCCGGTGCTCGACGGGCCAGCGCCCGTCCGTCATCCGCCCGGGCGCCAACTGCCGCGTACGGGCGAACACTTCCTGCCGCCAGCTCTCCGGGGTCAGCGTCTCGGGCGCGATCTCCCGCCCGGCAGCGATGGCGACCAGATGCGTCCACGACCGCGGCACGACATCCACGACGGCGTACCCGCCGCCGCCCAGAGCCACCCAGCGCCCGTCGGCGTACTCGTGCGCCAGCTCGTGACAGGCGACCTGCACCGCCCGCTGCGCGTCGAGCGAGACCGCGAGATGCGCGAGCGGGTCCTCGAAGTGCGTGTCGGCCCCGTGCTGCGTCACCAGCACCTGCGGCCGGAACTCCGCGAGCAGCTCCGGTACGACCCCGTGGAACGCCCGCAGCCAGCCCGCGTCCCCGGTCCCCGCCGGCAGCGCCACATTGACGGCCGTCCCCTCGGCCTGACCTTCCGCGCCGGTCTCCTCCGGCCACCCGGTCTGCGGGAACAGCGTCCGGGGATGCTCGTGCAGCGACACGGTGAGCACGCGCGGGTCCTCCCAGAACGCGGCCTGCACCCCATCCCCGTGGTGCACGTCCACATCCACGTACGCGACCCGCTCGACGCCCAGTTCCAGCAGGCGCGCGATGGCGAGGGCCGCGTCGTTGTACACGCAGAACCCGGACGCGGCCCCCGGCATGGCGTGGTGCAGCCCGCCGGCGAAGTTCACGGCGTGCAGCGCCTCGCCCCGCCACACGGCCTCGGCGGCGCCCACGGACTGCCCGGCGATCAGCGCGGACACCTCGTGCATCCCGGCGAACGCCGGATCGTCGACGGTACCGAGCCCGTACGCCTGGTCGGCGGCGCCCGGGTCGGCGGACGCGGCCTTGACCGCCTCCACGTAGTCCTGGCGGTGCACGAGCCGCAGCGTCGACTCCCCCGCCCGCTTGGCCGCGACGACGTCGACGTCCCGGTCGAGCCCGAAAGCCCCGACGAGCCGCCGGGTCAGGTCCAGTCTGACCGGGTCCATCGGATGGCCAGGACCGAAGTCATACCCCGTCACCGCCGGGTCCCACATCAACTGCGCGCGGCCGCTCATGCCTGCCACCGTATCGGTCCGTCCCGGACCCGAACGAAGGGGCGTACACGAGCGTCACCAGCACCAACACCATCGGCACGAGCATCGCCCCCCGATAGCTCCACGCATCGCCCAGAGCACCCACAAGCGGCGAACCCACCAGAAAACCCACGTAGTTGAAGATATTGAGCCGCGCGACAGCCGCATCGGAGTCCTCGGGGAACATCCGGCCCGCGGCGGCGAAGGTCTGCGGCACGATCACACACAGCCCGAGCCCGAGCAGCGTGAACCCGAGCATCCCCACCCACGGCCCGGGCGCCACCGCCACCACCCCGAACCCCACCGCGGCCACCAACGACCCCAGCCGCACCACGACCACGGCCCCGAGCCGCCGCACCCCCACATCGCCGACGGCCCGCCCCACCAGGGTCATCACCATGTAGACGTTGTACGGAACGGTCGACAGCTGCTCCGAGCTCCCCAGCACGTCCTGCAGATACTTCGCACTCCAGTTGGAGACGGTCGAGTCCCCGATGTACGCGAAGGTCATCACCAGGCACAACGGCAGCAGCATCTTGAAGACGATCCCGCCGCCAGCCTGCCCCGGCGCCCCCTTCACGGCGGCGCCGGTCCCCGCGTCGACGTACCACCGGCTCCCCACGAACGTGGCCGGCAACAGCACCGCGACCACAGGCAGATACGACACGAACAGCGACAGATCCCAGTGCGCCCCGACCCACGCGAGCGAGGCGCCGATGATCCCCCCGAGGCTGTACGCGGCGTGGAAGCCGAGCATGATGCTGCGCCCGTACGCGCGCTGCAGGCTCACCCCGAGCATGTTCATGGAGGCGTCGAGAGCCCCGACGGCGAGCCCGAACACGCCGAGCGCGACGGCCACCTGCCACAGGCTGTCCCCAGCGCCCGCCCCGAGCAACGCCAGGAGCACGACGGGCTGCGACCACCGCAGTACCCGGCTGGGCCGCACCCGCTTCACCAGCTGCTCGGTGCAGACGCTGCCGGCACCGGCCAGGATCGGCACGGCGGCCAGGAACACGGGCAGCAGCCCGTCGGATATCCCGTACTGGTCCTGGAGGGCCGGGATCCGCGTGACCAGCAGCGCGAACGCGACCCCCTGCGCGAAGAAGCCGAAACCCAGCGCTCTCCGGCCCCGGCGCTGCGCGCCCGTTGTACCGCTCGTGCCACCCGTGCCATCGGTCATGGCGGCACAGCGTATGCCCCAGGAATACCGGTGGGTAGATGGATCACCGGGTCAATTCATGACGACGGCCCGGTCAGCAGGCCGTTCAACTCGCGCATGTCCCCGAAGAGTTGATTCGCCCCGGTGAGCCGCTCGGCCGGTGTCATCGCGGTGAACCCGTACACGTCCATCCCGGCGGCCACGGCGGCCCGCACCCCGAGCGGACTGTCCTCGACGACCACGCACTTCTCCGGCACCACACCCATCCGCTCGGCGGCGTACAGGAAGAGGTCCGGGGCGGGCTTCCCCCGTCCCACGTCCTGCGAGCTGAAGATCCGCCCCGCATCGAACCACTTGTCGAGCCCGGTCGTGCGATGCCCGACCCAGATCCGCTCATGGCTCCCGGAGGACGCCACGCAGTAGGGAACCCCGTCGGCGGTCAGCTTCTCCAGTACGTCGACGACGCCGGGCACGAGCTTCAGCTCGCGCTCGAAGGCAGCGAACACCCGCCCGTGGAACACGTCGTCGAAGTCGGCTGGCAGCCGCTGACCGGTCCGTTCGAGCACGAGGTCGTGTACGCGGTGCATGGCGGCGCCCATGTAGTCGCGCAGGGAGTCCTCGTACGAGGTCGGGTGTCCGAGTTCGGTGAGGTAGCCGGCCAGCAGCGTGTTGGAGATCGGCTCGCTGTCGACGAGGACGCCGTCATTGTCGAAGATGACGAGTTCGTAGCGCATACAACGACCATAAGCGCTGCGATCACCCAATGCCCTGAACGCAGAAAACCCCCGTCCGGTATCCCCGGACGGGGGTTTTCTCTACAATTAGTTCGGCGGCGTCCTACTCTCCCACAGGGTCCCCCCTGCAGT
>NZ_JBVIFR010000010.1:0-17828 GCF_055571235.1 Streptomyces sp. NPDC030991
TCTCCGACGTGAACCGGTCCCCCGTGAGCTGCATCCCGTCACCGGAGTCACCGGCGAACCGGATGACCACCCGATCCAGACGCCGGACATCCTTGGTCTCCACGGACATACGTGTGTTCCCTCTTCCGGCCTTGGCGCGATACACCCCGAGTGATGGACGGACGATGACCACCTTCGGGTATCCCGCTCGAAGCCGGTTGGAGCGCCGGACGACACCCTCCGGCCGCGCCCGCGCTCCATCGCGCCGCGAGCGCGCCTCCGCCGGGTGCGTGGATGTTCCTGTCGTGAGCTCCGAGGGCGACGGGCTCCATGGCGACGGTCATGGGCCCCCGCGGAGCGCCGCAGCGCCCGTCGGTGCCCCCACCATCCCCCGAGGGGCACCGGCGGGCCCCCTTCGTCACCGGCTGTGGGCCACCACGCGTACGGGCGCCGGAGAGGCGAGGTCTGCCGTGAAGTGGCGCAACGCCAGCGCCGCGACCTCCGCGGGCCGCTCGACCACGACGAGGTGGTCGGCGGAGTCGATGACGGTGAACTCGGCGCCCTCGATGGTCTCCGTGAAGGAACGTTGCCGCGCGACCGGAGTGAGGGTGTCGTGCGCGCCGCTGAAGACAAGGACCGGCACCGCCGGGAGGCGGCCTTCGGTGAGCGTGACCTCGGCGTCCAGTGAACGCCGGAGACCGAGCAGGGCGTTGGGGTTCCGCAGGTGCTTCAGCAGCGTCCGCCGGATACAGCGGCGGACCAGGTCCTGGTGGAGCACCTCCACGTCGGGGTCCATGCAGAACATCGTCTCCGCCATCATGGACGCGATCTCCTCGACCCGCCCCTCCGCAGCCGCCGCGGCGAGTTCGCGCGCCACGAGCTGCTGCTCGGGGGTCTTGCCCGTCGGTACGCCGCCGAGCATCAGGCGCACGATCCGCTCCGGGTGCTTCAGGGCGTACTGGTGGGCGACGATCGAACCGTACGAGTAGCCGAGCAGATTGATCCGCTCCGCGCCCAGATCGTCCACGGCCCGTTCCACCGCCCGGCACACCTGCTCCGGCGAGATGTGCTCGGCGGACACACCCGTGCCGTCGCCGACGTAGTCCAGGGTGACGACGTCCGCTGCCTGGTTCAGCGTCTCGTCGATGGGGTGCCAGCCGTACAGCCCCTGGAACACACCTCCCAGGAGGACGATCGGCGGGAGCTGCGACGCGGGCCGGCGGAGTGTGCGGTAGACGTACTGGACGCCGTCCACCGTCAGGGGGCGGACCACCTCGTCCGGCATGGATGCTCCTTCTCTCGTTGTCGGGGCTCAGGCGCGGGTGAGGACGAGGACGGCGTTGTGCCCGCCGAAGCCGAGCGAGGACGTCGCCGCGCACTCCAGACGTGCTCGCCGGGCGGCCCCGGCCACCACCTCCAGGGGGACCCCCGGGTCCTGCCGCTCCAGGTTCGCCGTCGGCGGGATGAGCTGGGCCTCCAGGGTGAGGGCGGTGAGGGCGGCCTCGATGCCGCCCGCGGCTCCCAACGCGTGGCCGGTCATGGCCTTGGTGGAGGTGAGGAGCGGGCTCTCGCCGAGGACCCGGTGCAGGGCGGCGCTCTCCACCAGGTCGTTGATGACGGTCGAGGTGCCATGGGTGTTGACGTGGCCGACGTCCGCCGCGGCCACGCCGGCGTCGGCCAGGGCGGCGCGCAGGGCCGTCTCGATACCGGCTCCCGATTCGTCGGGGGCCACGGGGGAGAAGGCGTCGTTGGACGATCCGTACCCGGCCAGCCGGGCCCGGGCCGTCGCGCCCCGGGCGCGGGCGTGGTCCGGGCGCTCCAGCACGAGGAGTCCTGCTCCCTCGCCGACGACGAAGCCGTCCCGGTCGGCGTCGAACGGCCTGCACGCGGCTGCCGGGTTCTCGGTGCGGGTGGAGAGCGCCCTCATCTGGCACGTACTGGCGAAGACCAGCCGGGAGGTGAGGGACTCCGCTCCGCCGGCGACCGCGATGTCGCAGCGTCCGGCGCGCAGCCAGCCCAGCGCGGTGCCGATCGCGTCGGTGCCCGAGGCGCAGGCCGTGCTGACGGCCAGGCTCGGGCCGCGAGCGCCGAGGTCTCTGCAGACACTGCTGGCGGCGTTGTTGGGCACGCTCAGGGGTGCGACCTTCGGGGAGACGCGGCGGGCGCCGCGCTCGGTGAGGACGGCCTGCTGCTCGTCGTAGAACCCGAGGCCGCCGTGGGCCGAGCCGATCACCACCGCGACGCGGCTGCTGTCCCAGGTGTCGGAGTCGAGCCCGGCGTCGGCGACCGCCTCGCGGGCCGCGACCACGGCCAGCTGGGCGAACCGGTCCATCAGCCGCATCTCCGCGCCGAGCCGCGCGTCGAGGTCCAGGCCCTCGACGGTGTACATGAAGTCGCACGGCAGCCCCTCGAGCGAGGCCGGTCTGCGCACCGACGACGGGACGGTGGCGCCGGTGATCTCGCTCCATGTCCGCTTGGCGTCCGTGCCGGCCGCGGTCACCAGGCCGATCCCCGTGACCTCGGCCGTGCAGCGCTCCGGTGCCGTCGCCGTCACTGCGCCGCCGCTGACTGCCGGCTCACGGCCGCCACGAGCTGTCCCACGGTGTCCCGGGACGTCAGGTGCACCTCTTCCAGATCGACCCGCAACTCGTCCTCGATCACCAGCCGCAGCTCTTCCAACGCCAGTGAGTCGATGCGCAGTTGGCACAACGGGACGTCGGGCTGCACAGACTGTGCGGGGAGTCTGAACATGTCGGTGAGCAGGCCGACGACGCGATCAGCAATGTTCAAAGTACCGCTCCTTGCATAGCACATGGTCAACGCCCACGAGACTGAACAACGCTGCCGCCATGCGTGAAGTTACGCCGCGCCCGTCTCCGTGTGGTTGTCGGATGTGCGGACCGCCACGCCGTCGGTCAGGAAGCCGCCGCGTCCCGCTCGTGCGCCGGCCCCCGGCCGTGTTCGGCGCGCGCCGAATCCAGGAGCAGGCGCCACGAGGAGACCGTCGGGCGGCGGCGCAGCAGCGCGCGGCGCTCGCGTTCGGTCATGCCGCCCCACACGCCGTGCTCGATCCGCTGGTCCAGCGCGTGGGAGAGGCACTCCGTCCTGACCACGCAGGCGGCGCAGATCCGCTTGGCGCCGGTCTGCGCGGCACCCTCGACGAACAGCTCCTCGGGGTCCGCCGTCCGGCACTCCGCTCGTTCCCACCAGGTGTCCCGGCTCTCCGCCACAGTCCCGCCCCTTGATCATCTCTGGTATCCGCATGCAGTTGGCGGGTGACAGTACGCCACCCGCCCGAGGTCAGGCAGCCCATCACCATTGGTTGAACGGGGAGTTACCGGGCGGGGATGGCCTCAGCTCGACATCGCCGCCCGCACACGGCACGGTGAGGCGGGGCGGCGCGGCGTTCGCGCCGCCCGGAACGTGTGAACGCGTGAGGGAGACAGGTGTGATGATCACAGTCGCGGACGTGGAAGCCGCGGCCGAGCTGATAGCCGGACATGTCGTACGGACCCCGACGGTGCCGAGTCCTGGGCTGTCCGCGCTGCTGGGCGCGCCGACCACGGTGAAGCTGGAACTGCTGCAGCACACCGGCTCGTTCAAGGCGCGGGGCGCGTACGCGAAACTGCTGGCGCTCAGCGAGGCCGAGCGCGCCGCCGGGGTCGTGGCCGTCAGTGGCGGCAACCACGGCATCGCGCTGGCGGTCGCGGCCGGCGCCCTGGACGTCAAGGCGACCGTCGTGATGCCGCGCTCCGCTCCCGCCCGCGCCGTGGAGATCGCCGGGGCGGCTGGGGCGAGCGTCCATGTCGCCGACTCCATGGACGGCGCGTTCGCCCTCGCGGCCGAGCTGGAGGGTTCGGGGCTGACGCTGGTCCACCCCTTCGACGACCCCGTCGTCATCGCCGCCCAGGGCACGGTCGGCCTGGAGTTCGCGCAGGATGCCGGGGAGCTCACCGACGTACTCGTCAGCATCGGTGGCGGAGGGCTGATCGCCGGTATCGCCACCGCGCTGCACGCGTACCGTCCCGGGGTGCGGATCTGGGGTGTGGAGACCGAAGGCGCTCAGGCCATGACGGCCGCCCTGGCCGCGCGCGGCCCGGTGCCGGTCGAACTGTCCTCGATCGTCTCGACCCTGAGCGCCCCCAGCGCCTCCCGGCTCACCTACGAGCATGTCGCGGCGCTCGTCACCGATGTGCTCAAGGTCACCGACGCCGAGGCCGTGCGGGGCACTCTCGACCTGGCCGAGCACGCGAAGGTCTGGGCCGAACCCGCCGCGGGGTGCCTGCTGCCCGCCGCCCGGCAGGTCCTTGCGCGCGTCGGGGAGGAGGCCAGGCTCGGTCTGGTCGTCTGCGGCGGCAACGCGAGCTTCGCGGACGTGTCCACCTGGGCCGAACGTTTCGGACTGCGCTGAGGGTTCGCGGCCCGTCACCGGCGCCGCGACCGCCCTGCGGGGCGTGCCGCCGGGGCTCGTGGAGCTACCGAAGCGACCGAAGCGACCGAAGACGGACATCGTGGCGGCTGCGCCCGACAGGACATAACCTGGGTGTGGTCTTCATGACCGGCGTCCGCGCGACTTCCCCCGATGTCGCCAGGACGTTCCCTACGGCAAGGAGGACCATATGACCGAAGCTCCGAAGGACGAACAGCCCGAGGACGAGATGCGCGCCAAGTTCAAGGAGGCTCTGGAGCGCAAGTCCCAGACCGCGCAGGCCAAGCAGGCGCACGAAGAGGGGCGCGGCAAGGTCAAGAGCATGAGCGGGCCCGTGGGCCGGAAGCGTGACTTCCGCCGCAAGACGGGCTGAGCACCGGCCTCTTGAGCCGGCGGGACCGCGACACCCCGGCACGGGGTGGCGCGGTCTTCTGCGTGTACGGCCTCTTCATATGAATGTATGGATGTATCGGGACTTTGGGCCCTTTGTGGATTTTACGGAGTTCTACGCCACTCCCTGCCAGGCGTCGGGGCCGAAGGATCCCTTGATGTCCGAGGCGATGGTGGCGGCGTTCACCAGCGAGGGAAGCTGGTAGACGGTGGTCCTGCGGGGGCCGCGCACCGCCACGTGGACCGGGTTCTGGCCGGGGTGGGCGCCCATGATGCGCCTGAGTTCGCCGATGAACTGTTCGGTGATCCGGTGGTACGGCAGGTGGAGCCGGACCGGGGCCGCCCCCTCGCGTTCGGCGGAGCTCACGTCGAGGACCTGTAGCTCCTGGCCGAAGACGCTGATGGCGCCGTCGCGGTCGTTGATGCGGCCCTGGACCGTGATGACGCTGTCCTCGACGAGCGCGGCGGCGACCAGCTGGTAGGTGGCGGGGAAGAAGAGGACCTCGATCGTTCCGTCGCGGTCGGCGAGGTTGACGATGGCCCACGCGTTGCCCTGCTTGGTCATCTTCGGCTGGACGCTGGTGACCAGGCCGGAGAGGCGGACCATGCCCTCGGTGCGGCCGGACGCCAGCAGGTCCACGATGGTGGTGTCGCGGTGGCCGGAGAGGATGTGCTCGGTACCGTCCAGCGGGTGGGCGGAGACGTACATGCCGAGCATCTCCCGCTCGGTGGCGAGGAGTTGCTTGCGCGGCCATTCGTCGTCGCTGATCGGCACGTCCAGGCTGAAGCCCCCGGCGTCGCCGCCGCCGTCGCCGCCGAGCCCGGCGAAGAGGTCGTCCTGCCCGTACGCGGCGGCCTTCTTCAGCGGGACGACCGCGTCGATGGCGCTCTCGTGGGCGGCGGACAGGCCCTTGCGGGTGTGCCCGAGGGAGTCGAAGGCGCCGGACTTGATGAGGGACTCCACGGCCCGCTTGTTCAGCGCGGGCAGGTCCACCTTGTCGAGGAAGTCGCCGAACGAGGTGTACTTGCCGGCCGACTTGCGGGCCTCGATGACCGATTCGATGACGTTGTCGCCGACGTTGCGCACGGAGAGCAGGCCGAAGCGGACGTCGTCGCCGACGGCCGCGAACTCCGCGAGGGACTCGTTCACGTCCGGCGCGAGGACGGTGACGCCGAGCTTGCGGGCGTCGGCGAGGTAGATGCCGGCCTTGTCCTTGTCGTCGCCGACGGAGGTGAGCAGGGCCGCCATGTACTCGGCCGGATAGTTGGCCTTGAGGTAGGCGGTCCAGTAGGAGACGAGCCCGTAGCCGGCGGTGTGGGACTTGTTGAAGGCGTAGCCGGAGAAGGGGAGCATGACGTCCCAGATGGCCTTGATGGCCTCTTCCGAGTAGCCGTTGGTCTCCATGCCGTCGTGGAACTTCTGCCACTCGGCTTCCAGTACCTCGGCCTTCTTCTTGCCCATCGCGCGGCGCAGCATGTCGGCGCCGCCCAGGGTGTAGCCGGCCAGCGTCCGGGCGATGGCCATGATCTGCTCCTGGAAGATGAGCAGGTGGTGGGTGGAGCCGAGGATCGGGTCGAGGACTTCCTTGAGCTCGGGGTGGATCGGGTCCGGGTGCTGCTTGCCGTTCTGCCGCAGCGCGTAGTTGGTGTGCGCGTTGGCGGCCATCGGTCCTGGCCGGTACAGGGCGAGGGCGGCGGCGATGTCCTCGAAGCGGGAGGGCTCCATCAGTTTCAGCAGGGCGCGCATGCCGCCGCCGTCGAGCTGGAACACACCGAACGTGTCACCCCGGCCGAGGAGTTCGAAGGTCTTCTTGTCGTCGAGCGGGATGACGGTGACGCTCTCGTCGCCGTCGCCCGGGTCGACGGTGGCCAGTTTCACGCCGCGGTTCTCGCGGATGTTCTCGAGCGCGTGGTCGATGACGCCCAGGTTGCGCAGGCCGAGGAAGTCCATCTTGACCAGCCCCATGTTCTCGCAACTGGGGTAGTCGAAGCCGGTGATCTTGACGCCGTCCTTGGCGCGCATGTGCAGCGGGATGCGCTCGGTCAGCTTCGTCTTGGACAGGATCACCGCGGCGGCGTGCACACCGGTGCCGCGCGTCAGACCCTCGACGCCCTTCGCGGTGTCCATGACCTTGCGGACGTCCGGCTCGTTCTCGTACATCTGCCGGATCTCGCCCGCCTCGCCGTAGCGCGGGTGGGCGGGGTCGAAGATGCCGTCGAGCGGGATCGACTTGCCCATGATGTCCGGCGGCAGCGCCTTGGTGATGCGCTCCCCGTGCTGGAAGGGGTAGCCGAGGATCCGGGAGCTGTCCTTGATCGCGTTCTTGGCCTTGATCTTGCCGAACGTGTTGACCATCGCGGTGTACTCGTCGCCGTACTTCTCGGTGACGTAGCGGACCATGGCGTCGCGCCTGCGGTCGTCGAAGTCGAGGTCGACGTCGGGCGGGTTGATGCGCTCGGGGTTGAGGAACCGCTCGAAGAGCAGGCCGTGCTCCAGCGGGCACAGCTCGGTGATGCGGGTCGCGTACGCCACGATCGAGCCGGTGGCCGAGCCACGCCCCGGGCCGACGGGGATGCCGTTCTCGCGGGCGTGCCGGCAGATGTCGGCGACGACGAGGAAGTACGAGGAGAAGCCCATCGGCCCGATGACCGTCATCTCGGTCTCGAACCGCTCCGTGACCTCGGCCGGGAGCGGGGAGCCGTAGCGCATGGCGAGCCCTTCGAGGCACTCCTTGCGCAGCCAGGACTCCTGCGTCTCGCCGTCGGGGACGTCGGGATACTGCGGCATCTCGTCGACGTTTTCAAAGACGCTGTCGTAGGACTGGACGCGCTCGGCGATCAGGAGCGTGTTGTCGCAGGCGTCGGGGAGTTCGGCGAACAGCTCGCGCATCTCGGCGGCGGTCTTGAGGTAGTAGCCGTTGCCGTTGAAGCGGAACCGCTTCTCGTCGGCCTTGTTCTTGCCGACGCCGATGCACAGCAGGTTGTCGTGTGCGTCGGACTGGTCCTGGTGCACGTAGTGCGCGTCGTTGGTGGCGAGGAGGGGGATGTTCAGGTCCTTGGCGAGGCGCAACAGCCCGTCGCGGACGTCCCGTTCGATGGACAGGCCGTGGTCCATCAGCTCCAGGAAGTAGCTGTCGCGGCCGAAGATGTCCTGGTAGGCGGCGGCGACCTCGCGGGCCTCCGCGTACTGGTTCAGCCGCAGCCGGGTCTGGACCGCGCCCGAGGGGCAGCCGGTCGTGGCGATGATGCCCGCGGCGTGCTCGCTGATCAGCTCCCTGTCCATCCGGGGCTTGCCCGCCGGGAACTGGCCGGTGTAACTCGCCTCGGTGGACAGGGAGAAGAGGTTCTTCAGGCCCTGGACGTTCTCCGCCCACATCGTCATGTGGGTGAACCGGCCACCGCCCGAGACGTCCTTGGAGCCCTCGCCGTCGTCCGACATGGCCCGCTGTCCGCCGGGGCCCCAGAACTCCTGCTTGCGGTTGCGGCGCGAGGACGGGGCGACGTACGCCTCGATGCCGATGATGGGCTTGACGCCCTCGAAGCCCTTGCTCACCGAGTGGAACTCGTACGCACCGAACATGTTGCCGTGATCGCTCATGGCGACGGCGGGCATGCCCTGGCGCTCGACCTCGGCGTACATCGGCTTGAGCTTCTGCGCGCCGTCGAGCATCGAGTATTCGGTGTGATTGTGCAGGTGAACAAAGGAATTCGGCACAGGCCGGGCACCTCCGGGGGGTCGTGGTTCGGGGAGTACGAGGCTGCACCCTAACCCCGGAAGATGATCGGATTCCGCCCGTCGGCGGCCATGGAAATCGCCCCGCCCGGACCTGGCGCGGGTGACCTCGCGGTCTCACGCAGAGAAGTCGGCACACTCCTCGGCGTGGCGCCGTATCGCGTGTCGCGGGCGATCTTCAACGCGGCGGAACACGCCGGTCGCGGCGGCCTGTGGGGCGAACGGCGGCCTATCGGGTGAAGAGGGCGAGCAGGCCCTCGGGGGCCTGGGGGCCGAACATCCGCGTGTGCAGGTCCTCGCCGTCGGCGGCGGCCTCGGCGCTGCGCGGGAACATGGCCCGTTCGTACGCGGTGAGCGCGGTCTCCAGGTCGCCGGGGTGCGCGGCGACGGCCCGGCCGAGTTCGGCGCCGTCGAGCATGGCCAGGTTGGCGCCCTCGCCGTTCGGGGCCGAGAGGTGCGCGGCGTCGCCGACCAGCGTCACCCCCGGCACCCGCTCCCACCGGTGCCCGGTCGGCAGGGCGTGCAGGGCGCGCAGGACCGGCGGCGTCTCCCCGTCGGTGATCAGCGCGGTGAGCTCCGGCGCCCAGCCGTCGAACTCCTCGGCGATCCGCGCGGCGGCCGCGGCGGGGTCGGTGAAATCGACGGCGGCGAACCAGTCCTGCGACGCGGAGAGCGCCACATACGTGTGAAGGGTCCCGCCGCTCTCCCGGTGGGCCTGGATGCCTTTGCCCGGTGCGAGTGCGAACAGCGCCCCGCCGCCGACCGCTTTCGCGGCGGCCGGGTGCCGGGTGTCGGCGTCGGACAGGTAGGTCTCGACGAACGACCGGCCGAGGTACTCGGGTGTCGCGCCGGAGAGCAGCGGCCGGACCCGGGACCACGCGCCGTCCGCGCCGACCAGCAGGCGGGTGGTGACCGAGGTGCCGTCGGCGAACGTCACCTCGTGGCGCCCCTCGCCGAGGGCGCGGACGCCGGCGGCCTTGTGCCCCCAGCGGACGGTGCCGGGCGGCAGCGAGTCGAGCAGGATCTGCCGCAGTGCGCCGCGCTGGACCTCGGGGCGGCCGTTCTCGCCGGCGTCGTCGAACAGCACGGTGCCGTCCGGGGCGAGGACCCGGGTCGCCTCGCGGCCCTCCAGGACGAGACCGCGGAACTCGTCCGTCAGGCCGGCCGCCTCCAGGGCCGGCTGGCCGTTCTCCTCGTGGATGTCGAGCAGGCCGCCCTGCGACCGCGCGGTGGCGGAGGGCTCGGCCTCGTGGACGGTGGACGGGATGCCGTGGACGTGCAGGACGCGGGCGAGCGTGAGGCCGCCGAGTCCGGCGCCGATGATCGTGACGTTCAGAGGGTCGGCGGTGTTCGGGGTGTGCGGAGTGTTCATGGGAGAGCCTTTCTGGAGCGTCGTTCCAGTGTTGGAACGGCGCTCCAGAAAAGTCAAGCTGGAACGCTGTTCCACCGCCCGCCCCCGCCGTGCGAAGATGGCGGTATGGCAGCAAGGACGCGCAGGTCACAGCGGCGCACCGAGGCGCTCTCCCGCGAGCGCATCGTCGGCACCGCCATCGAGTTGCTCGACACCGCAGGCGAGGGCGGGCTGACCTTCCGTGCGCTGACCGAGCGCCTCGCCACGGGGCCCGGCGCGATCTACTGGCATGTGGCGAACAAGGGCGAGCTGCTCGCCGCCGCCACGGACGATCTCGTGGCCGCCGCGCTGTCCACCGGCCCCGCCGCGGGCACCCCGCGGGACGAGATCCGTGCGGTCGCGCTCGGCCTCTTCGACGCGATCGACGCACATCCGTGGCTCGCCACCCAGCTCGCCACGCAGCTCGCCCACACCCCCTGGCAGTCGGTGACGCCGCGGATCTTCGAGCGCATCGGGCGGCAGGTCCAGGCGCTCGGCGTGCCCGAAGGCAGCTGGTTCACGGCGACGTCCGCGCTGGTGCACTACATCCTCGGCGCCGCCGGGCAGAACGCCGCCAACACCGCGAGCGGCCGCACGCTAGGGCCCGGCACGGACCGCGGCGAGTTCCTCGACGGCGTGTCGCGGGCGTGGGAGGAGCTCGACCCCGACGACTACCCGTTCAGCCGGGCCGTCGCGGCCCAGCTGCGCGACCACGACGACCGCGAGCAGTTCCTCGCCGGGGTCGCCCTCGTCCTCGGGGGCATCACCGCGAACCCCTCGCCCGGCGCGTAGCCCGCGCCGCGCCTGCGCAGCGCCTACGCAGCGCCTACGCAGCGAAACCGATGTTGGTGACGTACTCGTACTCGCCCCACTGCGAGCCGAGATCGACGACCACGTCGTTGATCCAGGCGTCGTCGAGCGCCGCGCCGTCGTCCGCGGCCCAGGCCTCGACGATGCGGTCCCAGCGGCGGACGTTGAGGGTGCGGTAGTCGACGACGCGCTGGAGCGGGCGGGGCACCTGGGACTGGTTGAGGGGGTGGAACTCGACGCGGGTGCCGCGGCCCTGGCGGTTGAGGCGGGCCAGCAGGTGCCGCGAGACGTTGGCGCGACGCACCGTGCGGTAGGCGGCGTCGATGCGTTCCAGGTTCTTCCTCGACGGCGACCGACGCCCGTCGAGCCACGCTTTCAGGGTCCGGTCGGTGACGGTGAGCCCGGCCGCGCGGGCAGCCGCCTTCGCGTGGCCGGTGCGGGTCAGGTAGTGCAGGCGGGCCAGCAGACCGCGGCGCTGGGTGACGGGGGTCGCGACGAAGCCGGCGAGCTGGTCGAGCTGGCGGGCCACGGCCTCGTGCCCCTTGATGCCCTGCGCCCCGAACTTCCCGAACTCCCTGTTCCTCTGCGGCACTTACTCGCCCTCCAGCTCGGTCGTCCGGTGGTCGTCCTGAGCGGTTCCCGCGGTGTAGACATCCTTGACCTTCACCTCGGTGACACCGCGCCCCTCGGGGAAGACCCGGCGCCAGTCACCGATGAGGTGGAGCTCGTCGGTGCCCATCGCGCGGACGACTGTGAGCCCCTCCTCGTACGCCTTGAGCGCCTTCATCCAGAGGTTGGCGAAGGCCTGGGAGCGGACCAGGTGCATCCAGTCCGGGCGGTACAGCTCCCGGTTGTAGTTCGACTCCCCCATCGTCGAGACGAACTTGGAGTACATCGCCTTCACGTACTCCAGGGTCACGTCGTCGTCCTCGGCGAGGGCCGTGTCGCGGGCGTCCTTGAGCGCGATCCGGAACTTCTCCAGGAGGTTCTCCGTGGCGCCCGAGGTGTACGACTCGTGGATCTCGGGCGGGTCGCAGAGGCCGTGCCTGGGCCCCGAGAGGCGCTGGAGGAGGCGCAGGGTGGGTTCGGTGACCCACAGCGGGCCCGGCTCGTCGCGCTGTCCGAGCGGGTTGGGCAGTACGTCGTCGTGGAGCCAGGGCGCCGGAGTGATCAGGTGGACGCCGGAGCGCCGCCGGTCGTGGTCGAAGCCGGTGGAGTGCTCCAACTGGCCGATGGGGAGATGGGTCTTCAGGGCGGAGAGGTAGGCGCCGTTGATGTCGAGGGCCGTCACCTCGTGCTCGCCGGGCGGGAGTCCGGGCCGGGTCCACTTGGGCCGGGCCTCCCAGATCTGGTCGGCGCCGCGCGAGGTCTGCTTCTTGAGGATGTCCGGCATCCAGGGGTGCGCGATCACGTCGTACCTGGCGCCCTTGCGGGTCTCGTCCAGCAGCGCCATCGCGTCCGGGATCGCCCGCTTGACCAGCGCCGCGGTCGCGGCCTCCACGTCCCCTTCATGGGCGGCGAGCGCGGCGCGGACGGCCTGCCCGATGAGGTCGCCCGGCTCGTTGGACGGCTGGAAGGCGCGCCGGGTCGGCGGCTTGGACGTCTCCCGTGCCCGCCGCTCGGAGGACCGGGGGGCCCGGTCCGGGGGCGCGGGTGCGGGGGCCGGGTCCGGGGTCACGGGGGCTGGGGCGGGGGGCCCGGATGCGGGGGCCGGGTCCGGGGATGCGGGGGCTGGCGCCGGGTCCAGGGATGCGGACGCGGGGGCGGAAGCAGGGGCGGGGGCTGTGGCTCCGGAGGCCCGGCCGCAGTCGGCGGGGTCGAGGTGCTGGGTGAAACCGGCCACCCGCTGGCCCGCCGGCTGCCCGCACAGGACGCAGGGCTCGGGCACGGGCAGCGCCTCGACCTCGTCGTCGGGCTCCACGGCCGCGGCGGCGGGCTCGTCGGGTACGGGCCGCTCGGCGGCGGGCTCGTCGGGTGCGGGCCGCTCGGCGGCGGGCGGCGCGGCCGTCTCCGGTGCGCCGGTGGCCGCCGCGAGTTTGGCGGCCAGGCCGTCCAGGAAGTACGCGTACTTCCTGCGGATGTCGCCGGCCGGGTCGCGGCCCGTCTCCCAGCCGGTGAGCGTGGACGGGCTCACGCCGAGCGCCCGCGCCACCTGGGCCTTCGAGAGGCGGGCCTGTTCGCGCAGGTCACGGCGGACATCGGGGGCGGGTAGCTCGGCTTCGGGGGCGATCGATTCGAGCAGCGAGTCGATGGCGCCGAAGCCGCTGTCGGCGCTGTCGGAGGCACTCATGAACCGGTCGCCTTTCGCTTGGCCCGGCGACGCTCCGCCAGGGCCGGGGTGACAGTCTCCTTCACCCGCTGCTCGCCCCACCCGGTGAGGCGCGCCGCGCGCCCGATCCGGCCGTGGGAGGGGCGTCCGGTCACCGGGTCCCTGGACAGATAGCCGCGCAGCGCCTCGGCGACCCGCTCCTCGGCCGCCCGCAAGGCGGCCACCGCGTCGGCGAGTTCCCGCTCGTCGTCCCTGTCCGTCACGCCCGCATTGTCGAAAGTTCCCGGACCGAAGTCAATTCACGGACGGTCCGCGGAAAGGTGACGTCGCGGCAGGTCGGCGTGGTGCCGCGGCCGTCCGCGCGGCGCACGGCGAACAGCCGTCCCCGCGCCCGGTGTAGGGGCGGGAACGGCTGTCGGGCGAGCGTGGCGCGGAGTGCGGGCGCGGTTCAGGACTCGGCGGGCACCGTGCTGGGGGCGCTCTCGGTGGCCTCCACATAGGCGCGGGCCGCGACCATGACGTCCCGGGCGCGGTCGTCGGCGATACACATGGCCGGGGCCATGTCCTCCAGCTGCGGGTTCATGCCGATCATCCAGGCGCGGGCCGTATACACGGACTCCGCGGCCTGGATCAGATGGAAGATCTGGATGGCGTCGATCAACCGGGCCTCGGCCTCGGGCCGGGGCCTGCTGGTACCGGCGGCCCAGCGGCCCACCTGCTTGGCGTCGTTGATGCCCGCCATCCGCGCGGTGAGCCGCTGTCCGAGGTTGTCCTGAAGGAAGCGCGCGATGTCGGCGATGGGGGTGCTGACAGCGGCGCTGTGGGCCTTGAGGGCGGCGGAAGCGGTCCGGGGCTTGGTCTGGGTCGCGGGCATGGCAGTCTCCCTCGCTGACCCGGCGTGCGTCACCTGGGGAACCAGGAGGTGAGCGCGTGCCGGGCGACGGGTGGTAAGGCTCGACGGTGCGGCGCCTTGGCGGCGGTGCGGGCCGTCGAGAGGGGAACGCTTCGGGGGGTGCTGCGTGCCCGCGGGGAAGCGTGACCGCTGCGGGGCTCGGTACGGCCGCTCGTACGGCTGTCGTCGGCAGGGGCGGAGGGCGGCGCGGGCCGCTCGGGCAGGCCGGCCGACCGTCGCGGTCCGTGCGGTGACCGCTGCCTGTACTGCTTCATGACGCCCTCCCTCCTAGGTATGTAACCAAAAGCCTACCCAGGGTGGTAGGTCAACTCCACCTGTAGGCGACGACTTTGAGGAAGGGTCATATGCCACGATGCATGATCGAAAACACCGTTCCAGCGGCCCTCACCTGCGGGTTCATCGGATTTCGAGGGTTTTCGGCCACTCACCCGGTCACCACATTTGGCTGCTTTCCATCGATCGGCAGACCCCTTTCGAGGTGGGATTCAGGTGCGTTCCAGGTGTGGTTCGGGGGGTCAGAACATCTGGAGACCGTACTCGTGGGCGACCGACCGCAGCGGTTCCGACTCCGGGAAGACATAGGTGGATTCGAGGCGCTCGACGGTGGTGTTGTCGAAGACCGCCCAGCACTGGCGCATGCCGAAGCGGGACTTGTACGCGATGCCGTGGATGCTCGGGGCGCCCTCCGGGGTGCGCTGGGCGTGGGCCCAGCGGGCGATGGCCCGGGTGAGGCGGCGGTGGTAGCCCTGGGTGTGTTCGCGGGTGAGTTCGGGCCGGGTGACGCCAAGCTCCCGCAGCCGCGGCTCCAGCAGGGCGGTGAGGGCCTTGAGGGTGGCGTCGTCGTCGACGTCCAGGAAGCGGCTCTCCTTGGCGGGTTCTAATCGCAGCAGGGTGTGCTTGGCACTCCAGTCGCGGACCATCTTCCCCGGCCCCACGAAGTACGGCTCGTGCCAGTCGAGGTCGACGAGTTCGCGCATGTCGGGGTGGACGCGGAACGGGGCCAGCGCTTCGGCGAAGCAGCCGTCCTGCTGGGAGGCGCAGTAGAGGGTGCCGTAGGTGCTGGCGCTCCAGGCGTTGCCCGCCGCGCTGCTCTCGTCGGCCGGGGCGAGCGTGTCGTAGCTGAGCGGGTCAGGGGTCTTTCCCAGTCGCCATACGCCCTCGGAGGGGGCCGGTATCAGTCTGACGTCGGCTGCTGGGGTGGAGATCATGGGCTCGCGGCTCCGGTGGTCGTCCGTCCGGGCCGTCCGAACGGGGCGGCCCGCCGGCTCCGTCCCGGCGGGCTTGGGGTGGTCTGCTGTGCCGCGTGTCCTGGACAGGGGCAGGACAGGGGCCAATTGATCAATTGTGGTGGCCGGGCGGCCGGGACGCGAGTCACTTGCGAGACATCCCGGGGGCGCACGAGGCATTCCGGGGGGCGCATAGGCCGTGAGCATGTGCGAAGTGACCCTGCGGGGCCGGGCGTCTCCTCGTGCGTTTCAGCGGGCCAGGGCCGGATGGGTCAGGTCCAGGGTGGTCAGGACCGTGCCCGCGTGTCCGGCCAGGGCCAGGTCGGCGGCGCCGGTGCCGGGGTACGGCGTGGCGTCCAGCCAGGTCAGCGGGGACGCCGTCGCCACGGTGAGCAGCGGCCTGGAGGTGGCCGCGTCCCACAGCTGGACGATGCCGTCGCGGGAGGCGCTGACGACGTAGGTGCGGTGCTCGGCCGTGAAGGTGGCCACGGCGTGCACCGGGGCGTGATGGCCCGTCAGGCGCGGGCCGACGGGCCGGCCGGTGGCCAGGTCCCACAGCCGGACGTCTGCCTGGTCGCCCGCGGTGACCAGGAACGGCGGAAGGCCGTCGGCGGGGTCGGTGTTGAGGGCGAGCGCGTGGATGATGCCCTGGTCGCAGCGGATCCGGTCGGCGCTGTCGTCGGGCGTGTCGGGGTCCCACAGGCGGACGACGCTCTCGGTGCCCGCGGTGGCGAGCCACGGCCTGCCCTGGTCCGTGCAGGCGGCGGCGAGCGCCTTGACGCTCATCGTGTGGCCGTTCCAGGTGCGCAACAGGCTGGAGGTGTGCAGGTCCCACAGGCGGACGCGGTAGTCGTCCGAGGCCGTCAGCAGCAGGGCCAGGGCGCCGTCCGCGCTCACGCAGGCGGTGAGGTGGCGGGTGGGCGCGCCGCAGTCGAGGGGGGTCAGCGGTGGTGTGCCGGGCGCCGCCGGGTCCCAGCCGTGGACGGTGCCGGTGGTGTCGGCGCACAGCAGCAGGTGCTGGGCGGAGCGGCGTGCCCAGGTCACGCCGAGAACGGGTGCGGCGCCGGTGAACGCGGTGGTCGCCTGCCCCGTGCGGGCGGCGGTCAGGCGGACGGTGGTGCCGTGGGCCGTCGCGATGAGCGGGCCGCTGTCGCTGTGCCACAGCGCGGTGCCGGTGGCGTGGCGGGGCGCGGGGGTGTGGCCCTCGCTCAGGCCGCGCTCGATGTCGGCCGCGGTCCACAGGCGCAGGGTGGCGTCGGCGGCCCCCGACAGGAGCGCGCCCGGGTGGTCCGGGTTCTCGGGCAGGGCGGCGAGCGCGGTGACGGTGTCGGTGTGGCCGCGCAGTTCGGCGACGGTGCCGGTGGCGGGCTCCCACAGGGTGACGGTGCGGCCGCGGGCGGCGGCCAGAACCGTGTTCTCGTCGTCCAGGTCGAGCCGGCACAGGTCCTTGACGGGTTCGCCGTGGCCGGGCGCGGTGGCGGGCAGCCGTCCCCCGTCGACGGACCAGGAGGTGATGCCGCCGTCCGCGTGCCCGCAGTGGAAGAGGCCGGGTTCGGCGTCGGCGACCACCGTGCGGGCGGGGGTGGGCAGGGGGTGCACGGCGCGGACGGTGCCGTCGAGCCGATGCACGGTCAGGTCCTTGGCCGCGTGGACGAGGACGCGCTCGCCGTCGGTGTCGATCAGCGTGGCCAGGGCGCCGCGCAGCACGGGGGGCGCGGTGGCGGCGGTGCGCGAGGGTGCGGGGTCGGCCCAGCCGGCCAGTTCGCTGCGCCCGTTGACCGACCAGACGGTGAGGTCGCCCCGGTCGTCGAAGCAGCACAGGGCGTCGTCGAACCAGGTGGTGTCGGTGTGGCAGCCCAGGGAGGCGTGCCGGTGCGCGTCCCACAGCCGTACGGTGCCGTCCGTGCCGGCGGTGACCAGGTACTGCCGCTGGTCGGGGCGGGCCGGGCTGACGTGCAGGGCGCGGATCTCGCCGGTGTGCGCGGCGAGCGGGGCGCCGGCCGGGCGGGCGGTGGCGGCGTCGAGGAACTCGAGGGTGCCGGTCGCGGTGGCGACGGCGACCTGGAGGCCGCGCGGGTGGTCCAGGGTGAGCAGGCGGGTGGGCGTGGCGGGGAGCGTCGCCCAGATGTTCGCGGACGGGCGCCAGTCGGCGAAGTGGACGGTGAGGGGGCTGTCGGGGGGCGGCGCGGCCTCGGGCGGCATCCGGGTGCGCGGGGTGCCCGGGTAGGTGAGGGCGGTGTGGGCGAGGTGGAGGCTGGCCATCCGGGACGGCAGCGACGCCTCGCGCAGGTAGGGCTCTATCGCGGACCAGGCGGTGAGCCAGTGCCGGGGGCCGGCGGCCGGGGCGTCGTGGAGCAGCGCGCGGATGCCGCCGCCGGTGTCCCAGGCGAGCGCCTGCGGCGGGACCCGCGCGTCGTCCAGGACGTGCCCGAGCGCGGCGTGCCGGGCCAGGTGCTGGCGGGCGTACGGCGGGGGTGGCTGACCGGGGTCGGTGCTCAGCGCGGCGAGCCGCGCCGCGATCCGCGCATGCACGGCGGCTTCCCCGCCGCCGTCGTCCACCGGCTCGTACCCGCGCGCGGCGTCGCGGCGCCCGCTCACGGGGTGCGCTCCGGTTGGCGGCGAGCCACCTGGGGCGAGGCGGTCGGCGTACGGGGGAGGCGGGCCGGGCCCGGCCCGGTGGCATCCGCGG
>NZ_JBVIFR010000010.1:17923-209346 GCF_055571235.1 Streptomyces sp. NPDC030991
TACGGGGGTGCGGCCGCCGCCGGGCCCGGGCCGCGCGGGGGCCCGCCCTGCCGTGCGTACCGGGTCGTGGTGCGCCTGCGCGACGGGCTTCGGCGCCGTACGCCGGGCCGTGCACGGGTGGCCGAGGCCGGGGGCACCAGCGGGGGTGCGGCCGCCGCCGGGCCCGGGCCGCGCGGGGGCCCGCCCTGCCGTGCGTACCGGGTCGTGGTGCGCCTGCGCGACGGGCTTCGGCGCCGCATGCCGGGGCGTGCGCGCGTGGCCGGGGGCGGGGGTGGGGCGGTGCGGCACAGGGGGGCCTTTCAGGGGGCCGGCCAGCGGCGGAGGATCTGGGCCAGTTGTTCGTGGGCGGGGCGGTAGACCACGCGGTCGTCCTCGTGGTCAGAGGTGAGATACCCGGCCAGGCGGCTTTTCAGTAGCTGCCGGATCTTCTCGTCGGGGTCGCGCAGGGGCACTTGAAGCACGGCGTGGGTCAGCGCGGGCCACACGTCCCCCCATGCGACCCCGCGCCCCAGCGCGAAGGCGCTCGCGCGGAGCAGACCGACGGCCTCCGTGGCGGTCAGGCCGCTGCCCGCGGCGACGGCGAGTTCGATGTCGGTGAGCAGCAGCCCGGTGATGCCCTCGCCGACGCGGTGCAGCCAGTCCCGGTCGGCGAGCAGGCCCGGCCCGGCGGCCCTGAGCTGTTCCACGGCCAGCCGGGCGTGGAGGAAGGAGCCCGCCGCGCGGGCGCCGACGACGCGGGCGGCCCGGGAGACGGTCGCGGCGTTCCACTGTTCCTGGTCGCGGAGCAGGACACGGACGTAGGCGTCGATGTCCTCGCCGGGGTCGGTGTCGCAGCGCAGGGTGCGGGCGTGCGGGAAACGCTCGGTGAGTTCGGCGAGCAGGTCGTCCGCGCCCGGCCGGGGCGCGCCGTCGTGCGCGGTGGGGCGTGCGCTGCGGACGCCGAGGATGAGCCGCACTCCGCGGCGCCGGGCGGCGGGCCCCCGCCCGGCGGGTGCGGGCACGCCGCCCGCCGTGCGGCGCTCGGTGCGGGTGGCGCCGACGAACGGGGCCAGGGCGGTGGTGATGAAGTGCGTCGGGTCGTACGCCTCGTCGAGGCTGTCCACGACGACCGTGACGGGCGGTCCGGGGCTGGCCAGGAACTCCTCCAACGCGCCCTGCCAGTCGCCGAGTTCGTCGGCGTCGGCGGCGGGCCGGCAGCCGAGCGCGTGCCCGAGTCGGCGCAGCGCGCTCAGGGCGGTGTGGTTGCGGGCCGAGACGGCGGCGCTGATCGCACCGGGCGGCGGGATCGTCTCGGGCGGCCCGTCGAGGGCGGTCTTGTAGCGCTCCTCGCCGCGGAAGACGGGGTCGCCGAGCGTCACCAGGCGGCCCAGCAGGGCGGATTTCCCGGTGCCCGCGCTCCCCGTGACGATCATGGTGCCGCGGGGGCGCTGGAGGAACTCGACCAGCAGCCGGTTGGGTTTGGTGCGCCCGGAGAAGTACCAGCCGCCGTCGGCCTTGTCGAGGCGCCCGCTCGCCTTCTCCAGCCAGTACTCCAGCTCGTCGAAGGTCGCCGCGACATCGCTGACCTCGTCCTTGGCGACGCGCGGGGCGGGCTCGTAGCCGGGGTTGGGCAGGGCAGGGGAGCGCTCGTGCTGCCACTGGGTCAGCAGGGGCTGGGGGATGTTGACGCGGGCGTGGGCCCGCCGGGCGCCGCGGCGTACGGGCCGCTCCTTCTCGATGAGTTTCGCGGCGCGGTTGAGCAGCTGCGTGAACTCGCTCATCGTCAGGTGCGGGTGGGCGATCTGCTCGCTGGTGGTGGCCAGGAGGTGGGCGCGGGAGAGCACCCGGGCCAGTTCGAGGCCGAGGACCGTGCGGCCCCGCTCGGTGGTGGCCAGCACGTTGAGGCGGGCCTCTTCCTTGCGGGCGGGCGCCAAGTCGTCCTGGAGGACGACGAGTTCGCTCTGCACGGCCGCGGACTCGCACATGTTGAGGATGACCAGGACGTCCCGGGCGTGCGAGTCCAGGGCCGCGTAGGCGAGGGCGGAGGTGGGCACGGCGGTGGCCAGCAGGCGTTCGTCGGCGGTGTCCGGCAGGCGCAGGTAATGACGGGTGGACTTGGCGGCGAGGCCGTGCGCGCTGACGAAGAGGATGAGGGGCGTCGCGGCATCCGCGTCACGCAGTCCGCTCCTGGCAAGGTACGTCTCGACCTCGTGCCGCGTCGACAGCGGCGTACCGTCCGGGTTCCCCGACAGCCGCCAGTCGAACTCGCCGCCGGCGCGCGGCCACCACAACTCCACTGCCGCGAGCTGCTGTTCGAGCGCCTCGTCGAAGCCCGGATCGCCGTCCGGGACGACCAGGCCGACCAGCAGCCCGCGCGGGCCCGTCTCCAGCGGGCCCCGCGGCCACTGCAACCCGTCCGGTTCAGCAGCAACAGCCACGACCGGCCCCCGTCGCTCGCTCATCTTCCCTATTGTTCCCGTCCATGAGCCCTCAGCGACAGGTCGGCGCGGACCGGCCCGCCCCAGCAGAGCAAGAGGTGTCACCCCATGTGACGCAGGACGCGGTCGTCATCGTTCCCGGCATCATGGGAAGCGAGCTGCGCTCCACCGCCACCGGTGACGTCCTGTGGGGTCTTTCGGGGGCCCGTTGGCTGCTCAGAGCATGGACCCGGCGTGACGGTCTGGCCCAGCTGCACCTGACCGAGGACGAACTCGCCGGCAGGACCGGCCGCGTCGAGGCGACCCAGCTCCTGCGGCACGGCACGTGGACGCCGTATCTGCGCGGCCAGGAGCCGTACACCGATCTGATCGACACCGTGCGGGAGTACGTCGCCGACCCGGCCGCCGTGCTGCCCTTCCCCTACGACTGGCGGCTGCCGGTCGCCACGAACGGCAAGCTGCTCGCCGAGCGGGCCCGTGAGCACCTCACCGCCTGGCGCGCCCACCCCTCCCATCTGGCCGCCGTGGAGCACCGGGCCGACCGGCGCCCGGCCGAGCTGGTCTTCATCGCCCACTCGATGGGTGGCCTGGTCACGCGCAGCGCCCTGGACGGGACCCACTGCGACGACCTGGCCGCCGACACCCGTACCGTCATCACGCTGGGCACGCCGTTCTACGGTTCCGTGAAGGCCGCCGTCATCCTCAACAGCGGCCGCGGCGCCCCGGTGCCCCTCCCCCACGCCCGGCTGCGCGAACTCTGCGCGACCATGCCGGGCCTGCACGATCTGCTGCCGCTCTACCGCTGCCTGCGCACCGGGGACGACGTGCTGCGCCTCGACGCCGGTGACGTCACCGCGCTCGGCGGCCACCCCGACCTGGCCCGTGACTCCCTCGCCTTCCACGCCCGCCAGCAGCATGTCCGGCTGCCCGACCACCGCGCGGTCGTCGGCACCCGGCAGCCCACCTGGCAGAGCCTGTCGCTGGCGTCCGGCCAGGTCACGGCGTACGAGGAGGGTCCGCGGCCCAACAGTGACGGCACCCTCATCCGCGGCCGCGACGACCGCGTCCGGTTCTTCGCGACGCACGGCGACGGCACGGTCTACCGGGACGCCGCGAACCTGTCCGGGCACCTCTCGACGGTCCCCGTCCAGCACGGTGACCTCGCCCGCGCCGACAGCGCGCTGGACGCGGTCGCCGACATCCTGCTGGAGGACCTGCCGTCCGGTCCCCCGCTGGGCGAACCGGGCTGCGGGCTCATCGTCCCCGACCTGGCCGAGGCGGGCGTCCCCTGGCGGGCGACGGCCGGGAACATCGACTCCGCGCAGGGGCTGACCTGCACCCTCACCGACACCGAGACGGGCGCGGAGCGTCCGGTCCCGGTGCGCATGGAGGACGGCCGCCCCACGGCCACGATCACCGCCGAGGTGCCGGGCCTGTACCGGGTCGCACTGCACACGTACGACCGGTACACCATCAGCCAGTTGGTGCTGGTCGGTGAGCCGGGGGCGGCGGTGGAGGCCGAAGGGTAGCGCGGCGTGCGGAAGGGCGGCGTACTCCGACGTGGATGTCGGGGTACGCCGCCCTCGGCGTCTCTATGAGGCCGGTTGCTTGGGGCCGCTTGCTTGGGACCGGTTGCTCGGGGCTGTTACTTGGGGTCGGCGTTGAACTGGGCCTTGGACCAGCGGTAGCCCAGGGCGGTCAGGCCCACGCACCAGATCAGCGCGATCCACCAGTTGTTGCCGATCTCGGTGCCGAGGAGCAGTCCGCGCAGGGTCTCGATGGCGGGGGTGAAGGGCTGGTACTCGGCGATCGGCTGGAACCAGCCGGGCATGGAGTCCAGCGGGACGAAGGCGCTGGAGATGAGGGGCAGCAGGATCAGCGGCATGGCGTTGTTGCTCGCGGCTTCGGCGTTGGGGCTGCCGAGGCCCATGCCGACCGCGATCCAGGTGAAAGCGAGGGTGAAGAGGGCGAGCAGTCCGAAGGCGGCGAGCCATTCCAGGACGGTGGCGTCGGTGGAGCGGAACCCCATGGCGACGCCGATGGCGCCGACGAGGACCAGGCTGAGCAGGGTCTGCACGACGCTGCCGACGACGTGGCCGAAGAGGATGGAGCTGCGGTGGATGGCCATCGTCCGGAAGCGGGCGATGATGCCCTCGTTCATGTCGGTGGAGACCGAGACCGCGGTGCCGATGACGGTGGAGCCGATGGTCATGAGCAGGATGCCGGGCACGATGTACGCGATGTAGGCGGAGCGGCCGGCGCCGCCGCTCATGGTGTCCCCGAAGATGTAGACGAAGAGCAGGAGCAGCATCACCGGGGTGAGCAGCAGGTTCAGGGTGAGCGAGGGGTAGCGCCGGGCGTGCAGGAGGTTGCGGCGCAGCATCGTGGACGAGTCGCGTACGGCGAGGGAGAGAGAGCTCATCGGACAGCCTCCTCGGGCTGGGCGGGGACGGTGATGCCGGAGGTGCCGGTGCCGGTGCCGGTGGTGCTTTCGGTGCCGGTGGTGCTGTTGGTGGTGCCGTCGGTGAGGGCGAAGAACACGTCGTCCAGGTCGGGCGTGTGCACGGTGAGCTCGTCGGCCTCGATCCCCGCCGTGTCCAACTGGTCGAGGAGCGAGCGCAGTTCGCGCTGGCTGCCGTCGCTCGGGATGGACAGGACCAGTTCCTCGTCGTTGCGGACGGCGTCGCGCAGCGCGGCGGCGGAGCGGTAGGCGGCCGGGTCGGAGAAGCGCAGCCGCACGTGCCCGCCCGGGACGATCCGCTTGAGCTCCTCTGCGGTGCCCTCGGCGGCGATCCTGCCGTCGTTCAGCACCGCGATGCGGTCGGCGAGTTGGTCGGCCTCCTCCAGGTACTGGGTGGTGAGGAAGACGGTGACGCCGTCGGTGACGAGTTCGCGGATGATCTGCCACATGTTGTGGCGGCTGCGCGGGTCGAGTCCGGTGGTCGGCTCGTCGAGGAAGATGATCCGCGGGCTGCCGACGAGCGTCATGGCGATGTCCAGGCGGCGCTTCATGCCGCCGGAGTAGGTGGAGGCGGGCTTGCCCGCGGCCTCCACCAGGTCGAAGCGGTGGAGCAGTTCGGCGGCGACGCGCCGGCCCTCGCTCTTGGGAAGGTGGTGCAGGTCCGCCATGAGGAGCATGTTCTCCTCGCCGGTGATCAGTCCGTCGACGGCGGAGAACTGTCCGGTGACGCCGATCGCCGCGCGGGCGGCCTGCGCGTCGGTGGCCAGATCGTGGCCGGCGACGTGGATGGCGCCGGAGCCGGGGTCGGGAGTGATCAGAGTGGAGAGGATCTTGACGGCGGTGGTCTTGCCCGCGCCGTTCGGGCCGAGCAGGGAGAAGATCGTGCCTTCCGGGACGGTCAGGTCGACACCGTCGAGGACGGTCTTG
Organism: Streptomyces sp. NPDC030991; assembly: GCF_055571235.1. Taxonomy (NCBI): domain Bacteria; kingdom Bacillati; phylum Actinomycetota; class Actinomycetes; order Kitasatosporales; family Streptomycetaceae; genus Streptomyces; species Streptomyces sp. NPDC030991. The sequence continues at coordinate 23,729 of NZ_JBVIFR010000010.1, forward strand.
TCACCGTAGGACTTGCGCAACCCGTGCGCCGCGATGGCCAGGCCGGTCATGAGAGGGCTCCTTCTTTACAGGCTGCGGGCGGTGATGTCGCCCTGGGCGGTGGTGGCGTGGATGGTGAGGTCGGGCGTGCTGTCGTTGTTCTTGAGGGTGTTGTTGAGGCGGCCGTGGGTGGTGCCGGCGTCCAGGACGGCGGAGACGCCGTGGGCGGCACCGACGGTGACGTTGCCCATCTGCGTGCTCAGGGTGAGCGCGCCGCGGGTGGCCTCGGTGATGTTGATATTGCCCTGCTGGGTGCTGATCTCGCCGGGGCCGTTCAGGCGGCCGACGGTGATGTCGGCGTCGATCCCGACGAGGCGGACGCTGTCGGCCTCGTCGATCTTGATCAGCCCGTGGCCGCCCTCGAAGGCGACCTCGCCGAGCCGGCCCACGCCGCGGAACTCGGCGGCGGCGGCCCGCGCCTCGACCCGGGAGCCGGTGGGCAGCTGGACGGTGACCTCGACCGAACCGGAGGTGCCGAGAAGGGGGTTCGTGGGCCCGGGGGCCTCGATCCGCAGGACGCCGTCGTCGAAGGCGACCCGGACCTGCTCCGCGGCCTTCACGTCCCGGGACCTGGACGGCTTCGAGGGCAGGACCTCGACGGTGGTGTCGGTCCGGTCCGCGGCGATGAACTGCAGGCGGCCGGCGGGCAGGTTGACCAGGGCCGATACGGGGGCGGAAGTGGCGAACTTCTGCATCGTGCTCTCCTTCAGCGTGGATCGCGCGCCCCTTCGGCCCGCTCTTTCCGATGAGAGAAACGCTACGTTGCATTCACGGTTGCGGCAAGGCGCTTGTTGCGTAAAAGAGGAAACACCGCAGGTAAAGGCAGGAAAGTTGTTGCAACGGTTTCCCGCATAACGCAACGGATCCCTGTCCGAAGCGTTGCAATGGACTGGGACTGAACGCTATACTGGAACCCCCCACGGATGAAGGAGACCGCGATGCCGGGAGGCAGGCTCACCCAGCAGGAACGTCGGCAGATCGCGCTGGGACTGGCCGACGGCCTCGCCTACGCGGAGATCGCCAGAGGGCTCGACCGGCCCACCTCGACGATCACACGTGAGGTGATGCGCAACGGCGGCCCCACCACCTACCGCGCCGAACTCGCCCACCGCGCCACCGAACACCGGGCCCACCGCCGCAGGCAGCCCACGCCCGCGGCCCCCAAGGCGTCGCCGCAGCCCTACGGGCGCGACGCGGACGCCGTGCGCGCGTACGAGGAGGTCTTCACCACCGTCCTCATGCAGTCGGGCATGCCCCCGATGATGTCCCGGGTGATGGCCTGCCTCACCCTCACCGACTCCGGTAGCCTCACCGCCGCCGAGCTCGTCGAGCGCCTCCAGGTCAGCCCGGCATCGGTCTCCAAAGCCATCACTTACCTGGACACCCAGGGGTTCGTCCGCCGGCAGCGCGACGAACGCCGCCGCGAGCGCTACATCGTCGACGACGACATCTGGTACCACTCGATGATGGTGAGCGCCCGCTCCACCGCGCAGGTCGTCGAGACCGCGCGCCAGGGCGTATCCGTCCTCGGTTCCGGCACCCCGGCCGCCACCCGCCTCGAGAACGTCGCCCGCTTCCTCGACTTCGTCTCGGAGAGCATCGCCCGCGCCGCGGACCAGGCTCGCGACATCCTCCACTCGAAACCGGGAACGGCCCCCGAGAGCGCCGCCGGCCCGGCTTCCTGACCCCGCCGGACCCGGCCTCCGTCCGCGCCCCGGACGCCCTCGACCGATCCTCCGACGCGCCGGTGCGCCTTTTGGGTCCCCGACCCGCCTGGGCCCTGACACCGCGTTCAGCGCAGCAGTTCCAGCGGGAACGCTCCGGCCATCGCGGCCATCCCGGCGTCGTTGGGGTGCAGGCCGTCCCCGCCGTTGTACGCGGGGAGCAGCCTGCCGGGCCGCTCCGGGTCGCGGACCGCGGCGTCGAAGTCGACGACGCCGTCGAACGCGCCGCTCGTGCGGATCCAGTCGTTGACGGCCTGGCGGACCGACTCCCGCCCCGGGGTGTGGTAGCCGAGGGTGTCGCCCTCGAAGGGCAGGATCGTGGCGCCCAGGATCCGCAGTCCGTGCTGGTGCGCGCGCCGGATCAACTGCTCGTGGCCGTCGATGAGTTCGGCCGCCGTCACCTCCTCGGACACGGGCGCGACGAGCCCCGGCGAGCCGAGGTCGTTGACGCCGAGGAGCACGGTGACGGCGCGGGCGCCGGGCTGGCCCAGCACGTCCCGGTCGAACCTCTTCAGACCGCTCTCGCCGAAGTATCCGGCGAAGGCCTCGGCGGGCGACCCCGGGACCGGGTTCGGGTCGCGCAGCAGGCGGTTGCCGGCGATGCCGGCGTTCACCACCCCCGTCGCCGCCGTGCGGCCGTCCGCGCGCAGCCGTTCGGCGAGCAGGTCGGGCCAGCGGTGGTCGGCGTCCAGGGCGGTGTGTTCGCCGTCGGTGATGGAGTCGCCGAGCGTGACCAGTGCGGAGTCCGCCGCTGCGGCGGCGCTGTCGACGGCGACGCCCGACAGGAAGTGCCACGCCGTGATGGTCGAGGTCGGCGTGAGGTCGGGTGCGCCCGTGACGTCGCCGGCCGCGACGAAGTTGCTCCGGAACGCGGCCGAGTGCACGGTGTCGGCCGGGGTTCGCCCGGGCAGGTACAGGCTGATCACGAGGTCGCCGCCGGCGGTGGTGGGCAGCTCGACCGGGTCGCTCCAGCGCTGGGTGCCCGGCGCGAGGGTCGTCGACGCACTGCCGTCGAAGCTCAGTTCCCGGTCGGAGGCCGCGTCGACGGCGGTGGCGGGGCCGCCGCGCGCGGGGCGTGCGGCGTGCGCCTCGCCGATCGTCAGCGGCGCGGTGCCGAACTCGTTGGTGAACCGCACGCGGACGCTGTGCCCGGCGACCGACAGGTGCACCCTCTGCCGCAGCGTCTGGTCCTCGTACACCGTGGAGTCGGTGGCGGGCACGGTGGTGGGCGAGGCCGCCCAGGTGCCGACGAAGGGGTGGGCGGCGCCGTGGGCGGCGGGCGCCGGGGCGAGCGTGGCGGCGAGAACCGTGAGGGGCAGGGTCAGCAGCGCGGATAGGTGTCTGCGCATGGGGCGTTCGTTCCTTTCCTGGGGGGTGGGCCGGGCATGGTCAGTCGGAGTCGTCGCCGACCTCGCGCGCGAACTGCGCCCACATGCCCGCGTACTTCCTCGCCAGATCGGCCACCAGGTCCGTGCAGTGCGCGGGCACCACATCGGCCAGCAGCAGCAACTCCCGTGGCTCCAGGGCGTTGCGTTGCAGCAGGCGCAGCAGTTGGCGGCCGCTCTCCTTGTGCCGTAACGAGGGGTCGCGCAGCAGCTTGTCCATCGGCGAGGCGTCGGCCGGCTCGGCCGGGCGGAGCGGCCGGACCACGCTCGCGCTCGCCCCGGCCGGGCTCTCCCGCGGCGTGTCCCGTCCTGTTACGGGCGGGCGGCCCGAGGCCAGTCGTCTCCGGACGTCGCTGACCGTCGCCGGTGAGATACCGGCCTGCCGGGCCACCGCACGCAGCGAGGAGTGGGGGCGCTCCGCCAGGAGTTCGGCGGCCTTGCGGCGGCCCGCCGCGCCATCGAGCGGCCGGACCTTGCCGTCCCGGCCCCTGCGGGAGCGCGGGTGCGGCGGCGTCGCGGCCGAGGCGGAGCGCAGCGCCGCCACCGTCCTCGCGCCGATCCCCGCGGTGCGGGCCACGGCCCGGTCCGACAGGTGCGGGCACTGGGCGAGGATGCGCTCCGCCGCGGCCCTGCGGTCGTCCCGGGAGAGGGGCAGCCCGTGCGCCGTGTTGGCGCGGACCGCGAGGAGGAACGCCTCCTCGGCCGCACCGGCGAAGAACCGGGCCTCGATGGTCGTACGGCCCTTCGCGCGGGCCGCCATGACGCGGTGCATGCCGTCGATCACCCGCATCGTGGCCCGCTCCACGAGGATCGGCGGCAGCGGCTCGTCGAGCTCCGCCAGCCGTGCGACGTGTGCGGCGTCCTCCCCGCGCAGGCGTGGGGAGTAGCCGGGTACGAGCGAGGCGATCGGTACGGGTTCGGCGTCCTGGCCGAGAGCTGCCTCGAAAAGGGGTGCACGGGAATCGGTCGGGTAACTCACGCGGCCTCCCCCACATTTCATTTCCATGGCCACCGATCTGGGTTCCGCACGCTACACAGTTCCGGCCGCCGTCAGCGACCGGCGCCATGGAAAGGAGATCCAGAACCGGCGGAGAAGAACTCGAAGAACGCTCGAAAAACGCTGGAGAGATTCTTGAGCGTCGCTTGAGAACCGCTGGCGAAACTCCCTTTCTCACAGCTGGAATTCGCTGCCGTCCGCCAGCACTTCCACGCCGGCCTTCCGCGCCGCGGCCGTCTCGGCGGAGGCGGGATCGAGGAGGGGGTTGGTGTTGTTGAGGTGGGTGTAGATCCGGCGTGGGCCCCGGTGGCGGGCGAGCGCGGCGAGGCTGCCGCCGGGTCCTGCCACCGGCAGGTGTCCCATCAGGGGCTGCCCGGCGTCCTGGGAGCGGACGGCGGCGCCCAGCTCGTCGGCGCTGTAGAAGGTGCCGTCCAGCAGCGCGCAGGAGACCGAGTCCAGCAGGGCGTCGAACCCGTCCGGCCAGGCGGCCAGGCACGGGGCGTACAGCAGCGCCCCGCCGGTCGCCGCGTCGGCGATGCGGTAGGCGACCACCCAGGGCGCGTCCGGGGCCGGGTCGCTGACGTACTTGGGGGCCTTGGAGCCGACGGGGTGCGCGGTGACGGTGAGTCCGCCGGTCAGGGCGGAGCCGCCCGGGACGGTGCTGTCCCGCCACTCCCACGGCGCGTAGCGGTCCAGCAGGCCGCGCAGCGGCAGGTCAGCGGTGAGCGCGTCGCGTACCGGGGGCGCGGCGTGCACGGTCAGGCCGGTGCCGCCGCGCAGGATGGTCAGCCCGAGGGCGTGGTCGACCTCGGCGTCGGTGAGCAGCACGCCGCGCACGGGGGTGTCGCGCGGGCCGGGGCCGGGCGCGAGGGCGGGCGCGGCGAGGAGCTGGGTGCGGATGTCGGGGGAGGCGTTGAGCAGCCACCAGTCGCGGCCGTCGCCGCTGACGGCGACGGACTCCTGGGAGCGCGCGGGCAGCTCTCCCCGGTGGCAGCGGGCGCACAGCGCGCAGGCGCAGTTCCACTGCGGGAAGCCGCCGCCTGCGGCGGTGCCGAGCAGGATCACCTTCATGGCGCCACCGGTATGCGGGCCACGAACTCCGGCGGCGGCCCGTCGGTGACCTCCGCGAGCGCCGCGTCGACCACCGGGCGGTGCGGCGAGAGTCCGCAGGCCGGGTCCGTGGCCGCGGCGTCGCCGGTGAGCTGGAACGCCTGGCAGCGGCAGCCGCCGTGGTCGGTGTGGCGCTCCGGGCAGGTGCGGCACGGGTCCCGCATCCAGCCGGTGCCGCGGTAGGCGTTGAACGCCCTGGAGTCGTACCAGATCTCCGCGAGCGGGCGGCGCAGCACGTTCTCCGTCGGCAGGGTGGTGATGGCGTACGCCGCGGGGCACGGCAGCACGTCGCCCGCGGGGGTGACGGTCAGCTGGGTGCTGCCCCAGCCGTCCATGCACGGTTTGGGCCGGTCGTCGTAGTAGTCGGCCGCCACGTAGACCAGTTCGGGGCCGCCCGCGTGCTTCTGCCGGGCGCGCCGCACGGCGTCGCGCGCGGCGGCGAGCTGGCCGGCAGTGGGCATCAGCGCGGCGCGGTTGCGCAGCCCCCAGCCGTAGTACTGGGTGTTGGCCAGCTCGATCCGGTCGGCGCCCAGCTCGACGGCGAGGTCCACGATCCGCTCGACGCGGTCGATGTTCCGGCGGTGCAGGACGACGTTGACGGTGAGCGGGAGCCCAGCGGCCGTGACGGCTTCCGCGGCCTTCAGTTTGGCGGCGTGCACCCGGGCCCCGGCGACCTGGTCGCCGAGCCGCGCGTCGGCGTCCTGGAGGGAGAGCTGTACGTGGTCGACGCCGCGCCGCGCGAGGTCCAGGGCGCGGTCGGCGGTGAGGCCGACGCCGCTGGTGACGAGGTTGACGTAGGCGCCGAGCTGCCGGGCGTGGCCGACCAGGTCCGGCAGGTCGGGACGGGCCAGCGGCTCACCGCCGGAGAAGTGCATCTGCACGACGCCGAGTTCGCGGGCCTGGGTGAGGACGTCCAGCCACTGCTCGCGGGTCAGCTCCTCGGAGCGGCGCACGAGTTCGAGCGGGTTGGAGCAGTAGGGGCAGTGCAGGGGGCAGCGGTGGGTCAGCTCGATGAGCATGCCCAGCGGCGCGCGGACGGCCGGCTCAGGCATCCAGGTCCACCACCCGGCGCTCCGCGAGGCGCTGGAGCAGCTCGCAGACGTCCTCGGTGCGCACGCCGTCGTACTCCTCGGCGAGGCGCTCGACGATCCGGGCGACGGTGGAGGTGCCGTCGCAGTGGGTGAGCACCGCCGCCGCCGTGTCGTTGAGGACCACGACGCGCTCGGGCAGCAGGGCCAGCTCGCCGCGGGCCGGATCACTGGTCAGCCGGACTCCGGGCCGCAGGCGCGGCACGGTGGGCTCGGGCAGGGGTGTCATGGGCGCGGGGCTCCGTTTCCGGTGTGGTAGTCGAGCGCGTCCAGCACCGCGGTCAGCACCTGGCACTTGAACGCCAGTGCGCGGACGCAGGCCTCCTGCTGTTCCCGGGTGACGGCGTGCCGTGCCACCAGGTCAAGCAGGGAGCGGCCCTCGGCTCCGACCACCTCGATGCGTGCGGTGAAGTACTCGAACCCCTCTTCCGCGATCCACGGATAGTGCTCCCGGAGCCGGCCGAGGCGGTGGGCGAGCAGGCCCGGGGAGAAGAGCTCGGTCAGCCCGGACGCGGCGGCCTCCAGCCAGGGGCGGCGGCGGGCGAAGTCCACGTAGGCGTCGACGGCGAAGCGCGTGCCAGGAAGGACGAGGTGCTCGTCGAGCACCTCGTCCTCGCGCAGGCCCACGGCTTCGCCCAGACGCAGCCATTTCTCCGCACCGCCCGAGGAGGCGTCCGTCCCGTCGTGGTAGACGATCCTGGACAGCCACTGCCGCCGTACGCCGGGCAGCGGGCAGTTGGCCACGATCGCGGCGTCCTTCTGGGGCAGGCAGCGCTGGTAGTACCAGCGGTTGGCCGCCCAGAGCCGCAGTTCGTCCTTGTCCAGCCGGCCCTCGTGCATCCGCCGGTGGAAGGGGTGCCGGTCCCAGTACGACGACTCCAGCGCGTGGAGTTCCTGCCGGAATTCGGCCTCGCTCCAGGGAGCGGCTGCCTCATGCGTCACGGACATCGATATGCCTGCGTCCTTTCCTGCGGCAGCGGGTCAGTCGCGGCTGAAGTAGGCGGTGACTTCCATGCCGGTGTCGAAGGAAACGAAGTCGGGACGGTGCCATGCCGTCTTGGTACGGACTTCCTTGTCGGCGATTCGCATGCGACGCTCCTTTTCACAGAACAGTTTTCTTCCGAATGAGCGAGGGCGACACTAACGATGTGCGTGAAGGGACGGCAATGTCCGGTGCTGGTGTCCGGCTCAAGGATTTGTCTTCCGGTGGAAGAGCGTGAACGTCCTTGGCCCCGGCGGCAGTTGCCCGGCGCCCCGGATCAACTGGCGGCAACTTCCTCTTCTGGTACCGTGAAACGCGGATGGTGTACACGAAGGAGAGGCAGCCGTGGTGATCGCGGGTGACGACGACATCTCCGGGTGATACCCGGATGTCGACTGCCACCGCCGTGCGCGAAGCGTGCACGGCCGCGTGGCCGTACCCCCACGTGCTCTGACCACCACCCCCCTTGGGCGCACTGTGGTGCGCCCGCATCATCTGCGAGGCATGCGCATATGTCCGACGCCAGCATCGTCTGCTCGAACCTCTCCTTCTCCTGGCCCGACGGCACCCCCGTCTTCCAGGACCTCTCCTGGACCGTGGGGGACGGCCACACCGGTCTGGTCGCACCGAACGGTGCGGGCAAGTCCACCCTGCTCAAGCTGATCGCGGGTGAACTGAGCCCCAACCGCGGGTCCGTGACCGTCAAGGGCCTGCTCGGTCACCTCCCCCAGAGCCTGCCGCTCACCGGTGACCTGACCGTGGCCGAGGTGCTCGGCATCGCCCCGGTCATCGAGGCGCTGGACGCCATCGCCAACGGCGACGTGGCCGAGGAGCGCTTCGCCACGGTCGGCGACGACTGGGACATCGAGGAACGCAGCCGGGCCCAGCTCGACCGGCTCGGCCTGGACGGCGTCCCGCTGACCCAGCGGCTGCACGCCCTCAGCGGCGGCCAGGTCGTCTCCCTCGGCCTCGCGACCCAGCTGCTCAAGCACCCCGACGTACTGCTGCTCGACGAACCCACCAACAACCTCGACCTGGACGCCCGCCACCGGCTCTACCAGGTCCTGGAGAGCTGGAACGGCTGCCTGCTCGTGGTCAGCCACGACCGGGCGCTGCTCGACCGCATGGACTGCATCGCCGAACTCGACGCGGGCGACATGCGCCTGTACGGCGGCAACTACACCGACTACGAAGAGGCCGTGCGCGCCGAGCAGGAGACCGCGGAGAAGAACATCCGCAGCGCCGAGCAGCAGGTCAAGCGGGAGAAGCGGGAGATGCAGCAGGCCCGGGAGCGGGCGGCGCGCCGGGCCGGGGTCGGCGCCCGCGCCGCGGCGAAGGGCAGCATCTCCAAGATGGCCGCGGGCACGCTGAAGCGGCGCGCCCAGGAGTCGGCGGCCAAGTCCAACGACACACACGGCCAGCGCCTCGCCGACGCCAGGAACCGGCTGGACGAGGCGAGCCGTACGCTGCGGGACGACCGCAGGATCAGCCTGGAGCTGCCCGACACCAACGTTCCGGCGGGGCGGACCGTCTTCCTCGGCGAGGGGATCAACGTCCGCTACGGCGAGCGGGACCTCTTCGCGGACGACGGCGTCAGCCTCACCATCCGCGGGCCGGAGCGGATCGCGCTGACCGGCCGCAACGGCGTCGGCAAATCCACCCTGCTGCGCGTGATCAGCGGTGAACTGGAGTCCACCGTCGGGGAGTTCAAGCGGGCGGACGGCCGTATCGCCTATCTCTCCCAGCGTCTCGACACGCTGCCGCTCGACCGCACCGTCGCGCAGTGCATGGCCGACTACGCGCCGCACAAACCGGAGGCGGAGCGGCTGACGCTGCTGGCCCGGTTCCTCTTCCGCGGGGCCGCGGCGCACCTGCCGGTCGGCGCGCTGTCGGGCGGTGAGCGGCTGCGCGCCACCCTGGCCTGTGTCCTGGGCGCCGAGCCGGCGCCGCAACTGCTGCTGCTCGACGAGCCCACCAACAACCTCGACCTCGACAGCGTCGAGCAGTTGGAAGGGGCCCTCAACTCGTACGAGGGCGCCTTCGTCGTGGTCAGCCACGACGAACGGTTCGTCAAGGAGATCGGGGTCGACCGCTGGCTGCGGATGGCGGACGGGCGGCTGCAGGAGACGGGGGCCCCCGACGATGAGTGACGGCTCCACGGACCTGCCCGGCGGGCAGGACATCCTCTCCGCCGACCACCGCTCGGCGCACCTGCTCGCCGAGAACCTGCACTGCGTCCTCGGCGACCGCGTGGTGCTGCACGACGTGTCGCTCAAGGTCTCCCACGGCGAGCGGGTGGGCCTGATCGGCGAGAACGGGCGGGGCAAGTCCACCCTGCTGCGCGCCTTCGCCGGCGACCTGGCGCCGCAGCGCGGCGAGGTGGTGCGCGCGGTGACGGGCCGGGTCGGGTTCCTGCCCCAACAGCCCGACTTCCCGGCCGGCTTCACCATCGAGGACGTACTGGCCCGGGCGACCGCGCAGTTCGACGAGCTCTCCGCGCGGATGCGTGGCGCGGAGGAGCGGATGTCGTCCGACGCGGGCGATCTCGGCGCCGTGCTGGAGGAGTACGGCCGTCTCCAGGAGGAGTTCGAGCGGCGCGGCGGCTGGGAGCTCGGCGCCCGCGTCGGCGAGGTGCTGGACGTCTTCGGCCTGTCAGGGCTCGACCGGGGCCGCGCCGTGCGGACCCTGTCGGGCGGCGAGCGGGCCCGCCTCGCGCTGGCGGCGCTGGTCCTCGACGAGCCGGCCGGGCTGCTGCTCGACGAGCCCACCAACCACCTCGACGACCGGGCGGTGGACTGGCTCGTCCAGTGGCTCACCGCCTACCGGGGCCCGTGCCTGATCGCCTCGCACGACCGGGCGCTGCTGGACGCGGCCGTCACCGCCATCGTCGACCTGGACGGCCCGCGCGGCGCCACCGTCCGCTACGGCGGCGGCTACCGCGACTACCTCGACGAACGCGCCGCGGCGCGGGCGCGCTGGTGGCAGCGGTACCACGAGTGGAGCAAGGAGCTGGCCGAGGCCCGGCGGCGGGTGCAGCGAGCCGCCACCGGCGGGCGCGTCTACAGCGGCCGCGCCGACAACGACAAGCTGTCCTACGACGCGGCGGGCAGCGGCGCCGAACGGGCCGTCGCCCGCACGGGCCGCGCCGCCCAGCTGCATCTGCGGCGTCTCCTCGACGAGGCGGTGCCGCGGCCGCCCGAGCCCCTCGACTTCGCTCCCCCGCAGGACGCGGAGGCGGAGGCGGCGGACGAGGTCCAGGAGCAGGCCGGGCACGTGCTGCTGCGGGCCACCGGTGTCGGCGTCGGCCAGGTGCTGCGGGACGCGGATCTGGAACTGTCCGACGGCAGCCGGTACGTGATCAGCGGTCCGAACGGCGCGGGCAAGTCGACGCTGCTGTCGGTCCTCGTGGGCGAGCGTGCCCCGGACACCGGGGAGGTGGTGCGGGCGCCGGGGCTGCGCATCGGTCATCTGCCGCAGGACAGCGACTTCCGGGCGGAGAAGCGCACGCTCCTCGACGCGTTCGCCGCGCGGCGCGCGATCCACACCGAGGACGCGGCGGCGGAGTTGACCCGGTTCGGTCTGTTCGGCGCCGAGGACTTCGGCACGCCGGCGAACCGGCTCTCCATCGGCCAGTGGCGCCGTCTCGACCTCGCGCTGCTCTTCGCCGGGCGGCCGCAGCTGCTGCTGCTCGACGAGCCCACCAACCACCTCAGCCTGGTCCTTGTCGAGCAGTTGCTGGCGGCGGTGGAGCGCTTCACCGGCCCGGTCGTGACCGTCACCCACGACCGGGCCCTGCGCGAGCGCCACCGCGACCGCCTCCTGGAGCTGTCCGGGGGGCGGCTGGTCCGGCCGGCCTGACGCGCTGGACGGCCGGCACGTCCTACCGGATGTACCGGCCGTCCAGGTACTTCTTGGCCAGGTCGAGGTAGCGGGTGTCCTCGGAGTTGCGGATCAGCTCGAAGAAGAACATCTCCCGGGTGATCAGGTGCGCCCCGAACCGGCGCAGCCGTTCGAGGCCCAGTTCGTGGTCCGCCTGGTTGCGGGCGGAGACGGTGTCGGCCAGGACGAAGACCGTCTTGCCCTGCTCCAGCAGGCTCAGCGCCGACTGGAGGACGACCACGTGGGTCTCCGCGCCGGCCAGGACGTACTGCTCCCGGTCGCAGTCGGCCACGTACTGGGCGATGGGCTTCTCGCGCAACAGGTCGAAGTGCTCCTTCTCCAGCCGGGTCGCGCCCTCGGCCGCCTCGTGCAGCGACAGGGAGAGCCCGCCCAGCTTCTTGTGCTCGGTCAGCAGCACGGGAAGGTCGAACTCCCGCGCCACCTCCGCCGTCCAGCAGGTGTTGTGCAGCAACTGGGTGCCCTCCAGCAGCAGTGGGACGAGCTCCAACTGCATGTCGAAGAGGACGACCGCCGCCTTGTCCGCGCTTACCAGCATGTTCCGCAACCCATCCATTTCCGTGTGGTGTCGAGCGTCCGGAGGTCGTACGGCGTCGCGGGTCAGCCCCGTTCGGCCCAGAACTCCGTCAGCGTCCTGTTGAAGTCGCGCGCCGCGGTGAGCGGTACGTAGTGCCCGTGGTCCTCGAACTCGCGCAGCCGCACCCCGGGGATCCTGGAGTACCGCGCGACCGCCGCCTCGTCGAGGACGCAGTCGCCGAGCCCGCGGACCACGAGGCAGTCCGTGGTGAGCTCGGGGAGCCGGTCGACGATGTCGAAGGCGGTCAGGGCGGTGTAGTAGCAGCGCAGGACGTCCATGGAGGCGTTCGTGCTGAACTTGCCGGCCAGGTCCGCGCCCTCGCCGAACACCGCCTCCAGCAGGCCGCGGTGGAGCCGCAGTTCCTCCCGCAGGTCCAGGGTGCGTTCGAAGGCGTCCTCGCCGTAGCGGGGCGCGCAGCTGACGAGGGTCAGCGAGGCGACGCGCTCCGGGTGGCGCAGGGCGGTCAGGGTCGAGACGCAGCCGCCCAGGGACCAGCCGACCAGGTCGGCCGGGCCTTCGACGGTGTCCAGCAGGAAGTCGGCCACCTCGTCCGCGAGCGCCTCGAAGGAGAACCGCTCCTCGTCGAAGGCGGTGCCCTTGTGCCCCGGGTACTCCGGGACGTAGATCTTGCGTCCCTCCCGCAGCAGCGCCGGGATCTGCTGGGTCCACGCCCGCTCGTCGCAGTTGAGCGGCGGGAGCAGCAGGGTGGGCCGGCCGGTGTCGCCGTACTGGGTCCACTGGGTCAGGGGCGGTGCCTGGCGGGCCCGGCGCGCCGGGCCCGCGGGCTCCTCCTTCGGTACGGCGGGACGGCCGCCGATGGCGGCGGCCAGGTCGGCCACCGTCTCGTGGCGGAAGAGATCGTGCGCCTTGATGGCGCTCCCAGCCTTCTGGTACGGGCTCAGCAACTGGACGGCCGAGAGCGAGTCCAGGCCGAGCGTGACGATCCGTGTGCCGGGTACGACGTCGCCCGCACCCTCCTCGAAGCCCAGCAGGGCCGACAGTCGGTCGCACAGCTCCTCGACGAGACCCTCCAGTCCGTCGTGCACGGGTTCCGGTCCCCCTTCCGGTTCTGGTTCTGGTACGGGTTCTGGTCGTGGTGGTGCGGCGGCCTCTTCGAGCACCCAGTGCCGCCGCTGGTCGAAGGGGTACGCGGGCAGCGCGATCCGCGCCAGGTCGGCCGGTGTGTCGAGGCGCCGGGCGAGAGCGCCGGTGGTGTCCTGCGTCCGCCACAGGACGACCAGGTCGCGCAGGGTGTCGTCGAGCCGGTCGATGTCCGCGGACCGGGGGGCCCGGCCGCCTTCGCCGTGGTCCTGCGGCGCGTCGAGCGCGTGCAGCAGTTCGTCCCGGGTGCGGGCCACGACCACTCGCTCGTGCGGGTGGCGCGGGCGGCGCAGCAGTAGCTGGGACAGGTCCCAGAGCCGGTTCCCGGGGAGCTCGGCGACCAGGTCGCGGGTGCGTGTCGCGAGCGCGGTGAGGCTGTCGTGCGAGGCGGCCGACAGGCAGAAGGGGAGCGCGCGCCCGGGGCGGCGGGAGACCGCGTCCTCGTCGGCGGGTCCGTCGGGCAGCCTGCGCAGGACCACGTGGCCGTTGGAGCCGGTGAAGCCGAAGGCGCTGACGGCGCAGAGCGGCTTGTCCTCGGGCCACGGCAGCGGCTCCCGGGTGACCTCGAACGGGGTGACGTCGAGGTAGGAGACGGCCTCGTCGGTGGCGGCGACCGGCGGGATCGTCCCGTGGTGGAAGGCGAGCAGCGCCTTGATGACGCTCGCCAGGCCGGAGGCGACCAGGGTGTGCCCGATGAGCGGCTTGACGGCGCCGAGCTGGCAGCCCCCGCCGCCGGCCCTGCGGAAGGCGGACCGCAGCCCCTCCAGCTCGATGGGGTCGCCGAGCGGTGTCCCGGTGCCGTGCGTCTCCAGGTACGCGATCCGCGACGCGTCGATGCCCGCACGCTCGTAGAGGCCCGCGATCAGCCGGGCCTGCGGCTGCGAGCCCGGCGCCATCAGGCCGTTGGTGGTGCCGTTGTGGTTGGTGCCGGTCGCCTGGACCGCACCGTAGATCCGCAGCCCCCGGGCCCTCGCCTCGTCGTGGCGCATGACGACGAGCGACGCGGCGCCCTCGGCCGGGACGAATCCGTCGGCGGCGTCGGTGAAGGGCAGCGACGCGCCCTCGGGGGAGCTCATCCGGGAACGCTGGGCGAACCGCAGCACCTCCGGGGTGCTGAAGACCGACACGGCGCCGACGACCGCCGCACGGCACTGTCCGGCGCGGACGTTGAGCACCGCCTCGTGCAGAGCCGCCAGCGACGAGGAGCACGCGCTGTCCAGCGTGATCGACGGGCCGGTGATGTCGTAGAAGTAGGAGATGCGGCCCGACAGCGTGGACGGCGCGTTGCCGAGGAAGCTGTGGGTGCCGTAGACGATGTCGCTGCGCCGGGCCACCAGCGAGCGGTAGTCGCCCGGCAGCCCGGCGACGAAGACGCCGCAGTCCAGATCGCGCAGGTCCGCGGGGGTCAGGTAGCTGTCGTCGACGGCGTGCTGCACCGACTGGAGCAGGATCCGCTGCTGCGGGTCCATGCACTGCGCCTCGGCCGGGGAGATACGGAAGAACCGCGCGTCGAAGTCCTGGTGGCCGTCCAGGAATCCGCCGACGAAGTCCGCGCCGTCCTCCTCCCCCGCCCAGCGCGGGGTGGTACCCAGGGCGCTGCGGCCGAGCCGCAGGCGTTCCCAGTACTCCTCCAGGCCGTCGCTGCCGGCGAACCGGCAGGCCATGCCGACCACGACCGGGGTGTCGTCCTCAAGCAGCTCGTCCATGCCCACTCCCGCTTCCGTGGCGCGCCGTTGCCCTGCCGGTACCGGTCACTCGAACCAGAACCGGTTCTGTTCGAAGGCGTAGCCCGGCAGATGCAGCCGGCTGAACTGCCCGTCGTCGAACATCGTTTCCCATGCGAATTCCTCCCCCTGCACATAGCGGTCCCGCAGTTCCTCCAGCGCCGCGCGGTGGCCGGGGTCCGCCGCCCGCGGCAGCGTCACCTCGTGTGTGGTCAGCCGCTGGAGGCGGCACTTGGGCACGTCCTCGGGGCGCGCCTGCGCCAGCCGCTGCCGCAGCTCCGCGGTGTCGGACACGATCCAGGCGAGGCGGTACTCGAAGTGGTCACGTCCCGCCGCGAGGGTGTGGGCGATGTCCGCGAGCTCCGCGCTCCCGCCCTCGTCGCCGCGCAGCCAGTCGAGGAGGCCGTCCCGCATCCGCACCAGCGAACCGCGGGAGCGGGCGCTGAGCGTGATCAGCCACTGCGACCGCGACACCCCGCGGGACGGCGGTGCGGCGGGCGCCTCGGAGAGGACCACGTGCGCGTTGGAGCCGCCGAACCCGAAGGAGCTGACACCGGCCACCAGCGGGGCGCCCCGCTGCCACCCCTCGTTCTCCAGCAGCAGCCGGAACGGCGAACCGGCCAGCTCCACCAGCGGGTTGCGCTCCTTGAAGTTGACGTTGGCCGGCAGGCGCCGGTGGCGCAGGCACAGCAGCAGCTTGAGCAGCCCGGCCATCCCCGCGGCCGGCTCCAGGTGGCCCACGTTGGTCTTCACCGCGCCGAGCGTGATGCTGCCCGGCTCACGGTCAGGGGCCAGGGTCTCGAACGCGGTCCGCAGTGCGCCGATCTCGATGGGGTCGCCCAGGTTGGTGCCGGTGCCGTGCG
This sequence comes from Streptomyces sp. NPDC030991, assembly GCF_055571235.1. NCBI lineage: Bacteria > Bacillati > Actinomycetota > Actinomycetes > Kitasatosporales > Streptomycetaceae > Streptomyces > Streptomyces sp. NPDC030991. The sequence goes on from NZ_JBVIFR010000010.1 coordinate 39,216, forward strand.
CCTCGATGTGGGAGACGCGGGCGGCGAGCTCCGGCGTGTAGGCCCGGGTCAGCAGGGCGACCTGCGCCTGCGGGTTGGGGGCGGTCAGCGAGTTGGAGCGGCCGTCGTGATTCTCGGCCACCGCCTCGACGACCGCGAGCACGGCGTCGCCGTCCCGCCGGGCGTCCTCCAGCCGCTTGAGCACCACGCAGCCGACGCCCTCCGCCCGTACGTAGCCGTTGGCGTCCTTGTCGAAGGTGGCGCAGCGGAAGTCCGGGGAGAGGACGCCCAGTTTGCTCGCGGCGTCGGTCGCGGCCGGGTCGACGAGCACGCTGACGGCGCCCACGAGGGCCACGTCGCACTCCCCCGCGGCGAGCGAGAGCACGCCCCGGTTCAACGCCACCAGACCACTCGAACAGGCGGTGTCGACGGTCTGGCTCGGGCCGGTGAAGTCGAGCAGGTGGGAGACGCGGTTGGCGAGCATGGCGTGCGCGTTGCCCGTGACCGTGTACGGGTGGTCCCGGTCCTCGCTGTGTTGCAGCGCCGTCTGGTACTCACTGAACTGCACGCCCGCGAAGACGCCCACGTCCCGCAGGGTTCCGGGCGCGTATCCGGCGTCGAGCAGGGCGTTGTAGGCGCTCTGCAGGAAGATCCGGTGCTGCGGGTCCATGAGCATCGCTTCGCGGGCGGAGACCCCGAAGAAGGAGTGGTCGAACGCGTCGAACGCGTCGATGGTGCCCGCGAAGTACCGCTTGTCGCGGCCCTTCCACCGGTCGACCGCGCGGATCGCGCTCCCGTTCTCGACGAGCAGCTGCCAGAAGTCCGCCAGATCCTCGCCGCCGGGCATGATGCCGCTCATCCCGATCACGGCGTACTTGCCGCGTCCGGGGCCCGGCTCCGGTGCGGCGGGGGCCGCCGCACGCGCCACGGTCGGCGCCTGCACCCGCTCCTGTTCCTGTTCCTGTTCCTGTTGCTGCTGCTCCCGGGCCGGTACGCCCTGGTCCCGCAGGTAGGTGCTCAGCGTGGTGACGCTGCTGTACTTGAAGAGCGCGTTGGGCGGGGTCTCCACACCGAACCGCGGGCCCAGGTCACGGGCCAGCTGTTGGAGCATCACCGAGTCGTAGCCGAGATCGCCCCACGTGCGGTCGACGGGGATGTCCTCCGGGCGCAGTCCTGTCTGCGCGCGCACCATCTCCACCAACTGGCCCCCGATGTCCTCCAGCGTCGCGCCGGCGGCCGGGGACGGCTCCCGCGACGGCGCGTCAAGCGCGGTCGGCGTGGCCGGAGCGCCGGGCAGCAGCCGACGCCGCATCCGCTCCGCGTCGCCGACGCACGGCACGACCTGGTGGCAGGTGTCCGGCACACGGTCGAGCAGGTCGAGGAAGAGCTCCGCGCCGCGCCGCGAGGAGAGCGGCTCCATCCCGAACTGGGTGCGCAGGAAGGTGGCGAGCGCCTGGTACTGCTCGCGCCGCTCGTCCTCGGCGTCCAGCCACAGCGGCCAGTTGAGCGACAGGCTCAGGCCGCTGCGTTCACCGGCCGCCACGCGCCGGGCGCGCTCGGCCGCGAACTCGTCGAGGAAGCGGTTGGCGGCGATGTAGTCGCTCTGCCCGGTGTTGCCCATGACGCTGGAGATGGAGGAGAAGACGCAGAAGAAGTCCAGCCGCAGCCCGGCGGTGTACCGGTCCAGGTTCAGCGTGCCCCGCACCTTCGGGGCGAGTACGGCCTCCGCGTCCCGCACCGTCTTGTTCTGCACCAGGGCGTCCTTGACGACGCCCGCGGAGTGGATGACACCGTCGAGTCCGCCGAAGCGTTCGCGGATCGTCTCGACCAGTTCCCGGGTCCGGGCGGCGGAGGCGATGTCCGCCTGCTCGTAGTGGAGTCCGGGCCGCGTGGCGAGCCACTGCCGCTGCGCGGCGTCCGGCGCGGAGCGGCCGACGGCGATCACCGTGGCCTCGTACCGCTCGGTGAGGAGCTCGGCGACGGCCCGGCCGACCTTCCCCAGGCCGCCGGTGAGCAGGTACGTCCCCCGGGTGCGCAGCCGCACGCCGGCGGCGAGGCCGAGTTCGGTCAGCTCCCGTGTCTGGCGTTCCTCGGGCGACCGGCGGACCTCGGTGAACGGGCGGCGGGCGGCGCGCAGCTCGTGGAGGAGCGGGCCCCAGCCGTCGGCGAACGCGTCGCCCGGGCCGGAGCGGCGCACCTGGACGGTGCGGATGTGCGGGTTCTCCTCCGCGAGCCCGTGCAGGAACCCGGCCCTGGCGCGCACCTCGGCCGGGTCGTCCTCGTGGGTGACGCCGAGGATCGTGGACGGGGTGCGGCAGCCCTGGAGGGCCTGGGCGAACGACAGTTCCGCCGCCACCGGCACCTCGCGCCGCAGGTCGAGCCAGTACAGGTGGTCCAGGGCCAGTTCGCCGGTGAGGTGTGTCAGGACGCGCCGGGCGGCGGCGCCGTCGCCTTCGGGCAGTTCGATCCGGTCGGCCTCGACGACCAGCGCGTCACCGGGGCCGACCCGGATCAGCCGGGTCCCGGCGGGCGGGTCGGGGAGCCGGTCGTCACGGTCGCGGCCGGTGAGGACGAGGACGCACGGTACCGGGGCATCGGCGGGGCCGTCCGCCGGGCTTGTCCGCCACACGGGGGTGAGCAGCAGTTCACCGGCGTCGGCAGCCGCGGCGCGGGAAGCCGGTGCGGCGGCCGACGCCGGTGCGGCGAGGGCCGCTCGGGCGGGCCCGCTCGTGTGGTCGAGCGCGTCGGCCACGTACCGCTCGTCGGCGAAGGGGTAGAGCGGGGCGTCGACCAGCATGCGGACCGGGAACAGCTCCGTGAAGTCGAGGGTGTCGCCGTCGAGGTACGCCGATGCCGCGGCGGCCCAGGGGCCGTCGGCCGGCGGGGCGGCGGGCGGGGTGCGGTCCGGGTTCCGCAGCGCGTCGGCCAGCTCGCGGGTACTGGTCACCCAGTAGCCGCGCCGGGCCCGGTGGTGCCGGCGGGCGCAGCACAGGGTGTAGCTCAGCCCGTACAGGTACGACGGCGTCCCCGGCGCGTCGTCCACCGCCGCGAGCAGGTCGTCCGTGCGGCGGCGCAGGGCGGCCTCGTCCCGTCCGGAGAGCGGGATGAAGTAGGCCGGGAAGTCCGGGGTCTCGGGGCGGGGGGCCACGAACTCCTGGATGATCGCGTGCCCGTTGGAGCCGCCGGCGCCGAACGCGCTGAGTCCGGCGAAGCGGGTGGGCGCGCTGCCCTTGGCCCACGGGAGTGCCTCTTTGACCAGGGTGAAGCGCGAGTCGTCGAGGTGCAGGTCGGGGTTTTCGAGTGCGCAGTGGAGGGTGGGGGCCAGCGTGCGGTGGGCGAGCTGTTTGACGACCTTGACGAGCCCGGCCATCGCGGCGGCGGATTCGAGGTGGCCGATGTTGCTCTTCGCCGAGCCCAGGTGGGCGCGGCCGTGTTCGGGTCCGCCGTACGCCTGGCGCAGGGCGCGCACCTCGATCGGGTCGCCGAGCCGGGTGCCGGTGCCGTGGGCCTCGACGTAGGTCACCGCGGACGGTTCGATCTCCGCCCTGGCCAGGGCCGAGGCGATCACGCGGTGCTGGGCGCGCTCGGACGGCACGGTGAAACCGGCTGTTCTGCCGCCGGCGTTGACCGCTGTCGCCCGGATGACGGCGTGCACCCGGTCCCCGTCGCGCACCGCGTCGGAGAGCTGCTTGAGGACCACGGCGACGGTGCCCTCGCCGGGGACGTAACCGTCCGCCTCCACTCCGAAGGCCTGGCAGTGGCCGGTGGGGCTGAGGAACTTGCCCTCGGACAGCAGGCGGTACTTGCCCGGGTGGGTCATGAGGTTCACGCCGCCGGCGACGGCCAGCGCGCAGTCCCCGGCGCGGATGCTGCGGACGGCCAGGTGCAGGGCGGTGAGCCCGCCGGAGCACATGGTGTCCAGGGCGATGCTGGGGCCGTGCAGGTCGAAGGCGTAGGAGACCCGGTTGGCCAGGGCGGCGAACGAACTGCCGATCACCCGGTCGGGGGCGGTGAGGTCCTGGTAGTGGGCGAACATGGCGGCCACGAAGACGCCCACGTCGTCGGTGGGCCGGGCGAAGTACCCGGAGTCCTCCAGCGCGTGGTGGACGCACTGGAGGAAGCGGCGTTCCTGCGGGTCCATGTACCGCGCCTCCAGGGGCGCGATGTTGAAGAAGACGGGGTCGAAGTCGAGGGCGTGGTCGAGGAATCCGCCGTGGCGGCCGTAGGAGGTGCCCGGCTCGTCCGGCGCGAAGGAGTGGTTGTCGCGCCAGTCCCAGCGGTCGCCGGGGATGACCCGCACCGCGTCGTCGCCCCGCAGCAGCGCCTGCCAGTACGCCTCGGTGTCGGCGCCGCCGGGGAACTCCCCTGCCATCCCGATGATGGCGATGTCGTCGGGGCGGTAGGCGTCCGCGCCGGGGGCCTCCTCCGGGGCGGGGGTCTTCTCCGGGGCGGCGGTTTTTTCCGGGGCGGCGGGCGTGGACCGGTCCGGTACGGGTGCCACCTGGGGGGTCGTCGCGGTCGGCTCCGGGGTGGCCGGCTGTTCGGGGGCGACGGAGGTTTCCAGCTCGGTGCGGAAGTTCTCGACGAGGTACGCGCCGAGCGCCGCGACCGTCGGGTACTCGAAGAGGACCGCACGGCTCAGCCGGGACGAGCCCGTGATGCCCAGGCGGCTCTCGATGTCCCTGCTGACGCGGATGCTGCCGACGCTGTCCAGGCCCCGGTCCAGCAGGTTGTCGTCGTCGCGCAGGTGCCGCAGGCCGCTGTGCCGGACGACGAGGTCGCGCAGCCACCGGGTGGTGCGGGCGGGCAGGTCCCCGCTGTCGGCGGCGCCCCCGGCGACCGGCGTTGCCCTCGGCGCCGGCGCCGGTGCGTGGTCGGCGTCGAGGCTCAGCCGGCCTTCGTAGAGGGCCAGTTGGCGTGTTCCGGTGGCGAGTGCGGACATCAGCGCGTCGCAGGCCCGCTCGGGGGACATCGCGCGCAGCCCGGAGTCGTCGTCCGGCATCCGCATGCCGTCGGTGTCCCACAGGCCCCAGTTGACACTGTGCCAGTCGGGCCGGAGCGCGGTCAGCCGGTCGAGGAAGGCGTTGGCGGCTCCGTAGGCGGCTTGGCCGACGTTGCCGGTGATGCTCGTCAGCGAACTGAAGTGGACGACCGTGGCGGGCCGGTGCGGACCGGTCACGGCCGCCAGGTTGAGGGCGGTGGCCACCTTCGGCCGCAGGACGTTCTCCAGCCGGTCGGGGGTCAGGTTGAAGAGCAGGCAGTCGTCGAGCACCCCGGCGAGGTTGAACACCGCCTTGACCGGTCCGAACTGGTCGTGGAGGTAGCGCAGGGCGCCGTCGAGCGCGGCGAACTCGTGGGCCGGGGCGCCGAGGTAGCTGCGCACCCCCGCTTCCTTCAGCGCCTCCCGCACCCGCTCGTCGGGGGTGCCGCGGCCCAGGACGAACACCTCGGCGCCGCAGCGGCCGCTCAGGTATTGGCACAGCCGGCGTCCGACGCCCCCTGCGCCGCCGATGACCACGACGCGGTCGCCGGCCCCGATCACCTCGGCGGGACGCGCCGGCGGCAGCGGCAGCGGCGTGTGCTCCAGACGCGTGATCCGCTCGCCCTCGGCCCGCAGCCGCGCCCCCGGACGGGCGGCGCCGGCCGCGATCCACCCGCGCAGCCGCTCCCCGGTGACGGGCCCTTCGTACGTGACCTCCGTGTGGACGAGCGGGCATTCCAGCGCGGCGGTGCGGGCCATGCCGTCGAGCAGCGCGGGCAGCGCGTCGTCGGCGCGGGAGAGCGTGACGAGGTGGATGCGCCGCCCCGACGCGCGTACGGCCTGGAGCAGCGCGAGCCCGGCGTGGGCGTGGCGCACCGCCGCGGCGTACCCGGCCGCGCCGTCGTCAGGGGCGCCGCCGGCCGACCCGGCACCCCAGGCCACCACCAGGGTGGTGGCCCGGGCGGTGTGCCGCCGCAGCTCCTGCCCGAGCCGCTCCTCGCCCTGGGTGGTGGGGTCGGCGTACCAGCACTCGGCGCCGAGGGCGCGGGCCGCCGCCGCGATGTCCTCCCGGTCGGTGACCACCACAGTGGTGCCGGCCGGCTCGCCGGACACGTCCGGGGCGGCGAGGTCGGTGTACCGAGGGGCTAGCGATTCCATGGGTCATCCCCGTGAGAGAGAGTGAGGTCGCGACAGGCCGGGAGGTGTCCGCTCATACACCCATGAATTCCTTGATGCCGCGGAACTGGCCGACGGCGAGCGCATCGTCCGGGAAGGGGTAGGCGACGCCCAGCCGGTCGGCGATGACCATGCCGGAGACGATCGCCCCCTCGTGTCCTGTGACGCTGGTGTCGGTGCCGCAGAACCACAGGCGGTCGCGGCCCTGGATCCGGCTCAGCTGCTTCTTGCGGCCCACGTCCGCCGGGCGCAGCTGGGGCAGCTTCCACTTGCGCCGGACGATGACCTGGTCGGGGTCGACCTCCTCCTGCGGGTCGAACGTGATGAGGATGGGCTCCTCGACGTCGCGGTAGGGGTGGAGCACGTTGCAGTTGCGGGTGAGGCTGCCCATCTGCTCCTCGGCCCGGTCGAGTTCGAAGTCGTCCGGCATCCGGAACTGGCAGTAGGCGTCGCGTCCTACGGAGCTGAGCCAGCTCTCGTCCTGGTGCAGGACGCTCTCGACGGGTACGTACGCGAAGTCGCCGAGCAGCTCCTGGTACTGCGGGTCGGAGGTGCGCAGCAGCGACAGCGTCACGTCCGCGTGCGTGGCGAAGACGACCTGGTCGAACCGGTGCTCCTGGCCGCCGGCCACCACGGTCGCCCCCGACTCCGTGGGGGTGACGGACTCGACGGGCGTGTTCAGCCGGATGCGGTCGCCCAGCTCGCTCTCGATCCTGGCCAGGTAGCTGTGGATGCCGCCCTGCGCCTTGCGCCAGTAGCCGGGGGCGAAGAAGGAGAGCAGGTTCATGCTGAACGACAGCGCGACGTACATGAGGTTGTAGTCGAGGGACGGCGCGTGGCAGCCCGAGTAGATGCTCAGGATGGGGTTCATCGCCTGGTACTTGAAGCTCTTGGAGTACCCGTTCTTGTCCAGGTACTCGCCGATGCTCATGGTCTTGTACGAGTCGTCGCCCGAGGTGGGCAGCTGGTTCATCTCCAGGTGGAAGCGGTCGAACTCCTCGTGCAGGTCCTCGCGCAGCCGGCCGAGGAAGTCGAGGTTGTTCCAGGTCTGCCGATCGCCGGGGAAGTCCACGTGCACCGAGGACGGGGCGACGTAGGTGCCGATGCCGAAGTCGGTCAGGACCCGGAACAGGTTGGGTGAGAGCTTCTCGTTGAAGTGCTCCACGCCCATGTCGACGTGGAGGGTGCCCTGGTCGGTCTCGACCGGGTGGCTGTAGGCGTGGCCGCCCAGGTACTCACCCGCCTCGAAGAGTGTGACGTCGTACTGCCGGGACAACTGCCAGGCCGCGACGGCGCCGGAGCCGCCGCCACCGATCACGGCGATCCTGCTGTTTGCTGATTCCACGGTCATCACTTCCTGGGCTCGGCCTGCGGCGCGGATTCGTCGCCGAGGATCTGTGCGCTCAATTTGGTCAGCACCGTGCCGGGACCGATCTCCTCGAAGGTCCGGTGTCCCGTACGGGCCAGGTACGTCGCGGTCTGCCACCACCGCACCGGTTTCACCAGCTGGAAGACCATCTCCTCCAGCAGGTGCTCGGCGCCCAGCGTCCGGCCGCTCGTCGTGGAGACGACGGTCTTGGTGGGCGGCGCGAACTCCCGGTCGCGCAGGAACCGCGCGAACGCGCGGCGGGCCTGCTCCATGTGCCGGGAGTGGAAGGCCCCGCTGACCGGCAGCCACACACAGCGGTGGCCGATCTCCTCCAGGCGCGGCACCAGTTCGTCCAGACGCGGCTTGGCCGCGCTGAGGACGACCTGTTCCGGGCTGTTGTAGTTGGCCACGTCCACGTCGAAGAACTCCAGCCGGGCGAGGTCTTCGTCGATGTCGTGCGCCTGCGGTCCGAGGACCGCGATCATCGCCCCGCCCCGGGCCTCCTGCATGAGGGCGCCGCGCTCGGAGACGATCTCCAGCCCCTCGAAGAGGTCGAGGACACCGGCCGCGAAGAGCGCCGGGTACAGCCCGAGGCTGTGGCCCGTCACGCACCGCACCGGCTCGTCGCCGTGCCGTTCGGTGCGCTCCAGGTACATGAGGCAGCTGACGAAGTAGATCGCCTGCTGCGTGTACGAGGTCTCGTTGAGCAGGGCGTGCGGGTCCTCCAGGCAGAGTTCGCGCAGGGAGTAGCCGACGATGTCGTCGGCCCTGTCGCACAGGTGGGGGTAGGCGTCGAACACCTCCCTGCCCATGCCCAGGCGCTGGGAGCCCTGCCCGGGGAACATCAGGACGTCGATGGCCATCGCCGCCCCCGTCAGTTCAGCTCGACGACGGTGAAGGGCGCGGGTGCAGGCGCTGGCGCGGGCTCGGGGGCCCGGGCTGCCGGTCCGGCGCCGTCGATGGCCACGGACACCACTTCCTCCAGGGCGACCAGGACGTCGCCGCGCTCGTCGGTGAAGTAGAAGTCGTACGTGCGCGTCCGTTGCGAGCCGCCGGGCCGGGCCACGCAGTGGCAGTACACCGCCTCGTCGCGCACCGCCCTGACGACAGTGAGCCGTCCCAGGTGGTAGGGGACGAACACGGGACCGCCCGACTCCTCTTCGGCCGCCAGCAGGATGGACAGCTGCATCCCGCAGTCGAGCAGCGCGGGCGACAGGCCGTACCCCCAGTCGCGGTCCACGTGGAGGAAGGCCCGCACCGCGCCGGGCCCGACCTCGGCCCACCGCACGCCGCGCAGCGGTTCGCCGTAGTCGTAGCCGAGTCGCCGGAAGGTGTCGTAGATCTCCCGCCGGTGCTGCCTGCGGGCCCCGGCGGGCAGCACGGGCGCGCTGCCGACGGGGGCGGTCGCCGCCACCTCTGCGGTGCATTGCGTGGCGCCGGTGGCGCGGTCGACGAGGGTCAGCTCGCTGCCGTGCTCGCGGAGCTCGACGGCCCCGGGGTCGGGGATCGGCTTCTGCCACAGCACGTTGTGGAGGGCGCGGTCCCCGGCCCGCTCGGCGAGGACCGCGAGCGTCCAGGCCGCGGGCGCCATGGGGACGCCGTCGATGCGGTGGGCGGAGACCAGCGGGGCCAGGGAGTGGAAGCCGGACTCGGCGGACTCGATCCAGTGGCGGTGGCGCAGGAACGGGTAGGCGGGCAGCTCCGCGGGGCCGGTCCTCGGGTAGTACCTCTCCCAGTCCGGGGAGCCGCCGGACTCGTAGAGGGCGGCGATGTCCTGGGCGGTGCGGGCGGACAGCTCCTCCACCGTGCCGGCCGTGGTGGCCCGGGGCGCGGGGCGGCGGTTCAGGTCCTGTTCGAGTCCGCGGACGAGTTCGTCCTGGTCGCGGCAGACGATGGCCACGCGGTGCGGGTGGCTGTCGCGGCGGCAGGCGAGCGTGTGGGCCAGGGCGTCCATGTCGACGCGGCGTCCGCGCAGCCACTGCGCGAGCTCGTCCATGGCCAGCTGGAGTCCGGCGCCGGTGTGGTGGGAGAGCGGGATGACGTAGCTGTCGCGTCGCGGGCGGCCTGCGGGCGCGGTCCGTCCGGGTACCCCGCGCAGCACCACGTGGGCGTTGGCGCCGCCCGCGCCGAAGGAGCTGACGGCGGAGACCAGGGGGAGCTCGGCGGGCCAGCGCTCGCGCCGGGTGCTGAGCTTGAACGGGGTGTCATCGAAGTCCAGGTGCGGGTTGGTGCGCTCCGCGTGCAGCGAGGGCACCAGGGAGCCGTGGCGCATCTGGAGCACGGCCTTGAGCACGCCGCTGAGGCCGGCCGCGGACTCGAGGTGGCCGATGTTGGATTTCACCGATCCGAGCCGGATCCGCTGGGTGCCGGCCGCGGCGTACGCCTTGGTCAGGGCCCGCAGTTCGATGGGGTCGCCCAGGGCCGTGCCGGTGCCGTGCGCCTCGACGTAGCCCACCTCTTCGGGGGAGGTGCCGGCCGCCGCGAGTGCCTTGGTGATGAGGGCGTACTGGGCCTCGGGGTTGGGCGCGGTGTATCCGTTGGCGCGGCCGCCGGCGTTGACCGCGGAGCCGCTGATGACGGCGTACACGCGGTCGCCGTCGCGCAGGGCGTCCTCGGCGGGCCTGAGCACCAGGCTGATGACGCCCTCGCCGTCGACGAAGCCGTCGGCCCCGGCGCCGAACGGCCGGCACTCCCCGGTGCGCGACAGCATCTCCAGGCCGCACAGCAGCTGGTACTGGCGGGGGTGCGTGATGAGGTTGACGCCGTTGACGACGGCGCGGTCGCACTCGCCCGTGCGCAGCGACTGGCAGGCCAGGTGCAGCGCGGTCAGGGACGCCGAGCAGGCGGTGTCGACGGCCATGCTGGGGCCGTGCCAGTCGAAGTGGTACGAGGCCCGGTTGGCCATCGACCAGAAGGTGGAGGTGGGCGGTTCGGCGCCCGGCTCGGTGGGGGTGTGCCAGGCGTAGCCGCCGTTCATGACGCCGACGAACACGCCCGTGTCGCTGCCGGCGAGCTGGGCGCGGCTGTGTCCGGAGTCCAGGATCGCGAGGTAGGTCTGTTCCAGGACGAGGCGTTCCTGGGGGTCCATGCGCGCCGCTTCGCGGGGCGTGATGCTGAAGAAGGTGTGGTCGAACGCGTCGATGTCGTCGATGAAGGCGCCGCGTTCGGTGTACGAGACGGCCTCGGGGCCCTCGGCGAGGCGGGTGCCGAAGCGCTCCGGGGGCACGGTGGACGTGCTGTCCAGGCCCTCGAACAGGTTGTCCCAGAACGCGTCGGCGTTCGCCGCCCCGGGCAGCCGTGCGGAGATGCCGACGATGGCTATGTCGCCGGGGCGGGGGGTGAACTCGCCGTCGGGCCGGGCGAGTTGCGGGGCCGGAGCTTCCCGCCGCTCGCGCGGCTCGGGGGCTGCGGGGGTCTCCGCGGCGGGCTCCGTGACCGGGGCGGTCTCCGTCACCGGGGCGGGGGCGACCGGAGGGGCGGGGGCGGGGAACGCCTCCGTCACCGTCTCCGCGTGCTCGGTGACCAGGTACTCCACCAGCCGCGCCACCGTCGGATACTCGAACCACACCGTCGCGGGCACATACCCCACCCGCTCACGCAACGGCTTCAACAACTCCATCGAGATCAGCGAATCGATCCCCATGTCCCGGAACGGCCGGTCCAGCTCGACCTCCGACACCTCCAGCCGCATCGTCCCCGCGATCACCTCACGCACGAACGACTCCACCCGACCCCGCACATCACCGTCGCCGTCACCGGCTACTACTACGGCTTCCGCGACCGGGGTGGCGGCGACCGGGGCGGCAGGGGCGGGGAACGCCTCCGTCACTGTCTCCGCGTGCTCGGTGACCAGGTACTCCACCAGGCGCGCCACCGTCGGGTACTCGAACCACACCGTCGCGGGCACATACCCCACCCGCTCACGCAACGGCTTCAACAACTCCATCGAGATCAGCGAATCGATCCCCATGTCCCGGAACGGCCGGTCCAGCTCGACCTCCGACACCTCCAGCCGCATCGTCCCCGCGATCACCTCACGCACGAACGACTCCACCCGACCCCGCACGCCGTCGTCGCCGGTGACCGGCACGGCTTCGGGGGCTTCGGCGACGGGGGCCGCGGTGCGCGGGGCGTCAGGGGTGCCCGGGGTGTCCGGGGTGTCCGGGGCTCCGGCCAGTGCGACCAGGACCTGTTGCCCCTCGCCGCCGTGGGTCCGTACGGCGCCGAAACCGGCCTCGTGCATGAGCAGTTGCCACTGGTCGCTGCTGAGCAGGGGGCTGTGCTCGATGCGGTACGGGTCGTTGCTGAGCCACCAGCCGTCGGTGAGCCCGAAGGTGAGCGTGGCGTAGTCCTGCCGGGTGGTGATCTCGTTGAGGACGAGGATGCCGCCCTCCCGCAGCACCTTGCGGACGTTGCGAAGGGTGCCGGGGACGTTCGACGTCGCGTGCAGCACGTTGGTGGCCACGACGATGTCGAAGGAGTCGGTGTACTCCTCGGGCGGGTCCTCGATGTTGCAGATCTCGTAGGTCAGGTACGGGTGGTCGCTGCCGAAGGCGTCGCGGGCCTTGTGCAGGAACGCGTAGGACAGGTCGGTGAAGTGGTAGCTCACGTCGCTCGGGTCGAGGAGCGGCAGCACGAACTTGGTGGTGCTGCCGGTCCCGGCGCCGATCTCCAGGACGCGCAGCGGCCGGCCGGCCGTACGGCGCTGGTAGTTGGTCACCACCTGGGCGCAGACCCGGTTGAAGTAGTCGGCGATGGGGTTGCTCTGGTAGACGGGGGCGACGAGGTCGAAGGAGCCGTCGGGGAAGAGGACCTCCACCGCGTCGGTGGCGCCGCTCAGCACGTCGGGCAGGTGGTCCAGGCACCGGTCGAGCAGTGCGATGTGGCCGGTCAGCTCCGGGTACGCCCGCAGGAGTTCGGCCCGCGGCAGGGAGCTGGCCTGCGGCATCGCGCCGATCGCGTCCGTCAGCAGCCGGTACTTGGCGATCACGGTCGCCGGCAACGGCACCTGACGCAGCCGCCACCGGGTGTACGCCTCCAGGTGTGCGGAGAGGTCCCGGTTGCGGGCGACATCGGCGTCGTCGTCGCGCAACGGCGGCACCACGTCGTCGAGGACTCCCGCGGGGCCTGCGGGCGGTGCCGCGGGGGCTGCGGGCTTGTGCGGCGTGATTCCCATGCGCTCCAACGCCTCTTCCGTTCCTTTCACGCAGGTGATCCGTCGGTCGTCGGCCGCGAGGAACCGCTCGATGACCGCCAGTCCTTCGGCCGGTTCGATCGAGCCGATCCCGAGCCCTTGCATCCGCTCCCGGTACTCCGGCTTCGCGACGACCCCGATCTCGCCCCAGTAACCCCAGTTGACGACCTTGGCGTCGATCAGCAGGGCCTGGTGGAGGAGGTCCGCGCAGGCGTCCTTGGCGACGCACGCGGCGGCGTAGTTGCCCTGTCCCGCGCTGGCGATGTGCGCCTGTACCGAGGAGAAGAAGAGGCAGAAGTCGAGGTGCCGGCCGCGCAGCGCGTCCACCAGGTGGCGGGTGCCGTGCAGCTTCGGGCGCAGGACGTCGGTGAGCACCCGCTCGCTCATGGTGGCGAGGGTGGCGTCCTGGAGCACGAGCGCCGAGTGGACGACGCCGTTGATGACCTCGTGGGCGTCGAGCGCGCTCCTGAGCGCCGGTCCGTCGGCCAGGTCCACCTGGTGGTAGTGGACCGCGCGGGCCCCCGACTCCCGTAGCCGGTCGGCTTGCCGGGCGAAGTCGTCGGGCGAGCGGCGGCCGATGACGACCACCTCGGCCCGGTACTCGGTGGCCAGGTACTCGGCGAGCAGGCCCCCGAGTCCGCCGGTGCCGCCGAGGATGACGTAGGTGCCGCCGGTCCTGAACGCCGACCGGTCGGGCCATCCCGCGAGGGAGGCCGGTGCCATCGAGGCGACGGCGTACTCGTCGCCGCGCAGGCACACGGGTGAGCCCGCGACGGTCGGCAGCGGCCGGTCGAGGGCCTCGGCCAGCGATGTCGCGGTGAGGTCCGCGAGGCAGAAGCAGCGCACCGACCAGTCGGGCCGCTCCTTGGCCAGGGCCTGGGCCAGACCGACGAACACCCCGTCCACCGGGTGGGTGGCGGCGGTGAACAGCGGGCTGTGCACCGCCTTGTCGGTGAAGACGTCGAGGCGGACCCGCGGCCATCGGTCGAGGGCGTGGACGAGGCCGAGGAAGGACGTGAGGTCGGCGTCGTGGATCCCGTCGGCCCATGAGGTGCGGCTGACGAACACCAGGTGTTCGCCGGCGGCGGGCGCGGCGGCGAGTGCGGCCACCGCCGGGCCGTCCAGGCGCACCACTGTGTCCCGTGGGAAACGCTCCGTCAGTTCCTGGTGCAGGCGGGCCTGTCCCGGCGGCACCAGGAAGGTGCGCGGGCCTCCCCCGGCGGCGCCCGCCGGGTCGAGGCGGCCGTGCGTCCAGCGCGGCGCGAACACCATCGAGTCCACGGCGGCACGGCGGACCAGCGAGGCATCGGGGCACGCTGTACCGGACGCGGAATTTCCGCTTCGCCATTCGTTGCGACTCAACAAAATCCCCTATGTCTAGGACGCCGGGTTCAAAGAGCGGGTTTCACACCGAGGTCGACAACCGAGAGAAGCGGTCCGTAATCCTCGTCGTACACCGTGAAATTGGTCCTGAAGGGCGAGAGTTTCTCTGTCAGGACGAAAGCCGAGTCGGCGGGAAATCGCGCCGGAGCGTGAAAGATCATATGCCCCATAGAGAAGGGCATCAAGCTGTCACGGTGCTCTCCGATGGAGATGGCGAGGCCCGACTGGAAGGAACAGTCGAGGAGGTTCACCACCCCCATCGGCACTCCGTCGTTGTGCGAGAGCCAGGCCAGGGACCGCTGTCCGTACCGCTGCACATAGGTATTGCGACGGAAATAAGGACCGTAGTCGATGCCCATGTCCGAGAATTCTCCGTAGAGTTCCCGCCGGGTGAAATGGGATGTGGTGTTCGCGCAGATCTCGTCGCGCACCTCCAGCCCCACCACGGGGGTCAGGTCCAGCTTCTCGGCCGTCCCGTCCTTCTCGAGGAGGAGCGTGCCCAGGGCGCAGAGCGCGCCCCCATTGGTGACGGTGTAGTCCACCGAGGCAGCGCCGGGCGCGGAGCGGAAGGCCACGACGAGTCCGTCCAGCGGCTGTTCACCGGAGATCGGCCGCAGCCAGGCGGCGTCCCTGACGGCGAACACCGTCGCGCCGGGGTGGAGCAGTGCGGCGCCGCGCAGGGCCATCTCCAGACAGGCGACGCCGGGCAGCACACGGCCGCCGCCGACCAGGTGTTCTCTCAGGTAGGTGTGGTCACGGTCGAGGTGCGCCCGGAAGGTGCCGGGGCCGTCGGCCGGGAGCAGCCGGATGGGCTCCGCGCCGGTGCGGCGGGCCCGCTGGTCGGCTTCGGTCGTCATGGCGTCCGCCCCTCGTCGGTGAACCAGAGATCCGTCTCGTCGAACGGGTAGCCGGGCAGCCGCAGCCGTTGCGGTGTGTGCGGCGCGAACAGCGCCTGCCAGTCGACCGGCTGCCCGGACAGGTACGCCTCGCGGGCCGACTCGGGCGTGGGCCGGTCCGCGCCTCGTCCCCGTGCGCACGGCTGCGTCTGGACCGGCTCGCCCGCCGCGCGCAGCGCGCGCAGCAGCTCGTCGCCGGAGGCCGGGCACCACGCCAGGCGGTACGCGAGCGGCTCGCGCCTGCACAGGGTGTACGAGAGGTCGCGCAGGTCCGCGTCGGACAGCGGCCCGCGGCGCTCGATGTGGTCGAGCAGCCGGGCCGTCAGGCGGTTCAGCGCCCGCGGGGTGCGCGCCGACAGCGGTACGAGGCGGGTCTGTGCGGGGGTGGCGCGGCGGGCGGCGGGGGCCGGTGGCGCGGAGAGCACGACGTGCGCGTTGCTGCCGCCGAAGCCGAAGGAGCTGATCCCGGCCACGTGTGCGCCGTCGTCGTCCCACGGGACGGTCTTCCGCAGTACCTCGAAGGGGGTGCCCGTCAGGTCGATGCCGGGGTTGAGTTCCTGGAAGTGCAGGTTGGCCGGCAGGGTCCGGTGCTCGAACGCCTTGATCACCTTGGTCACGGAGGCGACCCCGGCCGCGGGTTCCAGGTGCCCGATCTGGGACTTGACCGCGCCGAGCCGGACGGGGCGCCCGGCGCCGCCCGGCACCAGCTGCTCCCAGGCCCGTTTCAGCGCGTCGAGCTCGATGGCGTCCCCCAGCACCGTGCCCGTCCCGTGGGTCTCGATGTAGCCGGTGCGGGCGGCGAGTTCGGGTGTGTAGGCGTCCAGGAGGAGGCTGTACTGGGCGTTGGGGTTCGGGGCGGTGAGGGAGTTGGCGCGGCCGCCGTGGTTCTCGGCCACGCTCTCGACGACCGCGCGGATGTCGTCGCCGTCGGCGAGGGCGTCCGCCAGGCGCTTGACCAGGAAGGTGCCGTAACCCTCCCCGCGTACGTAGCCGTTGGCCGCGGCGTCGAAGGTCGCGCAGCGGTGGTCGGGGGAGAGGAACCGCGCCGCGTGCAGGCCCTCGTTGATCTGTGTGTCGAGGATGAGGTTGACGCCGCCGACCACGGCCGCGTCGCAGACCCCGGCGCGCAGGTCGCGGCAGGCCCGGACGAGCGCCACCAGGGAGCCCGAGCAGGCGGTGTCGAGGACCGTGGAGGGGCCGTGCCAGTCGAACCAGGAGGAGACGCGGTTCGCGATGAGGCTCATGGAGTGCCCCACCAGTGAGTACGGGATCTGCCGCGCGTCGGCCCTGGCCTGGAGCAGGGCGTAGTCGTTGCCGGTGGCCGCCAGGTAGCAGCCGGTGCGCGAGCCGTTCAGCTCGGAGGGGGCGTACCCGGCGTCCTCGATCGTGTGCCACACGGACTGCAGCAGCAGCCGCTGGCGCGGGTCCATCCAGCTCGCTTCCCGGGGCGAGATGGAGAAGAACCGGGCGTCGAACCCCTTGATCCCGGGGAGGAACCCGGCGAACTCGCCGGGCAGTTCGCGCTCTGCGGCGGCCGGCCCGACGCAGTCCCTGCCGTCGAGCAGGGTCTGCCAGAACGTCTCGGGGTCCGGGCCGCCGGGCAGTACCGCGGCGAGGCCGACGATGGCCAGGCGGCCGTCGTCGGAGCCGGGCCGCGCCGTCGGGGCCGGGGCCGGGGCCGGCCGGGTGTCCTGCCGTTTCGCGGGCCCGCCGACGCGCCCGGCCCGGCCCTCGGTGAGCCGCTCGACGGTCTCGGCGACGCTGCGCAGGGTGTTCATGCGGTAGAAGTCGTGCGCGCGGACGACGATCCCGTACCGCTCGCTGATCCGTGCGGCGAGCAGGTTGTAGCCGAGCGAGGTGACGCCCTGGTAGCCGAGCGGCCGGTCGGTGTCCGGTTCCGGCAGGCCCAGTTCGCCGGCGACGAGCCGCCGCAGCTCGGTGAGGAGGTCCTGCCCGTCCGCGCCGCCGGTCTCCGCCGCGGCGGGCCGCGCGTCGGCCGCCGGCGCGGGTGTCTCGTCCTGCGGATGGAGGCCGAGCGTGGACAGGGGGGCCTCGCCGAGCTTCTTGACGTCGGTCTTGCCGTTGGCCGTCAGGGGTATCGCGGTCAGCCGGTGCACGCCCTGCGGGACCATGTAGTACGGCAGGGTCTCCCGGCACCGCTCGTGCACCGCGGCGGCGTCGAAGGGCTCGCCGGCGGGCAGCCACACGAAGCAGCGCAGGTGCGGTTCGGGCTCCGGGCGCACGACGGCGACCACGGTCGCGGCCGGGGCCTGGGCGGCCACCGCGGCCGCCACCTCGCCGAGTTCGATCCGGTGGCCGTTGACCTTGCGCTGGCCGTCCTTGCGGGAGACGTAGGTGAGCCGTGCCGCGCCGTCGTGGCGGACCAGGTCGCCGGTCAGGTACGAGGGCGTGCCGTCGGGCAGCGTCCCGAAGGCGGTCGCCGGGGCGTTCAGGTATCCCAGGGCCACGCAGTCACCGGCGATCATCAGTTCGCCGTGCATGCCGGGGGCCACGGACCGCCCGTCGGCGTCCACCACGTAGTACCGGGTGCCCAGGGCGGGCTCGCCCAGGTGGATGTGGCCGGCGTCGGTGACGCGCTGCCAGCTCGCCCAGATGGTCGCCTCGGTCGGGCCGTACATGTTGTAGACGGCCGCGCTCTGGCTCAGCAGGTACCGCGCGAGGTCGGCGTCCAGGGCCTCGCCGCCGCACAGCAGGGTCATGGGGCGCCGGGCCCGCCAGCCGGCCGACCGCAGGATGCGCCAGGTGGACGGGGTGGCCTGGACGACGGTCGCGCCGCTGCCGTCGATGCGCTCGGCGAGCAGGGTCGCGCTGGTCCTGGCCTCCTCGGAGAGCACCTGGACGGTGGCGCCGCACAGCAGCGGCAGCAGGATCTCCAGGAGCGAGATGTCGAAGCCGATCGGGGTCAGGGCCACGATGCGGTCGTCGGGGCCCATCCCGGGGTCCTCGCGCACGGAGTGCAGGAAGTTGACGAGGTTGCCCTCGCTCACCGCGACGCCCTTGGGGGTGCCGGTCGAGCCGGAGGTGAACAGGACGTACGCGGTGCGCCCGGCGTCGGCCGGGCCCGCGGGCCGGGCCCTGGGCGGGGGCGGGGAGGCGGGCGGCGCGCCGTCCACCTCCCGCGTGGGTGTGCCGGGGAACAGGCGGGCCGCCCGGTCCCGGGTCGCCGCGTCCACCAGGACGACACCCACTCCGGCGGTCTCGGCCATGTAGGTGAGCCGGCTGTCCGGGAGGTGGGGGTCGAGCGGTACGAACGTGCGGCGCAGGGTCAGCGCGGTCAGGTACGCGACGGGGATCGCGGCCGACCGCTCCATGAGGACGCCGACCGGCCGGGTGTCGCCGGGGGCCAGGGAGTCGCCGAGCCGGTGGGCGGCGTCCAGCAGTTCGCCGTAGGTGAGCGAGCGGTGGTCGTCCACGACCGCCACCCGGTCCCGGTCCGCCTCCGCCGCCTCGGCGAGGGCCGCGCCGAGGCCCTGCCCGGCCGGGGTGGTCCTGACGGCGCCCTCGGCCACCGGTTCCAGCGGGCGCGACAGGTCGCACTCGGCGGGCGGGCGGTGCGGCTCGGCCGTCATGAACCGGGCCAGGCGCAGGAAGTTGGTCGCCAGCGCCGACAGCGCCTCGGGCGACAGCACGCGCGTGGAGGAGTCGAAGGAGAGGTGGAGGCCCTGCGCGTCGGAGCTGAAGTTGACGCTCAGCTCGCTGGTGCTGCCGGTGTCGGGCTTGCGGATCCAGGAGGCGTCCACGCCCGCCAGTTCGGGCAGCGCGGTCGGCAGCATCGCGGAGGAGGAATTCACCACGAGGTTGAGGACGCTGCCGCCCCGGTCAGCGGCGAGCCCCTGCTCGGCCGCGGCCAGCGCGAGCAGATCGGCGACGGGGAAGCCCTGGTGGTCACGGAGGTCCTCGCGCTGCGTCCGTACCTGCTCGAACAGCGACAGCGCGGTCGGCTGTGCCGCGACGTCCAGCCAGAGCGGCAGCAGGTTGGTGTGGCAGCCGTAGGGAGCCCCGTACGTGCGCGTGTCCACGGTGTGGGCCACCACGATGTCGCGGTCGTCGTCGCCGTAGGCGTGCACGAGGGCGCCGGTCACGCCCACGACGAACTGGAGCGGGCTCAGTTCGTGGTGGCGCAGGAACCGCTGGATGTCCTCGGCCTGTTCGCCGCTGATGGTCTCCTTGACCGCGATCCGGCGGCCGCCGCCGTGGGCCGCGGCGGCGAAGGGCAGCGGCTGGTGCAGTCGGCGGCCCGCGAGCGTGGACCGCCAGAAGGCAGCGTCCTGGGCGGCGTCGGACCGGGGCGCCGTGGCGAACGACTTCTCCAGGGCCGGCGTCCCGCCCTGCCAGCAGGTGGCCAGGGCGGTGAGGAACGGGGCGTAGCAGCCGCCGTCGAAGACGACATGGCTGAAGTCGAGTCGGAGCAGCAGCCGTTCGTCCGCCTCGCGCCAGTGGCGGAAGCGGAAGAGTTCCTGGCCGGTGGGGTCGATACCGCCGGGATCGAGGAGGTCGTCCCTGCGCTCGCACTGCCGCAGCACCTGTCGCGGCACGGGGCGGCTTTTCGCCACCAGTTCCCCGCCGATCTCGGTGAAGTAGTCGAGAAGCCGGGGGAACGCGGTGGAGACCACGGTGCGCAGTGCGGCGTCGAGACGGCCGGTGTCGACGTCCCCGGTCAGCGCGTACACATAACTGACGGTGAGTCCCGGGTCATCGGGATTCTGCTGATGCCTGTTCCACTGAAAGCGCTCGTAGGGACTCGCCTGACGCTCCGTCATGCACTCAGACCTTTCCACCGCCCAGGACACCCGAGTCATTGGTACACGGCCCCCGTCCATCTCCACTCGAATCGCGGTCGACCCCGCAGGACAGCGGCCCCCGTGGGGTGTTCAACTGCTGCCGAATCGCAATTGGCCACCGCCGGAGGTACACCCGTGTTGCTCTCGGAAGACGACGTGGCGCTGTTCGCGCGGGTCAGCGGCGACCGGAACGCGCTGCACTGCTCGCCCGGCCACGCCCGCCGTACGCCCTTCGGCCGGACCGTCGCCCACGGCGTCCTCGCGGCCCTGGCGACGCTGGAGGAGTCCGCGCCGGACGGCGGGGCGGGGGTGACGGCCGTCGAGGCGGACTTCGGCAACCCGGTCTTCCCCGGCGTGCGGTACCGGGCGGAGCCCGTGGGCGGGGCCGGGTCCGGGCACCGGCTGCTCGACGGGGACCGCGCCTGCCTGACCGTACGGGTCCGCCCCGGTACGCCGCCGGACCTGGCGCCGCTGCCCGTGCCGCCGGCCACCGTGGCGCCCCTGCACACCATCGCGGATCTGCCGCCGGGCACCGAGGTCTGCGGCGACTACGGCCCGGAGGGGATCGAGGCGCTGCGCGAGCGGTTCCCGGCCGCCGCGCGGCTGCTCGGGCCGGCGCCGCTGGCCTGCCTGCTGTGGTCGAGCTATGTGGCCGGCATGTCCCTGCCGGGGGAGAACTGCCTGCTGGGCCGGGTGGCGCTGCGGTTCCCGCCGGTCGCGGCGAGCGGGCCGGTGCGCCTGTCGTACCGCGCGCGCGTCGTCCACACCGACCGGCGCTTCGGGCTGGTGTCGATCGCCGGGGAGGTCATGGCGGACGGCGCGGTCGTCGCCGAGGCCGAGATCGAGGCGATGGTCCGCGTGCCCGCTCCCCCGGCCGGTTCGGCCGCGCTGGCGGCGCACTTGAGTCCTTCGACCCGGCTGGAGGGCGCCTCGGCCGTGGTCGTCGGCGGCAGCCGGGGGCTCGGGGCGGCCCTGTCGCTGGCCCTGGCGTCACAGGGCTGCGAGGTCTACGTCGGAAGCCGGGACGCGCTGCCGGAAACCCTGACCGCCGAGGCCGAGGGGCTGCCGGGACGGCTGCGTCCCGCGCCCGGCGACGCCTCGGACCCGCGCTGGAGCGCCGAGCTCGGCGCCCGTGTCGAGCGTGAGCACGGCCGGCTCGGCTTCCTGGTGTGCAGCGCGGCCCCGCCGCTGCGCACCCTCGGCCTGGCCGCGGGCGACCTGGAACGGATGGACGCGTTCCTGTCCGCATCGCTGCGGCTGGTCGGGGCGCCGCTGACCGGGCTGCTCCCGCTGCTGGAGCCGGGCCGGGGCCGGTGCCTGGTGATCTCCTCGGCCGGCCTGGACGAACCGCCGCGCGACTGGCCGCATTACGTCGCGGCGAAGTCCGCCGTGGAGGGCCTGGTCCGCTGGGCCGCCCGGCACCGGCCCGGGGTGGCGTTCCACCTCGCGCGGCCGGGCATGCTGCGGACCGAGCAGACGAACTCGCCCGGCGCCCGGGAGACGGCAGGCCCTGTGGAGCCGGTGGCGGCGCGGCTGGTGCGCCACCTGTTGGAGCCCGCCCCGGCCGCCGGGGTGCCGCACCTGATCGGCGAGGAGGCCACGGGCCCGGTGCCCCTCGGCCGAGGCTGAGACCGGGCCGGGTCGCCCAGGTCCGGCCGGGTCCGGGCCGGGTCCGGGCCGGGTCCGGGCGGGACCCGGGCAGCGGCCGGTCCCAGGCGACCGGTCCCAGGCGGCCGGTCCCAGGCGGCCGGTCTCAGGCGACGGCTCTCAGGCGGCGACGGGACTCAGGCGGCGGAGGTCCTGTCGGCGCTCTCCCGTGGCTCCTCCTGGGCGGCGGTGGCGCCCGGCCGCACCGCTGCGAACAGCAGGAAGCCGAGGAGCACGAAGACCGCCGCGGAGAAGATGGGCACCGCGCTGGAGCCGTCGATGATGCCGAAGACGACGCCGGACAGGCCCGCGGAGAGCGCCGCGATGGCGCCGGCCGTGCCCATGACGGAACCCTGGTGGCTGTCGTCCACGGCCGCGGACATCATGCCGACAAGCCCGCTGTAGGAGATGCCGTAGGTGGCCGCCCCGATCAGGCACAGGGCGTAGAGCACGATCCGTGAGCCGGTCAGCGCGGTGCCGGCGACGCACACGGTCATCCCGGCCAGCGCCCCGGCGACCGCGAGCTGCGGCTTGAGGTACTTCATCGAGAGCGGCACCAAGGAGAGGAAGGAGGCCGCGAGACCCACGCCGACCACCGAGATGAGGTTGGTGACCTCACGCTGGTCGAAGCCTTCGTTCGCCGTCAGGTACAACCCGATGAACTGGAAGAAGGCCGTCCAGCCGAGGGACATGAGGAGCAGGGCCACGGAGAGCACCCTGACCCCGGGGAAGGTGAAGGACTCCATGAGGTGCTTGACCGGGTTCGGGAAGGTCATGCGCCCGGCCGGCCGGGTGGCCGGCGCCTCGCGGAAGGAGATCAGCAGCACCAGGAGGTTCAGCAGCGTGACGACGGCCACGAAGACGAACGGGGTCCGCAGGCTGAACCAGGAGACCAGGGTGGAGTCGCTGAGGTAGCCGCCGATGAGCGGGCCCACCACGTATCCGGACGAGACGCAGAACATGATCAGGCCGATGGAGTTCACGCGGCGTTCCTTCGGCGTGACGTCGAGGATCGCGGCCTGGGCGACGGGCAGGCTGCCGGAGAACAGGCCGCCGACCACGCGCGCGGCGACGAACAGGACGACGTCCTGGCGCGCCAGCCCCCAGATGGTCAGCGCGTAGCTGAGGGCGAGGCCCAGCAGACACAGCATCAGTGTCTTCTTGCGGCGGAAGTGGTCGGAGAGCGAGCCGAGCAGCGGGGCGCCGAAGAACATCGCCAGCGAATAGCTGCCGATGGCGACTCCGTAGAACAGGTCACGGGTACTGGTGCCGCCGCTGCCCATGATGCCGATATCGGCGTCGTAGGCGATGGGAATCAGCACCGGAATGATGAGGCTGACGCTCAGGTTGTCGATCAGGATGATGAAGTAAAGAGGGACGAGACTGGCCAACCCGCTTTTGCGCATGGGTGTTTCTCCCGGTAGATCGGTGGGGGGCGCAACAACCGCGGGCGGTATCGTAACGTATCAACTCCCCTTTCAGCGCACGGACTTGAGTGGCGCTTGAGTGGCGCCTGACCGGCCGGGAGCACGCTTCCTCCAGAACCTTTTCCGCCATATGCGTTGGCCGGTGCACGGCTGAAACGAGGGTGTTCTCCAGATGGAAGCGAATGAACTGAAGGCCATATCCGTGGAAAGCACGGTCCTCGAAGTGTTCCGCGGGATCCTGGGGCTGGACGCGGTCGACCCGGATGTCCCCTTCGCCGCGCTGGGCGGGGACTCGATGCGGGCCGTGCGCGTGCTGTCGCGGCTCTGGCGCGAACTCGACGTGGAGCTGCCGGTGCACGCGCTCGGCAACGACACGACCGCCGCCGAACTCGCCGCCACCGTCCGCGCGCACCTGGACGGTCGGGCCGTATGAGCGAGGAGAGGACCCCGGGCATCGCCCTCGCCGCGACCTTCACCTCGGACGGGCTCAGGGACGCCATGGCGCGGCGGCTGCGGGAGAGCGGACGCGAGGTGTCGGCGGCGCCGTACGGGCAGGTGGTGGAGCCGCTGCTGGACCCCGCCGGTGTGCTCCTCTCGCACGCCGGGGTGAACGTGCTGCTGCTGCGCGCCGAGGATCTCTTCCGCGGCGCCGCGGACCCGTCGGCCGGCGACCGGATCCTGGACGAGCTGCTCTCGGTGCTGTCCACCGTCCCGGGCCGCTCCGCCGCGACCTGGCTGGTGGCCCTGGCCCCGCCGTCGCCCGGCGCCCTCGCCGACCCCGCCCGGGCGCGCTGGACCGAGGCCGCCGCGCGGCGGATCGGCGAGGCCGTCGCCCCGCTGCCGGGCCTGCATCTCGTGGACCTCGACGACCTGCCGAGCCAGTACGACGTGCCGGAGACGCACGACGAGTACGCCGACCGCATCGCCCATCTCCCCTACACCGACGCGTACTTCGAGGCGCTCGCCGACCGGCTGGTGCGGCTGGCCGCGACCACGTGGAACAAGCCGCGCAAGGTCGTGGTGCTCGACTGCGACAACACGCTGTGGGCCGGTGTCTGCGGCGAGGACGGGCCGCTCGGGGTCGAGATCGGCCCGGGGCGCCGCGCGGTCCAGGAGTTCATGCTCGGCCAGCGCGCCCAGGGCAAGCTGCTCTGCCTGTGCAGCCGCAACGAGGAGGCCGACGTCCGGGCCGTGTTCGCACAGAACCCCGGCATGGTCCTCACGATGAAGGACGTCACCGCGCACCGGATCGGCTGGCAGCCCAAGGCCCGGTACCTGCGGGAGCTCTCCCATGAGCTGGGGCTCGCGCTGAACTCGTTCGTCTTCGTGGACGACGACGCCGTGGAGTGCGCCTCGGTGCGGGCGGCGCTGCCCGAGGTCGCCGTGGTGGAGCTGAGCAGGGACGCCGACGCCGCGCCGCGTCAGCTGGCCCGCGAGACCGCCTTCGACCAGCTCACGGTGACCGACGAGGACCGGCTGCGGGCCGACTGGTACGAGGCCGAACCGGAGCGGCGCGCCCTGGAGCGGTCCCTCACGGACTACGAGGAGTTCCTGGACCGCTGCGCCATCGAGGTCTCGATGGCGCAGCTGACCGACTCCGCACTCGACCGGGCCGCCCAACTGACCTCCCGCACGACGCAGTTCACGCTGGCGGGCACCTCCTTCACGGTGCCGGAGCTGCGCCGGCTGCTGGACGAAGGCGGCCGGGGCTGGACCGTACGGGTCAGCGACGTCTTCGGCGACTACGGCACCGTCGGGCTGGTGCTCGCCCGGGCCGACGGCGACGTGCTGGACGTCCCGGTGTTCCTGCTCAGCTGCCGGGTCCTCAACCGCCGGGTGGAGACCCGGATGCTGCGGATGCTCGGCGCCGAGGCCGCGGCGGCCGGCTGCCGCACCCTGCGGCTGCCCTACCGGCCCACCGCGCGCAACGCGCCCGCACGGCAGTTCCTGAAGGAGATCTCAGGCCGCGCGATCGACGCGGGGGACGAGGCCGGTGCCGTCGATCTGCGGGTCGCCGACTGGACCGACGCGCCCGCGGTGGCCGCTCCGTAATCGCACCCCCGCCTCCTCCCCCTGACCACACATCCCCATGCACCCCCATGCACCCATCCACTCACCCACAGGAACGAGGGAACAACTCCATGAAACCCAGTACGGGACGACGGTCCGCACGCGTCCGAAGGCTGTGGGGACGGCTGTCCGTCGCGGCGGCCGGCTGCGCCGCCCTCATGCTGGCCACCGTCGCCTCCGCCGAGACCGGCGCTCCCGCCCTGAGCACCGCGTCCTCCGCGTCCTCCGCGTCCGCTGCGTCCTCCGCGTCCTCCCAGGCCCGGAGCGTCCCCGTGAAGCCCGAGTGGGTCAGCGCGGGCCAGAACAACCACAACACCCGGCACGCCGCCACCGAGCGGACCATCGGCCGCCACAACGTGGGCAAGTTGGCGCCGAAGTGGACCTTCACCACCGACGGTGATGTCTCCGCCACCCCCACCGTCGTGGGCGGCACGGTGTACGTGCCCGACTGGGGCGGCAAGCTGTGGGCCATCGACGCCGACAGCGGCAAGGAGGTGTGGTCGCGCAGCGTCGCCGGGTACGACGGCGTCGAGGGGCACATGTCCCGGACCAGCCCCGCCTACTGGAAGGGCAACCTCTACATCGGCACCGGCACGCTGACGACGACGGCGCTCAAGAGCGCGTACCTCATCTCCGTCGACGCCGGGACCGGCGACAAGAAGTGGATGACCAAGGTCGACGACGACCCGACGACGGTCATCACCTCCTCCCCCACCGTGGACAACGGGGTCGTCTACGTGGGGACGTCCTCGAAGGCGTCGACCCTGCACGACGAGCCGCAGTTCCGCGGCGCGCTCCTGGCGATCGACGCCCGCAGCGGCAAGATCCTGTGGAAGACCCACACCATCCCGAAGGGCTACACCGGCGCCTCCGTGTGGGGCAGCCAGCCCGTGGTCGACCACAAGACCGGCCTGGTGTACGTGGGCACGGGCAACAACTACACCTCGCCGCCCGGCGTCTGCCTCAACCCGAAGCAGAC
Source organism: Streptomyces sp. NPDC030991 (assembly GCF_055571235.1). Taxonomy (NCBI): domain Bacteria; kingdom Bacillati; phylum Actinomycetota; class Actinomycetes; order Kitasatosporales; family Streptomycetaceae; genus Streptomyces; species Streptomyces sp. NPDC030991. The sequence goes on from NZ_JBVIFR010000010.1 coordinate 65,119, forward strand.
CGACTGCACCCCGCCCTCCGAGGACGACCACTTCGACAGCGTGCTCGCCCTCGACCTGAGGACAGGCAAGATCAAGTGGGCCCATCACACGCTGACGGCCGACACCTGGATGATGTACATGCAGAACCAGGCCCCGGACTTCGACTTCGGCTCCGCCCCGAACCTCTACACCACCGTGATCGACGGCAAGCCGAAGGACCTGCTCGGCATAGGCCAGAAGAGCGGCGTCTACTACGCCCTCGAACCGGCCACCGGCAAGGTGGTGTGGCAGACGCAGGTCGGCCCCGGCGGTGCGCTGGGCGGTATCCAGTGGGGCAGTGCCACCGACGGCAAGCGCATCTACGTCGGCATCGGCAACGGTGATCACCTGCCCTGGACCATCACGGCCGCCGACGGCACCAGGTCCACGGTCAACAGCGGGTTCTTCGCGGCGGTCGACGCGGCCACCGGCGAGATCGAGTGGCAGACGGCCGACCCGCAGGGCAAGGAGGGCCAGTGGCTCGACGACTCCTTCATCACCCACGCCAACGGCGTCATGTACGCGGGCTCCTCGGCGCCCAGCGGCACCAACATGTACGCCCTGGACGAGAGGACCGGCAAGATCCTCTGGGACTTCGCCAGCGGCGGTTCCGTCTTCGGCGGCGCGGCCGTGGTCGACGGCAGCGTGTACTGGGGTTCGGGCTACTACATCTCCAACGTGGGCGAGGGTCTGAGCGGCCACAACAACAAGCTCTACCGCTTCACCCCCGGCGGCCGCTGAGGCGCCGTCCGCCGCGCCCATGAGGACAACGCCCATGAGGACGCGCCCATGAGGAACGGCCCGGGCAGGAGCTGCCCGGGCCGTTCCCGCGTCGCCGGTTGCTCAGGCGACCGCGGTCAGCTCGCCGCGCAGCGGCTTCCACCACTGCGGGTTGTCGCGGTACCAGTCGATCGTCCGGGCCAGGCCGTCGCGGAAGGGGACGCGCGGGGCGTACCCGAGCTCGCGGAGCTTGCGGTCGTCGACGGAGTAACGGCGGTCGTGGCCGGGCCGGTCGGACACGTGGACGATCCGTTCGGGCCCGGCCCCGCACGCCTCAAGCAGCCGGCGGGTGAGGGCGAGGTTGGTCAGCTCCTCGCCGCCGCCGATGTTGTACGCCTCGCCGGGCCTGCCCTTCTCCAGGACCAGCTGGACGCCGCGGCAGTGGTCGTCGACGTGCAGCCAGTCGCGGACGCACAGGCCGTCGCCGTACAGCGGGACCTGCCTCCCCTCCAGCAGGTTGGTCACGAAGAGCGGGATGAGCTTCTCGGGGTACTGGTGGGGGCCGTAGTTGTTGCTGCACCGGGTCACGCTCACGTCCATCCCGTACGTGCGGGCGAAGGAACGCGCCAGGATGTCGGCGCCGGCCTTCGACGCGGCGTAGGGCGAGTTCGCCATCAGGGCGCACTCCTCGGTCCAGGAGCCCGTCTCGATCGACCCGTACACCTCGTCGGTGGAGATGTGCACGAACCGGGGCACCCGGGCGGCCCGCGCCGCCGACAACAGGGCCTGGGTGCCGAGCACGTTGGTGCGTACGAAGTCGTACGCGCCGGCGATGGAGCGGTCCACGTGGCTCTCCGCGGCGAAGTTCACCACCGCGTCGTGGCCCGGCAGCAGATCGGCGAGGAGCGCCGCGTCGCAGATGTCGCCCCGCACGAACGTCAGGCCCGGATGGTCCCGTACGTCGGCGAGGTTGGCGGTGTTGCCCGCGTAGGTCAGTTTGTCCAGGGCCGTGATCCGTACGTCGCCCGGGTCGCCGTACGCTCCGGCGAGCGCGTGGCGCACATAGGTGGACCCGATGAATCCGGCGGCGCCGGTGACGAGCAGTCGCACGGGACTTCCCTTTCTCACATGGCGGTCGCGTGGGCCGCGGCGGCGTGCGGCGCCCGGAGTCCGAGATCCGCCAGGACGGCCCGGGCCACCTCGGTGACGCGGTCCTGAAGATAGAAGTGGCCCCCGGTGAAGACCCGCGTACGCCCGGGGACGACCGAGAGGCGCAGCCAGTCCGGCATCCGGCCGGGCGCGCACAGGGGGTCGTCGGTACCGGCCATGGCGGTGACCGGGCAGCGCAGGCCGGGCCCGTCCTGCCAGGTGTAGGAGCGCAGGGCCCGGTAGTCGGCGCGCAGCGCGGGCAGCGCCAGGGCCTGCACCTCGGGGTCGTCGAGCGCGTCCCCGCCGCCGAGCCCGCGGACCTCGGCCAGCAGCGCGGCGTCGTCGGCCAGCCGGTCGGTCGGGCCCTCGCCTGCCGTGGGCGCGCAGCGGGCGGAGACGAACAGCCGGTGCGGGGTGGCGCCGGCCCGGTCCAGGCGCCGGGCCGTCTCGTAGCCGACGAGCGCCCCGAAGCTGTGGCCGAACAGGGCGTACGGCGGACCCTCGGGCGCCTGGAGCAGGGCCTCGGCGATCCGGTCGGCCAGCTCGCTCAGCCGTGACAGCGGCGGTTCGTGCCGCCGGTCCTGCCGCCCCGGGTACTGCACCGCCACCACCTCGACCCGCGGGTCCAGGGCGCGGGCGAATGCGTGGAAGCTGCTCGCGCCACCCCCGGCGTGCGGAAAGCAGACGAGCCGCAGCGCCGCCTCGGCGGGCGGTCCGAACCGCCGCAGCCAGGTCTCGGCCAGGGGGGCACGCGAGATCACCGGCCCAGCCTCACGGGGAGGCTGTCGATGCCGCGCAGGAAGGACCGGCGCCAGCTCACCTGCCGCGGCTCGATCGCCAGGGCGAGGCGGGGGAAGCGTCGCAGCAGGGCACGGAGCGCGATCTCGCCCTCCAGGCGGGCCAGCGGGCCGCCGACGCAGAAGTGGATGCCGTGGCCGAAGGACAGGTGCCCGGTGGTGTCGCGGGTGACGTCGAACCGCTCGGGGTCGGGGAACTTGCGGGGGTCCCGGTTGGCGGCGGCGCCCGCGATGAGCACGGTGCTGTGCGCGGGGATGTGGACCCCGCCGATCTCGACGTCCTCCAGCGAGCCGCGCGTGGTGATCTCGGCGGGGCCGAGGAAGCGCAGGGCCTCGTCCACGGCGTTCGGCAGGGCCGCCGGGTCGCGGCGGACCGTGGCGAGTTCCTCGGGGTGGGTGAGGAGCAGGTAGGTGGCCATGGAGATGAGGCTGACGGAGGTCTCGAAGCCCGCGATGAGCAGGATCAGGACCACGGAGGCGAGTTCGTCGTCGCTGAGCCGGTCCTGGTCCTCCTCGTGCACGCCGATCAGGGCCGAGAGGAGGTCGGGGCCGGGGTCGGCGCGGCGGCGGTCGATCAGGTCGAGGATGAAGCCGACCAGGGCGCGGGCCGCGTGCTCGCGCTGCTCGACGTGGTCGGCGTCGATGACCAGGAACTCGTTGCTCCAGCGGCCGAAGTCGCCCTGGTAGCGCTCCTCGACGCCGAGCAGCTCGCTGATCACGGTGATCGGCAGCGGGTAGGCGTAGCGCTGGACGAGGTCGGCCTCGTCCTCTCCGGTGAGGCCGTCGAGCAGGTGCTCGGCGAGCTCCTCGATGCGGGTGCGCATCGACTCCACGCGGCGCGCGGTGAACTCCCGGGAGACGAGCCCCCGCAGCCGGGTGTGGGCCGGCGGGTCGTTGCTGCCCATGTTGTTGGCGAAGTAGGGCCGCACGTCCTCGGGGATGCCGTGGAAGGTCGGCAGCTCCACCTCGGGCGGCTGCTTCTTCTGGTCGTTGCTCAGCCGCAGGTCACCGAGGGCGGCCTTGGCCTCGGCGTGACGGGTGATCAGGTACGCCTCCCGGCCGATGAAGCTGACCTTGCTGACCGGGCCCTGCTCGCGCAGCGCGGCGTAGGTCTCGTACTGGTCGATGTGGAAGAGGTCGCTGTCCAGGCTGGGGACGGCGGTCGTGGTGTCGATCGACACGGGGGGTCCTTCTCCCTCGTAGGTGTGACCAAAGGTGTGACCGGAGAGGTGGGCGACGGCGTGGCGGGTGCCCGCTCAGGCGGTCACGGTGGTGAGCGTGGGCATGGGGAAGACGAGCTTGCCGCCGCCCTTCAGGTACGCCTGCTCGCGCTCGACGAAGCCGTCGCGGTGGATCCAGGGCAGGACGAGGAGCTGGTCGGGGCGGCGGGACCTGGCCTCCTCCTCGGAGACGATCGGGATGCCGGTGCCGGGGGTGAAGCGGCCGGCCTTCTCCTCGCTGACCTCGCCGATGCAGGGCAGGTCATCGGGGCCGATGCCGCAGTACTGCAGGGTCACGTTGCCCTTGGTCGACGCGCCGTACCCGAGGGTGAGCAGGCCGGCCGCGCGGGAGTCGTCGAGGAACCCCCGCAGATCGGCGCGCTGCTGGCGCACCCGGCGGGCGAACGCCTCGTAGGGGGCCATGGTGTCCAGGCCCGCCGCGGCCTCGCGCTCGCGCAGCGCGACCAGGGAGCCCTCGTCGCGGGGGTGGCGGCCGGGGTTCTTGGCGAGGGTGACGTAGAGGCTGCCGCCGTAGACGTCGGTGACCTCGGCCTTCAGCACGGTGAAGCCCACCTGCTCGGCCATCCACTCGATCTGCTGGAACCCGTAGTACTCCAGGTGTTCGTGGCACACGACGTCGTAGGCGTTGGCGTCGAGCATGGCCGGCATATAGCTCTGCTCGGTCATCCAGACGCCGTCGTCGTCGAGGATGGCGTGGATGTCCCGCATGAACCGCAGCGGGTCCGGGAGGTCGTAGAACATGCCGGTCGTCGTGACGACCTTGGCACGCTGCTTGCCGTAGCGGTCGGTGAAGGCGTCGCGGGTGAAGAACTCGGCGACGAGTTCGGCGGGCGGGTAGTGCTCGCGGAACTTCTCGCCCGAGGGGTCGATGCCGACCAGGCGCAGCCCCTCGACGGGGTACTGGTGCAGCAGCGTGCCGTCGTTGCTGCCGATGTCGACGACGATGTCGCCCGCCGTGAGGCCGGTCAGTTCGGCGGCGGCGACGGCCTTGCCGCGCAGGTGCTCGACCATGAACGGCCGGATGCCCGGGCGGTAGCCGTAGCCCTCGCCGTACATCAGCGCGAGGTCGGGGGTGTGCCGCAGTTGCAGCAGGCCGCAGCCGGCCGGCGAGCACTTCACCAGCTCCAGCGGGACCGAGGGCACCTTCTCGTCGGGGCTCTTGGGGAAGACGCAGGTCAGCGCCTGGTCGCCCAGGTCGAGCACCGGAAGCAGTTCGCGATTGCCGCAGACGCGGCACTGAGTGATGATCATCGTCTGCCCGTTTCAGTCCGTGGTGACCGTGGCGAGGAGGTAGCCGTACGACGTGGGGACGCGCACGCCGTCCACCATCCGCTCGAACTCCTCGGGGCCGGTCATCCGGATGACGTCGTCCTTGCGTGCCAGCAGGGCGGCGGCGATGTCGTCGCGGACCGCCTGGGGGGCGAGGGTGTTGGCCGTGATGTCGGTGAACTCCCTGACGACGAGTCCGGCCCGGCCGATGACGTCCCGGTAGTCGTCCATCTGCGGGCTGGTGATGATGTCCTGGAACGTCAGCTCGGTGTCGGGCTGGCTGAACATGTCGGCGAGGACGAGGGTCGAACCCGGGCGCAGCACGCGCTTGATCTCGCGCAGGACCTTCTCCTTGTCCGGCATGTGGATCAGCGACTCGAAGGCCCAGGCGCCGTCGAACGAGGCGTCGGGGAAGGGGAGTTCGGCCGCGTCGGCGTGCTGGAAGCCGACCCGGTCCGCGAGGCCCCGCTCGCGCGCCCGCTCGCCGGCCCGGCCGACCTGGTACGAGCTGATGGAGACGCCGACGACCTCGACGTCGGCCGCGCCGGCGAGCCGGAAGGCCGGCTGTCCGACGCCGCAGCCCACGTCCAGGATGCGCTGCCCGGCCCGGGGTGCGAGGCGCGCGATCAGCTGGTCGGTGAGCTGGTCGGTGGCCTTCTCGATGGGAGCGTCGTCGGCGTCGTCGTGCCAGTAGCCGACGTGCAGGTTGTCGCCCCAGATGTCCCTGAACGTCTCGGTGAAGTTGTCGTAGAAGTCGACGACCTTCTCCTCGACCGTCTCCTCGGCCTTGTCCACGTTCGCCTGCGCTCCGGAAGTCATACGGTCCGTCCTTCGTTTCGTGGTCGCGTCTTGGTCGTGGTGATGGGAACCGGTGGTGGGCGTCAGGCGGCCCAGGCCTCGGGCCCCGGGCCGCCCCGGCCGACCGGCGGGAAGATCCGGTCGAGCGCGGCGAGCTGGTCGTCGTCGAGGCGCAGGCGGGTGGCGCGCAGCGCCGAGTCGAGGTGCTCGACGGTGCGCGGTCCGATGACGGCGCCGGTGACGCCCGGCCGGGAGAGCACCCAGGAGAGGCCGACCTCCGCGGGGTGGTGGCCGATGCGGCGGCAGTACGCCTCGTACTCCTCGACGGCGGGGCGCAGCGAGGGCAGGAGCGACTGGGCGCGTCCCTGCGCGGACTTGACGGCGGTGCCGGAGTCCAGTTTGGCGAGTACGCCGCTGAGGAGGCCGCCGTGCAGCGGTGACCAGGCGAGGGTCGCCAGGCCGTGGTGGCGGGCGGCCGGCAGGACCTCCAGTTCGGCGTGGCGGGCCGCCAGGTTGTAGAGGCACTGCTCGGAGGCGAGGCCGAGCGAGTTGCGGCGGTGGGCGCTCGCCTGCGCCTCGCTGATGTGCCAGCCAGCGAAGTTGGAGGAGCCGACGTAGCAGACCTTGCCGCTGCTCACCAGGTGGTCCATGGCCTGCCACACCTCGTCCCAGGGCGCGGCGCGGTCGATGTGGTGCATCTGGTACAGGTCGATGCGCTCCACGCCGAGGCGGCGCAGGGACTCTTCGCAGGCGGTGACGATGTGCCGGGCGGAGAGGCCGCCGTCGTTGACCCGCTCGCTCATCTCGCCGCCGACCTTGGTGGCGAGCACGGTGCGGTCCCGGCGGCCGCCGCCCTGGGCGAGCCAGCGGCCGACCAGTTCCTCGGTGTGTCCCTTGTGCACCCGCCAGCCGTAGATGTCGGCGGTGTCCAGGCAGTTGATGCCGCGGTCGAGCGCCTCGTCCATCAGCCTCAGGGCGTCGTCGTCGTCGACGCGGCCGCTGAAGTTGACGGTGCCGAGCCACAGCCGGCTCACCCGGGTGGCGAGGCGGCCGAGCCGGACGTACGGCTGCGGGTCCTGGCCGTCGCCGCCTGTCACCGCCGCTTCCCCTTGGCAGGGCGGTCGGCCCGGACGCTCGCGGCGAGCCGGACGTCGTCCGAGGAGGAGGCGACGAGGACGCGGCGCTCGCCGCCGGCGAGTTTCCAGCCGTCCGCGGCCGTGTCCCAGTACTGGAGGGCGCGTTCGGCCACGTGGATGCGGACGCGGCGGGACTCGCCGGCCTTCAGTCCGACCTTCTGGTAGCCGGCCAGCGCCTTCTCCGCCTGGTCGAGCGGGAGTTCGGGGCTGGGGCCGAGGTAGACCTGGACCACGTCGCTGCCCGCCCGATCGCCGGTGTTGCGCACCGTCACGTCGACGTCGAGGCCGTCGGCGGTGCGCCGCACGGTCTGGTTCTCGTAGGCGAAGGACGTGTAGGACAGGCCGTGGCCGAACGGGAAGAGCGGTTCGACGCCCTCGTGGTCGTACCACCGGTAGCCGGTGTAGATGCCTTCGGTCTGCCGCACGACGTTGTCGACGCCGGGGTAGCGCTCGGGGTCGCCCGCGACCGGGGTCGCCCGCTCGGAGGCGGGGAAGGTCTGGGTGAGCCGGCCGCCCGGTTCGGCGTCGCCGAACAGCAGGTCGGCGGTGGCCTGCGCGCCGGCCTGTCCCGGGTACCACATGTCGAGCACGGCCCGGGTCCCGTCGAGCCAGGGCATCGTGAGGGACGACCCGGTGTTCAGAACGACGATCGTGCGGGGGTTGACGGCCGTGACGGCCTTGATCAGCTCGTCCTGGCGGCCGGGCAGGGAGAGGGAAGCGCGGTCGCTGCCCTCCGCGCCGTCGTCGTAGGCGAAGACCACGGCGGTCGAGGCCGTACGGGCGGTGGCGACGGCCTGGTCGATCGCCGCCCGCGCCGTGGCCGGGGTCACCCAGCGCAGGTCGAGGGTCATCGGCTTGCCGACGACCGCGCCACCGCTGATCTTGACGGTGTGCGTGCCGGCGGTCAGCTCCAGCGGGACGCTGGTGAGCTTGCCGAACACCTCGCCGACGCTGATCGGGGCGCCGTCGTCGATCTGGATGGCGCCGTTGCCGCCGGTGACGCGGGCGGCGATGCGGTACAGGCCGTCCTTGTCCACCGTCAGCTTGCCGTCGTAGATGACACCGCTCTCGGCGGGGTCAAGAACGGTGCCCGCGGTGAAGTCGGGTTCCAGGGCGGACGCCGGGATCGGCTCGCCCTCCAGGATCTCGCCCTCGGCGTAGGAGACGTGCGCGCCGGCGCCGAGCTTGCCGGTGATGGTCTCCAGCGGCGGCGTCGCCATGTCGGGGACGATGTAGGAGCTGCCGAGGCCGGTCACCTTGGGGTCCTTGGCCGTCGGGCCGATCACCGCGAGGTCGTCGGTCGTGGCCGCGTCGAGCGGCAGGATCCCGTCCTGGTTGCGCAGCAGGACGGCGCCGGACTCGGCGACCTTCTCGGCCACCGCGGTGCCGCCCGCGACATCGCGTTCGGGCCGCGGCGCCGGGTTCTCGGCGAGGAGGCCGATGCGCTCCATCTGTCCGACGATCCGGCCCACCGCGCGGTCGAGGACGGCCACGGGCACGGTGCCGTCGGTGACGGCCTTCTTGAGCGTGTCACCGAAGTACTTGCCGCCGGGGACCTCGCCGCCGGGCGGGATGGCGGCCGTCGAGTCGATGCCCAGTTCCTGGTCGAGCCCCTTGGTGATGGCGTCCGTGCTCTGGGTGGCCAGCCAGTCGGAGGTGACCCAGCCCTGGAAGTCCAGCTGCTCGCGGAGGATGTCGTTCAGGAGGTGCCCGTTGCCGCAGGCCGGTTCGCCGTTGACCTTGGGGTAGGCGCACATCACCGAGGCGGCGCCGGCCTTGACGGCGGCCTCGAAGCCGGGGATCTCCGTCTCCTGCAAGGTGCGTTCGTCCACCTTGACGTCGACACCCATGCGGTTGTTCTCCTGGGTGTTGGCGGCGTAGTGCTTGACCGTCGCCATCAGGCCCTGGCTCTGGATGCCCTTGACCTCGGCGGCGGCCGTGCGCCCGGTGAGGAGCGGGTCCTCGCTGAACGTCTCGAAGTTCCGCCCGGCCTGCGGCACCCGGATGCTGTTGACCATCGGGGCGTAGATCACGTCCACCCCGAACGCGCGGCCCTCACGGCCCAGGACCTGTCCGTACTTCTTGGCGAGCCCCTCGTCGAAGGAGGAGGCGAGGCTGACGGGGGCGGGCATCGCGATCGACGGCCGGTGGATCGTCGCGCCCGCGGGCCCATCGGTGGCGCGTATCTCCGGGATGCCCAGGCGGGGCACGCCCGGCAGATAGACCAGCGCCGTCGGGTCCGTGGTGGAGTAGTCCCAGTGCACGAACGAGAGCTTCTCGTCCAGTGTCATCTGCCCGACGAGCCGGTCGACCCGGCTTTCCGTACGGCTGGACGACGCCGGTGAGGCGCCCAGATTCAGCAGTGCCAGAACCGTCAGAAATACGGAGGGCACCCATATTCGTCGTTTCATTTCCCTCTCCCCGACATGGCGTCTCCGTAGCCAAGAAAGTGCGACGGCGGCGACGCTAGCGAGATCATCGTGCGCCCGACAAGGCGCCTCGTCCCCAACTCAAGCTGCGCACTAGCGAGTTACGAAGGCGCTTCACGCCCGGTGCTCCGCGGTCATCCGCTCCAGCACCCGGACGACTTCGGTCGGCGCCGGTTCGGACAGGATCTCGTCGCGTACCTTCGCGGCGCCGTCACGGAATGCGGGGTCCTCCAGAACACGGACGACACTTTCCCGGAACCGGTCGACGGTCAGCTCCCCGACCGGCAGGGACACGGCCATGCCCGCCTCCGCGGCGAGCCGGCCCCGTTCGTCCGTGTCCCATCCGTGGGGCAGCAGCACCTGGGGCACGCCGTGGACCGCCGCGGTGTGCCAGGTGCCGGGGCCGCCGTGGTGGGCGATCGCGTCGCAGGTGGGCAGCAGGGCGTGCATCGGCACGAAGTCGACGGTGCGGACGTTGTCGGGGACGCGTGCGACCGATTCCAGCTGGTGGGCGTCGAGCGTGGCGACGAACTCGGCGTCGATGTCGGCGACGGCCTCCAGCATCTCGTCGGTGGCGATGGCCTCCACGCCGCTGTCGCGGCCGCCGACGCCGAGCGTGAGGCACACCCGGCGCCCGGCCGGCGGCTTCTGCAGCCAGTCCGGTACGACGGCGGGGCCGTTGTAGTCGACGTAGCGCATGCCCACGGTCGGCAGGCCCAGGTCGAGGCGCATGCTGGGCGGCACCGGGTCGATGGTCCACTGGCCGACGGCCATCTCCTCGTCGAACTCGGGCCCCGGGCGCACCCCGTGGCGGCCGAGGGTCCACTCGATCCACTCGGCGAAGGGGTCCTCGCGGTGTTCGGGCTCCTGCCGGCCGAGCAGGTCCAGGAAGGCGCGGCGGGACTTCGTGGTGATGTCGGGGCCCCACAGCAGCCGGGCGTGGGCCGCGCCGGTCACCTTGGCCGCGATCGGGGCGGCGAAGGTCAGCGGCTCCCATATCAGCAGGTCCGGCTGCCAGGTGCGGCAGAACTCGACCATGCCGTCGATCAGTGAGTCGGGGGTCATCAGGGCGAAGAGGTTGGGCGTCAACGCGGTCTGCATGCCCAGGAGATGGTCCCAGCCCGCGTTCGCCAGGGTGTCGTCGGCGAAGTCCAGGGACCGCACGTACTTGATCATGTCCTCGCCGACGGCGCTCATGTGCCCGACGAGGTCCACGTCCTGGCCCACGGGCACCGCCGTCAGCCCGGCCGCGGTGGTGATCTCGGTCAGCCCCGGGGACCCGACGACCCGGACCTCGTGTCCGGCCGCGCGGCAGGCCCAGGCGAGCGGCACCAGCGGGTAGAAGTGGGTCTTGCTCGTCATGGCGGAAAAGACGATCTTCATCGGCAGTCCTCAGATCTCGACCGGGCACCGGCTGATGCCCCGCAGTACGGGCGAACGGCGGCGGTGGACCACGGGGCCCGTCAGGGCCGCGCCGGGCAGCGCCCGGGCGAGGGCGCGCAGCGCGGCGCCCGCGTGCAGGGCGGCGAACTCGTCGAGCCCGTCCGGGTGGCCGACTCCGGAGGTCAGGGCCGGGGGCTCCGCGGCACGGTCCACGTCGAACCGGTCGGGCTGGGTGAACACCCGCGGATCGCGGTTGGCCGCCGCGACGGCCACCACCACCTCGTCGCCCGCGGCGATCGGTGTCCCCTCGACCGTCTGTCCGGCGGTGGCGTGGCGGACCTCCAGGTGGGCCGGGGGCGCGGTGCGCAGGGTCTCGGCCACGATGCGGTCCGCCAGGTCCGGGTCGTCGGCGAGGCGGCCGGCGAGGCCCGGGGTGCGGAGGGTGGCGAGCACGGCGTTGGCCACCGTGTTGGCCGCCATCTCGCAGCCGGCGCTCGCCGACACGCCGTCCGCTCCCGTCTGTCGGCGCAGAGCGGCCAGCGCGGCCACGGTCTGTTCGGTCACCGCGAGGGTCTGCGGGGTCAGCCGGGCGTCCAGGGCCGTGGCGCTCGACCGCAGCAGGCCGGCGACGGCCGGGGCGTCCGCGCCCCGGGCGCCGAGGTGCGCGGTCGCACGGCGCAGCGGTATCTCGCGCGCCAGGTCCCGCATCAGGTCGAAGCGCGCCCCCGCCTGCCCCAGCAACTCCCTGTACTCCAGGGCCAGTTCATTGACGTCGGCGGGTGGTGGGCCCGCGGCGGACCGTACGCCGAGGAACGGCCGCGCCCAGTCGGCGGCCGCCTCGCCCGCGTCCCGGGTGAACCCCGGGCTCCGCAGCACCTGGGCGGCGGCGGCGTACCGGGTCACGACCCAGGCGCCGGAGCGGCCGCGGAAGAGGCCGTCGGACGCCGAGCGGATCCGTTCGTACCAGCGGCCCGGTGTGTCGTCCTGTCCGCACAGGAGCATCGCGTACGGGTCGCCGTTCACGCCGAAGGCCCAGTACCAGCCGCGGGCCATCTGGAGCCGGCTGCCGAGCCGGCCGCGGTCTGTGGTTGTCATGCCAGGTTCCCTGTCCATGTGTGAATGCGGTCGGCGACGGCTTCGGCGTGCTCCTGCACCATCGAGAAGTGGTTGCCCGGCACGTCCGCGCGGTCGTGCGGGAACGGCCAGGTGGCCTGCCAGGACCCGTCCTCGGGCCACTGCCCCAGCGGTTCGGTGGCGCGGACGAGCAGCGTCGGTACGGCCAGGTCCCGGGGCTGCCAGGCACGGGTGAAGCGGTGGTAGGCGCCCAGGGCGGTGAGCCGGGTGTCGTCCACCCGCACGCCGTCGCGGCCGAACATCGTGGCGGTCAGCTCACCGAGCCAGCCCTGCACCGTCTGCTGCTGTCCGGGCGGATAGACGTCGATCAGGACGATGCCCCGCGGCGGGCGGCCCCGGTCGGCGAGTTCGGCGCCCAGCGCGTACGCCATCAGGGCGCCCGCGGAGTGGCCGACGAGCACGAACGGACCGTCCGCCGACTTGAGGACGGCGTCCGCCTGGACCCCGAGGACCGCAGCCAGAGACGCGGGCAACCGCTCCCCCGCCTCGTAGCCGGGCTGGGGCAGCGCGGACACCGGCAGCCTGCCCTTGAGGGCGGCGGCGATCCGGAGGAACTCGTGCGGCCCCGCCACCGGCGCCGTACCGGCGCAGCAGATCACCCGGACCTCCCCGGGGCCCGCCGCCAGCTCCACGAGGCCGAGCGGGGCGGCGAGGTCGTCGGGGCCCTCGAACCGGTCGCGGTGGCCCGCGAGTTCGCCGAGCAGCTCCAGGTAGGAGTCGAACCGCCCTTCCCGTACGGACCGCTCGTAGAGGGTGCGCAGCATGCCGCCCCCGTCGGCGGCCGGGGTGTGCGGGATCCCGGACGTGAGCAGGGGCCGCAGGTGGGCGGCGACGTCGGTGACGGAGGGGTGGTCGAAGACCAGGGTGGTGGGCAGGGCGAGGCCGGTGGCCTCCTGGAGCCGGTTGCGCAGCCCCACCGCCGTCAGGGAGTCGAACCCCAGCTCGGTGAAGGGCTGCCGGGGGGCGACCGCGTCCGGGTTGGGGTGCCCGAGTACGGCCGCGACCTGCGCGCGGACCCAGGCGGCGAGCGTCGCCTCCGCCTCGTCGTCGGAGAGCCCGGAGAGCCGTTCGCGCCAGGTGGGGCCGGGCCCCGGCCCGTCCGCGGCGGGCGCGGCGGGGGTCTGCCGGGCGGTGGTGGGCAGCTCCTCGACGAGCGGGCGCGGCCGGGCGGCGGTGAAGCCGACGGCGAACCGGTCCCAGTCCACGTCGGCGACCGACACGGTGACGTCCCGCTGGTCCAGGGCCTGTTGGAGGGCGCGCAGCGCCTTGTCGGGGGCCATCGGGCGCAGCCCGCGCCGGATCAGTCCTGGCAGGTCCGCGTCGGCCATCCCGCCGTCGGCCCAGGCCCCCCAGGCGACGCTGGTGGCGGCCTTGCCCCGGGCCCGGCGCCGGTGCGCGAGGGCGTCGAGGTGGGCGTTGCCCGCGGCGTAGGCGCCGAGCAGGCCGCTGCCCCAGACCCCCGCGTTGGAGGAGAAGAGCACGAACGTCTCGGCGTCGGGGCAGAGTTCGTCCAGGAGCCGGGCGCCGGCCGTCTTCACCCGGGTCACGCGCGCCAGTTCGGCCGGGTCGAGGCCGGCCAGGGCCCGGCCGTCGGGGACACCGGCCAGGTGCATCACCGTACGGATCGGGTCGCCCTGTTCCGTCAGTCCAGTGACCAGTTCCGTCAGCCGGCCGCGGTCGGTGACGTCGCAGGCCGCGAAGGTCACCCGGGCGCCGAGGGCGGTCAGCTCCGCCGCGAGCTCCGTGTGGTGCGGGGCCTGCCCGGCCGACCTGCCGACCAGCACCAGATGGTCCGTCCCGGTGCGGGCGAGGTGCCGGGCGACGTGGCCGCCGAGGACACCAGTGCCGCCCGTGATCAGCGCCGTGCCGGCCGGCCGCCACGGGGGCGCGCCGGGTGCGGGCGGGGCCTTGACGAGCCGCCGGACGTGGCAGCCGCTCTCGCGCAGCGCGATCTGGTCCTCGTCGCCCGCGCCCGCGAGGCAGTCGGTGAGCCGGCGCAGCACGGCTCCGGTGGGCCGGGCGGGCAGGTCGAGCAGGCCGCCCCAGCGGGCGGGGGCCTCCAGGCCCATCACGCGTCCGAGGCCCCAGACCATGGCCTGGGCGGGGTCGGCCGGGTCCGCCTCCCCGACGGCCACGGCCTCGCTCGTCACCAGCCACAGGGGCGCGTCGATGCCCGCGTCGCCGAGCGCCTGGTGGAGGGTGAGGCCGGCGGTGACGGGCCGCAGGTCGTCGCTGTCGGCCGCCGCTGCCGTCCGCGTCGCCCCGGCCGTCTCCAGTGCCTGGAGGGAGAGCACCGCCGTGATGTCCGGCGCCGCCTCCGGCAGCTCCCGCAGTTCGCGCGTGAGCCCGTCCCGTCCTGCCGCCACGGCGTCGGTCGTGAGCCGCAGGACCGAGGCGCCGGCTTCCTCGACGGCACGGGCCACGGCGTCCTGCCGCGGGTCGGCGCCGGAGCCGACGACGAGGTATCTGCCGGTGAGCTGTCCCGCGGCCGGGGAGAAGGGGCGCCATACGATGCGGTGGCGCCACTCCGCCACCCGGTCGGGTATCTCGGGCGCCAGCCAGTAACGCTGGTGCTCGAAGGGGTAGTTGGGCAGTTCGACGGGGTCCGTGGCGGGGAGGACGGCCCGCCAGTCGACGGGTATGCCGCCCGCGTGGGCGCGGCCGAGTTCGCGGACGAAGTGCCGTTCGCCCGTGTCGCGGTGGAGGCTGCCGAGGACCAGCGCCTCGCTGCCGGAGCGTTCGGCGGTCTCCTGGACGCTGGTGGTCAGCACGGGGTGCGGGCTCACCTCGACGAAGGTGTCGTAGCCGTCGGCGAGGGCGGCGCCGACCGCCGCGTCGAAGCGGACCGGGGAGCGGAGGTTGTCGTACCAGTACGCGGCGTCCATGGTTTCGGTGTCGCAGCGTGCGCCGCGCAGCGTGGAGTAGAGCGGTGTCGTGGACGGCCGCGCGGTCACGTCCGCGAGGTCGGTGAGGACACGCTCCCTGACCCGCTCCATGTGGGGCGAGTGCGAGGCGTAGTCGACGGGGATGCGCCGGGCCCGTACGCCGTCCGCGGCGCAGCGTTCCTCGAACGCGGTCAGCGCCTCTGGGTCGCCGGCCACCACGACCGAGGCCGGGGAGTTGACCGCGGCGACACCGATGCGCCCGGACCGGTCGGCGATCAGTTCCCGGACCCGCTCCTCGGACAGTGCTACGGAGGTCATGCCGCCCGCGCCGGCGAGTTCGGCGAGGGCGCGGGCCCGCAGGGCCACCACACGCGCCGCGTCCGGCAACGACAGGGCGCCCGCGACACACGCCGCCGCGATCTCACCCTGGGAGTGCCCGACCACAGCGTCCGGCTCCACCCCGCACGCCCGCCACAGCCGCGCCAGCGACACCATCACCGCGAACAACACCGGCTGGACCACCTCGACGCGCTCCAGCGACGGCGCCCCCTCCACCCCCCGCACCACATCCACCACCGAGAACCCCGCCACCTCCGCCAGCGCCGCATCACACTCCGCCAACGCGTCCGCGAACACCGGCACACCGAGCAGACCCCGGCCCATCCCCACCCACTGCGAACCCTGACCCGGGAACACCCACACCACCCGGCGCCCCCCACCACCGACACCCGTGAGGAGGCCGGGAGCGGGCAGCCCTTCCCGGAGCCGCGCCAGGAGGTCCTGGGCGGTCCCGTGGTCCTCGGCCAGGACGACGGCGCGTTTCTCGTGGTGGGTGCGGCCGGTGGCGAGCGAGCGGCCTACGCGCTCCAGCGCGTCCGCGCCCGTCAACAGCGGGGCCAGGCGCTCGGCTTGGGCGGTGAGGGCGGTCTCCGTGCGTGCGGAAAGCACCAACGGCACCACACCCGCCGCCTCCAGCACCCCCACCGAACCCGCACCCGCCTCCGGCACGACCCCGGCAGGCGGCTCCTCCACGATCACATGCGCGTTCGTCCCACTCACCCCGAACGCCGACACCCCCGCACGACGCACACGCCCCGCAACCCGCGGCCACCCCCGCGCCCGCCGCAACACCTCCACCCCACCCGAAGCCCACTCCACATGCGACGACGGCTCCTGCGCATGCAACGTCGCCGGAAGCACCCCATGACGCAACGCCAACACCATCTTGATCACACCCGCCACACCCGCCGCCGCCTGCGCATGCCCGATATTCGACTTCAACGACCCCAGCCACAAAGGCCGTTGAGGATCCCGGTCACGCCCGTACGTCGCCAGCAACGCCTGCGCCTCGATCGGATCACCCAGCACCGTGCCCGTGCCATGCCCCTCCACCACATCCACATCCGCCGGGGAGAGGCCGCCCGAGGCGAGGGCCTGACGGACCACCCGCTGCTGTGCCGGGCCACTGGGCGCGGAGAGGCCGTTGGACGCGCCGTCCTGGTTCACCGCGCTCCCCCGCAGGACGGCCAGGACCTGGTGCCCGTTGCGCCGGGCGTCCGAGAGCCGCTCCAGCACCACCAGACCCACGCCTTCGGCGAAACCGAAGCCGTCGGCGTCGTCGGAGTACGCCTTGCACCGTCCGTCGGCGGCGAGCGCGCCCTGCCGGGCGAACTCCGTGAACACTTCAGGACCCGCCATCACCGACACACCACCCGCCACCGCGAGCGACGACTCACCGTCCCGCAACGACCGCGCCGCCAGATGCAACGCCACCAACGACGACGAACACGCCGTGTCCACCGTCAGCGCCGGACCCTCAAGACCCAGCACATACGCCACCCGCCCCGACGTGACGGCAGGGGAGCCGCCGGTGAGGAGGTAGCCCTCGCTGTTCTCGGGGAGCTCGACCCCGTGGCCGTAGCCCTGGTAGGCGGCGCCCAGGAAGACGCCGGTGGCGCTGGCCCGCAAGGTGCGCGGGTCGATGCCGGAGTTCTCCATCGCCTCCCAGGCGACCTCAAGGACCTGGCGCTGCTGCGGGTCCATCGCCAGCGCCTCGCGCGGCGAGATCCCGAAGAACGCCGGATCGAAGTCACCGGCGGCGTCGAGGAAGTTGCCGTAGCGGGGTCCGGCCGTGCCGTCGGCGGCGGTGTCGCCCAGCCGGTCGAGGTCCCAGCCGCGGTCGGTGGGCAGCTCCGAGACGGCGTCGCCGCCGGCGGAGATGAACTCCCACAGTTCCTCGGGGGTGTCGACGCCGCCGGGGAACCGGCAGGCCATGCCCACGATCGCGACCGGGTCGTCCCCGGCGGCCTCGGCGACCCCGGCGACGGCCGCCGGACGCGGGTCCGGCGTACCGGCCGGGGGCTGTTCCGGGCCGAACAGCCGGTCGAGCAGATAGTCGGCGAGAGCGGTCACCGTGGGCCGGTCGAAGACGAGGGTGGACGCCTCGCGCAGTCCGGTCGCCGCGGTGAGCCGGTTGCGCAGCTGCACCGCGGTCATCGAGTCGAACCCGGCGTCCCGGAAGGCCCGGTCCGGGTCGACGGCCTTGGCGTCGGCGTGCCCGAGCACCGCGGCGGCCTCGGCCCGCACCAGGCGCAGCAGCTGGTCGCGGCGCTCCTTGGCCGACAGCGGCAGCAGTTTCTCGTGCAGCCGGGAGCGGCCCTGGGGCGCGTCGTCCACCGTCCCGCCGGCCGGGGTGGCGGCGGGTGCGAGCTCGTCGAAGAGCGGCCGGTGCCGTGCGGCGCCCATGAGGTCGAGGAACGCGGGCCTGTCGAGGTCGGCGACGGAGACGCAGACCTCGTCGCGGGCCAGGCAGGTGTCCAGTTCGGCGAGGGCGTCCTCGGGCGCCATCGGCCGTACGCCCTGGCCGCGCAAGAACTCCTGGCCCGCGCCGCCGGCCATGCCCGGCCCGTCCCACAGCCCCCACGCGACGGAGACCGCGGGCAGTCCGCGGTGCCGGCGCCGCTGCGCGAAGCCGTCGAGGAAGGCGTTGGCCGCCGCGTAGGCGCCTGCCCGGGCCGCGCCCCACACCCCGGCGTTCGACGCGAACAGGACGAACGTGCCGGCGTCCGGGCAGAGCGCGTCGAGGTGTGCCGTTCCGATGGTCTTGGCGGCGGTGACGTGTGCGAACTCCTCCTCGGTGATGCTCTCCAGCGGCGTGGACTGGGGGACCCCTGCCGTGTGGAAGACGGCGTCGACGGAGCGGCCCGCCGCCCGTTCGGCGGCGATCAGTCCGGCCAGCGCGTCCCGGTCGGTGACGTCGCAGGCCGCGAGGGTGACCCCGGCGCCCGACTCGCGGATGTCGGCGGCCAGTTCGTCGGCGCCCGGGGCGTCGGGGCCGCTGCGGCCGGCGAGGACGAGATGCCCGGCGCCCGCGCGCGCGAGGCGGCGGGCGACCTGGGCGCCGATGCCGCCGGTGCCGCCGGTGACCAGGACCGTGCCGAGCGGCGGCCGTACGGGGGCACCGGCCGGGGTGTCGTGCGGAGTGTCGGCCGGGGCGGGCACGAGCCGGGGGACCTTGGCCCCACTCGCGCGGAGCGCCACCTGGTCCTCGTCGCGGGGCCCGGCCAGGACCGCCGTCAGCCGGGTGCCGAGGTCCTCGTCCGGCGCGGGCAGGTCGACCGAACCGCCCCAGCGCGTGGGGTGTTCGAGGCCGATGACCCGGCCGAGGCCGCTGACGGCCGTCTGCGCGGGGTCGGGTTCGCCGTCCTCCTCGGACACGGCGACGGCGCGCGAGGTCAGCGCCCACAAGGGTGCCTCGATGCCGGCGTCGCCCAGTGCCTGGGCGACGGTCAGGGTCCGCCAGGCCGGCAGGTGCGAGGCAGCGGGTCCGTCCTCGGCGGCGAACAGGGCGACCAGCGAGATCACCGCCGTCGGCACCGCGCCGGTCACGGCCGCGCGCAGGGCCGCCGCCGCCGTGGCGCGTTCCTGTCCGCCGCAGTCGACCGCGGTGACCGTGGCCCCGGCGCGTTCGAGGGCCCGGCGCGTCATGTCGTGCCAGGCGTCCGGGACGTGACGCCCCGTCACGAGCAGGTAGTGGCCGGGGAGGGGGGCCGCGTCCCACACGGCGTCCCGCCACTGGATGCGGTAGCGCCGCCCCGCGTCGGCGGGTCCGGCGCGGTGGCCGGGCGCGGTGTGCCAGAACGGGCGGTGCTGGAAGGGGTAGCAGGGGAGTTCGGCCGCCGTGCCGGACGGCAGCGCGGGCCGCCAGTCGACGCGTACGCCTCGCACATGGGCCTCGGCGAGCGCCGCCAGGAAACGGTCGGTGCCGCCCGCGTCGCGTCGCAGGGTGCTCAGGACCGCGGCGTCGGCGCCGATCGCCTCCACCGTCGCCTCGATGCCGGGGGTGAGGACGGGTTGCGGGCTGACCTCGATGAAGGCGTCGAAACCCGCCTCCGCCAGCAGGCGCGTACCCGTCTCGAAGCGCACCTGTTCGCGCAGGTTCCGGTACCAGTACTCGGCGCCCATGAGCGCGGTGTCGATCGGCTCGCCGGTGGTCGTGGAGTACAGGGGCACGGGTGCGGACCTGGCCACGACGCCGGAGAGGGCCGCCGTCAGTTCCTCGCGCAGCGGCTCGACCATGGGCGAGTGGGAGGCGTAGTCCACCGGGATGTTCCGGGCGCGGACGCCGTCGGCCGCGCAGACGGCGAGCAGCGCGTCCAGTTCGGCGCGGGGGCCGGCCACCACGACGGCGCCGGGGCCGTTGACCGAGGCGATCGTCAGGGCGCCGCCGTAGGGGGCGAGCAGCGCCTCGGCCTGCGCCTCGGTGCGGGCCAGGGAGACCATGGAGCCGGTGCCGGCGAGGGAGCGCAGCGCCTTGGCGCGCACGGCGACCACCTGCGCCGCGTCCTCCAGGGAGAGGGCGCCGGCGACGCAGGCGGCGGCGATCTCCCCCTGGGAGTGCCCGATCACCGCGGCCGGTTCGACACCGTACGAGCGCCAGAGCGCGGCCAGCGACACCATCACCGCGAAGAGCGCGGGCTGCACGACGTCCACCCGCTCCAGGGGTGCGCCGCCGGCGATCACCTCGGTCAGCGACCAGTCGACGTAAGGGGCGAGCGCCTGCTCGCACTCCCGCATGGAGCGGGCGAACTCCGGTTCGGTGGCGAGCAGTTCGGCGGCCATCCCCGCCCACTGCGAACCCTGCCCGGGGAAGACCATCGCGACCTTGCGGCCGGACCCGGCCGTGCCGGTGACGGCGTGCGCGTGCGGCTCCTGCGCCGCCACGGCGCGCAGGGCGGCGAGGGCGTCGTCACGGTCACCGACGACGACGGCGCGGTGCGCGAACGCGGTGCGCCGGGTGGCGAGGGTGTGGGCGGTGTCCGGCAGCGGGGCGGTGCCGGGCCGCTCCAGATGGGCGGCAAGACGGGCGGCCTGGTCGCGCAGGGCGTCCTCGGTCCTGGCGGACAGGAGCAGCGGGTACGGGCCGCTCCCCCGGCTCTCCGGGGCCGGTTCGATCTCCGGTGCCTCCTCCACGAGGACGTGCGCGTTGGTGCCGCTGATGCCGAACGAGGAGACTCCCGCGCGGCGCGTCCGGGGGGAGCGCGGCCAGGACCTGCTCTCGCCGAGCGGGGCGACGGCGCCCGTCTCCCAGTCGATCCGCGACGAGGGCGCGTCGAGGTGGAGGAGGCGGGGCAGCCGGCCGTGCCGCAGGGCGAGCACCGTCTTGATCAGGCCCGCGGCGCCGGCGGCGGCCTGCGTGTGGCCGATGTTGGCCTTCACCGAGCCGATCCACAGCGGGGCGTCCGCGGGCCGTCCGGCGCCGTAGGAGGCCAGCAGGGCGTGGGCCTCGATGGGGTCGCCGAGGGTGGTTCCGGTGCCGTGCGCCTCGACGTAGTCGATGTCGGCCGGGCCGAGCCCGGCGTCGTCGAGCGCCTGCCGG
The DNA here is from genome assembly GCF_055571235.1 of Streptomyces sp. NPDC030991. Lineage (NCBI taxonomy): Bacteria > Bacillati > Actinomycetota > Actinomycetes > Kitasatosporales > Streptomycetaceae > Streptomyces > Streptomyces sp. NPDC030991. The sequence goes on from NZ_JBVIFR010000010.1 coordinate 85,957, forward strand.
ATCACCCGCTGCTGGGCCGGGCCGTTGGGCGCGGTGAGACCGTTGCTGGCGCCGTCCTGGTTGACCGCCGAGCCGCGCAGCACGGCGAGCACCCGGCGCCCCTCCCGCTGCGCCGTGGAGAGCCGTTGCAGGACGAGGAGGCCGGCGCCCTCGGCCAGGGCGAAGCCGTCGGCGGCCTCGGCGAAGGGCTTGCACCGGCCGTCCGCGGCGAGCCCGCCCTGGCTGTGGAACTCGGTGAACGCGCCGGGGGTGCTCATGACGGTGACGCCGCCCGCCAGCGCGGTGGTGCACTCCCCGCGGCGCAGCGACTGCATGGCGAGATGGGTGGCGGTGAGCGACGAGGAGCAGGCGGTGTCCACGGTCAGGGCCGGACCTTCGAGGCCCAGCGTGTACGCCACCCGGCCGGAGGCCACGCTGGACGCCGTGCCGGTGCCCAGGTAGCCGAGGACGTCCGGTGACGCCTCGTCGGGGCGCGGCCCGTAGTCGACGGCGCCGACCCCGGCGAAGACCCCGGTGGCGGTGCCGGCCAGCGACGCGGGGTCGAAACCCGCGCGCTCCAGGGCTTCCCAGGCGACCTCAAGGAGGAGCCGCTGCTGCGGGTCCATCGCGAGGGCCTCGCGCGGCGAGATGCCGAAGAAGTCCGCGTCGAAGCCGGCGGCGTCGTGCAGGAATCCGCCGGTGCGTACGCCGGGGGCGGCGGTGTCCCAGCCCCGGTCGGCGGGCGGGCCCGAGACGGCGTCGCCGTCGGCGGCGATCAGCTCCCAGAGGTCATCGGGCGAGTCGACGCCGCCGGGGAACCGGCAGCCCATGCCGACGACCGCGATCGGCTCGCCGGCCCGGTACTCGGTCTCCCGCAGCCGTGCGCTGACGGCCTCCAGGTCGCCGGCCGTGCGCCGCAGATAGCGGCGCAGTTTGCCCTCGGTGGTCTCCTGCTCCCCGCTCATCGTCCCTCGTTCCCCTCACCGAACCGCTGATCGAGAAGTTCGAACAGCTCGTCGTCGTCCGCGTCGTCGATGACATCGATGACGTCGACGGCCGTACGGGAGTCCCCGCCGCCGGCCGCGCTCCACCGGCCGAGCAGGGCCGTCAGCCGCGCCTCGACCGCCCGCCGTTCACCGGCCGTGTCCTCGCCGCCGCTGTCGTGCCAGCCGTCGAGCGCCGCCTCCAGCGCGTTCAGGTGCTCGATGACCGGGCGCCGCGGGTCCGCCGCCGCACCGGACGCCTCCGTGAACAGCCGGCCTTCCACGTACGCGGCCACCGCCTCGGGGGTCGGGTGGTCGAAGACGAGGGTGCTCGGTAGTCGCAGGCCGACCGCGGCGCCCAGGCGGTTGCGGAGCTCGACGGAGGCCAGCGAGTCGAAGCCGAGATCCTTGAACTGCCGTCCCGGGGCGAGGGATCCGGCCGTGTCGTACCCGGCGACGGCGGCGGCCTGGGCCCGTACGGTCTCCGTCAGGGCGGCGAGCCGGTCGGGGCGCGGCAGCGGCGCCAGACGCGCGGTGAGCCCGTCGCCGGACTGTTCCCGGGCGGCCCGGCGCAACGGTGTGTGCAGCAGCCCGCGCAGCACCTCGGGCACCCCGTCCGGGTCCTGCGGCCGTGAGGTGTCCAGGTGCAGCGGGAAGAGGACCGGGTCGCCGCGCAGGACCGCGAGGTCGAACAGGGCCAGGGCGCGGGCGGTCGGCAGGGGCCGCATGCCCGACCGTGCCATCCGCCGGGTGTCCCGTTCATCGAGCGTGCCCGTCAGGCCGCTGGCCTCCTCCCACAGGCCCCAGCCGAGGGATGTCGCGGGCAGTCCGCGCGCCTGCCGGTGGCGGGCCAGCGCGTCCAGCGAGGCGTTGGCCGCCGCGTACGCGCCCTGGCCGGGTCCGGCCAGGACGGAGGCGCCGGAGCCGAACAGGACGAAGAAGGCCAACTCCCGTTCCGCGGTGAGGTCGTGCAGGTGCCAGGCGGCGTCGGCCTTCGGTGCGAGGACGGCGGCGAGCGCGTCCGGCTCCAGCGAGGCGGCCAGGCCGTCCGCGAGGATCCCCGCGGTGTGCACGACGCCGGTCAGCGGGTGAGCGGCCGGGATGCCGTCGAGCACGGCCGCGAGCGCGGCGCGGTCGGCGACGTCGCAGGCGAGGGTCGTCACGGTCGCGCCCAGCTCCCCCAGTTCCGCGGCGAACCGGTCCGCTCCCGGCGCGGCGGGCCCCCGGCGGCTCAGCAGCAGCAGGTGGCGTACGCCGTGCCCGGTCACGAGGTGGCGGGCCAGGAGCCGGGCCAGGGTGCCCGTTCCGCCGGTGACGAGGACGGTGCCGTCGGGGTCGGGCGGGGCCGGCTGGACGAGCACCAGCTTTACGGTGTGCCGTCCCGTGCTCATGTGCTGGAGCGCGGCCGACGCCCGCTGGAGCGGCCACGCCGTGACCGGGAGGCGGCCCAGCGTCCCGTCGGCCACCAGGGCGGCGACCTCGGCGAGGATCGCGCCGAGCCGGCCGGGGCCCGCCTCGGCGAGGTCGAAGGGCAGGTACCGGCCGGTGAACCGGTCCGGGTCGCGCGGATCGGTCTTGCCCATCTCGACGAACGCCCCGCCCTCGGCGAGGAGTTCCGCGGATTCGTCGAGCAGCGCGCCGGTCAGCGAGTTGACGACGACGTCCACGCCGCGGCCGCCCCGCACGGACCGGAACCGTTCGCCGAACCCGTGTTCCCGGGAGGAGGCGATGTGGTCGTCGTCGAGGCCGAGGCCGCGCAGGATGTCGTGTTTGGCGGGGCTCGCCGTGGCGAAGACCTCCGCTCCGGCGAGGCGGGCCAGCCGGACCGCGGCCAGGCCGACGCCGGTGGCGGCGGCGTGCATCAGGACGGCCTGGCCGGGCCGCAGGCCGGCGAGGTCGTGCAGCGCGTAGTAGGCGGTGGTGAAGGCGATGGGCAGCGCGGCGGCCTCGGTGAGGCTCCATCCCTGCGGGACGGGCACCACCAGGCGGTGGTCGGTGACCGCCACCGGCCCGAAGGCGCCCTCGAACAGGCCCATGACCCGGTCGCCCACGGCGTGGCCCTCGACGTCCGGTCCGACGGCGGTGACGACCCCGGCGCCCTCGGTGCCCATGACGGCGGCGCCCGGGTACATGCCGAGGGCGATCAGGACGTCGCGGAAGTTGACGCCGGTGGCCCGCAGTGCGACCCGCACCTCGCCGGGGCCCGGCTGCCGTCCGGCGTCCGGCGCCGCCCTGAACGCGAGGGCGTCCAGGGAGGTGCCGGCGGGCTCCAGGCGGGCGGGCGTGCGCGGTGGTAGCAGGGCCGCCGCGCCGCGGGTGGAGGCGAGCCGCGGCAGGAGCGCGAGGCCGCCGCGCAGCGCCAGCTGCGGGTGGTCGAGGACGGCGGGGAACCGGGTGAGGGCCGCCGGGTCCGTGTCGCAGTCGACGAGGACGAAGTTGCCCGGCGACTCCGCCTGCGCGGAGCGGACCAGCCCCCAGACCGCGGCCTGCGCGGGGTCCGCGTCGGTGTCGGCGGCAGCGGCGCCCACGGCGTGCCGGGTGAGGAACACCAGGCGGCCGGTGCGCTCCGGTGCGTCGAGCCACCGGCGGACGAGTCCGGCCGCGTGCAGCACGCTCTCCCGGACGGAACCGGCCGGGTCCGCTGCCCGCCACGGCAGGCAGCGCACGAAGACGGCCTCGGGCTCCGGCTCGCCCATCGCGACCGCCGCGGCCAGGGCCGCCAGGTCGGGGTGGTCCTTGCCGAGGCCGGGCAGACCCCCGCCGACGGTCGCGCAGCGCACGACCGTGCCGTCGGTCTCCGGCAGCGGCCGCCAGGCCAGCCGGTAGAGGTCGTCGGCGCCCGCCTCCTCGCCGTCGCCTGCGCCCGGCGCGCCGCCCGCAGGGCGCACGGTCACCGCGCCGACCCGGGCGACCGGTGCTCCGGTGGGGTCGGTCACCGACAGGCTCATCGCGGCGCCGTCGGCGGGGGCCGCGGTCACGCGGACGGTGGTGGCCCCGGACGCGTACAGGGTGGTCGCGCTCCAGGAGAAGGGGAGGAACGCTCCCTCCCGGTCGGCCAGGGAGCTCAGGCCGAGCGTCTGCGCCGCCGCGTCGAGGAGGACGGGGTGCAGCGGGTAGCCCCCGTCGCCGGTCCCGTCGCTCCCCGCGGCCGCGGGGAGTTCGGCCTCGGCGAACACCTCGTCGCCGCGCTGCCACGCGGCGCGCAGGGCCCGGAAGGCGGGTCCGTAGGCGTAGCCCCGGTCGGCCAGGCGCGCGTAGGCCGCGTCGAGGTCGACGGGGCGGGCGTCCGGCGGCGGCCAGGCGGCCGGGGCCTGCGGCGCCGCCGCGGCCTCGCCGAGGACTCCGCTCGCGTGCCGGGTCCAGGGCGCGTCGGCGGTGCGTCCGTCGCGGGCGTGCACGTCCACGGTGCGGGCGCCCTGTTCGTCGGGGGCGCCGACGGTGACGCGTACGGCGGTGGCCGGGCCGAGCACCAGCGGGGCGGAGAGCACGAGTTCCTCCACGGCGGGCGTGCCCGTGTGCCGGCCGGCCGTGAGGGCCAGGTCGACCAGCGCGCTGCCGGGCAGGAGCGTCCTGCCGCCGACGGTGTGGTCGGCCAGCCACGGCTGGTCGCCGAGGACGATCCGGCCGGTCAGGACGTGTCCGCCGTCGGGGGTCTCCAGCGCCGTGGAGAGGACGGGGTGGGCGACGGGGTCCATGCCGAGGGCGGTGGCGTCGCCGTGGCCGCGGCGGGGCCGGGGCCAGTAGGTGGTGTGCTCGAACGGGTAGGTCGGCAGCTCCGGCACGGTGGCGCCGGGGCCGAGGGCCGGGGTGAGGTCGACGGGCAGGCCGTCGGCGCGGGCCTCCAGCAGATTGCGCAGGAAGGTGCGCGGGCCGGGGCGGTCGCGGCGCAGGGAGCCGAGGGTGACGACGGTCCGGCCGAGGTCGTCGGCCGTCTGCTCGATGCCGGAGAGCAGCACCGGGTGCGGGCTCACCTCGACGAAGGTGTCGAAGCCCTGTTCCATCAGATGCCGTACGGCTTCGTCGAGGCGGACCGTCCCGCGCAGGTTGCGGTACCAGTACGCGGCGTCGAGCCCGGTGGTGTCGAGCGGGGCGCCGGTGACGGTGGAGCAGAACGGCACGGTGGCGGGCCGGGCCCCGATCGTGCCCAGTTCGTCGGCGAGCCGCCGCTCGACCTGTTCCACCTGCGGGGAGTGGGAGGCGTAGCCCACGGCGATCCGCCGCGGTGACATCCCCTGGGTCTGCGGCGACCGGACGAACGCGTCGAGGGCCGTGGCCTCCCCGGCGACGACGAGGGAGCGCGGGCCGTTCACCGCGGCCACGCTCAGCCGCCCGCCCCACGGCGCCAGGGCCGCCCCGGTCTCCTCGGGTGTGGCGGTGACGGACGCCATGCCGCCCTGCCCGTCGAGTTCGCGCAGCACCTTGCTGCGCAGCGCCACGACCTTCGCGGCGGTGTCGAGGTCGAGGGCGCCCGCGACGCAGGCGGCGGCGATCTCGCCCTGCGAGTGGCCGATGACGGCGGCCGGTTCCACGCCGTGGGCCTGCCACAGCCGGGCGAGCGAGACCATCACCGCGAAGAGCACGGGCTGGACGACGTCGGGCCGTTCGTACGCGTCGTCGGGCCCGGCGCCGCGCACCGTGGCGAGCAGGTCCCAGTCGGTGTACGGGGCGAGCGCCGCCGCGCACTCGGTCATCGACGCGGCGAAGATCTCCGACCGGTCGAGCAGGTCGCGGGCCATGCCGGCCCATTGGGAGCCCTGTCCGGGGAAGACCAGTACGGCCCTGCGGGCGGCCGCCGTGCGCGGCGGCACCACGTCGGCGTCCGCCTCGCCCGCGGCCAGGGCGTCGAGGGCCGCGCACACCGCTTCCCGGTCGTCGCCGATGACCCCGGCCCTGAGGTCGAACCGTGCCCGGCCCGCCGCGAGTGTCCGCGCGGTGTCGGCCAGGGGGGTCTGTGGTGAGGTGCGCAGCGCCCCGGCCAGCGCGCGCGCCTGCGCGGCCAGCGCGGCCGGCGTCCGGGCCGAGAGCGGCAGCGCCACGGCGTCCGCCGTCAGGCCGCCGCCGGTGGGCGGCCGGTCCTGGCCGGTGGCGGCCGGCCCGGCCGGGGCCTCTTCCAGGACGACGTGGGCGTTGGTGCCGCTGACGCCGAACGAGGAGACCGCGGCCCGGCGCACGCGCGGGCCCCGCGGCCAGTCGGCGTTCTCCCGCTGGACCTCGACCGTCCCCGCCGACCAGTCGATCTCGGGGGAGAGTTCCTCCGCGTGCAGGCTGCGCGGGAGTACGCCGTGCCGCATCGCGAGGACCGTCTTGATGACGCCGGCGACACCGGCGGCGGCCTGGGTGTGGCCGATGTTGGACTTCACGGAGCCCAGGGCGAGGGGCCGTCGGCGCTCCGCCCCGTAGGTGGCCTGCAGGGCGCCGGCCTCGATCGGGTCGCCGAGCCGGGTGCCGGTGCCGTGGGCCTCCACCACGTCGATGTCGGCCGGTGCCAGCCGGGCGTCGGCGAGCGCCTGCCGGATGACGGCTTCCTGGGCGGGACCGTTCGGCGCGGCGAGGCCGTTGCTCGCGCCGTCCTGGTTGACGGCGCTGCCGCGCAGCACGGCGAGCACGGGGTGCCCCGACTCCAGGGCCCGGGAGAGGGGTTCGAGGAGCAGCGCGCCCGCGCCCTCGGCGAGGCCGAAGCCGTCCGCACCCGCCGCGAACGGCTTGCACCGCCCGTCGGCGGCGAGCCCGCGCTGCCTGCTGAAGTCCACGAACGTGTAGGGGTCGGAGATCACGGTGACCCCGCCGGCCAGCGCCATGGCGCATTCGCCGCCGCGCAGCGCACGCATCGCCAGGTGGATGCCGACCAGGGACGAGGAGCACGCCGTGTCGACGGTCAGCGCGGGGCCCTGCCAGCCGAAGACGTAGGCGAGTCGTCCGGAGAGCACGCTGGCCGAGTTGCCGAGTCCTTGGTAGCCCTCGACGCGGGCGGCCTCGCTCTGCAGCAGCGGCATGTACGACTGGCCGTTGGAGCCCACGAAGACGCCGACGCGGCTGCCGCGCAGCAGCTCCGGGTCGATGCCGCCGCGCTCCACGGCCTCCCAGGCGACCTCCAGCATCAGCCGCTGCTGGGGGTCCATGGCGAGGGCCTCGCGCGGGGTGATGCCGAAGAACTCCGCGTCGAAGCCCGCCGCGTCGGTGAGGAAGCCGCCGCGGTCGGCGTAGCTGGTGCCGGGGTGGTCGGGGTCGGGGTGGACGAGGGACTCCAGGTCCCAGCCGCGGTCCCGGGGCAGGGCGCCCGTGAGGTCGAGGCCGTCGGCGACGGCCCGCCACAGTTCTTCGGGCGAACCGATGCCGCCGGGGAAGCGGCAGCCCATGCCGACGACGGCGATCGGCTCCTGCTCGGTGAGGGGCGCGGTGCCGGTCGCCGGGGCGGTGCTCTCGCGGCGGGCGCCGGTGGTCAGCAGCGCGAGCAGGTGGCGGGCGAGGCGGGTGATGGTCGGGTGGTCGAAGACCAGGGAGGCGGGCAGTCGCAGGCCGGTGGCGGTGGTGAGCCGTTTGCGCAGTTGCACGGTGCCCAGTGAGTCCAGGCCCAGTTCGGTGAAGGCCCGCCGTCCGTTGACGTCCTGGGCGCTGTCGTGTCCGAGTACGGCGGCGGTGGCCTCGCCGACCACGCCGACCAGCAGGTCCTCCTGTTCGGCCGGGGGCAGTGCGGCGAGCCGGGCGGCCAGTTCGGCGGCCGGTCCGCTCTCCTGCCCCGCGGCCGTCGCGGCGGGCTCCGGTGCCTCGCGCGCCTCGGCGATCTCCTCGAACAGCGCGGTCGGCCGGGTGGCGCGGTAACCCGCGGCGAAGGCGGGCCAGTCCACGTCGGAGACGGCCACGGCGCTCTCGTCCGCGTCCAGTACGGAGCGCAGGACGGTCAGGGCGCGGTCGGCCGTCAGGGCGCGCAGTCCGCGCTGCGCCGCCGGGCGCCCGGCAGCCTCCGGCGCGGCGGGCAGGGCCCACGGGCTCCACGCCACGGCGGTGCTCGGCCGGCCCTGGGCCCTGCGGTGCGCGGCGAACGCGTCGAGCCAGGCGCTGCCCGCCGCGTATCCGGACATGCCCGCACCGCCCCAGACGCCGGCCACGGAGGAGCAGTGGATCTCCTGTGCCACCGGCTGTCCTTCGAGGACCCGCGCCAGGGCGAGGGCGAGCCCGGTCTTGGCGTGCACGGTGGCGGCGAAGTCCTCCGGGCCGCTCTCCAGGAGCGGCCCGAACTCCAGCCGGGTCGCGGCGTGCAGAACGGTGCCGACCTCGTGCGGGGCGGCGTCGACGGCTGCCCGGATCGCGTCCTCGTCCGGGGCGCAGCAGGTGACCGCCGTCCCGCTGTCCCGCAGCGCGTCGAGGAGCTCCTCCCCCGCCCCGCCCACCAGGACGAGGTGGTCCGCGCCGTCGTCGGCCGCCCAGCGGGCCAGCCGTGCGCCGATCGGGCTGTCCGCGCCGGTGACCAGCACGGTCCCGTGCGGGCGGGGGCCGGGCCCGGCGGCCGCGGCCGGCAGGTGCGCCCTGGCCAGGCGCCGCCCGTACAACCCGGTGGCGCGCAGGGCGAGTTGGTCCTCCCCAAGGTGCCCGCCCGCCAGGATGCCGGGCACCCGGGCGAGCAGCGGCGCGGCCACACCGTCGTACGGCAGGTCGAGGAGGCCGCCCCAGCGCTGCCCGAGCTCCAGGGCGGCGACCCGGCCCAGGCCGTGCACGGCGGACTGCGCGAACGACCCCGGGGCGTCGTCGTCGGGGGTCAGGACGGCGCCCTGGGTAAGGCACCACAACGGTGCGTCGACGCCCGCGTCGCCGAGGGCCTGAAGGAGCGTCAGGGTGGCGACGGCGCCGGCGGGCACGCCCGCCAGGCCGCGGTGGTCCGACTCGTCCGCCGCGAGCAGCGACACCACTCCCCGCAGCTCGGCACCGGCCGCGGCGGCGGTGACGGCCGCGGCCGTCTCGGCGCGGCTCGATCCCGGGCCGAGGACGCATTCCAGGGGTGTGCCGCCGCGGGCGCGCACCGCGGCGGCCAGCGGCGCGGCCCAGGCGGGGGCGGCGGCCGAGGTGACGAGCAGCCAGGTCCCCTGCGCCTCGGCCGGCCCGGCGGCGGGCGACTGGGGCAGCGGTGTCAGCGGCTCCAGCTGTTTCCAGGTCTCGCGGTACGTCACGTCGCCGGCGCCGCGGGCCGGGGTGGCGGCGGCCGTCCAGTAGCGCTTGCGCCGGAAGGGGTAGGTGGGCAGCGGGACGCGCCGCGCGCCGGGGAAGGCGGGCTGCCAGCGCACGTCCACGCCCGCGACGTGGGCGCTCGCCACGGAGGTGAGGAACGCCTCCGGGCCGGGGGCGCCGCGCCGCAGGGTGCCGACGGCCACGGCCTCGCCCGGCTCCCGCCCGCGCGCGTCGAGCGTCTCCTCGACGGTCGCGGCCAGCACCGGGTGCGGGCTGATCTCGACGAAGGCGTCGTGGTGCGCGGCGGCGAGGAGACCGACGACGTCGTGCAGCCGCACCGGCTCGCGCAGGTTGCGGTACCAGTAGCCGGCGTCCAGCTCCTCGCCGTCCATCGCGCGGCCGGTCACCGTCGAGTAGAAGGGGACGTGAGCGCGGGAGGCGACCAAGTCCCCTACGGCGTCCGCGAGTTCGGTGCGTATCTGCTCCATCTGCGCGGAGTGCGAGGCGTAGTCCACGTCGATGGCCCTGGCCCGCACCCCTTGGGCGGCGCAGGTCGCCACGACGGCGCGTACGGCCTCGGGGGCGCCGGAGACGACGACGGAGGCGGGGCCGTTGACCGCGGCCACCTCGACGGCGCCCGCGTGCGGGGCGAGCAGGTCGCGTACGGCGGCCTCGTCGAGCGCCACGGCCGCCATCGCGCCCTGCCCGGCCACCGACCGCAGCAGCCGGCTGCGCAGGACCACCAGCCGGGCGGCGTCCTCCAGGGTGAGGACCCCGGCGACGTGGGCCGCGGCGATCTCGCCCTGCGAATGCCCCGCCACGGCCGCGGGTTCCACCCCGTACGAGCGCCACAGCGCGGCCAGCGACACCATCACCGCGAACAGCGCGGGCTGCACCACGTCGACCCGGTCGAGGCCGGGGGCGCCGGGCTCCTGGCGGAGCACCGCGGCCACCGACCAGTCCTGCCAGGGGGCCATCGCCGCGTCGCAGGCCCGGATCGTCTCGGCGAAGACCGGGGACCACTCCAGCAGGTCGGCGCCCATGCCCGCCCACTGCGAGCCCTGGCCGGGGAAGAGGAACACGGCGGAGCGCCCGCCCGATTCGACGGTCCCCCCGACGCGCGCCCGGCCGGCCGCCACCTCGTCCGTCCCCCGCAGGGCCGCTTCCCGGGAGCCGGCCAGGACCACCGCGCGGTGTTCGTGGCGGGCCCGGGTCGTGGCCAGCGAGAGTCCCAGGTCGGGCAGTCGGACGGTCTCGTCGGCGACGACGGCGGCCAGCCGCTGCGCCTGCGCGCGCAGCGCCTCCTCGGTCCGCGCGGAGACGACGAGCGGCACCGGGCCGTGCCCGGTCACCGACCGCGGCGTCGCTGTGGGGTCCTCGGGCTCCGGGGGCTCGGGGGCCTCGCCGAGGATGACGTGGGCGTTGGTGCCGCTGATGCCGAACGCCGACACGGCGGCGTACCGGGGCCGTTCGCCGCGCGGCCAGTCGCGCTCCTCGGCGAGGAGGGCGACCGCGCCCGACGACCAGTCGACGTGCGGCGAGGGCTCGTCCGCGTGCAGGGTCCTGGGCAGCCGCTCGTGCTGGAGGGCGAGGACCATCTTGAGGACGCCGACCGCGCCGGCGGCGCCCTGGGTGTGGCCGATGTTCGACTTCGCCGAGCCCAGCCACAGCGGCCGTCGCGTGTCGCGGTGCCGGCCGTAGGTGTCGAGCAGGGCGTGGGCCTCGATGGGGTCGCCGAGGGTGGTGCCGGTGCCGTGCGCCTCGACCGCGTCGACGTCGCCGGGCGCGAGACCCGCGTTGGCCAGCGCCTGCTCGATGACCTTGCGCTGGGCCGCCCTGCTGGGGGCGGACAGGCCGTTGCTGGCACCGTCCTGGTTGATGCCGGTGCCGCGGACGACGGCGTGCACGGTGTGCCCGTTGCGGTGGGCGTCCGACAGCCGTTCGAGGAAGAGCACCGCGACGCCCTCGCCGAAGCCGAAGCCGTCCGCCGCCGCGCCGAACGCCTTGGAGCGGCCGTCGGAGGCGAGGGCGCGCTGCCGGGCGAAGTCGACGAACACCTCGGGCCCGGCCATCACGGCGGCGCCGCCCACGATCGCCGCCTCGCACTCGCCCCTGCGCAGCGACGCCACCGCCAGGTGCAGGGCCACGAGGGAGGAGGAGCAGGCGGTGTCCAGCGTGATGGCGGGGCCTTCGAGCCCGAGGGTGTACGCGATGCGGCCGGACGCGACCGACGGCGCCACCCCGGTGACCGTGTACCCCTCGGCGTCCCCGGCGGGGCTCCCGCCGTCGCCGTAGCCGTGCCGGGCGACGCCGAGGAACACACCGGTCCGCGTGCCGCGCAGGGCGTGCGGGTCGAGGCCGGTGTTCTCGGCCAGTTCCCAGCACGTCTCCAGCAGGAGGCGCTGCTGCGGGTCCATGGCGGCCGCCTCGCGCGGTGAAATGCCGAAGAACGGGGCGTCGAAGTCGCCCGCGCGCTCCAGGAAACCGCCTGTGCGCACATAGGTCGTGCCGGGGTGGTCGGGGTCGGGGTGGTAGAGGCCCGCCAGGTCCCAGCCGCGGTCGTCGGGGAAGCCGGAGAGGCGCTCCTCGCCCGCCGCGAGCACGTCCCAGAAGCCGCCGGGGGTGTCGATCCCGCCGGGCAGCCGGCAGGCCGTGCCGACGATCGCGACCGGGTCGGCCTCCAGCTCGTGGATGCGCTGCCGGGCCGCGCGCAGGTCGAGCGTGGCCCGACGCAGGTAGGAAGCGACCTTGTCGTTGTCGTTCGTCACCGTGTTGTGTCCTTACCTGTTCGCCGTCGGCTGGCCGTTGTCGCCGAGCTCGCGCCCGAGGGCCTGGAGCAGTTCGTCGAATCCGGCCTCGGCTAGGTCCGGCTCCTGGGCGGGCGGGGTGCGGGGCCCGGCGTCGTGGCCGGGGCCGGTCCGCAGGGCGGTCAGTACGCGGTCGAGGTGCCGGGCCAGTTCGGCACGCCGTGGCCCGGGCACGTGCACGAGGTGTCTCTCCAGCCGGTCGAGGCCGCCGAGCGCCGCCGTGACAGCGCCCTCGGCGCCCCCGGCGTCCCCGGCGCCTTCGGTCTCGTCCTGTCGCGGGAACAGTTCCGACCGGAGGTGGTCCGCGAGCGCGGCGGCGTTGGGGTGGTCGAAGATCAGGGTCGAGGGCAGGGCGAGACCGGTGGCCTCGCCGAGGCTCTTGCGCAGCCGTACGGCGCCCAACGAGTCGAAGCCGAGCTCGCGGAAGGCGGTGTCCACCGCGACCGCGCGGGTGTCCTCGTGGCCCAGGACGGCGGCGGCGTGCGAGCGCACCAGGTGGGTCAGCTCATGATGCTGCTCGGTGGAGGGCCGCCCGCCGAGCCGCTCGCGCAGAGCGGATCCCGGCCGCGCCGCCTGCGGCACCCGCGCCGCCTGCGGTCCGGGTGCGGCGGTCCGCGCTCCGGTGACCGTGTCGAGCAACGGCCGTGGCCTCAGGGCCGTGTACGTCTCCATGAACCGCGGCCAGTCGACGTCGGCGACGACCACATCCGTCTCGGCGCCGGCCAGCACCGCCTCCAGGACGTCCAGCGCCCGATCGCCCGGCATGGGGCGTACGCCCTGGTCGCGGAGGCGGGCGACGGCCCGCTCGTCGTCCGTCATGCCGCCGTGCGCCCACAGTCCCCAGGCCACGGAGGTCGCGGCCAGGCCCTGGGCGCGGCGGTGCCGGGCGAAGGCGTCGAGGAAGGCGTTGCCCGCGGCGTACGCGCCCTGGCCCGCGCTGCCCCACACGGCGGCGCCGGAGGAGAAGAGCAGGAAGAGGCTGAGGTCGGGGCAGGCGTCCGCGAGGTGGCGCGTGCCGTGCACCTTGGCGGCGACGACCTCCCGGTACTCCTCGTGGGTCATGTCCCGCAGGAGGGTCCGCTGGTTCAGTCCGGCCGCGTGCACGACCCCGGTGACCGTCGCGCCGTCCGCGCGCAACCCCTCGACGAGGGCGGTCACCGCGTCGCGCTCGCCGATGTCGCAGGCGTGGACGGTGACGTGGGCGCCCAGGGCGGTGAGTTCGGCGACCAGCGGGGCCACGTCCGGTGCCGCCTCGCCGCGGCGGCCGACCAGGGCCAGGTGCTGGGCGCCCCGGGCGGCGAGACGCCGTGCGGTGAGCGCGCCTAGGCCACCGGTGCCGCCGGTGACGAGGATCGTGCCCTGCGGCACGACCGTTGTGGGGGCGTCCGACGCGGGGGCCGTGTCCGGCGGTGCGGGCAGCAGCCGCCGCGCGAACACCGCGTCACCCCGGAGGGCGAGTTGATCCTCCGCTCCGGTCAACACCCGTGCCAGCAGCCCGCGTTGGTCTTCGGTCGCTTCCTTCGGCAGGTCCACGAGCCCGGTGTGCCGTGCGCCGCGTTCGAGTGCGGCGCTCTGTCCGAGGCCCCAGACCTGGGCCCCGGCCGGGCAGGTCACGGGGTCGTCCGGGCCGGTGCCGACCGCGCCGCTCGTCGCCAGCCAGACCGGTGCGGCGATGTCCGCCGCCGCCAGTTCGCGCAGCAGCCCGAGGGTGGCCTCGGCTCCGGCGTCCGTCTCCCCGAGGGCGAGCAGGGAGAGCACTCCGGCGTACGGGCCGGGCCCGGCCCGGCGGGCGAGGGCGTCGCGGACGGCAGCGGCCGAGGTGTGCGGGTCGTCGAGCGGGACGGTGACCGGGTGGGGCAGGGCCCCGTGTTCGGTGAGGGCGGTGGCCGCGGCGGTGTGCCAGGCGGGTTCGGCCCGGTGGCCGTCGGTCGCGGCGGGCAGCAGGAGCAGCCAGTGTCCGGCCGGGCCCGCGGAGCCGGGGGTGGTCTCCTGCCAGCCGACGCGGTAGCGCCATCCGTCGGCGGCGCGGGCGGGCCCGGTGCCGTCGGGCAGCAGCCAGAAGCGCTGGTGGTCGAAGGGGTAGGTGGGCAGCTCCGCCGGGTCGGCCGCGCCGCCGTCGCCGTGCACGGCCCGCCAGTCCACCGGGACGCCGCTCACGTGTGCCTCGGCGAGGGAGGCGAGGAAGCGTTCGGGCGTGTCGTCGCCGCGCCGGACGGAGCCCACCACCGTGGCGCTGTCGCCGAGGGTGTCCTGCATGCTCGCGCTGAGCACGGGGTGCGGGCTGACCTCGATGAACGCGTCGTGTCCTGCCGCGCCGAGCGCGCCGATCGCGGCCTCGAACTCCACGGTGCGGCGCAGGTTCTCGTACCAGTGGGTGGCGTCCAGTTCGGGGCCGTCGGCGAACGCGCCGCGCAGGGTGGAGTAGAGGGGGATGCCGGGCGTCCGGGGAGCGATGCCGGACAGCGGGCCGGTGATCGCGTCCCGCAGGCGCTCCACGTGGGAGGTGTGGGAGGCGTAGTCGACGGGGAGCCCCCGCGCGTCGATGCCCGCTCGGGCGCAGTGTTCGTGGAGGCGGTGCACCGCGTCGGGGTCGCCGGCCACCACCACGGAGCCGGGGCCGTTGACGGCGGCCAACTCCAGTGTGCCGCCCGCGGTGGAGCGCAGCAGCTCCGCCACCTCCGCCCGGCCCAGGCGGAGCGACAACATGGCTCCGTCACCGGCGAGTTCGGCGAGGGCGCGGGCCCGCAGAGCCACCACACGCGCCGCGTCCGGCAACGACAGGGCCCCCGCGACACACGCCGCCGCGATCTCACCCTGGGAATGCCCGACCACCGCATCCGGCTCCACCCCACACGCCCGCCACAAACTGGCCAGCGACACCATCACCGCGAACAACACCGGCTGAACCACCTCGACGCGCTCCAGCGACGGCGCCCCCTCCACCCCACGCACCACATCCACCACCGAGAACCCCGCCACCTCCGCCAGCGCCGCATCACACTCCGCCAACGCGTCCGCGAACACCGGCACACCGAGCAGACCCCGGCCCATCCCCACCCACTGCGAACCCTGACCCGGGAACACCCACACCACCCGGCGCCCCCCACCACCGACACCCGTGAAGGCGCGGGGGGTGGGACGGCCCTCGGCGAGAGCGCGCAGGGTGCCTTCGGCGTCCGCAACGTCCCGTACGAGGGCCACGGCCCGCCGGTCGAAGCTCTGCCGGGCCGCGGTGAGCGTACGGGCCACGTCGGACAGCGCGTCCGACTGAGGGGCCGTCACATAGGTTGCTACGTTGCCGGCTTGGGCGGTGAGGGCGGTCTCCGTCCGCGCGGACAGCACCAACGGCACCACACCCGCGGCCTCCAGCACCCCCACCGAACCCACACCCACCTCCGGCACGACCCCGGCAGGCGGCTCCTCCACAATCACATGCGCGTTCGTCCCACTCACCCCGAACGCCGACACCCCCGCACGACGCACACGCCCCACAACCCGCGGCCACGCCTGAGCCCGCCGCAACACCTCCACCCCACCCGAAGCCCACTCCACATGCGACGACGGCTCCTGCGCATGCAACGTCGCCGGAAGCACACCATGACGCAACGCCAACACCATCTTGATCACACCCGCCACACCCGCCGCCGCTTGCGCATGACCGATATTCGACTTCAACGACCCCAGCCACAAAGGCCGTTGAGGATCACGATCACGCCCGTACGTCGCCAGCAACGCCTGCGCCTCGATCGGATCACCCAACACCGTGCCCGTGCCATGCCCCTCCACCACATCCACATCGGCCGGGGACAGGTCCGCGGCCGCCAGCGCTCCGCGAATCACCCGCTGCTGCGCCGGTCCACTGGGCGCGGAGAGGCCGTTGGACGCACCGTCCTGGTTGACCGCGCTCCCCCGCAGGACGGCCAGTACTTGGTGCCCGTTGCGCCGGGCGTCGGAGAGCCGCTCCAGCACCACCAGACCCACGCCCTCGCCCATGCCGAAGCCGTCGGCCTGCTCGGAGTAGGCCTTGCACCGTCCGTCGGCGGCGAGCGCACCCTGCCGGGCGAACTCCGTGAACACCTCAGGACCCGCCATCACCGACACACCACCCGCCACCGCGAGCGACGACTCACCGTCCCGCAACGACCGCGCCGCCAGATGCAACGCCACCAACGACGACGAACACGCCGTGTCCACCGTCAACGCCGGACCCTCAAGACCCAGCACATACGCCACCCGCCCCGACGTGACGCTGGCGGTGGTGCCGGTGAGCAGGTAGCCCTCGACCTCGTCCCGGCCCTCCACGGGCCCGGCCGCGTACCCCTGGTGCGACATGCCGACGAAGACGCCGGTGTCGGTGCCGCGCAGGGTCTCGGGCAGGATGCCCGCCCGTTCGAACGCCTCCCAGGTGACCTCAAGGACCTGGCGCTGCTGCGGGTCCATCGCCAGCGCCTCGCGCGGCGAGATCCCGAAGAACGCCGGGTCGAAGTCGCCCGCCGAGTCGAGGAAGTTGCCCAGGGGGCGGCCCGCGCCGGTGGCCGGCGCTCCGCGCCGTTCCCAGCCCCGGTCGTCCGGTGCCGCGGCCGACGCGTCGCCGTGCGCGGTGAGGAACTCCCACAGGTCCTGGGGGGAGTCGACGCCGCCGGGGAACCGGCAGGCCATCCCCACGATCGCGACCGGGTCGCCCTCGTCCCCGCTGCCCGCACCACCGGCACCGAGCACGGCTTGCGGCTCCGGCCGGGGCGCCACCTCGCCGAAGAGTTCGGTTTCGAGGAGGGCGGCGACGGCCCGCGCGTGCGGGTGGTCGTAGACGAGGGTCGCGGGCAGGCGCAGGCCGGTCGCCGCGGTGAGCCGGTTGCGCAGTTCCACCGAGGCGAGCGAGTCGAAGTGCAGTTCCTTGAACGCCCGTTCCGGGTCGATCCGCGCCGGGTCCCGGTGGCCGAGGACCGACGCGGCGTGCTGGCGCACCAGGTCCAGGAGCGCCCGCGCGCGCTCGGCGGCGGGCAGCTCCGCCAGGCCGCCGAGCGGGCTCCGTTCCCCGCCGTGCGCACGGCGTGCGGCGTCCTGTGCGTCCCGGGCCTCGGGCAGCGCGTCGAAGAGGCGGGTGGGGCGCTGCGCGGTGTACGCGAGCAGGAAGCGTTCCCACTCGACCCCGATGATCACTGGGCAGACCTCCGCCCGGTCCAGCGCGGTCCGCAGGGCTTCGAGGGCCTCCTCGGGGGCCATCTCCACGACGCCGTGGCGGCGGAAGCGCTCCGCGACGGGGCCTTCCGCCATGCCGCTGCCTGCCCAGGTCCCCCAGGCCACCGATGTCGCGGGCAGCCCCTCGGCGCGCCGCTGCCGGGCCAGAGCGTCGAGGTAGGCGTTGCCCGGGGCGTAGCCGCCGAGGCCCGGTGCGCCGAACGCGGAGGCGAACGAGGAGAAGAGGACGAACGCGGTCAGCGGCGCGTCGGCGGTGAGTTCGTGCAGATTGCGGGCGCCCAGGGTCTTGGCGCGGCCGGCCCGCTCGATGCGCTCGCCGGTCAGCGTGTCGAGGGTGCCGTCGTCCAGCGTGGCCGCGGTGTGGAACACCGAGGTGAGCGGCTGGTCGCCGGGCAGCTCCGCGAGCAGGGTCCGCAGCGCGTCGCGGTCGGTGATGTCGCAGGCGGCGAGGGTCACGGCGGAGCCCGACGCGCGTATCTCGGCGGCCAGTTCCCCGGCGCCCGGGGCGTCGGGGCCGCTGCGGCTGAGGAGCACGATGTGCGGGCAGCCGGCGCGGGCGAGCCACCGGGCGACGTGCCGGCCGATGCCGCCGGTGCCGCCGGTGACCAGCGCCGTACCCGTGGGGGTCCAGGTGGTCGGCGTGGTGCGGGGCGCGGCCCGCCTCCAGCGGCGTACGAACAGCCCCTCGTCCCGCAGGGCGACCTGGTCCTCGCCGCTCCCGCCGGTCAGCACGCCGGCGAGCAGCTGGGCGATCGGGGCGGTGGCCGCGGCGGGTATGTCGATCAACCCGCCCCACAGGCCGGGGTGTTCGAGGGCGATGACCCGGCCAAGGCCCCACAGGGCTTCCCGCGCGGGGTCGGCCGGGTGCTCGTCGACCGCGGTGACCTGGACGTCCTCGGTGAGGCACCACAGCGCCCCGTCGAGTCCGGAGTCGGTGAACGCCTGGGCGAGCACGACGGTGCCGCCGAGCGACGGCAGGCCCAGGGGCGTGCCTCGTCCGTCTCCCTCTCCCCCGGCCCCGCCGCCGGTCTCGTTCCCGTCGCCGGTCTCGTTCCTGTTCCCGCTCTCGTTCCTGTTCCCGCTCTCGTCCCCGTCGCCGGTCTCGTCCACGGCGAGCAGGGAGAGCACTCCGACGCGGTCCGCTCCCCCGGCGGCGGCGCGCAGGGTCCGGGCCAGGTCCGCCCGTGTCGGCGCGGCGTCGAGCACGATGTCCGTCACCGTCGCACCGGCCGCCTCCAGGGCGGCGCGCGCCGCCTGCGCGGTCGTCTGCGCGGCCCCGTCGTCGCGGACGAGGAGCCAGGTGCGCGGGCCCGCCGCGGAGGGCTCGGGGGCGGGCACCCGCTGCCAGTCGATGCGGTAGCGCAGCGCGTCGGCCGCGTCGTCCCCCGCCCCGCCGGGAGCGGTGTCCGTGTCCCGCGCGGGCTCCCACCAGAAGCGTTCCGGGTGGAAGGCCGAGGTGGGCAGCGGCACCGGGCGCGTCCGCACGCCGAGGAAGACGGAGTCCCAGCGCACCGGGGCGCCCGCGGTCCACGCCGTTCCCAGGGCGCGGGCGAAGTCCTCGGGTCCTCCGTGGCCGCGGCGCCCGGTCGCCACCGTGGTCAGCTCCGCGCCGGCCTCGTGCCCGCTCTCCTCGACGGCGGTGGTGAGCACCGGGTGGGCGCTGACCTCGACGAAGACCCGGTAGCCCTGGGCGACCAGGGCGTGTACGGCGGGGGCGAACCGGACGGTCTGCCGCAGGTTGCGGAACCAGTACGCGTGGTCCAGCGTCCCGGGCTGCGCCCAGTCACCGGTCACCGTGGAGAAGAAGGGCACGGCGCCGGGCAGCGGCTCGATCCGCCCCAGTTCCTCGTGCAGGGCGGCGCGCGCCTCCTCCATGTGCGCGGTGTGCGACGCGTAGTCGACGGGCAGGCGCGTGGCCCGTACGCCCTCCGCGTCGAGGGCGGCGAGGAGGTGGTCCAGGTCGTCGCCGGGGCCCGCCACGACCACGGAGCGCGGCCCGTTCAGCGCGGCGGTCTCCAGCCGGCCGTCGTAGTGGGCGAGCCGGCGCGTCAGGTCTTCGGGGGTGGTGGCGACCGCGGCCATGCCGCCGTGTCCGCGCAGCCCGGCGATGACGCGGCTGCGGACGGCCACCAGGCGGGCCGCGTCGTCGAGGGAGAGCGCGCCGGCGACGCAGGCGGCGGCGATCTCCCCCTGGGAGTGCCCGATCACCGCGGCCGGTTCCACGCCGTGCGCCCGCCACAGCGAGGCGAGCGACACCATCACGGCGAAGAGGACGGGCTGCACCACGTCGACGCGGTCGGTGGAGAGTCCGGCGTCGGGGCGGCCGTCCGCGGCGGCGGCCTCCGCGCGCAGGAACGGCAGGATGCGGAAGTCCAGGTGCGGCTCCAGAGCGGCGGCGCACTCCTCAAGGGCGCGCGCGAACACCGGCTCGGTGTCGAGGAGACGGACCGCCATGCCCGCCCACTGCCAGCCCTGGCCGGGGAAGACGAAGACGGGCGAGGGCTGCGGCCGGGCCGCGCCGACGACGGCGCCGGTATCGGCGTCGGCGTCCTGGGGGGCGCCCGCGGCCAGCGCGTCGAGCGCGGTCAGTGCCCCGGTCCGCCCGGCCGGTACGAACGCGGCCCGGTGGCGGGCCGCCGCCCGGGTGGTGGCCAGCGAGAACGCCACGTCGGTGGTGGTGAGTTCGGGGTGCCGGCGCAGATGTGCGGCGAGGCGCTCCGCCTGCGTCCGCAGCGCTGCGCCGGTGTGCGCCGAGAGGGTCCACGGCGCCACTACGGGCTCGCGCCGCCGGTCGGGGCCGACCGTGGTGCCGCCCAGGTCGTCGACGGCGGGCTCCGGTCGCGGCGGTGCCTCGATGATGGCGTGCGCGTTGGTGCCGCTGATCCCGAAGGACGAGACGCCCGCCCGGCGGGGCCCCGGGCCCTCGGGCCAGGCCACGGGTTCGCCGGGCAGCCGCACCGCGCCCCCCGACCAGTCGATCTCCGTGGAGGGGTGGGCGGCGTGCAGGGTCGGCGGCACGGTGCCGTGGCGCATCGCGAGCAGCATCTTGATGACGCCGGTCACGCCGGCGGCGGCCTGGGTGTGCCCGACGTTGGACTTCGCCGAGCCCAGCCACAGCGGCCGGCCGGCGGGGCGGCCGGCCCCGTACGTCTCGATGACGGCCCGGGCCTCGATCGGGTCGCCGAGCCGGGTGCCAGTGCCGTGCGCCTCGACCGCGTCGACGTCGGCCGGGGAGAGCCCGGCCTCGGCGAGCGCCTGCCGGATCACCCGGGCCTGGGCGCGGCCGTTGGGCGCGGACAGTCCGTTGCTCGCGCCGTCCTGGTTGACGGCGACCGCGCGGATCACCCCCAGGACGGGGTGGCCGTGGCGGCGGGCGTCGGAGAGCCGCTCCAGCAGGAGTACGCCCGCGCCCTCCGCCATCCCGAAGCCGTCGGCGTCGGCGGAGAACGCCTTGCACCGGCCGTCGGGGGCGAGCGCGCCGAGCCGGCTGAAGTCGACCAGCATGCCGGGGGTCGGCATCACGGTCGCGCCGCCGGCCAGCGCCAGGTCGGTCTCGCCCGCGCGCAGCGAGCGGCAGGCCAGCTGGAGGGCGACGAGCGAGGACGAGCAGGCCGTGTCCACGGTGACGGCCGGCCCCTCCAGGCCCAGGGTGTAGGCGACGCGCCCCGAGGCGACGCTGGTGGTGGTGCCGGTGACGAGGTAGCCGCCGACGTCCGGGCCGCCGTCGGCGAGGCGCGGGCCGTACTCCTGGGCGATGACGCCGGTGAACACGCCGGTCGGGGTGGCGCGTACCGCGTCGGGGGAGATACCGGCCCGTTCGAGCGCCTCCCAGCTGACCTCCAGGAGGAGGCGCTGCTGCGGGTCCATGGCCAGCGCCTCGCGCGGCGTGATGCCGAAGAATTCCGCGTCGAAGCCGTCGGCGTCGTGCAGGAAGCCGCCGGAGCGCTGGCGCACCGTACCGAGTCGCCGCGGGTCGGGGTGGCAGAGCGCCTCCAGGTCCCAGCCGCGGTTGGTGGGCAGGCCCGTCACGGCGTCCCGGCCGCCCGAGAGCAGCTCCCAGAACTGCTCGGGGGTACGCACGCCGCCGGGCAACCGCACCGCCATGGCGACGACCGCGATGGGCTCGTCCGCCGGGTGGCCCGCTGCCGGGTCCCGCTGCTCCGCGGCCGGGTCCGCGTCCGGTTCCTGGTGCCGCGCGCGCGGGCGCAGCAGGTCGTACAGCGCGTCGGTGAGGGCCTGCGGGGTGGGGTGGTCGAAGAGGGTGGCGATGCCGATGTCCTGGCCGATGGCGGCGGCGAGGCGGTTGCGCAGCTGCACCGCGAGGACGGAGTCGAGGCCGAGTTCGGCGAAGGTCAGCGAGCGGTCCGTGGCCCGCTCCCCCGCTCCGGTCACCGCTCCGGTCACCGCTCCGGTCACCGCGGCGGTCTCGGCGTCGACCAGGCGGGCCAGCCGCTGCCGTGCCTCGTGCTCCGGCGCGTCCGGCGCGAAAAGCCCCGGGCGGGAGGTCTCGGCGGGCCGGGTGCCGGGCTCCGCGCCGGTGGCCGGCGGGTCCGGCAGCTCGGCGCCCCGGTCCTGCCCGACGCCCGGATAGGCGGCTGTCCAGTCGACCTCCACGCCGTGGGTGTACGCCTCCGCCGCGGCGGTCAGGAAGCGCCGGAGCCCACCCTGGCCGCGGAGCAGCGTGGGCAGCACCGGGTGCGCGGCGCCCGCCGCGTCGAGGGTCTGCCGCACGGCGGCGGCGAGGACGGGGTGCGGGCTCACTTCGACGAAGACGCCCGCACGGTCGGCGGCGCAGGCCCGCACCGAGCGCTCGAACTGCACGCGGCCGCGGAAGTTGGCGCACCAGTGCTCCGCCGTCAGTTCGCGGGTGTCGACGACGGCGCCGGTGAGGCTGGAGTAGAAGGGGACGGTGCCCGGGCCCGGCGTGAACCAGTCGAGCGCCGCGCGCAGTCCGTCGGCGACGTGGTCCATCTGCGGGGAGTGCGCGGCCATCGAGACGCCGATCAGCCGGGCGCGGACCCCTTCGGCGGTCAGCTGTGCGACGCAGCGTCCGATCGGCTCCGTGGCTCCGGCGAGCAGCACCGAGCGCGGGCCGTTGACGCCGGCCAGGACGAGGTCCGGTCCCCAGGAGGCGAGGCGCGGCGCGATCTCGTCGGCGGGCAGGTCGACCGATGCCATGTCGCCATTGCCGACGAGGGGGATGAGTTCCCTGCTCCACCGCGCCACCGCGCGGGCGCCGTCCCGGATCTCCACGCCCCCCGCGGCATGGGCGGCGGCGAGGTCGCCCATGCTGTGGCCGACGACGGCGTCGGGCCGGACGCCGAAGGAGCGCCACAGTTCGGTGAGGGCGGCGCTCACCGCGTAGAGGGCGGGCTGCACGATCTCGACCCGTGGGGTGGTGCCGGGGGCGGCGGCGGTGTCGAGCGCCTCGGTCAGCGACCAGCCGGACTCGGTGGCGAAGACGTCCGCGCACGTTGCGACGGCGTCCGCGAACACCGGTGATCCGGCGACGAGTTCAGTGGCCATGCCGGGCCACTGGGAGCCCTGGCCCGGGTAGACGAAGGTGACGGGTGCCGGGGCGGCGGCCGTTCCGCGCGCGACCGCGGGGTGCGGGCCGCCGTCGGCGACGGCGGCCAGGCCGTCGAGGAGTTCGTCGCGGGTGGTGCCGACGACGACCGCCCGGTGCGGCAGGCGCCGGTCGCCGCGGGCGAGGGCGGCGCCGAACGCGTCGACGCCGGTGTCCGGGCGGGTGTGCAGGTGGTCGAGGAGCCGGCGCGCCCAGGCCCGCAGCGCGCCGTCGTCCGCTCCCGACAGGACCCAGGGCCTGGCCGCCCCTGCGGCAGCTGCGGAACTCTTCTTACCGTGACGGGGACTGCCGTTCACACCTGACTCCTAGTCGTCCGCGCATTACCAGGGAGTGGGCCTCTGCAAGACCTGGCCGACGGGGTGCGTGCGCCACAGAGAATTCAATCGACCCCGTACGCAATAAACGGTCGACTACCGTTTATCGGCGGCCAGTCGAACGTACACCAGCCGTCTTCACCAGCCAAGAGATCTTTGCTCCACCAGCCCGGTGCAATATAGGGAGTTCGCAGGTCAGAGCCGCCCGCTCGGTGATTGGACCGACGAATCCCAGCGGCCGGACATCAATCCTCAAGCTGCCCTGTAGCTGAGCTCGACCGGGGTGCGCGAGGATAAGGCCGGAAGTGATTTCGACCGGTCGTGAACGGCGGCCTGGATCCCTGAACTCTCGGACCGCGGAAATCAATTGAAGGGCCGGTGAGCCTTGCTACCCGCGCAAAATTCCCCCACGCTTTCCCCTGGTCCGGCCGAACGGCTGCCGTCGCTGACCGGGTTGAGGTTCTTCGCCGCGCTCCTGGTCTTCCTCTGCCACGGGCTGAGCCAGTTCAGCCCGCAGGCGGACGCCGCCTCGCACGACCTGGCCTACTTCCTGATCCCGGCCGGACCGGTCGGCGTCTCCTTCTTCTTCCTGCTGAGCGGGTTCGTCCTGACGTACGCGGCCCGGCCGGGCGACACGGTGCGGCGGTTCTGGCGGCGCCGGCTGGTGAAGATCTACCCGAGCCACGTCGTGACCTGGTCGGCCGGTCTCGTCCTCGCCTGGGTCACCGGCACCGTGGTGACCGCGTCGACAACTGCCGCCGCGCTGCTGCTCGTTCAGGCCTGGGACCCGGGCATGATCATCACGGCGACGGTCAACCCGATCTCGTGGACGCTCGCCTGCGAGCTCTTCTTCTACCTGCTGTTCCCGTTCCTGTACCGGGGGCTGCGCCGGCTGCCGCTCCACCGGCTGTGGCCGGCCGCGGCCGTCCTGGCGGGCCTGATCATGGCCGTTCCGCACCTGGTCCGGCTGGTGCCGGGGGAGCCGACGCCGCTGGCGGGCTACAGCATGACGCAGTTCTGGCTCGTGTACACGCTGCCTCCCGTGCGGCTCCTGGAGTTCGCGCTCGGCATCGTGCTCGCCCTGCTCGTACGCGAAGGGATGTGGCCGCTGCTCAGCGTCAGGCTGGCCACCGCCCTGTGCGTGGCCGGCTACGCGGTCGCCGGGGTCGCCACGATGGTCACCGAGAAGCCGTACCTGTGGGCGATGGTGAGCGCCACCGTCCTCCCGCTGGCCGTGCTCATCCCCACGGCCGCCTGCCGCGACCGGGAGGGCCTGCCGTCCCTGACGCGCCGCCCGCGGCTGGTGCGGCTCGGCGAACTCTCCTTCGCCTTCTACCTCGTGCACCACATGATCCTGACGGCCTTCCACGCCGCGCTGCCGGACGACGTCCGGCCGGGCCTGCCCGCGCTGACCGGCCTGACGATCCTGCTGTTCCTCGTCTGCTGGGCCGCCGCCTGGCTGCTGCACACCGGGGTCGAACTGCCCGCCATGCGCCGCTGGAGCCGCCCGTCGGCCGGCCCCCGCGGACCTCTCACGCCCCACCCGGCCGCCGGGCGCCCCGCGCCCCTCACCGGTGAAAGGACACCATGAACCAGCCGCACCTGCCCGAGGTCCTCGACCTGAGCGGCGAGCTCTTCCACACCGACCAGTACGCGACGTACCGGGACATCCTGGAGCAGCGTCCGGTCACCAAGGTCCGCTTCTACGACGGCTCCTTCGTCTGGCTCGTGAACCGGTACGAGGACGTCCGCGCCGCCCTGAGCGACGCGCGGCTCAGCAACGACCCCACGAAGCAGTCGGACATCGACCTGTCGGCCGCCACCGGCATCCCGGCCGACCTGGTCGAGTACTTCCAGCGGAACATGTTCCGCAGCGACGAGCCGGACCACGGGCGGCTGCGCAAGCTCGTCTCCCGGGAGTTCACCATGCGGCGCGTCAACGCGCTGCGGCCGCGGATCCGCGAGATAGCCGAGGACCTGGTGGAGAAGTTCGCCGCCGACGGCGGCGGGGACCTGGTGGGCGCGCTCGCCCGCCCGCTGCCGCTCACCGTCATGTGTGAACTGCTCGGCGTGCCCGAGGCGGACCGGGCGGACTTCCAGACCTGGTCCCAGCACGTCGTCGAGAGCGACCCGGCCTTCGCCGAGCGCAACGCCGTCTCCTACCGCGGCCTCTTCGAGTGCATCCGCTCGCTGATCCGCCGCCGCCGCGACGAGCCGGGTGACGACCTGCTGTCGGCCCTGGTCGAACTGCGCGACTCCGGCGACCGCCTCTCCGAGGACGAACTGATCTCGACGGCGTTCCTGCTGCTCGTCGCCGGCATCGAGACCACGGTCAACGTCCTCGGCACGGGCTCCTTCCTCCTGCTGACCCACCCCGACCAGCTCGCCCGCCTCCGCGCGGACGAGTCTCTGACGGGGTCCTCGGTGGAGGAGATCCTGCGCTACATGGCGCCGATCGAGATGACGAGCCGGCACACCCTGGAGCCCGTCGAGATCGGCGGGGAGTCCATCGCCGCGCAGAGCACGGTCCTCATCAACCTGGCCGCCGCCAACCGCGACCCGGCGCGCTTCACCGACCCGCAGTCCTTCCGGGTCGACCGCGACGACGGCAGCCACCTCACCTTCGGCCACGGCATCCACTACTGCCTGGGCGCCGCCCTCGCCAGAGCGGAGGCCGAGGTCTTCTTCGACGTACTGCTGAAGCGCTTCCCGGACCTGGAGCTCGCCGTTCCCGCCGCCGATCTCGTGTGGCGGCACGTCTTCATGCGGGGCCCGCTCGAACTGCCCGTCCGCCGGCGGTGACCTCGTGAAGCGTGCCCTCACCGACCTCGCGCTCTTCGGCGGGCCCGAGGCGTTCCTGCGCCCGCTCCTGGTGGGCATGCCCACCGTCGGCGACCGGGCCCGGTTCCTCGCCCGTCTCGAATGGGCCCTGGACAACGACTGGCTGACCAACGGCGGCCCGCTGACCACGGAGCTGGAGGGCCGCATCGCCGACCTGGCCGGTGTGCGGTACGCCGTCGCCACGTGCAACGCCACCGCCGCGCTCCAGCTGGTGCTCCGGGCCTCCGGGGTCACCGGCCAGGTCATCATGCCGTCGCTGACCTTCGCGGCGACTCCGCACGCGGCGAGCTGGGTGGGGCTCGAACCGGTCTTCTGCGATGTCGACCCGGTGACCGGCTGCCTCGACCCCGCGCGGGTCCAGGAGCTCATCACCCCCGCCACCGGGGCCATCCTCGGCGTCCATCTGTGGGGCCGGTCGGCGCCCGTCACCGAGCTGGAGAAACTGGCCGCCGAGCACGGGCTGAAACTGTTCTTCGACGCGGCCCACGCCTTCGGCTGCACCACCGGCGGCCGGCCGATCGGCGGCTTCGGGAACGCGGAGGTGTTCAGCCTCCACGCCACCAAGACGGTCAACGCCTTCGAGGGCGGCGCGGTCACCACCGACGACGGCGAACTGGCCGAACGGCTCGTGGCCCTGCGCAACTTCGGCATCGACCGCGACAAGTCGGTCACCGCCGTCGGCATGAACGCCAAGATGAGCGAGTGCTCGGCCGCCATGGGCCTCACCTCGCTCGACGCCTTCGCGCGGACCCGTGAGCGCAACCGGGAGAACCACGCCCTCTACCGCTCGGAGCTGCGCGGCGTCCCCGGCATCGAGGTCCTCGACTTCGACGAGAACGAGCGCAACAACCACCAGTATCTGATCCTCTTCACCGACCGTGCCGTCACCGGTCTGCCCCGCGACCGGCTGCAGGCCCTGCTCCAGGCCGAGAAGGTCTTCCCCCGGCTGTACTTCTCGCCGCCCTGCCATCTGATGCCCGCCTACCGGACCGATCCCCCGCTCCGGCTCCCGCACACCGAGCGCCTGTCCGAGCAGGTGCTCGCGCTGCCCACCGGTCCTTCGGTGTCCTTCGAGGACATCCGCCGGGTGTGCAGCATCATCCGGCTCGCCGCGGAGCGCGGCGAGCAGATCGAGGCGATGTGGGCGCAGGCAGTGCCCGCATGAGCGCCATCGGTCCGAAGCCCGACCCGGAGGTAACTGTTCTCGTGGACACCGCCCAAGCGGTCACGCCCGCACAGGTGATCGAAAACGTGGCACGTCCCGGCGGGGACCGCGCCGCGGCGATCCGCGCCCTGCGCACCCGTCTCGCATCCCTCGGCGACACCGGCGAAGGGGCCCGGGAGCGGGCAGTGCACCTGGTCGACCTGGCCGTGCGGTACGGCTCCCACCCGTTCACCACCCTGGAGCAGGCCCGCCATCTGCTGGGCGTGGACCGGGCGGCCTTCGCGACCCTGCTCGACCACTTCGGCCGCGTCCCCGAGCTCGCCACGGCCGTCCAGCGGGGCCCGGAGGGGAAGTACTGGACCAACACCATCCTGCCGCTGGAACGGACGGGCGCGCTCGACGCGGTCGTGCACGGGCGTCCGGCCTTCCCCTACAGCGTCGGCCTCTACCCCGGGCCGACCTGCATGTTCCGCTGCCACTTCTGCGTACGCGTCACCGGTGCGCGCTACGACGCGTCCGCCCTGGACGCCGGCAACGCCATGTTCGCCTCCGTCATCGACGAGGTGCCCGACACCCAGCCCTCCACGGTCTACTTCTCCGGCGGGCTCGAACCGCTCACCAACCCCGGGCTCGGTGAACTGGCGGCGCGCGGCGGCGCACGCGGGCTCGACATGACCCTCTACACCAACGCCTTCGCCCTCACCGACCGGACCCTGGAGCGCCAGCCGGGGCTGTGGTCGCTGCACGCGATCCGCACCTCGCTGTACGGCCTGGACGACACCGAGTACGAGGCCACCACGACCAAACCGCGCGCCTTCGGGCGGGTCAGCGCCAACCTGGGCGCGTTCATGGCGCAGCGGGCGCGGCGCGACGCCCCGCTGCGGCTCGGTCTCAACTACATCGTGCTGCCGGGCCGGGCCGGCCGGCTCATGGACCTCGTGGACTTCGTGGCCGACCTGAACGAGCACTCCCCGGACCGCCCCCTGGACTTCGTGACGGTGCGCGAGGACTACAGCGGCCGTGCGGACGGCGCGCTCGCCGCCGCGGAGCGCGCCCGGCTGCGGGACGCGCTGCGGGACTTCACCGCGTACGCGGGCGAGCGGACCCCCGCCCTCCACATCGACCTCGGGTACGCCCTGGAGAGCCTGCGCAGCGGGGTGGACACCAAGCTGCTGCGCATCACCCCGCAGACCATGCGCGGCGGGGCGCACGCGCAGGTCGCGGTCCAGGTCGACCTGCTGGGCGACGTCTACCTGTACCGCGAGTCGGGGTTCCCCGAACTGGCGGGCGCCCAGCGGTACATCGCCGGGCGCGTCACGCCGGGGACGAGCCTGCACGACGTGGTCCGCACGTTCGTCGAGCGCCATCCGCACATCGAGCCGCGGCCCGGCGACGAGTACTTCCTCGACGGTTTCGACCAGGCCGTGACCGCCCGCCTGAACCAGATGGAGCAGGACATCGCCGACGGCTGGGGGGCGCACCGGGGCCTGCTGGGCGCGGGCACCGGGGGGTGAGCGCGCCGCGGCCGGTTCAGCGGGCGGCCACCCGCTCCTCCAGGGCGGCCACCACGGCCTGCGGGCTGGGCTCGGCGCGGGCCTCGGCGCGCAGCGCGCGGGCCCGGTCGCGGAACGAGGGGTCGCCGAGGACCCGGGCCACGCTGTCGCGGAGGTCCTCGGCGCTCACCTCGCCCTCCTTCAGGTGCAGCCCGGCGCCCGCGGCGGCCGTCTGCTGCGCGCGCAGGACGGTGTCCCACAGGTACGGCACCATGATCTGCGGAACCCCGTGGTAGAGGGCCGTCGACCAGGTGCCGTTGCCGCCGTGGTGGACGACGGCGGAGCAGCTTTCGAGCAGGACGTCCATCGGGGCGAAGTCGACGACCCGGACGTTCTCCGGCAGCGGTCCTGCCTTGGCCAGGGCGGCGGCGTCGGCGGTGACGACGAGTTCGGCGTCGACCTCCGCGAGGACCGTCAGGTAGCGGTGGAAGACCTCCGGGTCGGCGGTGAACCCGCTGCCGGTCGAGCCGGTCGTCACGCAGACCCGCCGCCGCGGCGCGGGCTCCTTCAGCCACTCCGGGACGACGGCCCGGCCGTTGTACGGCAGGTACCGCAGGCCCACCGTCGGCAGTGCGAGGTCGAGCCTGAACCGCTCAGGCAGCATGTCGACCGAGAACTGGCCGGTCACCAACTCCTCGTCGTACGAGACTCCGTGGCGCTCTGCTGCCTCGGCCAGCCAGTCGCGCAGCGGGTCGGGGCGCTGTCCCGCTGGCCGTTCGCCGAGCCGCTTCACGAACTCCTGGCGGAAGTGCGCGTTCAGGTCGCTGGCGCTCAGCACCCGGGCGTGGGCGGCGCCGCTCGCCCGGGCGG
This sequence comes from Streptomyces sp. NPDC030991, assembly GCF_055571235.1. Lineage (NCBI taxonomy): Bacteria > Bacillati > Actinomycetota > Actinomycetes > Kitasatosporales > Streptomycetaceae > Streptomyces > Streptomyces sp. NPDC030991. The sequence continues at coordinate 115,355 of NZ_JBVIFR010000010.1, forward strand.
CGATCGCCCCGGCGAAGGTGTACGGCTCCCACAGCACCAGGTCCGGCTGCCACTGGCGGGCGTAGTCGACGAGGCCGCGGACGAACGACTCGTCGTTGATGACCGAGTAGAAGGAGGGCACGGACAGGTCGTAGAGGTTGAACAGGTAGTCCCAGCCGCGTACTTCGGGCCGGGACAGGTCGATGTCCGCGGAGTACTTCTGGAGTTCCGCGCCCTTCTCCCGCATCACTTCGAGCAGCCGGTGGTCCTCGCCCACCGGCACGGCGGTCAGCCCGGCCCCGGTGATCGCGTCCGCGAAACCGGGGTGGCTGGCCACGCGGACGTCGTGCCCCGCGGCGCGCAGCGCCCCCGCGAGAGGCACGAAGCCGTGGAAATGCGAGGTGTGCGCGAACGCCGAGATGAGCACACGCATGGACAACTCCCCCAGACACCAGAGCGATTGACGGGCAGTCGCCGATTGTGCCGCGCCGCCCGTGACCCGCATATGCGCAGCCGCCCCCGCTGGACCCGGGGACGAGTACTCCTCGAGCGGGCGGTCGGTACCGGCGCCCCGAGAAGCCACGACGAGAGGCAGCAGCCATGACCGGCCGCCCTTCCACCGCCGCCCGCCCGCGGACTCCCCGGCGCCCCCTGGTCGTCGTCCTCGGCGCCTCCGGATACATCGGTTCGGCCGTGGTGCGGGAGCTGTCCGGCCGTCGGATACGGCTGCGCGCGGTGGCCCGCGGCCCGTTCGCGCTGCCTGCGGGTGGCCGGGCGGTGGCCGAGGCGGTGCGGGCCGACCTCACCGAGGAGGGCGCCGTGGCCGCCGCGGTCCGCGGCGCCGACGCGGTGATCCATCTGGTCGCGCACATGGCGGGCGCGGGCTCCTGGCGGTCCGCCGCGTCGGATCCCCGGGCGGAGCGGGTCAACGTGGGCCTGGTGCGGGAGGTGATCGCGGCGGGCGCGGCCGCGCCCGGTGGAGGGCCGCCCCCGACCGTGCTCCTGGCCAGCACCAACCAGGTGACGGACGGCGAGGGCCCGCAGCGCAGCGCCTACGCCCGGCACAAGGCCGCGGCGGAGCGGCTCCTGCTCGACGCCGCGGCCCGGGGAGCCGTCCGGGGCGTCGCGCTGCGGCTGCCCACCACCGTCGGCAGCGAGGCGGGGGTGGGGCCCGCGATGGCGCGCCGGGCCCTGTCAGGGGAGACCCTCACGTTGTGGCACGACGGCACCGTGCGGCGGGAGTTCCTCGACGTGGCCGACGCGGCCCGTGCCTTCGCCCTCGGCCTCGACCACGCGACGGCGCTCGACGGCCGCGCCTGCGCGGTGGGCGGCCACGTCGTCGCGCTCGGCGACCTGTTCCGGGCCATCGCCGACAGCGCGGCCCGGCACACGGGGCGGCCGCCCGTGCCGGTGGTGTCGGTGGCGCCTCCCGAGTACGCCGAGACCGGTGACTTCCGTGACCTCGACGTCGACTCGTCGCTCTTCCGGGACGTGACGGGGTGGCGGCCCGGGGTGTCCTTGCGCCGCGCCGTCGACGACACCGTGGCGGCCGTCGCGCGGCGACCGGTCACGGCGGGTTGACCGGCCGGCCCGTCGTGTCCCGTCGCGCGACGGCACGGACGGCCTCGACCAGCCGGGCCTGTTCCACCAGCGCCTCGCCGGTCAGCGGGGACGGGGCGCCCGTGCGGACGCCTTCGACGAAGGCCGTCACCACGGAGCGGAACTGGTCGTGCGGGGGGACGGACAACTCCTCGCGGGAGCCGTCCCGTTCGAGGTGGATCACCGCCGTGTGGTCGGCGGGCGGCGTGTAGGCGCGGGGCACGATGATCCGCCCCTTCGAGCCGGTGAGCTCGTACCGGCCGCGGTAGGCGTGCTCCAGGCCGAAGCCGAGCTGGGCCACTGTGCCGTCGGGCGCCGTGAGCAGCGCCGCACCGCCGGTGTCGACGCCGGTGTGCCGGTCCCTCTTCAGGTGTGCGCCGGCCACGTCGAGGCCGGGCCCGAGGTGGCGCAGGGCGGTGCGCAGCGGGTAGCCGCCGACGCCGGTGAGCGCGCCGCCGTCCAGGTCGCGGCGGTGCCGGATGTCGTCGGCCGGTTTGCCGGGGATGGTGAATTCGGCGCTGAGTGAGCGCAGTCGGCCGATCGAGTCCGCGGCGAGCAGTTCGTCGACCAGCCGGTGCTGGGGGTGGCACAGGAACATGTAGTTCTCGAACAGGGCCCGGCCGCGGGCGCGGGCGAGGCCCCGCAGCTCCGTGGCCCGGCGGGCGCTGCCCGTCATCGGCTTCTCGCACAGGACGTGCTTGTCCGCGCGCAGCGCGCGATCCGTCCAGTCGGCGGTGAGCGCGGGCGGCAGCGGGATGTAGACGGCGTCGACGTCGGACCGGCCGAGCACGGCCTCGTACCCGGTCACCGGATCGCCGCCGAACCGCCGGGCGAAGGCGGCCGCCTTGGCCCCGTCCCGGCTGCCGACCGCGACCACCTCGACCGAGGGGTGGGCGGCGAGCGCGGGCAGCATGCGCCGCCAGGCGATGTCCGCACAGCCCAGCACGCCCACCCGTATCCGGTCCACCGCCGTCCCCCGGGCTAGCGCAGCGCCGTCTCGACGAGGTCGGCGGCCCGCCGGGTCCCGCCCTCGGCCAGCAGTTCGGCACGCAGCGCCGCGGAGCGGCGGCCGACCTCCGGGTCGCCTGTGAGCTCCAGCAGCGCCGTGCGCAGCGTCTCGGCGGTGGCGTCGGCGGTGTCGATACGCCGGGCCACGCCCAGCGCGACGAGCTGGTCGGCGTTGCCGAACTGTTCGGCGCCCTGCGGCACGGCGATCATCGGCACACCGGTGTAGAGGCCCTCGCTGCTGCCGCCCATGCCGGCGTGGGTGACGAAGGCGTCGGCCTGCTCCAGGATCGCCAGCTGCGGCACCCAGTTGTGCACTTCGACGTTGGCCGGGATCTCCCCGAGCTCCTTGGCGTCGGTCTGCCGGCCGATCTGGAGGACGACGTGCCAGCCGTCCAGGTCGCCGAAGGCCGCCAGGCACTGCCGGTAGAACTCCACCTGGTGGGTGTAGGCGGAGCCGAGGGAGACCAGCAGCACCTTCCCCGCGTCGGCCGGGCGGGTCCAGCCGCCCTGGTCGGAGCGGTCACCGAGGCAGGGTCCGACGAAGGTCACCACGTCGGTGTCGACCCGGTCGGCGTTGGGCTGCATCGCCTTGGTGATCAGCGCGAGGGACCGGGCGGGCATGCCGCTGAACCCGTCGACGTCCAGCGTGGTCGCTCCGCACCCGGCAAGCCAGGAGGTGAACTTCTGCCGGTACGCGTCGGCGCCCGGCAGCCCCATCAGGACGTCGCCGATCTCCTCCTGGTAGCCCTTCCACGCCACGAAGGTGGGGGAGAGCTGGATGAGCGGGCGGCCCTGGGCCTCGGCGAGCGCGCGGCCCGCGTAGGACCCGATGTCGTACAGGTAGAGGTCGGCGGGGTCCTCGTCGTAGTGGGCGCGCAGCTGCGGGAGCGCCTGGATCGCGTCGTCGAGGAAGAGGGTCATCGCCGCGATCGGGTCCGTCGGCCAGTTGTTGTCGGCGATGGGCAGCGTGGTGGTGACGGGGACGAACTCGGCACCGGCGGCGGTGATCAGGTCGGCGACGGCCGGATCGTCGGCGTACGTCACGCGATGCCCGCGCGCGACGAGTTCACGGATGACCTCGATGCCGGGCAGGACGTGGCTGACGATGGGGCTGCCGATCATCGCGATGTGGTGACGGGACATAAGGAACGACTCTTTTCGGTGCTACGGCGAAAGGACCGACACTAACCACCTCCGCACCACCGCGCCCGGCGCAGCCGAAAATCACCGGGACTTGGCCGATTCCCCGCTGCATATCCCCTCACCTGCGCAAAGGGGTTCTGCTAAGATCTTCTGTGTGATTCTCACTTTCGCCTCCGCAGGCTACTACTACATCTGACGCCGTCCCCGCGGGCAGTTCTGCCCCGGGTGTTCCAGGCATGGCGGGTGCCGCTTCTCCAGCGGCCTTCCACCGCCGCTCGAGTGCCGCTCCGGCCTTTCGCGACAGCATCTTGTCCTGCGCCCTGCGGTCATGCCTGCCCCCGGCACCTGTGCGAGCAGTACTCCCGCCTCGGTCGACCTCTTCTGGCCTACGGACGAAACGGCGTGCGAATCCATGCATGACTCCTCTTTCACGAACTCCCCCACGAGCTCTTCCGCGAACTCCCCCGCAAGCGGATTCCAGGTGGTCCTCGACGACATCGGGCACTCCCGCGGCCCCCGCCGCCTGCTGGACGGGGTGCACCAGTCCGTGGCCCTCGGCGAGCGCATCGGCGTCATCGGGGAGAACGGATCGGGCAAGACCACCCTGCTGCGCCTGGTCGCCGGGGTGGACAAGCCCGACGAGGGCCGGGTCCTGGTGCGTACGCCGGGCGGCACCGGCTACCTCCCGCAGACCCCCGAGCTGGCGCCCGACGACACGGTGCGGGACGCCATCGACCACGCGCTGGCCGAACTCCGCTCCCTAGAGCGGGCGTTGCACCGCTGCGAGACGGCCATGGCCGAGGCGGAGGGCGGCGAGCTGGACGCGCTGCTCGCCGAGTACGGCGATCTCACGGAGGCGTTCGAGGCCCGGGACGGCTATGCGGCCGACGCCCGGGTGCAGGCCGCCATGCACGGTCTCGGCCTGTCGTCCGTGGACCCGGCCCGGCGGCTGGCCAGCCTGTCCGGCGGTGAGCAGGCCCGTCTCGGCCTGGCCTGCGTGCTCGCCGCCGCACCGCAGCTGATGCTGCTCGACGAGCCCACCAACCATCTGGACCGGGCCGCCCTGGAGTGGCTGGAGGACCACCTGCGGTCCCACCGCGGCAGCATCCTCGTCGTCTCCCACGACCGGGTCTTCCTGGAGCGGGTGGCCACGGCGCTGTGGGACGTGGACGCCGAGGGGCACACGGTCCACCGCCACAGCGGCGGTTACGCGGGCTATCTGAAGGCCAAGGAGGCCCTGCGGCTGCGCCGCGAGCAGCAGCACCAGGAGTGGAAGGAGGATCTGGCCCGCCAGCGCGAGCTGACCCGCGCCGCGGCGAGCCACGCGGCCGCCGGGCCCCGGGCCAACACCGACCGGACCAACGGCCGGCATCAGCGCAGTGTGGAGAAGCAGATCTCCGCGCGCGTGCGAAACGCCAGGGAACGGCTGCGCCGCCTGGAGGAGAACCCGGTCCCCCGCCCGCCCCAGCCGATGCGTTTCGCGCCGCGGATCCAGGGCGGTGACGCCCCGGCCGCCCCGGTGGTCGCCGGGCTGTATCACGTCGAGGTGGGGCAGCGGCTGCACGTGCCGGACTTCGAGGTGGCGCCGGGCGAGCGCATCCTGATCACCGGCCCCAACGGGGCGGGAAAATCCACCCTGTTGCGGGTGCTGGTCGGTGATCTGGAGCCGGACCGGGGCACGGGCACGCGTCCGGCGCGCACCGGCTGGCTGCCGCAGGAGACGCCGGTCACCGAGCCCGGCCTGAGCCTCCTGGACGCGTTCCGCGCGGGCCTGCCCGGCGACGAGGAGGCGCACCGCGGGGTGCTGCTCGGCCTGGGGCTGTTCAAGCCGTCGGACCTGGCGACCTCGGTGGCCGGGCTCTCCGTCGGGCAGCGCCGCCGCCTCGCCCTGGCCCGCCTGCTGCGCGACCCCGTCGATCTGCTGGTGCTCGACGAGCCGACGAACCATCTGTCCCCTGCGCTGGTGGAGGACCTGGAGGAGGCCCTGGCGCACTACCGGGGCGCACTGGTCGTCGTCTCCCACGACCGCATGCTCCAGCGGCGCTTCACCGGGCGCACAGTGCGGCTGGAGAACGGCTCCATCCGCGACTGACGCGGCTGTTCCGTCGTACCGCCCCCGTGGGACGGTACGACGGAGCGATCACCCCCAACTCGCCCGGGGGACACCGGCGTTGCCGTGACCGCGCTCCGGCTCTTCTGACCCACCGGCGAAAGGAACGGCCCTCTCATGGCCAAGGACGGATTCACCGACCCGCGCATCGTCCCCCACGAGTCGGACCAGGAACGCGACGCGCGTGAACGGCTCACGAAGCTGCTCGTCGACAGCCCCATCCCGCCCGAGTACCTGATCGACAACCTGCCCGTCTATCTGCGCCGGCACCAGCTCGCCGACCTGCTCTCCATGGACGCGCTCTACCGCATGCTGCCCGAGGTCCCGGGCTCCATCATGGAGTTCGGGGTGCTGCACGGCCGCCACCTGGCCACGCTCACGGCCCTGCGCAGCATCTACGAGCCGTACAACTCGCTGCGGCGCATCATCGGCTTCGACACGTTCACCGGCTTCCCCGACGACATCGGGGACGTGGACAAGGTCAGCACCAGCGCCGTCGCCGGGCGGTTCGCGGTGCCGGAGAACGAGGTCGACCACCTGCGCGAGGTGCTGGCCGCGCACGAGGCGTCCGAGCCGTTCGGGCACACGCAGCGCTCCTTCGTCGTCCAGGGCGATGTGCGCGAGACCGTTCCGCAGTACCTGGCGGAGAACCCGGAGACGGTCATCGCCATGGCCTACTTCGATCTGGATCTGCACCAGCCCACCAAGGAACTCCTTGAGGCGATCCGGCCGCACCTGACCAAGGGGAGCATCCTCGCGTTCGACGAGCTGGCCCACCCGAAGTGGCCGGGTGAGACCACCGCGCTGCGGGAGGTCTTCGGCCTGGACTGCGGTCCGCTGCGTCAGCTGCCCGGCCGTGAGCCGCCGGTCATCTACCTGAAGTGGGGCGAGTGACCGGCCGCGGGGTGCTGTGATGACGACGCGACCCATCGGCGCGATCGCGCCCACCACCGTCCGGGAACTCGCCGTCGAGGGTGCCTACGAGTTCACGCCCGAGGTCTTCCCCGACCGGCGCGGCCTGTTCGTGACGACGTACCAGCAACCCCGGTTCGCGGGGACGACCGGGCACGACTTCCCCGTCTTCCAGACCTGCCAGAGCCGGTCGAGCCGCGGGGTGGTGCGCGGTGTCCACTTCACGGCGACCCCGCCGGGCATGGCCAAGCACGTCACGTGCGGGCGCGGCCGGGCGCTGGACTTCGTCGTCGACCTGCGGGTGGGCTCGCCCACCTTCGGCACGTGGGACACGGTCGAGCTCGGCGAGGAGACCTTCCGGTCCACGTATCTGCCGGTCGGCGTGGGCCATGTGTTCGTCGCCCTGGAGGACCACACGACGATGACCTACCTCATGTCCGGGCCGTACGTGGCGGAGCACGAGCTCGCCGTCTCCCCGCTGGACCCGGAGCTGGCCCTGCCGCTCACGCTCGACGGCGTGGAGCCGGTGATGTCCGGGCGCGACATCGCGGCGCCCACGCTGGCGCAGGCGCTGGAGGCGGGCATCCTGCCGAACTACGCGGCCTCCCGTGCGCTGGAGGCGGCGCTGTAGCGGCCCGTCGCCGCGTGAACGTGACCGCCGGGGCCCGTGGCCCCGGCGGTCACGTGTTCCGTGTCAGTAGCGGTAGTGGTCCGGCTTGTACGGGCCCTCGACCTCGACACCGATGTACGAGGCCTGCTCGGGGCGGAGCGTGGTCAGCTTCACGCCGAGCGCGTCCAGGTGCAGGCGCGCGACCTTCTCGTCCAGGTGCTTGGGCAGCACGTAGACGTCGGTCGGGTACTCCGACTGCTTCGTGAACAGCTCGATCTGGGCCAGCGTCTGGTCCGCGAACGAGTTGGACATCACGAACGACGGGTGGCCCGTCGCGTTGCCCAGGTTCAGCAGACGACCCTCCGACAGCACGATCAGGACCTTGCCGTCGGGGAACGTCCACGTGTGGACCTGCGGCTTCACCTCGTCCTTGACGATGCCGGGGATCTGGGCCAGGCCGGCCATGTCGATCTCGTTGTCGAAGTGGCCGATGTTCCCGACGATGGCCTGGTGCTTCATCCTGGCCATGTCCGAGGCCATGATGATGTCCTTGTTGCCGGTCGTCGTGACGAAGATGTCGACCTTGTCCACGACCTCGTCCAACGTCGTGACCTGGAAGCCGTCCATCGCCGCCTGGAGCGCGCAGATCGGGTCGACCTCGGTGACGATGACGCGGGCGCCCTGGCCGCGCAGCGACTCCGCACAGCCCTTGCCCACATCGCCGTAACCACAGACCAACGCGGTCTTCCCACCGATGAGAACATCCGTCGCACGGTTGATGCCATCGATCAGGGAATGACGGCAGCCGTACTTGTTGTCGAACTTCGACTTCGTCACCGCGTCGTTCACATTGATCGCGGGGAAGAGGAGCGAACCCTCACGCTGCATCTCGTACAGCCGGTGCACACCCGTCGTGGTCTCCTCCGTCACGCCACGGATCTCCGCGGCGATGGCGGTCCAGTCGAGGGAGCTGCTCTCCAACAGGCCGCGGACGACGGCCAGTTCCTCGTTGGACGCCTCGGGCAGCCGGCCCGTCTTCTGCCGCTCGACCCCCAGGTGGACGAGCATGGTGGCGTCACCGCCGTCGTCCAGGATCATGTTCGGGCCGGACTGTCCCGGCCAGGTCAGCGCCTGCTCGGTGCACCACCAGTACTCCTCCAGCGTCTCGCCCTTCCAGGCGAAGACGGGGATGCCGGCGGCGGCGATGGCGGCGGCGGCGTGGTCCTGCGTGGAGAAGATGTTGCAGGAGACCCAGCGGACCTCGGCGCCCAGGGCGATGAGCGTCTCGATGAGGACGGCCGTCTGGACCGTCATGTGCAGAGAGCCGGTGATACGCGCCCCGGCGAGCGGCTGCGTGGCGGCGTACTCCTCGCGGAGCGACATCAGGCCGGGCATCTCGTGCTCGGCGAGAGTGATCTCCTTGCGGCCGAACTCGGCGAGGGAGAGATCGGCGACCTTGAAGTCGGTGGACTCAGCTGACATGGAGGCTCCTTGAGCTGTTCAGTACGTTGCGGTGGATGTCCGGGGCCGCGGTGGACTTGTTGAGCGTGATGTAGTGCAGGCCGGGGGCGCCCTCGGCGAGCAGCCGCTCCGCCATGGCGGTGGCGTGGTCGACACCGATCCGGTACGCGTCGTCGGGCCGCTCGCGGGCGGCTTCGAGCCGTTGCGCCAGCTCCGCGGGGAAGGCCGCGTCGGAGAGTTCGGCGAAGCGCCGGATCTGGCGGGCGTCGGTGGCGGGCATGATCTCCGGGATGATGGGCGTCGTGCAGCCCGCGGCCTCGACGCGGTCGCGCAGCCGCAGGTAGTCCTCCACGTCGAAGAACATCTGGGTGATGGCGTAGTCCGCGCCCGCGCGGCACTTGGCCACGAAGTGCCGGATGTCGCTGTCCCAGTCGGCGGAGCGCGGGTGCTTCTCGGGGAAGGCCGCGACGCCGATGGTGAAATCCCCCAACGACCGGACCAGTTCGACGAGTTGGTAGGCGTGCCGGAAGCCGTCCGGGTGCGGGTTCCAGGGCCCCTTCGGGTCGCCGGGCGGGTCGCCGCGCAGGACGAGCACATCGCGGACTCCGGCGTCCGCGTACTGGCCGATGATGCGGCGCAGCGCGGCCACGGAGTGTCCGACGGCCGTGAGGTGCGCCACCGGGCGCAGGGTCGTCTCGGCCACGATCCGCTTGGTGACCTCGATGGTGCGCTCCCGCGAGGAGCCGCCCGCGCCGTAGGTGACGGACACGAAGTCGGGCGCGAGCGGTTCGATACGGCGGACGGCCTGCCACAGGGCCTGTTCGCCCTTGGCCGTCTTCGGCGGGAAGAACTCGAAGGAGAACGTCGTCATGCGCGGCCTCCCGCGTTGAAGTAGCTCGCCTCGGGGTGGTGGACGACGATGGCGTCGGTGGACTGCTCGGGGTGGAGCTGGAACTCCTCGGAGAGCTGGACGCCGATCCGCTCGGGTCCGAGGAGTTCGGCGATCTTGGCGCGGTCCGCCAGGTCCGGGCAGGCCGGGTAGCCGAGCGAGTAGCGGCAGCCCTGGTACTCGGTGCGGAACATGCCGTCCATCGCGGACGGGTCGCTGCCGGCGATGCCGAGTTCGGAGCGGACGCGGGCGTGCCAGTACTCGGCGAGGGCCTCGGCCAGCTGGACGGAGAGGCCGTGCAGTTCGAGGTAGTCGCGGTAGGAGTCGGCGGCGAACAGCTCGGCGGTGGCCTCGCCGATCCTGGAGCCCATCGTGACGACCTGGAGGCCGACGACGTCGGTCTCGCCCGACTCCTCCGGGCGGAAGAAGTCGGCCAGGCACAGGCGCCGGCCGCGGCGCTGGCGCGGGAAGGTGAACCGGGTCCGCTCGTTGCCCTGCTCGTCCAGGATGATCAGGTCGTCGCCCTTGGACACGCACGGGAAGTAGCCGTGGACCACGGCCGCCTCCAGCAGGTTCTCCGTGCGCAGCCGGTCGAGCCACATCCGCAGCCGCGGCCGGCCCTCGCTCTCGATGGTGTCGCCCTTGAGCCCCCACTGCCCCTTGAACAGGGCGCCTTCGTCGAGCCAGGAGGCGTACTCCTTGAGCTGGATGCCCTTGACGACGCGGGTGCCTCGGAAGGGCGGGGTGGGCACCGGGTTGTCGACGGCGACGTCGGAGCGGCCGACGTCCTGCGGTTCCTCCAGGACCGGCTCCCGCTGGGGCACCCGGCGTTTCTTGAGTTCGGGGAGGGTGGCGCCGGGGACGCCGCGTTTGACCGCGATGAGGGCGTCCATCAGGCGCAGGCCCTCGAACGCGTCCCGGGCGTAGCGGACTTCGCCCTCGTAGATCTCGTGCAGGTCCTGCTCGACGTAGGCGCGGGTCAGGGCGGCGCCGCCGAGGATGACGGGGAAGTCGGCCGCCATCTTGCGCTGGTTCAGCTCCTGGAGGTTCTCCTTCATGATCACCGTGGACTTGACCAGGAGCCCCGACATGCCGATGACGTCGGCCCTGTGTTCCTCGGCGGCTTCCAGGATCGCCGAGACCGGCTGCTTGATGCCCAGGTTGACCACGTTGTAGCCGTTGTTGGACAAGATGATGTCGACGAGGTTCTTGCCGATGTCATGGACGTCACCGCGGACGGTGGCGAGCACGATGGTGCCCTTGCCCTCCGCGTCCGACTTCTCCATGTGCGGCTCCAGATAGGCCACCGCGTTCTTCATCACCTCGGCGGACTGCAGCACGAACGGCAACTGCATCTGGCCCGAGCCGAACAGCTCACCGACCACCTTCATACCGGCCAGCAGCGTGTCATTGACGATCTCCAGCGCCGGACGCGTCGTGAGGGCTTCTTCGAGGTCCTGGTCGAGGCCGTTCTTCTCACCGTCGATGATCCGCGCCTTGAGCCGCTCCTCCAGCGGCAGCGCCGCCAGCTCCTCCGCCTTGCCCGCCTTCAGCGACTTCGCCGTGGCGCCCTCGAAGAGCGCCATCAGCTTCTGCAACGGGTCATAGCCCTCGCTGCGCCGGTCGTAGATCAGGTCGAGGGCCGTGGTCACCTGCTCCTCGTCGAAGCGCGCGATCGGCAGGATCTTCGAGGCGTGCACGATCGCCGAGTCCAGGCCCGCCTTCACACACTCATCCAGGAACACGGAGTTCAAAACGATGCGCGCGGCCGGGTTCAGACCGAAGGAGATGTTGGACAGGCCGAGGGTGGTCTGGACGGCGGGCCGGCGCTTCTTCAGCTCGCGGATCGCCTCGATCGTGGCGATGCCGTCCTTGCGGGACTCCTCCTGGCCCGTACAGATCGTGAAGGTCAGGCAGTCGATGAGGATGTCCGCCTCATGAATCCCATAATTCGTCGTCAGGTCCTCGATCAGACGCTCCGCGATGGCCACCTTGTGCGCGACCGTGCGGGCCTGACCCTCCTCATCGATGGTCAGCGCGATCAGCGCCGCACCGTGCTCCCGCGCCAGCTCGGTGACCTTCGCGAACCGGGACTCAGGCCCATCCCCGTCCTCGTAGTTCACCGAATTGAGCACCGCACGCCCACCCAGCTTCTCCAACCCCGCCCGCAGCACCGGGACCTCGGTGGAATCCAGCACGATCGGCAGCGTCGAGGCGGTGGCGAACCGGCCCGCCAGCTCGGCCATGTCAGCCGCCCCATCACGCCCCACATAGTCCACGCACAGGTCGAGCATGTGCGCGCCCTCACGGATCTGCTCCCGCGCCATCTCCACACAGTCGTCCCAGCGGCCCTCCAGCATCGCCTCGCGGAACTTCCTCGACCCGTTGGCGTTCGTCCGCTCACCGATCGCCATATAGGCGGTGTCCTGCCGGAACGGGACCGTCTGGTACAGGGAGGCGGCGCCCGGCTCCGGGCGCGGCTCACGCCGGGTCGGCTCCGTGCCCCGCACCCGCTCCACGACCTGGCGCAGATGCTCCGGCGTCGTGCCACAGCAGCCGCCCACCAGCGACAGCCCGTACTCGCGCACGAACGTCTCCTGCGCATCCGCCAGCTCCCCGGCGGAGAGCGGATAGTGCGCCCCGTCCTTCGTCAGCACCGGAAGACCCGCGTTCGGCATCGCCGAGATCGGGATACGCGAATGCCGCGAGAGATAGCGCAGATGCTCGCTCATCTCCGCCGGACCCGTCGCACAGTTCAAGCCGATCATGTCGATACCGAGGGGCTCAAGGGCCGTCAGCGCCGCACCGATCTCCGACCCGAGCAGCATCGTGCCGGTCGTCTCGACCGTCACCGAACAGATCACCGGCAGGTTCGTGCCCGTCGCCTCCAGCGCCCGGCGGGCACCGATCACCGACGCCTTCGTCTGGAGCAGGTCCTGCGTCGTCTCGACCAGCAGCGCATCCGCGCCACCCGCGATCAGCCCCTCCGCATTGCGCTGGTAGGCATCACGCAGGACCGTGTAGGGGGCGTGGCCCAGGGTGGGCAGCTTCGTGCCAGGACCCATCGAACCCAGCACCCAGCGCTGCTGCCCGGTGGCGGCGGTGAACGCGTCAGCGACCTCACGCGCCACCCGCGCACCGGACTCCGACAGTTCGAAGACCCGATCCGCGATGTCGTACTCGCCAAGCGCCGCATGGTTGGCGCCGAACGTATTGGTCTCCACACAGTCCACGCCGACCGCGAAATAAGCCTCATGCACCGAGCGCACGATGTCGGGACGCGTGACGTTCAGGACCTCGTTGCAGCCCTCCAGCTGCTCGAAGTCGTCGAGACTCGGGTCCTGCTCCTGGAGCATGGTGCCCATCGCACCGTCAGCCACCACGACACGGGTGGCGAGGGCTTCGCGGAGGGCGTCCGAAGAGGCGCTCACGAGCCGTCGCCGCCCTCGCGGGTCGCGGCCGCCAGGTGGGGGGCGATCTCCGCGGCGGCGTCGGCTCCGTACGCGGCCGTGAGGTTGGTGAGGAGCCGGCCGGTGGCGGCGTCGTAGGACTGGGAGCCGACGGTGCGGATCGCCTCCGCCGCGACCGCGCAGCCGAGCCGTGCCGCGGCCGTCAGACCCAGGCCCCGGGCGGTGGCGGCGAGGAACCCGGCCCGGAACGCGTCGCCGACGCCGGTCGGGTCGGCGACCGGGACGCCGGGCACGGCGGGCACGCGCAGGGAGGTACCGTCGGCGCGGTCCGCGCGGGCGCCGTCGCCGCCGAGCGTGGTGACCCAGGTGCCGACCCGGCCGAGCACCTCGGCGCGGGTCCAGCCGGTGCGTTCGAGCAACAGGGCGGCCTCGTACTCGTTGGTGAAGAGCCAGCGGGCGCCGTCCACGAGGTCACGCACCTGCTGGCCGTTGAGGCGGGCGAGCTGCTGCGAGGGGTCCGCGGCGAACGGGAGGCCGAGGCCCCGGCACTGCCGGGTGCGGCGGATCATCGCCTCGGGGTCGTCGGGCGCGATCAGCACCAGGTCGGGCCGGGGGCCCGGTGCGGCCGGGCCGTCCCCGACGAGGGCGGTCAGGTCGATGTCGCGTGCCTCGACCATGGCGCCCGCGTAGAACGAGGCGATCTGGTTGGCGTCCTGGTCGGTGGTGCACATGAACCGGGCGGTCTGCCGTTCGCCGGAGACCAGGACGCCGCCGGTGTCGACGCCGTGCTCCTTGAGCCAGACCTCGTACGGTCCGAAGTCGGTGCCGACCGCGCCGATCAGGAGCGGCGCGAGGCCGAGGCCTCCGAGTCCGAAGGCGATGTTGGCGGCGACGCCGCCCCGCCTGACTTCGAGGTCGTCGACGAGGAACGACAGGGAGACATGGTCCAGTTGGCCGGGGATCAGCTGGTCCGTGAATCTGCCGGGGAACACCGTCAGATGGTCCGTGGCGATCGAGCCGGACACCGCGATACGCACGTGAGCACTCCCGTTGGGTGCGTGGGCCGGGCAGGGGCCCTTCGGTCGACCGGCCGGGTCTGCGGCCGGCCGTCGGTCGGTGGAGGGCGGGTCAGAGTCCGGCGGCGGCCTTGAGGCGCTCGGCGCGGTCGGTCCGCTCCCAGGTGAAGTCGGGCAGTTCGCGGCCGAAGTGGCCGTAGGCGGCGGTCTGGGAGTAGATCGGGCGGAGCAGGTCGAGGTCGCGGATGATGGCGGCCGGGCGCAGGTCGAAGACCTCGGAGATGGCCCGCTCGATGGCGGCCTGCGGGACGGCCGCGGTGCCGAACGTCTCGACGAACAGGCCGACCGGCTCGGCCTTGCCGATGGCGTAGGCGACCTGGACCTCGCAGCGCCTGGCGAGCTCGGCGGCCACCACGTTCTTGGCGACCCAGCGCATCGCGTACGCGGCACTGCGGTCCACCTTGGACGGGTCCTTGCCGGAGAAGGCGCCGCCGCCGTGCCGGGCGTAGCCCCCGTACGTGTCAATGATGATCTTGCGGCCGGTCAGTCCTGCGTCGCCCATCGGGCCGCCGATCTCGAAGCGGCCTGTCGGGTTGACCAGGAGGCGGTAGCCCTCGGTCTCCAGCTTGATGCCGTCCTGCGCGAGCTGCGCGAGGACGTGCTCCACGACGTGCTCCTGGATGTCGGGCGTCAGCAGCGAGCCCAGGTCGATGTCGCTCGCGTGCTGCGAGGAGACCACGACCGTGTCGAGCCGGACCGGGCGGCTGCCCTCGTACTCGATGGTGACCTGGGTCTTGCCGTCCGGACGCAGGTAGGGGACGGTGCCGTCTTTGCGGACCTCGCTCAGGCGGCGCGCGAGGCGGTGCGCCAGCTCGATCGGCAGCGGCATCAGGTTCGGGGTCTCGTTGCTGGCGTAGCCGAACATCAGGCCCTGGTCGCCGGCGCCCTGCTTGTCGAGCTCGTCGTCATCGCCCTCGACCCGGTTCTCGTACGCCGTGTCGACGCCCTGCGCGATGTCAGGGGACTGTGCGCCGATGGAGACCGAGACACCGCAGGAGGCGCCGTCGAAGCCCTTGCTGGAGGAGTCGTAGCCGATCTCCAGGATCTTGTCGCGCACGAGCTGCGCGATCGGCGCGTACGCCTTCGTGGTGACCTCGCCGGCCACGTGCACCTGGCCGGTGGTGATGAGGGTCTCCACGGCGACGCGCGACGTGGGGTCCTGGCTCAGCAGCGCGTCGAGGATGGTGTCGCTGATCTGGTCGGCGATCTTGTCGGGGTGGCCCTCGGTCACGGACTCCGAGGTGAACAGGCGACGGGACATGGCTCTCCAGAGGTCTGGTGGGAGGGGTGCGGTGCGACGGGCGGACGGTGGCACGGCGGTGCCACTCTCTCCACGGCCGCTCGGGCCGGGGACGTGGACCGGTGGAGTGCGCCCACGGTGGCGCACGAGGCACGCTCGAGAAACGCCGGACACGCGCTACGTCACGCCGCCACCTCCGCGTTGGCGTGGTCGCCGACGAGCAGCTGGTGCCCGGCGGCGGAGCGGCCGATCCGGGCCCAGCGGCCGATGATCGAGTGGTAGAGGGCGGGGACGCCGTCGACGGCCGCGCCCTCCAGGAGGATCGAGTCGGCGACGGCGGAGCGCCGCAGGACGCAGTCGCGGCCGACGGAGACGTACGGGCCGACGGTGCAGTCGGTCACGGTGCTCCCGGCGGCGATCACCAGCGGCCCCACGAGGTGGCTGCCGCGGACCCGGGCTCCGGCCTCGACGACGACCGGGCCGCTCAGGGTCGTGCCGGCGTCGACGTCCCCGTGCACGGCGGGCCCGGTGAACCGGCCGAGCAGCTCCCGGTTGCAGTCGAGCAGGTCCTCGGCCTGGCCGGTGTCCTTCCAGTAGCCGTCGTAGCGTGCGGCGCGCACCAGCGCGTCGTCGTCGGCGAGGCGCTGGATGGCGTCGGTGATCTCCAGTTCGCCGCGGGCGCTGGGGCGCAGCCCCGCGACCGCCCGGTGGATCCGGGAGGTGAAGAAGTAGACGCCGAGCACGGCGAGGTCGCTGGCGGGCTCGGCGGGCTTCTCGACCAGCCGGTGCACCCGGCCGTCGGCGCCGACCTCGGCCACCCCGTAGGCGCGTGGGTCGGCGACCGGCTGCACGAGGAGCAGCGCGTCGGCGGGGCCCGCGGTGAAGGCGTCGGCCGCCTCCGTGATGCCGTCCGCGAGCACGTTGTCGGCCAGGTACATGACGAAGTCGTCGTCGCCGAGGAAGTCGGCCGCGAGCTGGACGCAGTGGGCGAGCCCGCGCGGATGGTCCTGGTGCAGATAGGTGAGGTGGAGACCGAACGCGGAACCGTCACCGACCACCTGGGAGATCTCCGCGGCGTGGGTGCCGACGATGACGGCCGCCTCGGTGACGCCCGCGTCGCGGATGTTCTCCAGACAGTGCGCGAGAACGGGTTTGTTGGCCACGGGCAGCAGTTGTTTGGCGGTCGAGTGGGTGAAGGGGCGGAGCCGGGACCCCGTCCCCCCTGACAGTATGAGCGCCTTCATACTCCGCGAGTGTGCTGGTGATGCCTCAAGGAGGGCTTGACGCTCCCCGGAGCGCGCAGGTCCTGGCGGCTGCCTCGACGGGGCCGCGTGCCGTCGTCGAGCGGGGCTCGACCGGAGCCCCGGAGCATGCCCGCATGGCCTCATCGAAGACCCCACCGCCCCTCGCCGAGCTGGGGGACGCCTCCTTCGACCGGTGGCTGGACGAGCAGCGCCGCAGGCATCACTGGGCTGTCCGGCGCACGCCGCTCGACACGTTGCCCGGCTGGCGCTTCTGCCGGGACACCGGCGACCTGGTGCACTCCTCCGGCCGGTTCTTCTCCGTCTCCGGGCTGCGTGCCACGACCGACTTCGGCGCCGGGGGGCAGCGGCCGCAGAGCTGGACGCAGCCCGTCATCGTGCAGCGCGAGGTGGGGCTGCTCGGCGTTCTGCTCAAGGAGTTCGACGGCGAGGTGCACTGCCTGCTCCAGGCCAAGATGGAGCCGGGCAACCTCAACGGGCTACAGCTGTCGCCGACGGTGCAGGCGACCCGCAGCAACTTCACGGGGGTGCACCGGGGCCGCCCCGTGCCGTACACGGAGTACTTCACCGGGGACCGGCGTGGCGGGCGGGTGCTCGCCGACTCGCTCCAGTCCGAGCAGGGCTGGTGGTTCCTGCACAAGCGCAACCGCAACGTGGTCGTCATGACGGACGACGACGTGCCGGCGCTCGACGGGTTCCGCTGGCTGTCGCTGCGCCGGGTCGGCGCGCTGCTCCTCCGCGACCATCTGCTGAACATGGACAGCCGTACGGTCCTGTCGACGCTGCCGTGGCAGTTGCTCGCGGGCCGCGGCGAGCTGTCGGCGCCCGCGGACCCGGACGACGCGCTGCACTCGTTCGCCGGGGTGCTGTCGGTGCTGGCCGATGCCCGGTTCCGGTACGAACTGACGCAGGAGCAGCTGCCGTTGCGTAAAGTCCTTGAGGGTGCCGCGGGCCCGTGGCGGCGGACCCCGGACGGCATCGGGCGGCGTGACGGCCGGCACTTCACGGTGCTCGGGGTGAGCGTGGAGGCGCAGGCCCGCGAGGTGGCCCGCTGGTCCCAGCCGCTGCTCGCCCCGGAGGCGGGGCTCGCCGGGCTGCTCGTGCGGCGCTTCGGGGAGATGCCGCACGTGCTGCTGCGGGCCCGGGTGGAGGCGGGCAGCCTGAACGTGGCCGAGTTCGGGCCCACGGTGCAGTGCTCGACGCGCCATCTGCACGAACGGGGCGCGCGCCGCCCCGAGTTCCTGGAGACCCTGCTCGATCCGCGCTCCGGACGGGTGCTGTTCGACACCGAGCAGTCCGAGGAGGGCGGTCGCTTCCACCACGCGGTGACGCGCAATCTGATCGTCGAGGTGGACGCGGCGCATCCCGTGGACCCGCCGGCGGACTTCTGCTGGGTGTCGGTACCGCAGGCGCACGAGCTGCTGCGGCACGGCAACTACCTCAACGTGCAGGCCCGTTGCCTGATGACGGCGCTGATGCTGACGGCGGCGTAGCGCCACCGGACAGGTGCAGGAGGGCCTGGGCGGCCAGCCGGTATCCAAAGGCTCCGAGGCCGACCACGACGCCGCTGGCCAGCGGTGCGATCACCGACTCGTGCCGGAACTGTTCGCGGGCCCATACGTTGCTGAGGTGGACCTCGATCCACGGCGGTGCGTAGCTGGCGAGCGCGTCGCGCAGACTCCAGCCGGCGATCATCAGGGCACCGGGGTTGACGATGGCACCGACGGTGTTGTCGCTGTGCCGGTGCAGGGCGCCGACGAGATCCCCTTCCGAATCGTGCTGCACGGACAGCACTTCCCAGCCCCGGACGGCTATTTCCTCGGCGACCGCCGCCTCGATATCGGCCAGCGTATCGGTGCCGTATATCTCCGGCTCACGCCGTCCCAGAATTCCCAGATTGGGTCCGTTCAGGAGAAGCACGGTACTCACTGTGGCCACCTCGGTATTCGCACACGTCCGCGCGATCCGACCGCGGACTCCGGACGGCCCCCATGCTGTCGCCGCCGTTCGCGGTACGCCACTCTCAGAGCTGATAGTTCAGGGACCGCCCGGACCTGCGCGGACGCGGGCGCGCCGACACGCCGCTCGAACGCGGCTCGGGCGCCGGTCGAGCCCGCCCACACGGCAAGCCGCCCCGGAGCGCCCCCGACCTACCCTGGTCGGCGCACCGCACCGCCCCCACTCGGACGGCACGGACCCCATGACAGGAGATGTGATGCTCGATTCTCCGTTTCGCCTGAGCCTGCGCCTGCCCCCCGTTTTCTCTGTCATACGCGTCTGCCGCGACGACTTCTGCGAAATCGCCCGCCTGACCGAGTCGTCTTTTACCGCCTGGGCCGACGGTGAACTCGAAGAAGGAATTCGACTGGCGGCCTCCGCCGGTCACACAGAACCCGAATGCACCGGAAATTGCAAGGTGTTGGCAAAGATCTGGCACGCCTCCCTGCTCGTCGGGATCCGCGATCTCTCCTCCGCGGCGCGGGTCCTCGCCGACGTGGACGCGCTGACGGCGGCCCGGTCCGAGACGGGCGCCGGCGTCGGGGCGGCCTCGCTGCTCTGCGCGGCGGACCTCGCGTTCGCCGAGGGGGACGTCACCGCCGCCGTGGCTCTCGCGGGCCGGGGCGCCGACCAGGCGCAGCGGACGGGCCTGCACCGCATCCTGCCCGACGCGCACACCGTGATGGCGCTGAGCGCGCTGCGGCAGGGCAGCATGAGCGTGAGCACGGAGTTCGCCAATCAGCTGCGGGACTGCGCGCTGCTAGGGCAGACGGCCCACCGGCCCAGCCAGTGCGCGTGGGCCGCGGCTCAGCTCCTGGAGGTGCAGGGCGGCGCGACCAGCGCGGCCCAGCTCGTCGTGGGCATCGTCACGGACGACCGGCTGCTTCTGGAGCTGTTGGCGTCCCAGCCCGCCGCCGCCGCGTGGCTCGTCAGGGCCACCCGGCACCTGGGCGACGAGGCGCTCGCCCGGCGGGTGGCCACGGCGGCCGGCGAACTCGCCGCGCGCAACCGCACGCTGCGGTCCGTCGCGGCGGCGGCGACGCACGCCGTGGGGCTCCTGGAGCGTGACCCCGAGCGGATCGCCGCAGCGGGCGCCGCGCATCTGGACCCGTGGGCCGCCGCGTCCGCCTGCGAGGACGCCGGGAAGCTCTTCGCCGCGCGGCCCGCGGAGCGTCAGCGGGCGGTCGAGGCCCTGGAGGCGGCCGCGGACGGCTACGGGAACGCCGCCGCGCCGCGCGACGCCCGCAGGGTCGTGAGCCGGCTGCGCTCGCTCGGCGTGCGGCGGGGCCGCTGCCCGCAGTACCCCGGCCAGCGCGGCGGGAGCCCGGGCACGCTCACCAACACCGAGGCCGCCGTCGCCGAGCTGGTGAGCCAGGGCTTCACCAACTCCCAGGTCGGCGAGCGCCTGTTCATCTCCGGGCACACCGTGGCCTTTCACCTGAAGAAGATCTTCCGGAAGATGAACGTGGCCTCACGGGTGGAGCTGACGCGGACCTGGAGCCAGCTGTCGGGCGCGACCGCCCCGGCGCACTGAGGGCCTGTCCTCGAACCCCCGGGGCGCCGCGCGGTCACATGATCCGGCGCAGGATTCCCGGCGGGCCCTGCCGCTTCCGCCACTCGCGGGGGTACCCCACGGAGACCTCTTCGAAGCGGACGCCCTCGTGGTAGGTGGTGCGTGGGATGTGGAGGTGGCCGTAGACCATGGCGGCCACGCGGAACCTGCGGTGCCAGTCGGCGGTCAGCCGGGTGCCGCACCACATGGCGAACTCCGGGTACCACAGCACCTCCGTCGGGTGCCGGTCGAGCGGGTAGTGGTTGACGAGGACGACCGGCAGGTCGTCGGGGAGTTCGGCGAGCCTGCGGGCGGTCTCCGCGACCCGGGCCCGGCACCAGGCGTCCCGGCTCGGGTACGGGTCGGGATGCAGCAGGTTCTCGTCGTTGCACAGGACGCCGGTGCTGTGCGCGTAGGCCAGCCCCTCCTCCTTGGTGGCGCATCCCTCGGGCAGGAACGAGTAGTCGTAGAGCAGGAAGAGCGGTGCCACGGCCACCGGGCCGTCCGGCCCCTGCCAGACCGGGTAGGGGTCCTCGGGGGTCGTGACGTCCAGTTCGCGGCAGAGCTCGACCAGGTGCTCGTAGCGGTCGACGCCGCGCAGGGTGACCGTGTCCCGCGGGTGGGTCCACAGTTCGTGGTTGCCGGGGACCCAGACGACCTTGCGGAAGCGGCCCGCGAGGGTCTTCAGGCACCAGCGGATGTCGGCGACGGTCTCCGCCACGTCACCGGCCACCAGCAGCCAGTCGTCGTCGGACTCCGGTGCCATCCGCTCGATCAGCGCACGGTTGTCGGGGTAGCCGACGTGCAGGTCGCTGATGGCCAGCAGCTGTCCGCCGCCGTGGGCCGTCGAGGTCACCTCTGGCTCCTTCGCGCGCTCGGTCCGGCCGGCCGCGCCCGTCACACCGAGGCGGGCGGCGGGGCGGCCAGGTCGGGTGTCCTGGTCTCGGCCAGGGTGAACTCCGCCTCGGCGTTCTCGTCGATGCGGGCCATGGCGATACGGAGTATGGGCGGCGCCATCAGCGATGTCACGATCGCCACAAGAATGATGATGGTGTACGTCTCCGCGCTGAGCACCCCTAGTTGCAGGCCCACCATGGCGACGACGACCTCGATCACCCCGCGGGAGTTCATGCCGGCGCCGAGCGCGAGAGCCTCCCAGCGGCCCAGTCCGCTCAGTTTCGCGCCGATGTAGGCGCCCACGAACTTGCCGAGGATCGCCACGCCGAGCACCACGCAGGCCGTGGCAAGGACGGTCGGCCTGGCCAGCGCGGTCAGGTCCATCCGGATGCCGGCCGTGGCGAAGAAGACCGGTGCGAGGAAGGCGAGGACCGTGACGCGCAGCGGGGCCAGCTTCTCCGGGTCCGTCTCGCCGCTGGTGCCGATGAGGACACCGCACACGAACGCGCCGAAGACCGCCTCCAGGTGCAGCGCCTGCGTCGCCGCCGCGCCGAGCAGCACGATCAGGGCCGACACGGCGACGGTGGGTGCGGGCGAGGCGGAGCGGCCCGCCGCGCGGAGCGCCGCCTTCACCAGGGGGCGGCCCACCAGCCAGGCGGCCAGCACGACGCCCACGGGGTAGAGCACGGACGTGGTGAGCGTTCCGGTGCTCACCCCGGCCGTCGCCATCGCCGACACGATGGAGAGCAGGAACCAGCCGACGACGTCGTCGATCACGCCGGCGGCCAGCGTCAGTTGGCCGACGTCGCGGTGGAGCAGGTTCATGTCGATGAGCGTCTTGGCGATCACGGGGATCGCGGTGACGCACATGGCCACGCCGAGGAAGAGTGAGAAGACCGTCGGGTCGGTGCCGTCCGGCATGAGCGAGGCGGGCAGCAGGAACCCCACACCGATGCCGAGCCCCAGGGGCAGCAGCAGACCGGCGAGGCTGACCCGGACCGCGGTGGCGCGGCGCCGCTTGACGAGGTCGAACTTCAGCTCCATGCCGGTGATGCCGACGAGCAGGACGACGCCCACCTGCCCCACCGCGTCGAGCAGGTGCATCTGGCCGGGGTCCTTCGGCAGCAGCCAGTCGGCGAGGCCGGGCCATATGTGGCTGAGGATCGAGGGGCCGACGATGACACCGGCGAGCAGCTCACCGACGATCGCGGGCATCTTGAACCGGGCCGCCAGCCGCCCGAGGACCATGACCAGCAGGAGCAGCACCGCCAGCTGGAGCAGGAACACCAGCAGCGAGTGGGCCGGGATGGTGGGGACGGGCGCGGAACTCGCCTCGGTCATCTCAGATCCCGCCTTCGCGCGGCGCGGTGGCGGCCTGGAGGGTCAGACGGTCCACGACGAGTCCGGTCACGCGGGTGTTCTGGTCGGAGAGGAAGAAGTGCCCGCCGGGGAAGACCTGGAGCTCCGTCGGGCCGGTGGTGTGGTCCTCCCAGGCGGCCGCCTCGTCGATCGTGACGCGGGGGTCGCTGTCGCCGGTGAGCACCGTCACGGGGCACGTCAGCTGCCGGCCGGGGGTGCAGCGGTGGTTGCCCACGGCGTGGTAGTCGCTGCGGATCGACGGCATGATCATTTCCCGTACGTCGGGGTCGTCGAGGAGCGCCGTGTGGGAGCCGCCCAGCCTGCGCACCTCGGCCAGGAGTTCCGCGTCCGAGCTCAGGTGGAACCGCTCGTCACGGTCCCGGGAGGGGGCGCGTCGGCCGGAGGCGAAGAGGCGTACAGGTTCGGGGAGTCCGGCGTCCTGGAGGCGGAGCGCGACCTCGTAGGCGAGGACGGCGCCCATGCTGTGCCCGAACAGGGCCAGCGGCCGGTCGTCGAGGTGGCGGACCGACTCGAAGATGCGGTCGGCCAGTTCGGGGAGGCTGCTGATGTTCGGCTCCTGGCGCCGGTCCTGCCGGCCCGGGTACTGCACCGCCAGCACGTCCACCGTGGGCGAAAGCGCCCTGGACAGCGGGAAGTAGAAGCTCGCGGACCCGCCGGCGTGCGGCAGGCACACGAGGCGGACACGGGTGTCCTGCGTCGGGTGGAATTGGCGGATCCATGTTCCGAATTGAACCGGTGCTTGAGGCACGGCCAGAAATTCCTTCCAGGAATCGTCATACGGCACGCCGCTGCCCCGTCGCGGGACCTGTCAGGGCCACCACCTCGGTTCTGCCGCGAGCGCTTCATTTCCGGAACAAGCTTTGCTTGCGTGCGCTTGAGCGTCACTGGAGAAGCGCTACACGTTTCACCGGCACGGTCTCATCCATTCGGTCCGCCTCGGGCATCATGGCCGGCGGATCCCCGTCCATTTCCGTAGGAGGCGACCACCGTGAAGATAGTCGCGGACACCGGCAGATGTGTCGGCGCGGGCCAATGCGTGCGCGTCGCGCCGGACCTGTTCGACCAGGGCGAGGACGACGGCGTGGTCGTCGTGCTGAACGCCGAGCCCGCGGGGGAGCTGCTGCCGGCGGTCGGCGAGGCCGTCGACCTCTGCCCGGCCCAGGCGCTGTCCGTCGCCGGTTAGAGCGGGCGGCGGGCGACGATGCGGGCGTGGTGCGGGTCCGTCTTCCCCGCTTGGACCAGCGTCTCCAGCGCCTCGTCGAGGAACTCGTCGACCCGGTCGCCGAGGACCTCGGCCTGGGAGGCGAACCAGGTCCGCCGGAAGCGCGTACGCATCTCGGCCAGTTCGTCTGCGGTCAGGGCGACGCCCTCCTTCCTGCTGAACGGGTGCGGGAGTTCGGGCACGTAGTGGGTGAGTTCGAGCCCGGCCTCCGTCAGCAGGGCGGCCACGTCGTCGGCCGGGTAGTCGCGCATCGCGGGCGGCACCTCGGCGAACAGGTCCTTCCAGCGCGGGCTGTCCGCGAGCCGGCGCAGGATCCCGAAGAGGCCGGTGCCCTCGCTGCGCGGCTGGGCGCCGGTCCACTGCAGGACGAGGTGGCCGCCGGGGCGGAGCGCGCGGGCCATGCGGCGCAGCGGCTCCTGCGCCTCGGAGACCCAGTGCAGCACCCAGGAGGAGTGGATGACATCGAACCGACCCTGCGGCAGGTCGAGTTGCTCGACGGTGCGGACCTCGGTGTGCACGGGGAGCCCGGCGCACAGCTGCCGGGTGGCTTCCACCATGGACGGGGACGCGTCGCTGGCCCAGACCTCGAAGCCGCGCTCGGCGACGGTGCGTGCGATCTCACCCGCGCCGCAGCCGATCTCGGCGAAGGTGCCGCCCAGCTCCAGTGCGTCGCCGGCGAGCGCGAGCGCGGCCAGCGCCGTCTTGACGTGCGGCGAGTTCACCTTCACGTACTCCTCGGCCACCCACGTGTTGGTTTCGGTCATCGGTGAAGTCCTGTCTCTGTCGGGAACATCGTCGGGTAAGTCGGGTAAGTCGGGTAAGGGGTACGGGCGTTCAGGTGAGTCGCAGCGGGAGCCGCTCGCACCGGGTGACCCCGGGCCGCGGCACGTAGGAGATCTGCTCCCGCTCCACCGCGAGGGAGAGCGCGGGGAACCGGGTGAACAGTGCGTGCAGCGCCACCTCCGCCTCTTGCAGGGCGAGCGGCCGGCCGAGGCAGTGGTGCGCCCCGCGCCCGAACCCGAGATGGTCCCGGCCGCTTCCGTGGTCCCGGCCGATGTCCAGCCGCCCGGGGTCGTCGAAGCGGCGCGGGTCGGTGTTCGCGGGCAGGATCAGGGGCAGGATCGTGGCCCCCGCCGGGATCGTCGTGCCGCCGAGTTCGACGTCCTCGGACGGATAGCGGGGCATCCCCCACTGGGTGGGGCCCAGGCGCATGAGTTCGTGGACGGCTTGCGGCCACCGGGCGGGGTCCCGGCGTACCAGCGCGAGTTGGTCCGGGTGGTCCAGCAGGGCGAGCACGGCGGTGGCGAGCAGTTGCGTCGTCGTCTCGTGCCCCGTGATGACGAGGGTGAAGACCAGGGTGACCATCTCCTGTTCGGAGAGTCGGTCGCCGTTGTCCTCCCGGGCCTGCACGAGGGCGGTGATGAGGTCGTCGCGGGGTTCGGCCCTGCGGCGCGCGATCACCGCCAGCATGTGGTCGACGCACTCGCGCATGACGGCCGGGATGCGTTCGCGGTGCTCGGTGGGCGAGCCGAGGCAGTCACCCCACTCGTACCAGGGCCCGCGGTCGGCCTCGTCGATTCCGACCAGCTCGCAGATGACGGTGAACGGCAGCGGGTAGCAGAACGACTCCATGAGGTCGACCGGTGTGCCGTCGCCTCCCTGCCGGGCCAGCCCGTCGAGCAGTTCGGCGGTGATCTGCTCGACGCGCGGGCGCAGTGCGGCCACCCGGCGCGGGGTGAACGCCCGCGAGACCAGGGCGCGCAGCCGGCGGTGGTGGTCGCCGTCGATCTGCATGAGCTTGTCGTCGAGGTAGTCGACCAGGTCGGACGGGATGTTGAGCTGCTTCATGATCGTGGTCCGGGTGGCCGGCGCGTTCGGCACCGACGCCGGGTCGTTGCGGAACAGCGGGTCGGTGAGGACCCGGCGCACGTCGTCGTAGCGAGTGACCAGCCACATCGGCGGGCCGCCCAGCATCGCCCCGGTGAGCGTCGGGGCCTGTTCGCGCAGCGCGGCGTATCCGGCGAACGGATCGGATACCAGCTCCGGCGAGAGCAGCTCGACCGGTTCGGCCGTGGTCTCGGCGGTGACGGTCATACGTCTCCCTTTTCTGCGTCCGGGGAAAGGGCTGAACACCTTTGCGGGAATGACCGGAACAGGGCCGCACCAGGGCGGCTCGACCGTCGGTCGAGCAAGGGTTCCGCGCCGATCCGTAATGTGGATGGCAGTACCACACAGTAGAACGGGCGCTTCCGGTTCGGCATCCCCCGATCTGATAGGGCGCCACCGCACGGGAATCGCGTCCAGCACCCTTTCCGCCGCGCTCCACTTCCTGCCCTCGCGGTTATTTCCGACACCTTGCGAAGAGGGATCACCATGGCCATCACGCGCCCGCACGACACGTACGCGCCCCCGACGGACACGGACACGGACGTGGCCGTCGTCGGCAACGGGCCGATCGGCGCCGCCCTTTCGGTGCTGCTCGCCCAGCGCGGCCTGCGCGTGACCGTCCTGGAGCGCCGGCCGAGGCCGTACCTGCTCCCGCGGGCGACCAGCTTCGACGGCGAGACGGCCCGGCTCCTCGCGGCCACCGGGATCCGCGAGGGGATCGGCCGGATCACGGAGCCGGCCGGCGGCTACCAGTGGCGTACCGCGGGGGGCGAGACGCTGCTGGACATCGCCTTCTCCCCGCAGGGGCGTTACGGCTGGCCGGACGCCAACACCATGCACCAGCCCGCCCTGGAGGAGCTGCTCGCGGCCCGGGCGGCGGAGCTGCCCGGCGTCACGGTGCTGCGCGGACACCGGGTCGTGGACATCGTCGACCACGGGCAGCGGGTGACGCTGACCGCGGAGGCCGCCGACGGAACACCCCGCACCGTCTCCGCCCGCTATGTCGTGGGTTGCGACGGCGCCAACAGCTTCGTACGCGAGCACCTCGGTGTCCCGCTGACCGATCTCGGGTTCTCCTACGAGTGGCTGCTGTGCGACGTCGAACTGCGCGAGCCGCGCGAGTTCACCCCCACCAACCTCCAGATCTGCGACCCGGCGAGACCCACCACGCTGGTCGGCAGCGGCCCGGGGCACCGCCGCTGGGAGTTCATGCGGCTGCCGGGCGAGAGCAGCGCCGAGCTGAACAAGGAAGAGACGGCCTGGCGCCTCCTCAAGCCCTTCGGTGTCACCCGGGACACGGCCAGACTGCTGCGCAGCACCACCTACATCTTCCGGGCCACCTGGGCCGACGCCTGGCGGTCGGGCCGGGTGCTGCTCGCCGGTGACGCGGCGCACCTGATGCCGCCCTTCGCCGGACAGGGCATGTGCTCGGGGATCCGGGACGTGTCCAACCTGGCGTGGAAGCTGGATCTGACGCTGCGCGGCCTGGCCGACGACTCCGTCCTCGACACCTACACCGAGGAACGCCGACAGCACGTCAAGGAGTCGATCCTCTCCTCGGTCCAGCTGGGCCGGATGATCTGCGTCACGGACCCGACGGCCGCCGAGGAGCGGGACGCCACGGTGCTCGCGGGCCGCCGCGGCCGTACCCGGCCGGGGACACCGGAACCGGCGAAGCCGCTGACGCGGGGCCTGTTGAGCGGGGCGTCGGCCGGCGCGGTGGTGCCGCAGGGGCGGGTGAGCGGGCCGGGCGGCACGGGGCTCTTCGACGAGGTCGTGGGCCGCGGGTTCACCCTGCTCACGTCGGACGATCCACGCCCCGCGCTCGGCGAGGACCGGTGGTCCTTCCTCGCGGCGCTCGGCACCCATGTGGTGCGTCTGTCGCCGCCGGGGCCGGGGAGGAGCGCGGCCGGCGCACAGCACCCGTCCGAGGTGACCGGCCTGACCGACGTGACCGGCGGCGTGACCGAGGTGAGCGACGTGGACGGTTTCTACGGGACCTACCTCGCCGAGCACGACGCGACCGCCGTGCTGGTCCGGCCGGACTACCACGTCTTCGGCACCGCGAACGGCCCGGCGGCCACCGCCGCGCTCATCGACGACCTGCGGGGCCGGCTCGGCGTGCGGGCGCCCGACGCGGAACTGCGCCGGGCGGGCTGAGGCCGGGGAGGCTGACCCGGGAGGGCTGAGCCGGGGAGGCTGCCCCGGGCGGGCTGAGCCGGACGCGCTGAGCCGGACGCGCTGAGCCGGGCGCGCTGAGCCGGACGCGCTGGCCCGGGGCGGGGCGCCCGTCAGGGTTGGATCAGGCGGGCGAGCGCGACCGCGCCCCGCAGCGACGACAGCGAGCCGAGCGCGGCGGCGCCGACGTCGAGCCGGGGCAGTCCGGGGCGGGCCAGCTCCGCGAGCTGCTCGGCGACGAGGGTGTGCAGGCCCGGGAAGCCGCCCGCGAAACCGCCCCCGATCAGCAGGAGTTCGGGGTGGAGCAGCTCCTGGACGCTCACCGCGGCGGCGGCCAGGGCGCGGCAGGTGCGCCGCAACGCGGCGAGAGCCCAGGGCTCTTCCTCGTCCCAGGCCCGGCGCAGCGCGTCGAAGGTGACGTCGCTCCCCCGCAGCCGGGCCGCGTGCCGCAGCGTGGCCGGGCCCGAGGCGATCGCCTGGAGGCAGCCGCGGCGGCCGCACACGCACGGCGGGCCGTCCAGCTCGACGATCGTGTGCCCGATCTCGAAGGAGCCCCGGCCGAGCCCCGGGCAGAGTTCGCCCCGCAGGACGAGGCCGCCGCCGACGCCGGTGCCGACCCCCAGGTAGAGGAGGTCCGTGCGGCCTGCGGCCCGTGCCTCGGCGAGGGCGCCGAGGTCCCCGTCGTCCGCCCAGCCGAAGGGGGTCGCGGGGAAGAGCGCGCGCAGGGCGGCGCCCAGGTCCGTGCCGGTCCACTCGGGACGGCTCGGCCAGGCGGTGACCCGCTGGTCGGGTCCGACGGTGGCCGGCATCGCGAGGCCCACCGCGGTGAAGGGCACGCCGAGCCGCTCGCTCACGTCAGCGATGTGCGCGGCGAGCCGGCCGAGGTCGCGGCCGGCGTCCTGGCGGGGGCCCCAGGCGAAGACGGACTCGTCCACGCACCGCGCGCCCGCCTCCACCCGCAACGCGACCTTGGTGCCGCCGATGTCGACACCGAGGTGGTGTGCCGTTCCGGTGCCGCCCCGCCCGTCGTCAGTCACCGGGCACGGACGGGCACAGGGCCAGCAGGTCGGCGGGGCGGGTGAGGACGACCGCCGGTTGGGCGGCGAGCAGTTCGGCGGGGTCGGAGAGCGCCCACAGCGCGCCGGCCGAGGTCACCCCGGCGCCGTGGGCGCTGGCGATGTCGGTCGCGGCGTCGCCGACCATGATGGCCTGCTCGGGCGAGAAGCCCATCAGCTCCAGGGCCCGCTCCACGATGTCGGGGGCCGGCTTCGGGTGGTCGATCTCGTCCGAGCCGATGACGTGGTCGAAGAAGGGCAGCAGCCCCAGCGTGTCGAGCAGGGAGCGCGCCCGCTGCCCGCTCTTGCCGGTGGCCACGGCGAGCCTGAGTCCGCGCACCCGCAGGGTGAGGAGCAGCTCCACGACGCCGTCGAAGACCGGCACCTGGGCGGCGAGCCGGTAGCTCTCGCGGACGAACGGCTCCTCCATCTCCAGGGGCAGGCCCATGATCCGCATGATGTCGGGGAAGTAGCGCCCCAGGTGGCGCGTGTACTCGTCGAACGGCGCCGGGCCGTCGCCGACGACCTCCTTGTACGCGACGGCGAACGCCTCGTACATCACGGCGAAGCTGTCGACGAGCACCCCGTCCAGGTCGAAGACCACGGCGTGTCTGACGCGCGGGGGCGTGCTGGTGACGGTGGCCGTGCGGCCCCCGCCCGGGGCGCCGATGTCGTCTCGTTCGGTCGAAACTGGTGTGGTCACCGGCTTCTTCACCTCCTGCTGGGGGTCGGGTCCTGGTAGGGGGCGGGCGCGGCGGTCCGCTCGTGCGCGCGGTGGGCCGACGCGTAGAGGTCCTCGATGACCCCGACCGTCGTACGGGCTTCGGCGGCGGCCCTGCCGCGGCGGTCCGGGTCGGCCAGCAGGGCGGCGAGGCCGTCGAGCTGGCGCCCGTACTCGCTGCCGATGGGCTCGTCGGGGACCGGCACGGACGTGGTGGTGCCCTCGCGGGTCACCGTCAGCTCCGGGCGGGGCAGGCGGTTGGGGCTGAAGCCGAAGGTGCAGCGCAGCTCGGCGGTCCCGGCGCTGCCGACGATCCGGACCCGGGTGGTGTCGCGGGCCTCGTGCGAGGCCCAGCCGGTGTGCAGGGAGACCGAGACGCCGTCGTCGCGCACGAGGAAGCCGCGGGCGGTGTCCTCGACGTCGCCGGTCCCGGCGGCGGGCTCGTCCGCGCGCCAGGCCGCGCTCCACGTACCGGCGGCGACGAAGTCGTGCGAGGTCGCGCCGACGACCTGGGTGAAGCGGGCCGGTCCGAGCAGCGCCGCGAGCGTGTCGAACAGGTGCCAGCCGAGGTCGAGGAGGACCCCGCCGCCGGCCTTGCTGCGCTGGGTGAACCAGCCGCCGGCCCGTGGGATGCCGCGGGCCCGTACCCAGGCCAGGTCGACGTGGCGGATCCGGCCGAGCTCCGGTACCAGGCGGGCCAGGGCGGCCACGTCGGCACGGTGCGGGGCGGCGCTGCCGGCGAGCAGTGTGGCGCCGCCCGCCCGTTCGGCGTCGGCCAGCAGGCCGGCCTCGGCCGAGGTCAGGCAGACCGGTTTCTCCAGGAAGACGGGGACGCCCCGGGCGAGCAGGTCGGCGGCGACGGCGGCGTGCAGGTGGTTGGGGACGGCGACGACGGCGAGGTCGGCCGTGTCCGGGGTGAGGGCGTCAGCGGTGGCGTGCACGGGGACGCCGGGGGCGGCGGCGGACGCGGCCCCCGCCGCCGGTGCGGGGTCCACGACGGCCACCACGTCGAAGTCGGCGTGCCGGACCAGCCGGGGCAGCCACAGCTCCCGCCCCGCCCAGCCGAGACCGACGACGGCTGTCCGCACGCTCATACGGCGGCCACGGCGTCCGCGACGATCTCGGCCGTCAGGTGGAGGGCCTGCTCGTCGGCGAGGAGCGTGCGGTGGTGCAGCCAGACGCTCTCCCGGCTGATGGCCTCGGAGTGCGGGCAGCGCTCGGCCACCTGGTCCGGGGTCTCGTCGGGGGCGCCCATCTCCCAGAAGGCGGCGGTGCGGTAGATCGCACGGAAGCCCGCGAAGGCCGGCACACCGGCCGCCACGAGCCGGTCGACCAGGGCGTTGCGGTCGGCCTCGCCGATGCCGGGGACGCGGAACATCGCCATGTAGTGGGAGGGGAAGTCGGTGCGCTCGTCGGGGCGCTGCGGGTCGATGCCGTCGATCTTCTCCAGGAGCGGGGAGAGCACGGCCCAGCGCTGCTGACGCGTCCTGATCTGCCCTTCGAGGCGGCCGAGCTGGGCCCGCAGGACGGCTGCGGAGAACTCGTTGAGGCGCAGGTTGGAGCCGGCTATCTCGTGCTTGTAGTGGCGGTCGGTGCGGGGCCGCCCGCAGCTGTGGCGCAGGAACGCCTTCTCGTACAGCTCGCTGTCGGGGAAGAGGACGGCGCCGCCCTCGCCCGCGGTCATCAGCTTGCCGTTCTGGAAGCTGAACGCGGCGACCGAGCCGAGCTCGCCGACGCGCTTGCCCCGCCACCGTGCGGCGTGGGCGTGGGCGGCGTCCTGGAGCAGCGCGACCCCGGTCTCGGCGGAGAGTTCGGCCAGGGCGTCCATGTCGGCCAGGAACCCGGCCATGTGCACGGGCATGATCACCCGGGTGCGCTCGGTCACCGCGGCCCTGGCCGCCGCCACGTCGATGTTGTACGTGTACGGGTCGACGTCGACCGGGACCGCGACGGCCCCCAGCCGCTGTGCCGCCTGCGACGAGGAGATGAAGGTGAAGGCCGGGACGATGACCTCGGAGCCCGGGCCGACCCCCATGACCTGGAGGGCGAGTTCGAGGGCGTGCGTGCCGTTGGTGACGGCGAGCGCGTGGGGCGCGCCGTGGAACTCGGCGAACTCGCGCTCGAAGGAGTCGACTTCACTGCCGCCCATCCGCCACCACTGGCCCTGTTCGAGCGCGCGGACGAGTCCCTCCCGCTCCGTCGCGTCGTACTGCGGCCACTGGGGGTACTCCGGCGCCTGTCGCACGTTCATGATTCTCCAAAAATCGGATGCGATTCGATTCGGTGTGGTTCCAGCGCAAGCTTGTTCAGCGCAGTGCGAAGAAGGCCCGGTATGCGGTCAGTTGCGCCTCGAGCATGTGGATGCCGTGGTGGATCCGGTGGCCCCGGGCGGCGGCCTCGCGCAGCAGGCGGGTCTCGCGGGGCTTCATGACGATGTCGGCCACGACGCAGTGCGGCGCCAGCTCCGCGACCGGGAACGGCAGCGGGTCGTCCGCGCGCAGCCCGAGCGGGGTGGCGTTGACCGCGAGGTCCGCGTCGGCCGGTGCGGGGCCGTCCAGCACGTGCACCCGGTCCGGCCAGCGCGCGGTCAGGCGGGCGGCGAGCGCGTGGAGTCTGTCCGTGTCCGTGTCGTAGAGGGAGAGGCGGGCGACGCCGGCCGCCAGCAGCGCGGCGGCGACGGCGCTGCCCGCGCCGCCGGTGCCGACGAGGGCGGCGCGGGCGCCCTGCGGCCGGTGTCCGGCGCCGGTGAGGCCCGCGACGAAGCCGGAGCCGTCGAAGTTCTCGGCGAGCCAGCCGCCGTCGGCCTCGCGGCGCAGTACGTTCGCGCTGCCGACGATGTCCACGGTCGTGCCGCGCCGGTCGGCGAGGCGGGCCACGGCGGCCTTGTGCGGCACGGTGACGAACATGCCGTCGAGGTTCTCGACGCGTTGCAGGCCGCGCACGACCCGCTCCAGGTGTTCCGGCCGGACGTGCACCGGGACGACCACGGCGTCGATGCCAAGCCCGGCGAGGACGGGGTTCAGCAGCGCGGGCGCCTGGACCTGGGCGACGGGGTCGCCCAGGACGGCGTACAGGCGGGTCGTGCCCCGGATGGCCGGGGCGGGGGGAGGTGCGGTCATCGCAGCGCCGCCTTCCGGGGCAGGGCAGGCAGGACAGGCAGGACGTGCTCGGCCGCCAACGCGGCCACGGTGTGGGCGAGTTCGCGGGCCTGGTCCGCGTTGAGGCGCGGGTCGCAGGCCGTGCGGTAGCAGGTGGGCAGATCGTTCTCCGTCACTCCCCCGGCGCCGCCGACGCACTCCGTGACGTGGTCGCCGGTGACTTCGAGGTGGACGCCTCCGGGGTGGGTGCCCACGCGGCGGTGCACCTCGAAGAACCCGGCGATCTCGTCGGTGACCGCGTCGACGTGCCGGGTCTTGTATCCGTTCGCCGCCGTGTACGCGTTGCCGTGCATGGGGTCGCACTGCCAGACCACCTCGTGGCCCGACGCGGCGACCTTCTCGACGATCGGCGGCAGTATGTCCCGGACGCGGGTGTGTCCCATGCGGCTGATCAGGGTGAGCCGTCCGGGCTCGGCGTACGGGTCCAGCCTGCGCACGTACTCGACGGCTTGCTCCGGGGTGGTGGCCGGGCCGATCTTCAGGCCGACGGGGTTGGCCAGCAGCTCCGCGAACGCGAGGTGCGCGCCGTCGAGGTGGCGGGTGCGCTCGCCGATCCACAGGAAGTGCCCCAGCCCGCTGGACAGCCGCGGCTCGGGCCCGCTGTCGTCCACCCGCAGCGCGGACCGCTCGTAGTCGAGGAGCAGCGCCTCGTGGCTGACGTACACCTCCGCCGCCCCGGGCAGGGCGCCGTCGCCGAGGCGGCGGAGCAGCGCCGCGGTCCGCGCCGCGTCGGCGTGGGCGCGCAGCATCCGGCCGGGGTCGGGGGTGCGGGCGGCCCGGGTGGGTTCGGCGGAGTTGACGATGTCACCGCGGTAGGAGGGCAGGCCCTGGGCGTCCACGTCGTGGGAGCGGGGCTTGGCGTACTGTCCGGCCGCCCGGGCGATCCTGACGACGGGCAGGCCGGTGCGGCGGGCGAGCACGTCGGCCATCTCCACCAGCGTGCGCAGGTTGGCACTCTTGTGGGCGTCGGTGTTCTCCGCGAAGGACTCGGCGCAGTCGCCGCCCTGGAGGACGAACGCCTCGCCGCGGGCGACGGCGGCGAGTTCCTCGCGCAGTCGTGCCGTGCGGGCGGCCGCGACGATCGGCGCGGCGTGGCGCAGCGTCTCCACCACTTCCGCGGCCCGCCGCGGGTCGGGCCAGTGCGGCTGTTGCGCGGCCGGGCGGGCCAGTGCCCGTGAGAGCCGGGCCGCCAGCAGCGGGTCGTCCTGCGGGCCGTCGAGCGTCGTCGGCCCGGGCGGAGGGCTCATGACAGCGCCGTCGCGGCCGTGGGCATGGCGGTGAGTTCGGCCAGCGGCGCCCGCGGCATGCTGTCGAGGACGTCCCTGACGACCTCCTGCGGCACGTCGCCGACCAGTTCCGCGCCGTGCGGTCCGTCGAGGGCGAACGCGAGTGCGCCGAACGCCTTCTTGTCGTGCCGCATCAGCTCGATCAGGGTCTCGGCCCCGGTCTCGGCGGGCACCGCGGTGGGCAGCCCGTAGGACCGCACGACGTCCAGGTGCTCCGCCACGCGCGCCTCGCCGATGCGCCCGAGGGCGCCGGCGAGACGGCCGGCGAAGACCGTGCCGATGGCGACCGCCTCGCCGTGGCGCAGTGCGTAGCCGGTCGCCTTCTCCAGCGCGTGGCCCAGTGTGTGGCCGTAGTTGAGGATGTGGCGTGGTCCGGAGTCCCGTTCGTCCGCCGCCACGACGCGGGCCTTGAGCCGCACGCCGGCGGCGATCTGCTCGGCGAGCGGCAGTCCGCGCAGGTCGGGGGCGCCGATGAAGTGGCAGCGGGCGATCTCCCCGTAGCCGTTGCGCATCTCGCGCGGGGGCAGGGTGGACAGGTAGTCGGTGTCGCAGAGGACCGCGCTGGGCTGCCAGTACGCGCCGACCAGATTCTTGCCCTGCGGCAGGTTCACCGCCGTCTTGCCGCCCACGCCGGCGTCCACCTGGGCGAGCAGGGACGTCGGCAGGTGCACGACGGGCACCCCCCGGTGGTGGAGGGCGGCGGCGAGGCCGACCACGTCGGTGGTGGTGCCGCCGCCGCAGGAGACGACGACGTCGGAGCGGGTGAGCCCGAAGTCCACGAAGGCGCCGCAGAGCGCTTCCACGGTGGCGAGCGTCTTGTCCCGCTCGCCGTCCCGCGCCGGGATCAGCAGGGTCTTCACCCCGGTGTCGGGCACCCATTCCGCCGGGCGGGCCGACACGACGACGGCGCGTTCGGCGCCCAGTTTCCGGACGATCCCGGCGAGCGACGTACGCACCCCGGGGCCGATGAGCACGTCGTACGAATGGTCTCGGAGCCGCAGCGGAATGGTTGCCATGACGTGTCTACCGGCCCGCCGTCACCCGCAGGACGCGCGCCTCCGAGCGCTCCTTGCGGTCCTGCTCGTCCAGGTGCGGGTAGGAGGGGCAGCCGTAGACGCGCTGGAACGGCTCGAAGGTGTCCCACTCCTTGCGCCGGCGCATCTCGGCGGCCACCGAGTTGTGCTCGCTCCAGAAGTCTCCGCCGATGAGGCGCATGAGGTACCGCTCCAGGGTGTCCCGGTCGGTGGAGCGGGCGGCGTCGGCGGCCATCGCGACCAGCTCGCCGTCGTAGTAGGCGTGGATGAGGCGGATGTAGGTGTCGTAGCCGGTCTTGAAGTAGTTGGCGTAGCGGTCGAGCAGCCGCTCCTCGGCCGACGGGTCCGCCAGGGCCTCGCCGAGCGTCTCGGCGGCGCGGACGGCGGTGGCGGTGGCCACCAGGACGCCGCCGGAGAACATCGGGTCCCCGAAGCAGCCGGCGTCGCCGACCATGAGCCAGCCCGGTCCTGTGACCGTGTCCGCGTGGTAGCAGTAGTCGGTCTCGATCTTGAGGTCCATGGCGGGCTCGGTGCCGGTCAGGCGCGCGGTGATCCGCGGGATGCGGGACACGTGCTCCTCGAAGACCTTCTCCGGCGTGGAGGCGCGCAGCACGTCGCGCGGCATGACCGTGCCGACGCTGATGCTCTCCTTGGTGAGCGGGATCGCCCAGACCCAGCCGTCGTCGTGGGCGCCGACCTGGATGTCGCCCTCGACGCCCGGGTTGTTGCTCTCGTCGAGGCCGGTGTAGTGGCGGTAGACCGCGACCATCCGGAGCTTCTCCAGGGTCTTGCGCAGGCCGAAGCGGTTGGCGATCCGGCCGGTGCGGCCGCTGGCGTCGACCACGTAACTGGCGTGTGCCTCGTGGCGCTCGCCGTCGTGCTCGTAGCGGACGCCGACCATGCGGTCGCCGTCCATGAGCAGTTCGCCCACGTTGGCGCCGAGGACGAGCTTCGCGCCGGCGGCCTCGGCCTGTTCGGCCAGCATCCGGTCGAAGCGGGCGCGCTGTACCTGGAACGCGTTGTCGTGCCGGCCCTCGCCCTGCTTGGTGAAGTCCGCGCGGAACACGCCCTCGAAGAACTTCTTCTCGGTCGGGTCGATGAACTCGCCGCCGAACTTGGGGACGTAGCCCTGGGAGGCGACCACGTCGCGCAGGCCGATCCGCTCGAAGAGGCCCATCATGTACGGCAGCAGGGACTCACCGATATGGAACCGGGGGTTCAGCTCCTTCTCCAGGAGCAGCACGGAGTGCCCCTGCTTGGCGAGCACGTAGGCGGCGACCGAACCGGCCGGTCCCGCGCCGATCACGATCACATCGGCTGTTTCCTTCGCCATCATCATCCCTTTCGAGGAGCTTGCTGGTAGGAGCCGGACAGCAGGTGGGAGACCAGCCGCTGGTGCTCGGCGTCGTCCGTGATGGTGCGGATCTCGTCGCGGCCGTCGCGCACCGTCAGGTGCCGGCGTCCCTTCAGGACGACCTGACCGTTGTCGAAGGTCCGGCCGCACAGGATCTTGGTGCCGTCCTGGGGCCCGGTCTCCGCCGCGATCTCCCGGACGAGGAAGTCCTCCATGTCCTGCCAGTCGTTCCACTTGCGGGGGGTCGTCGCGAAGCTGTAGACCACGCTCCACCGGGTGATCCTGCCGCGCCGCTGTAGAGCGATCCTGGACCCGCGCTCGACCAGCCGGAACTGGCAGCCGTACTGGCTCTGCACCGAGTCGCAGAGCCGCAGCGGCTCGATGAAGGACGGGCCGGGGTAGCCGACGTCGACGAGCCACTCCTCGCCGTCCAGGGCGACGAGGTTGAACATGTGCTCCACGTCGAGGCCGGAGGCGTCCCAGCCCTCGGCGGTGCTGGCCGCCAGCACTGTGACGTCGTGGCCCAGCTCCGTGAGCAGCCGGGCGAACAGCCGGTTCAGCTGGAAGCAGGTGCCGCCCCGGCCCTGGGCGATGCTCGTCTCGAACGTGGCGTCCTCGTCGAGGTCGACGAGCGCGGGTCCGTCGCTGAAGTCCTGCGTGGCCCCGTTGTACGGAATCGTCATCAGGTGGTTCTTGTGCAGTTTCCGCAGCGTCGCGAGGTCCACGCCGGTCTCTCCGGCGCAGTCGATCCGCTGGAGGTACCTGTCGACGTCGAACACGTTTCTTCACCTTCTCTCAAAGGGAGTTGGAGAGGTCGGAGGGTCACACCGAGACGGCCACGGGCCGCGCCGACTCCTTGCCGCACAGCAGCTCGTGCAGGTGAGCGGCGAGCATGCCCGCGGTCGGGTGGTCGAAGACGAGGTTGGGCGAGAGCTTCCTCTCGGTGAGGTCGCGGAGCCGGTTGCGGAGTTCGATCGAGGTCAGCGAGTCGAAGCCGACCTCGAACAGCCCCTGGTCCGCGTCGATCCGGTACGAGGCACCGTGGCCCAGGACCGCGGCCACCTGCGCCCGCACCAGGTCGAGCAGCAACCGCGCCTGTTCGGTGGCGGAGAGTCCCGCAAGCCGTTCCGTCAGGGCCCTGCCCTGTTCGGCGGCGCTCGCCGCGTGGGCCTGCTGCCGGCCCGCGCGGACCAGGCCGCGCAGCATGTGCGGCACCGACCCGTCGGCCCCGGCCTGCTGTCGCAGCGACCTCAGGTCCAGCTTGGCGGGGACGAGCTGGGCCCGGCCCGACGCGACGGCGGCGTCGAACAGTTCCATGCCCTCGGCGGGGGTGATCGCCTGGAGTCCGCCGCGCCGGTTCAGCCGCTCCTTGACGATGTCGTCGGTACCGGCGGCCATGCCGCCGCCGCTCTGCTCCCACAGCCCCCAGGCCAGAGAGAGACCCGGCAGTCCGGCCGTGCGGCGGTTGGCCATGAGGCCGTCGAGGTAGGCGTTGGCCGCCGCGTAACTGCCGCTGCCCGCGCCCATGAAGACGGCCGAGACGGACGAGTAGACGACGAACGCGTCGAGGTCCAGGCCGCGGGTCAGCTCGTCGAGATGGCGTACGGCGTCGACCTTCGGCGCGAAGACCCGGGCCAGGCGCTCCGGGGTCAGCATGCCGATGACGCCGTCGTCGGTCACGCCCGCCGTGTGCAGGATGCCGCGCAGGTCGGGTATCGAGGCCAGCAGATCCTTCGCCTGGTCGCGGTCGGAGACGTCGCAGGCCACGACGGAGACCGCCGCACCCTGCCCGGTCAGCTCGGCGACCAGCTCCCCGGCGCCCTCGGCCTCCGGACCCCGGCGGCTGGCAAGCACCAGACTCCGCACGCCGTACCGCGCCACCAGATGCCGGGCCGCCAGCGCACCCAGCGAACCCGTACCACCCGTGACAAGAACCGTCCCCTCCGGCCCGAACACCCGCGCCCCGTCAGCGACGTGAGCGCGCGCGACACGCGGCACGGACAGAACCGTCCCGCGCACGGCGACCTGCGGCTCACCACCGGCCAACGCCGCACCCAGGATGCCCACGAGCCCCTCGGTACCGGTCTCGGCCACCGGATCGGTGTCGATCAGAACGATCCGGCCGGGGTTCTCCGCCTGCGCCGCACGCACCAGACCCCACACCGCCGACCCCGCAGGATCGGACACCCCACCATCACCGGCGGGGACGGCGCCCTGGGTGACCACGGCGAGCCGCGTCTCCTCCAGGCCGGGCCCGTCCAGCCAGCACTGCACGACTTCGAGGACGCGGGTGGCCAGTTCGAGCACGGCTCCCTCGCCCTCGCCGCCGACGGCCCGCAGGACCGCCGCGGCCGGGGCCCCGGCGGCGCCCGACTCCACGTCGTCGGCCAGGGTCGCCACGTCCTCCGCAGTGGCCACGAGGACCCACGACGCCACGGGCTCCGGCCCGTGGGGCACCGGCAGTTCGTTCCACTCGACGTGGAACAGCGAGTCGTTGCGCGGGGCGCCCGCCGCCGCGTCCAGCTGCTCGGCGGAGACCACCCGGGACGTCAGCGACTCCATCGACACGACCAGGGTGCCGGTCTCGTCCGCCGCGGCCAGCGACAGCGCGCCGGGCTCCGGCTGGGCGAGGCGCACCCGCAGCGCGGACGCCCCGGCGGCGTGCAGCACCAGACCGTTCCACGCGAACGGCAGCCTCAACTCCTGCCCCCGCGCACCGGGCTCGCCGTCGCTGTCGTCCGCCGACGCGCTCGCGATCCGCAGCAGCGGCGCGTGCAGGGCGGCGTCGAGCAGCGCCGGGTGAATGCCGAACCCGGCGGCGTCCTTGCGGTGTTCCTCGGCCAGGGCGACCTCGGCGAACATCTCGTCGCCGCGCCGCCACAGGGCGCGGACGCCCTGGAAGGCGGGGCCGTAGCCGTAGCCCACGCCGGTGAGCAGGTCGTAGCCACCGGTGGTCTCCAGCGGTTCCGCGCCGGGCGGCGGCCAGGCCGTGAAATCGAACCCGGCCGCGTCACCGCCCGGTTGCGGCGCGGCGGTCAGCATTCCGCTGGCGTGCCGGGTCCAGGCGTCCGCGCCGCTCTCGGCGTCCTCGGCGCGCGAGTACACCTCCACGGTGCGGGAGCCGTTCCCGTCCGGGCCGCCCACGGCGACCTGGACGCGTACGCCGCCCTGCTCCGGCACCACCAGGGGTGCCTCGATGACGAGTTCTTCCAGGACGCCGCAGCCGGCCTCGTCACCGGCGCGTACCGCCAGTTCGACCAGGCCCGTGCCCGGGACGAGCACCACGCCGCCGACGCGGTGGTCGGCCAGCCAGGGGTGCGACTTGAGCGAGAGGCGTGAGGTGGCCGCCAGCCCGTCGGACCCCGGCAGCTCCACCACGGCGCCGAGCAGCGGGTGGTCGGTGCCCGCGAGCCCGAGGGAGGTCGCGTCGGTGCGGGTCTCCGTCGAGTGGAGCCAGTAGTGCTGGTGGTCGAAGGCGTACGTGGGCAGCTCGACGCCGGATTCGGTGGCGCCGGCGGGCAGGGCGTCCGCCCAGTCGACGGGGACACCGCTGACGAACAGCTCGGCCATCGAGGCCAGCAGGCGGCGCGGGCCGCCCTCGTCGCGGCGCAGCGACCCGGTGACGACCACGTCCGCGCCGCTCTCGTACGCCGTCTCGGTGATCGGCTGCACCAGCACCGGGTGCGCGCTGATCTCGACGAACGCGCCATGTCCTTGCCGGACCAGCTCGGCGACGGCCGGGCCGAACCTGACCTGGCCGCGCAGATTCCCGTACCAGTAGCCGCCGTCCAGGACACCGGCATCCTCGACCCAGCCGCTCTTCACCGTCGAGTAGAAGGGGATCGCGGGCGCCTGCGCGTCGATGCCGGAGAGCGTCTCGGAGAGGGTGTTCTTGATGTCCTCGACGTGGCGGGTGTGGGAGGCGTAGTCAACGGCGACCCGGCGCACTCGGACACCCTCCGTAGAGAGGTAGGCGAGCGCTTCGTCCAGGGCTTCCGCGTCACCGGCGATCACGACCGAGTGCGGGCCGTTGACGGCGGCGACCTCGACCCGGTCCGCCCAGCGCTCCAGACGGGCGACCGCCTCGGTCTCGCTCAGGGCGACCGACGCCATGCCGCCGCGACCGGCCAGTTCCCCAGCGATGGCCTGGCTGCGCAGGGCGACCACCTGGGCCGCGTCCTCCAGCGACAGCGCACCGGAGACACAGGCCGCCGCGATCTCGCCCTGCGAGTGGCCGAGCACCGCGTCGGGGCGTACCCCGGCCGATGACCAGACGGCGGCCAGCCCCACCATCACCGCGAAACTCGCGGGCTGCACCACGTCCACCCGCTCCAGCAGCTCCGGGGCCGCTTCGCCCCGCAACACCTCGACCAGCGACCAGTCGATATACGGGTCGAGGGCGGCCGCGCACTCCGCGATCCGCTCGGCGAACACCGGCGAAGTGTCCAGCAACTCCCGGCCCATACCGGCCCATTGCGAGCCCTGGCCGGGGAACACCCACACGACCTTGCCCGGGCCGCCCGTGACTCCGACCCTGCCCGTGACCAGGCCCGCCGGGTTCTCGCCCCGTGCCAGCGCCCGCAACCCAGCGGCCGCTTCCTCGGTCGAGCCGGCCACGATCACCGCCCGCTCGCCGAGCAGGGCCCGGCGGGCGACCAGCGCCCCGGCGACACCGGCGAGCGGTGTCTCCTCGGCGCTCTCCAGGAGAGCGGCGAGCCGGTCGGCCTGTCCCGCCAGGGCGGCCGCGCTGCGTGCGGACACCACCAGCGGTACGACGCC
This sequence comes from Streptomyces sp. NPDC030991, assembly GCF_055571235.1. NCBI lineage: Bacteria > Bacillati > Actinomycetota > Actinomycetes > Kitasatosporales > Streptomycetaceae > Streptomyces > Streptomyces sp. NPDC030991. Next base: position 156,555 of record NZ_JBVIFR010000010.1, read on the forward strand.
GGTCGCGTGCGGCACGGGACGGGCGGCCTCCGGGGGCGCCTCCTCCAGGATGAGGTGTGCGTTGGTCCCGCTGATACCGAAGGAGGAGACACCGGCGCGGCGCGGACGGCCCTCGCTCGACCACTCCCGCGCCTGCGTGAGCAGCTCCACCGCGCCCGCCGACCAGTCCACCTGCGACGAAGGGGCGTCCACGTGGAGGGTGGGCGGCAGTACCGCGTGGCGCAGTGCCTGCACCATCTTGATGACGCTGGCGACGCCCGCGGCGGCCTGCGTGTGACCGATGTTGGACTTCAACGAGCCGAGCCACAAGGGCTGTTGGGGGTCGCGGTCCTTGCCGTACGTGGCGAGCAGTGCCTGTGCCTCGATCGGGTCGCCGAGCGCCGTGCCGGTGCCGTGGCCCTCGACGACGTCGACGTCCGCCGTGGAGAGGCCCGCGTTGGCGAGCGCCTTGCGGATGACGCGCTGCTGCGAGGGTCCGTTCGGGGCGGTGAGGCCGTTGGAGGCGCCGTCCTGGTTGACGGCGCTGCCGCGCAGCACTGCCAGGATCTGGTGGCCGCGTTCGCGGGCCACCGACAGGCGCTCCAGGACCACCAGGCCGACGCCCTCGGCCCATCCGGTGCCGTCCGCGCCGTCCGCGTACGCCTTGCAGCGGCCGTCGCCGGCCAGGCCGCGCTGGCGGGAGAACTCCACGAAGCTGACGGGGGTCGCCATGACGGTCACCCCGCCGGCCAGCGCCATCGAGCACTCGCCCTGCCGCAGCGACTGCGCGGCCAGGTGCATCGCCACCAGCGACGACGAGCAGGCGGTGTCCACGGTGACGGCCGGGCCCTCGAAGCCGAAGACGTACGAGATGCGGCCGGACGCGACGCTCGAAGCGGTGCCCGTGCTCGCGAAGCCTTCGAGTTCCGGCGCGACGACCCCGGCCCCGTACCCCTGGTTGGAGACGCCGGAGAACACGCCGACGTCCGTGCCCTTGAGGACGGCCGGGTCGACGCCCGTGCTTTCCAGCGCCTCCCACGTGGTCTCCAGGAGCAGCCGCTGCTGCGGGTCCATCGCCAGCGCCTCGCGCGGCGAGATCCCGAAGAAGGCGGAGTCGAAGGAGCCCGCGCCCTGGACGAAGCCGCCCTGGGTCGCGTACGAGGTGCCGACGCTCTCCGGGTCGGCGTCGAACAGGTCGTCCAGGTCCCAGCCGCGGTCGCCGGGGAAGTCGGACATGCCCTCGCGCCCCTCGTGCACCAGGCGCCACAGCGCGTCGGGGCCGGTGACCCCGCCGGGCAGATGGCACGCCATGCCGACGATCGCGATGGGCTCGTCCGGGTCGGTGGCGGTGACCGGCGTCGTGGTGACCGCGCCGGGCGCCGCCGTGTCGCCGAACTCCTCGCGCAGGTAGCGGGCGAGGGCCTGCGGGGTCGGGTAGTCGAAGATCAGCGTCGCCGGGAGCTTGAGGCCGGTCGCCTGGCGCAGCCGGTTGCGCAGTTCGACCGAGGTCAGCGAGTCGAACCCGGCCTCGTTGAACGCCGTGTCCGGCCGTACGCCCTCGGCGCCGCCGTGGCCGAGCACGAGCGCGGCCTGGGTGCGCACCAGGTCGAGGAGGAGGGTTTCCCGCTCCGCCTCGGTGCGGCCGGCGAGGCGGCGGGGCAGGTCGCTGTCCTTCCCGGCGGCGGCCCGCGCCTGCCGGCGGCCCTCCGGTACGAGGGTGCGCAGCAGGTGCGGGACCGGGGTGCCGGCGGCGGCGCCCGCCCGTGCACCGCGCAAATCCATCTTGATCGGTACGAGCAGCGCCCGGCCGGAGGCGAGGGCGGTGTCGAACAGCTCTGTGCCCTCGGTGGCCGAGATCGCCAGGACACCGCTGCGGTCCGCCCGCGCCTGGTCGGTGTCGCCGAGGTGCGCGGTCATGCCCGCGTCCTGCTCCCACAGGCCCCAGGCCAGCGAGAGTCCGGGCAGCCCTGCCGCGCGGCGCTCGGCCATCAGGCCGTCGAGGAAGGCGTTGGCGGCGGCGTAGTTGCCCTGGCCCGCCGAGCCGAACACGCCCGAGGCCGACGAGAACACGGCGAACGCGTCGAGGTCCAGGTGGCGGGTGAGTTCGTCGAGGTGGCGCACGGCGTCGACCTTCGGTGCGAATACCGTGGCCAGGCGCTCGGGGGTGAGCGCCCCGAGGACGCCGTCGTCCAGTACGCCCGCGGTGTGGATGACGCCGCGCAGGGGGTGTTCGCCGGATATCGAGGACAGCAGGGCGGCCGTCCGGTCGCGGTCGGAGACGTCGCAGGCCACGACGGAGACGGTCGCGCCGAGGGTGGTCAGCTCCGCGGTCAACTCCCGTGCGCCGGTGGCGTCGGGGCCGCGGCGGCCGGCGAGGACCAGGTGGCGTACGCCGTGCCGGGTGACGAGGTGCCGGGCCATGAGCGCGCCGAGGGATCCCGTACCGCCGGTGATCAGAACGGTGCCGTCCGGGGTGAACAGGGTCTCGGCGGACGGGGGTTGCGCGGTGGAGCGGACGAGGCGAGGGGCCGAGAGCGTCCTGCCGCGCACGGCGGTCTGGGGCTCGCCGGACGCGAGGGCGAGTCCGAGTACGGGCAGTACGCCGTCCTCGGCGGCCGGGTCGGCGTCGATCAGGACGATCCGGTCGGGGTTCTCCGCCTGCGCCGCACGCACCAGACCCCACACCGCCGACCCCGCGGAATCGGACACCCCACCGTCGCCAGCGGGCACCGCACCCCGCGTCGCCACCACCAGCCGCGCCTCGTCGAGACCATCGGCCGCCAGCCACGCCTGCACCACACCCAGCACCCGCGAGGACAGAGCGAGCACCGCATCCGCGCCGTCACCGCCCACCGCCTCCACGACCACCACCGGCACATCGGCGGACAACGCCGCCACATCCTCCGCGCAGACCACCGGCACCCACTCCGGAGCCGTCGGCGGGGCCTCGGGCAGGGCCAGTTCGGTCCAGTCCACCTCGAACAGCGACTCGGCCGCCGCCGTCGGGCCCGCCGCCGTCTCCAGCTGTTCGGCGGAGACCGGCCGGGACACCAGGGAGTCCAGGGTCACGACGAGGCCGCCGGTCTCGTCGGCCGCCTGGAGCGCCACGGCGCGGGGTCCGGCGGAGGTCAGCCGGATCCGCAGGGCGGCGGCGCCCCCGGCGTGCAGCGACAGGCCGTTCCAGGCGAACGGCAGAACCGGCTGCCCGGTCTCCTCCCCTGCGGCGTCCTGCGAGGCGGCGTCCTGCGAGGCCGTGTCCGGTCCGGCGCCGAACATCCCGGCGTGCAGGGCGGCGTCGAGGAGCGCCGGGTGGAGGCCGAACCGGTCGGCGCCGTCGCGGTGCTCCTCGGGCAGGGCGGCCTCGGCGAAGATCTCGTCGCCGCGCCGCCACACCGCCCGCAGGCCCTGGAACGCGGGGCCGTAGCCGTAGCCGCGCTCGGCGAGACCGGCGTAGAAGTCGCCGACGTCGACGTGCCGGGCGCCGGGCGGCGGCCAGGCGGTGAAGTCGAAGGGCGCGGCCCGGGTCGCCGCGGGGGCCGACAGGGTGCCGGCCGCGTGCCGGGTCCACGTCTCGCCGTCGCCGGAGGCGTCCTCGCGCAGGGAGTGCACCTCGACGGGGCGCGCACCGGAACCGTCCGGCGCGCCCACGGTGACCGACACGCGTACACCGCCCTGCTCCGGCAGGACCAGCGGCGCCTCGATCACGAGCTCTTCCAGGACGCCGCAGCCGGCCTCGTCACCGGCGCGTACCGCCAGCTCCACCAGGCCAGTGCCCGGGACGAGCACCACGCCGCCGACGGAGTGGTCGGCGAGCCAGGGGTGCGACTTGAGCGACAGCCGTGAGGTGAACAACAGGCCGTCGGAGTGCGGGAGTCGCACCACCGCGCCGAGCAGCGGGTGGTTGGCCGCGGTCTGTCCGAGCGAGGCCGCGTCGGTGGCCGCCTCCGCGGTCCTGAGCCAGTAGTGCTCGTGGTCGAAGGCGTACGTCGGCAGGTCCACGCGCGCCGTCGTGGCGGCGGTGGCCGGGAGCAGCGTGCCCCAGTCGAGCGGGGTGCCCCGCACGAAGAGTCCGGCCAGTGCGGCGAGCAGGCTCTGCTCCTCCGGGCGGCCGTCGCGCAGCGCCGCCACACAGGTCGCCTCGGCGCCCGCGGCGGTGGCCGTCTCCTCGACGAGGCCGGTCAGGGCCGCGCCCGGGCCCAGCTCCACGAAGAGGGCGCCGCCGAGACCGACGGCCGCCGCGATGCCGTCGGCGAACCGCACCGGCCGGCGTACGTGGGACGCCCAGTACTCGGGGGAGGCGAGTTCGCCGGGCGCGGCGAGGCGCCCGGTCACGTTGGAGATCACCGGGATGCGCGGGGCGTGCCATTCCAGGCCGGCGAGCTCCGCGGTGAAACCGGCCAGCATGGGTTCCATCCGCCGGGAGTGGAACGCGTGCGAGACCACCAGGCGCTTCGTCTTGCGGCCCTGCTCGCGCAGTTGCCCGGCCGCCGCGAGGACCGCGTCCTCGTCGCCGGAGAGGACCACCGAGGACGGGCCGTTGACCGCCGCGATCTCGACTCCGTCGCCGAGCAGTCCTGCGACCTCCGCCTCGCTCGCGGCCACCGCGACCATCGCGCCGCCCGGCTCGAGGGCCTGCATCATGCGGCCCCGGGCCGCGACCAGGCGCGCCGCGTCGGCCAGCGACAGGACGCCCGCCGCGTGCGCCGCGGTGATCTCACCGATCGAGTGGCCGACGACCGCGTCGGGGCGCACGCCCCAGGACTCCACGAGCCGGAACAGGGCGGTCTCGACGGCGAACAGGCCCGCCTGGGTGAAGACCGTCTGGTTCAGCAGGTCCGCGCTGCCGCTCAGCCTGCCGAGGACCACGTCCCGCACCGGGTGGTCGACGCGGCCCGCGAGGGCCGCGTCCAGGTGCGCGCACGCCTCGTCCAGGGCGCGGGCGAACACCGGGTGGCGGTCGTACAGTTCGCTGCCCATGCCCACGCGCTGCGAGCCCTGGCCGGGGAAGACCCAGACGGCCTTGCCGGGGCCGCCCGAGCCGGCGGCCCTGCCGGTCACGACACCGGCCGGACGTTCGCCCCGCGCCAGCGCCGTCAACCGGGCGCGGGCCTCTTCGTGCGAACCGGCCAGGACCACCGCGCGTTCGGTCAGCAGGGCGCGCTCCGCGAGCAGGGCGCGGGCCACGCGCGGCAGGGGTGTCTCGCCGGCGTCCGCGAGGAGTCCGGCGAGCCGCTCGGCCTGGCCCGCCAGGGACCGCTCGCTGCGGGCCGACACCACCAGGGGCAGCACGCCGCCGGGCGCCGTCTCCTGCGCGGTGGGCTCCGGCGCCGCGTCCTCGGGCGCCTCCTCCAGGATCAGGTGCGCGTTGGTGCCGCTGATGCCGAACGAGGAGACACCGGCCCGGCGCGGGCGGCCCTCGTCCGGCCACTCGCGGGCCTCCGTGAGCAGCTCCACCGCGCCGGCCGACCAGTCGACCTCGGTCGTCGGGACCTGCGCGTGCAGTGTCGGGGGCAGTACGCGGTGGCGCAGCGCCTCGACCATCTTGATGACGCTTGAGACACCGGCGGCGGCCTGCGTGTGCCCGATGTTCGACTTCAACGAGCCGAGGTACAGCGGCTTTCGCGGGTCGCGGCCCTGCCCGTACGTGGCGAGCAGCGCCTGCGCCTCGATCGGGTCGCCGAGCGCCGTGCCGGTGCCGTGCGCCTCCACGATGTCGACGTCCGCCGGGACCAGTCCGGCGCCGGCGAGCGCCTTGCGGATGACGCGCTGCTGGGAGGGTCCGTTCGGGGCGGTGAGGCCGTTGGAGGCGCCGTCCTGGTTGACGGCGCTGCCGCGCAGTACCGCGAGGATCTTGTGGCCGCGCTCCTGAGCCACCGAAAGGCGTTCCAGGACGACGACACCGGCGCCCTCGGAGAGGCCCATGCCGTCGGCGCCGTCCGCGAACGCCTTGCAGCGGCCGTCGGATGCCATGCCCTGCTGCCGGGAGAAGACCACGAACGTGCCGGGCGTCGCCATCACCATCGCGCCGCCGGCCAGCGCCAGCGAGCAGTCGCCCTGGCGCAGTGCCTGCGCGGCCAGGTGGATGGCGACCAGCGACGACGAGCAGGCCGTGTCCACGGAGACGGCCGGCCCCTCGAAGCCGAAGACGTACGAGACGCGGCCCGAGGCCACGCTCGACGCCACGCCGGTGCCGGTGAAGCTCTCCAGCTCGGGCGCGACCCCGCCGCTCCCGGAGCCGTACCCCTGGCTGGACACCCCGGAGAAGACGCCCACGTCGGTGCCCTTGAGCGAGAGCGGGTCGATGCCCGCCTGCTCCAGGGCCTCCCAGGACGTCTCCAGGAGGAGGCGCTGCTGCGGGTCGACGGCGAGCGCCTCGCGCGGGGATATCCCGAAGAAGCCGGGGTCGAACAGGCCCGCGCCGCGCAGGAATCCGCCCTGGTCGGTGTAGGAGGTGCCGGGGTTCTCGGGGTCCGGGTCGAACAGGCCGTCCAGCTCCCAGCCGCGGTCGTCGGGAAACCCCGACACGGCGTCGCCGCCCTCGCGCACCAACCGCCACAGGTCCTCCGGGCCACTCACGCCGCCCGGCAGCCGGCAGGCCATGCCGACGACGGCGATGGGCTCGCCCGCGTGCGACGCGCCCTGCTTGCGCAGGTTGTGCAGTTCGGTGGTGACGCGCTTGAGGGTGTTGAGGAGTTGCTCGTCCGTGGCCATGCGTCAGTCCTCACGAGAATGTTGATGGAGCCGGATGCCCTGAACCGGATTCACACGAGCCCGAGTTCCTCATGGATGAAGTCGAGGACTTCGTCGGCCGACGCGTTGTCCAGCTTCTCGGCCACCGTGGCGACGTCCGTCCGCTCGACGACCCCATTACAGCGGGCCACCAGGCCCTGAAGACGGAGCGCGATAGTCGCGCTCATGGATTCGTCGAGGCTCACGGCAGCAAGCAACGACTCGACGTCTTCTATCTTTGCGGTCACCCGGGAGAGCACGTCGTCGCCGATGCCGAGCGCGTCCCGCAGATGACGGGTGAGCACGAGCGGTGTCGGCTGGTCGAAGACGAGCGTGGCGGGGAGCTTGAGGCCGGTCGCCTCGCGCAGCCGGTTGCGCAGCTCCACCGACGTGAGCGAGTCGAAGCCCACGTCCTTGAACGCGGTGTCCGGCCGGACACCGTCCGGCCCGCTGTGCCCGAGCACGACCGCGGCCTGGGTGCGCACCAGGTCCAGCAGGAGCGCCTCCTGCTCCTCGTCGGCCAGCCCGGACAGACGCCGCAGCAGGTCCCCGTCCTTCGCGCCGGCCGCGCGCGCCTGCTGCCGCCCCGCCGGTACGAGCGTACGCAGCAGCGGCGGCACCGTACCGCCGGCCGCCGCGTCGGCGCGGACCGCCCGCAGGTCCAGTTTGACCGGCACGAGCAGCGACTCGTCGGAGCCGACCGCGGCGTCGAACAGTTCCATGCCCTCCGCGGGTTCGAGGGCCACGACGCCGTCCCGGCTCGTGCGGCGGCTCATGCTCGCCTGGTCGTCGGTGCTGAGGTGGGTGGTCATGTTGGTGGCGTACGCCCAGGTGCCCCAGGAGAGGGAGAGGCCGGGCAGGCCCGCCGCGCGGCGCTGGGCCATCAGGCCGTCCAGGTAGGCGTTGGCCGCCCCGTAGCCGCTGCTGCCCGCGCCCAGGAAGACGGACGAGGCGGAGGAGTAGACGATGAACGCGTCCAGGTCCAGGCCCCGGGTCAGCTCGTCGTAGTGGCGTACGGCGTCGGCCTTCGGCGCGAAGACCCGGGCCAGGCGCTGCGGGGTCAGGGTCCCGACGAGCCCCGCCTCGAACACCCCGGCCGTGTGCACCAGGGCGGTCAGCGGGTGCGCGGCCGGCACCGAGGCGAGCAGGGACTTCACCTGGGCGCGGTCGGAGACGTCGCAGGCCACGACGGAGACGGTCGCGCCGTGCCCGGTGAGTTCGGCGACCAGCTCCGGCACGCCGGCGGCGTCGGGGCCGCGGCGGCTGGCGAGCATCAGGTGACGTGCACCGTGCGCGACGACCAGGTGCCGGGCGATGAGCTCGCCCAGCGAGCCGCCGCCCGAGACGAGGACGGTGCCTTCCGGCTTGAACGCCGTTGTTCCGTCGCGGAGTTGGGCAGGGGTGGCGCGGGTGAGCCGGGGCACGAGAAGGGCCGGGCCGCGCGCCGCGAGCTGCGGCTCTCCCGTGGCGAGGGCCGCGCCCAGGAGCCGCCCGAAGCCACTGCCGGTGCCGGTGTCGGTACCGAGGCCACTGTCGGTGTCGGTGTCGAGCAGGACGATCCGGTCCGGGTTCTCGGCCTGCGCGGCGCGCACGAGACCCCACACCGCCGATCCGGCCGGGTCGGACACCACGCCGTCACCGGCGGGCATCGCGCCCCGGGTCACGACGACGAGCCGCGACTCCTCCGGTCCGTCCACGTCCAGCCAGGTCTGCACGACCCTCAACACCCGTACGGGCAGGTCGAGTACAGCGTTCGCGCCGTCCCCGCCGACGGCTTCGACCACGGCCACCACCGGTATCTCGGGGGCCTGCGCCGCGAGATCGTCCGCGGTGACCACCGGCGTCCACGCGGAAGCGGCCGCCGGCTTCGGGGGCTGCGGCAGTTCGGTCCAGTCCACCCGGAACAGGGAGTCGGCCGCCGCCGAGTCCGCCGCGGTCTCCAACTGCTCGGCGGAGATCGCCCGCGACACCAGCGACTCCATGGTCACGACCAGCGAACCGGTCTCGTCGGCCGCGTCGACCGACAGGGCGTCAGGACCGTTCGGCGCGACGCGCACGCGCAGCGCCGAGGCGCCCGAGGCGTGCAGCACCAGGCCGTTCCAGGAGAACGCGAGCAGCGGCTGCCCGGGCTCGCCCTCCGCCGCCGCGTCGCTCGCTGCGCGGAACGAACCGGTCTGGAGGGCCGCGTCGAGCAGGGCGGGGTGGATACCGAACCTGTCGGCGTCCTTGCGCTGTTCGTCGGGGAGGGCGACCTCGGCGAAGAGTTCGTCGCCGCGCCGCCACACCGCGCGTACGCCCTGGAAGGCGGGGCCGTAGCCGACGCCGCGGGCGCGCAGTTCGGCGTAGAAGTCGTCGACCGCGACGGTCTCGGCGCCCCGCGGCGGCCAGGCGGCGAAGTCGAAGTCCGTGGGCGGGTTCGGGGCCGAGGCGGTCAGCGTGGCGGTCGCGTGCCGCGTCCACGGCTGCTCGTCGCCCGCGTCCTCGCGCTGGGAGTAGATCTCGACGGTGCGCGAACCGTGCTCGCCGGGCGCGTCGACGGCGACCTGAAGCCGCACGCCACCGTGCTCGGGCACGATCAGGGGCGCTTCGATGACGAGTTCTTCCAGTACGCCGCAGCCGGCCTCGTCACCGGCGCGCACGGCGAGTTCCACCAGGCCGGTGCCCGGGAGGAGCGGCAGGCCGCCGATGGCGTGGTCGGCGAGCCAGGGGTGGGACTTGAGCGAGAGCCGCGAGGTGAACAGCAGGCCGCCGGAGTGCGGGAGTCGCACCACCGCGCCGAGCAGCGGGTGGTCGGTCCCGGCGAGTCCGAGGGAGCCCGCGTCGCCGCCGGCCGCGGAGCCCTGGAGCCAGTAGTGCTGGTGGTCGAAGGCGTACGTGGGCAGCTCGACCCGCGATGCGGCGGCGCCGACGGGCAGGACTCCGGCCCAGTCGACGGGGACGCCGCGCACGAACAGCTCGGCCATCGAGGTCAGCAGGCGGCGCGGGCCACCCTCCTCACGCCGCAGCGACCCGGTCACGACTGGGGCCGCGACCGTCTCGCTGCCGTCCAGGATCTCAGTGATCGGCTGCACCAGCACCGGGTGCGCGCTGACCTCCACGAACGCGCCATGCCCCTGCCGGACCAGCTCGGCGACGGCCGGGCCGAACCTCACCTGGCCGCGCAGATTCCCGTACCAGTAACGCCCGTTGAGCACATCCGCGTCCTCGACCCAGCCGCCCGTCACCGTGGAGTAGAAGGGGATCGCGGGCGCCTGCGCGTCGATGCCGGACAGGGTCTTGGCCAGGGCCTCCTCGATGTCCTCGACGTGGCGGGTGTGCGAGGCGTAGTCCACCGCGACCCGGCGCACCCGGACACCTTCCGCAGAGAGGGAGGCGAGCGCCTCGTCCAACGCCTCCGCGTCACCGGCGATCACCACCGAGTGCGGGCCGTTGACGGCGGCCACCTCGACCCGGCCCGCCCACCGCACCAGACGGGCGACCGCCTCGTCCTCGCTCAGCGCCACCGACGCCATACCGCCGCGCCCGGCCAACCGCTCACCGATGGCCTGACTGCGCAACGCCACCACACGGGCCGCGTCCTCCAACGACAACGCGCCGGACACACACGCCGCCGCGATCTCGCCCTGCGAGTGGCCGAGCACGGCGTCGAACTCGACGCCCACGGACGCCCACACCGCGGCGAGACCCACCATCACCGCGAAACTCGCCGGCTGCACCACATCGACGCGCTCCAACAACCCCGGAGCAGCCTCACCCCGCAACACCTCGACCAACGACCAGTCGATATACGGGTCAAGAGCGGTCGCGCACTCCGCGATCCGCTCGGCGAAGACTGGTGAGGAGTCGATCAACTCCCGGCCCATGCCCACCCATTGGGAGCCCTGGCCCGGGAACACCCCCACGACCTTGCCGGGGCCGCCCGAGCCCGCGCCCCCGGCGACCAGACCGGCGTCGCTCCCGCCGGCTGTCAGCGCCCGGAGCCCGGACAGCGCCTCCGCACGCGTACCAGCCACGATCACGGCGCGCTCGGCCAGGACGGCGCGGCCCGTGGCCAGCCCCGCCGCGATGTCCGCCGGGGACGCGCTGTCGGTCCCCTCGACGAAGGCGGTGAGCCGCTCGGCCTGGCCCCGCAGCGAATCGGCGTTGTGCGCCGACACGACCAGCGGTACGACCCCGGCGGGTGCGGTCGCGGCCACCTCCGGCGCCTCCTCCACGGGCGGCGCCTCCTCCAGGATCAGGTGCGCGTTGGTCCCGCTGACCCCGAAGGAGGAGACACCGGCGCGGCGCGGACGGCCCTCGCGCGGCCACTTGCGCGCCTGCGTCAGCAGCTCCACCGCGCCCGCCGTCCAGTCGACCTCGGTCGTGGGCGCGTCCACGTGCAGCGTGGCGGGCATCGTGCCGTGCCGCAGCACCTCGACCATCTTGATGACGCTGCCCACGCCCGCCGCGGCCTGCGTGTGACCGATGTTGGACTTCAACGAGCCGAGATACAGCGGCTTTCGCGGGTCGCGGTCCTTGCCGTACGTGGCGAGCAGCGCCTGCGCCTCGATCGGGTCACCGAGGGCGGTGCCCGTGCCGTGGGCCTCCACCATGTCGACGTCCGCCGCCGAGAGACCCGCGTTGGCGAGCGCCTTGCGGATGACGCGCTGCTGCGAGGGCCCATTCGGGGCGGTGAGACCGTTGGAGGCGCCGTCCTGGTTGACCGCGCTGCCGCGCAGTACCGCGAGGACCTTGTGGCCGCGCTCGCGGGCCAGTGAGAGCCGTTCCAGGAGTACGACGCCCACGCCCTCCGCCAGGCCCATGCCGTCGGCGCCGTCCGCGAACGCCTTGCAGCGGCCGTCGGCGGCCAGGCCGCGCTGGCGCGAGAACGCCACGAAGTTCCCGGGCGTCGACATCACCATCGCGCCGCCGGCCAGCGCCATCGAGCACTCGCCCTGCCGCAGCGACTGCGCCGCCAGGTGCATCGCCACCAGCGACGAGGAGCACGCGGTGTCCAGGGAGACCGCGGGGCCCTCGAAGCCGAGGACGTACGAGACCCGGCCCGACGCCACACTGGTCGAGGCGCCCGTGCCCGCGAAACCCTCGGACTCCGGGGTCACCACGCCGGCGCCGGCCCCGTAACCCTGGCCGGAGAGGCCGGAGAAGACCCCCACGTCGGTGCCCTTGAGCGAGACGGGGTCGAGGCCCGCGCGCTCCAGCGCCTCCCAGGACGTTTCGAGCAGCAGCCGCTGCTGCGGGTCCATGGCCATCGCCTCGCGCGGCGAGATCCCGAAGAACCCGGCGTCGAAGAGGCCCGCGCCGCGCAGGAATCCGCCCTGCGTGACGTACGACGTCCCGGTGTGGTTCGGGTCCGCGTCGAACAGGGCCTCCAGGTCCCAGCCCCGGTCGTCGGGGAAGTCACCGACGGCGTCGCCGCCGTCGACGACCAGCTGCCACAGCTCCTCGGGCGAGGAGACGCCACCGGGGTAACGGCACGCCATGGAGACGATGGCGATCGGCTCGCGCGCCTGGTCCTGGACCTCGCGCAGCCGCTTGCGGGCCGTGCGGGCGTCGGCGATGGCCCTCTTGAGATAGTCGCGGAGTTCTGTCTCGTCGGCCACTTGATTCAACCCCCAGGTGGTGGATGTGCGCGATTGCCCTATGTGGATGTCCGCACTGTCCGTGCGGGGTCGTACACGTTTGCGCGAGGTACGTGCGTGCCGTGCGGGCCGGACCGCCAGGGGGCCGGCCCGCATGGCGGTGGTTCAGTCGAGCTGCTCGAAGAGCGCGAACAGTTCCTCGTCGCTGGCGTTCTCCAGGTCCCCTTCGCCCGAGGTGTCCGCCGCTCCCGCCGGGCCCGCGGCGTCCGCGGCCTCGGCGGCCCGCAGCAGTTCGCGCAGGCGCGCGGTGATCCGGTCGCGTGCTTCCGCGTCGGGGCCCGCGGACTCGATGACCGCTTCCAGGCCGGCGAGACCGGCGAGGACCGCGTCGGCGGGCGAGGCCTCGTCAACGGCGAGTTCGGCCCGCAGGTAACGGGCGAGCGCCTGCGGGGTCGGGTGGTCGAAGACGAGCGTGGCGGGGAGCTTGAGGCCGGTCGCCTCCCGGAGCCGGTTGCGCAGCTCCACCGAGGTCAGCGAGTCGAACCCGGCCTCGTTGAACGCGGTGTCCGGGCGGACGCTCTCGGCGCCGCTGTGCCCGAGGACGACCGCGGCCTGTGCGCGGACCACGTCGAGGAGCAGTGCCTCCTGCTTCGAGGTGGGCAGCCCGGCGAGCCGGTCGGCCAGCTGCCGCCGCTCGCCGCCGCTGCCGGCGGACTGTGCCTGCTGGCGGCCCGCGCGGACGAGACCGCGCAGCAGGTGCGGCACTCCCCCGCCCGCCGCCGCGTCGGCGCGGACCGCCCGCAGGTCCAGCTTGAGCGGGACGAGGAGCGCGTGCTCGGAGCCCAGCGCGGCGTCGAACAGCTCCATGCCCTCGGCGGACGGCAGCGCCAGCACGCCACCGCGCCCCTCACGCCGGCCCATCCGGGTCCTGGTGAGGTCGTCGATGTTGCCTGCCATGCCGGTGACCTGCTCCCACGGGCCCCAGGACAGGGAGAGTCCGGGCAGGCCCGCCGCGCGGCGGTGGGCCATGAGGCCGTCCAGGAAGGCGTTGGCCGCCGCGTAGTTGCCGCTGCCCGCACCCATGAAGACGGACGAGGCGGAGGAGTAGACGACGAACGCGTCGAGGTCCAGGCCGCGGGTGAGCGCGTCGAGGTGGCGTACGGCGTCGACCTTCGGCGCGAAGACCGTGGCCAGCCGCTCCGGGGTCAGCGCGCCGATCACACCCGGGTCGAACACGCCGGCCGTGTGCACCACGCCGCGCAGCGGGTGGTCCTGCGGGACCGCGGTCAGCAGCGCCTCGACCTGGGTACGGTCCGACACGTCGCAGGCGACGGCGGAGACCGTCGCGCCCAGCTCGGTGAGTTCCGCGACCAGCTCCGGTACGCCCGGCGCGGCCGGGCCGCGGCGGCTGACGAGGACGAGGTGGCGCACTCCGTTGCGGGTGACCAACTGCCGGGCCGCGAGGGCGCCGAGCGAGCCGCCGCCCGAGACCAGGACGGTCCCGTCGGCCCGGAACACCTCCCGCGGGCGGACGGTCCCGTCGGCGACCCGGGCGAGCCGGGGCACGGCGAGGGCGGCGCCGCGCACCGCGACCTGCGGTTCGCCGCCCGCCAGCACGTCGGCGAGTACGGAGTCGAGGACCGGTTCCAGGCCGCCGTCGGCGCCGGGGTCGGCGTCGATCAGGACGATCCGGTCGGGGTTCTCGGACTGGGCGGCGCGCACCAGGCCCCACACCGCCGATCCGGCCGGGTCGGACACCACGCCGTCCCCCGCGGCGACCGCGCCCCGGGAGACGACCACCAGGCGCGATTCCTCGACGCCCTCGGCGCCCAGCCATGCCTGGACCACGCCCAGCACCCGGGAGGTCAGCGCGAGGACGGCGTCGTCCCCGTCGCCGCCGACGGCCTCCACGACCACGGCCGCCGGTACAGCGCCGCCCCCGGTCAGGGCCGTCACGTCGTCGCCCGAGGTCACCGGCACCCACGGCGGGGCGGGCTCCGAGGACCGGGCCGCGGAGAGGTCGGTCCACTCGACCGCGAACAGTGAGTCGCGGCTCTCCTGCGCCGCCGTGGCGCCCAGCTGGTCGATGGAGACGGCGCGCATGACCAGCGCGTCCATCGTCAGGACGGGGCTGCCGGTCTCGTCCGCCGCCGCGACCGTCAGTGCGTCCGCGCCGTTCGGCGCGACCCGCACGCGCAGCGCAGAGGCGCCCGCGGCGTGCAGCACCAGGCCGTTCCAGGAGAAGGGCATCACCGGTTGCCCGGCGCCCTCCTCGCCGGGCGCGTCCGAAGCGGCGAACGTCCCTGCCTGCAAGGCCGCGTCGAGCAGCGCGGGGTGGAGGCCGAAGCCGCCGGCCTGCTTGCGCTCGTCGTCGGGCAGGGCGACCTCGGCGAAGAGTTCGTCGCCGCGCCGCCACACCGCGCGGACGCCCTGGAACACGGGGCCGTACGCGTACCCGCGCTCAAGGAGTCCCTCGTACAACTCGGTGGTGTCCAGCTCCACTTGTTCGGCGCCGGCCGGGGGCCAGGCGGCGAAGTCGAAGTCGGTGGCATGCGTCGTGGCCGCGGCCGACAGGAGTCCGGTGGCGTGCCGTGTCCATGTGTCGCGGTCGCCGGAGGTGTCCTCGCGCTGCGAGTAGATCTCCAGGGTGCGCGTGCCGTTCTCGTCCGGTCCGCCGACGGCGACCTGGACGCGTACGCCGCCCTGCTCGGGCACGATCAGGGGCGCCTCGGTCACGAGCTCTTCCAGTACGCCGCACCCGGCCTCGTCACCGGCGCGTACCGCCAGCTCCACCAGGCCGGTGGCGGGGATGAGGACCAGACCGCCGACCACGTGGTCGCCCAGCCAGGGGTGCGACTTGAGCGACAGGCGGGAGGTGAAGACCAGGCCGTCGGAGTGCGGCAGCCGCACCACGGCGCCGAGCAGCGGGTGACCGGCTCCGGCGAGTCCGAGGGAGTTCGCGTCGGTGTGGGCCGGGGCCGTGTGGAGCCAGAAGTGCTGGTGGTCGAAGGCGTACGTCGGCAGGGCGAGGCGCGCGGACCCGGCGGGCAGCACCCCGCTCCAGTCGACGGGAACGCCGCGGACGAACAGCTCGGCCATCGAGGTCAGCAGCCGCCGCAGACCCCCCTCTTCGCGGCGCAGCGACCCGGTCACCACCGTGCCGCCAACGTCCTCGGCACCGTCCAGGATCTCGCTGATCGGCTGCACCAGCACCGGGTGCGCGCTGACCTCGACGAACGCGCCGTGGCCCTGCCGGACCAGCTCGGTGACGGCCGGACCGAACCCGACCTGACCGCGCAGATTCCCGTACCAGTAACCGCCGTCCAGGACACCGGAGTCCTCGATCCAGCCGCCCGTCACCGTCGAGTAGAACGGCACCAATGGCGCCTGCGCCTCGATACCGGAGAGCCTCTCGGCCAAGACCTGCTCGATGTCCTCGACGTGGCGGGTGTGCGACGCGTAGTCCACCGCGACCCGCCGCACCCGGACACCGTCCTCCGTAAGGGCTTCGAGCGCCTCGTCCAACGCCTCCGCGTCACCGGCGATCACCACCGAACTCGGACCATTGACCGCGGCCACCTCGACCCGGCCCGCCCACCGCACCAGACGCGCAACCGCCTCCGCCTCGCTCAACGCGACCGATGCCATACCGCCCCGACCGGCAAGCCGCTCACCGATCGCCTGACTGCGCAACGCCACCACACGGGCCGCGTCCTCCAGCGACAACGCGCCGGAGACACAGGCGGCCGCGATCTCGCCCTGCGAGTGGCCGAGCACCGCATCCGGCAGCACACCCACCGACGACCACACCGCCGCGAGACCCACCATCACCGCGAAACTCGCCGGCTGCACCACATCGACGCGCTCCAGCAACCCCGGGGCGGCCTCTCCGCGCAACACGTCGACCAACGACCAGTCGACGTACGGGTCGAGGGCGGCCGCGCACTCGGCGATCCGCTCCGCGAACACAGGCGAGGTGTCCAACAACTCCCGGCCCATACCCACCCACTGCGAGCCCTGACCGGGGAACACCCACACGACCTTGCCCGACGCCCCCGAACCGGAGACGACACCAGCCGCGCTCTCCCCAGCCGCCAGCGCTCGCAGACCGGACAACGCCTCCTCGCGCGAACCGGCCACAACCACCGCCCGCTCCCCCAGCAGAGTGCGCTGGGACACGAGGGACGCCGCCAGCGACGCAGGCGAGAGCTCCCGAGCGTCTTCGACGAACGACGCGAGGCGCTCGGCCTGCCCCGCCAGCGAAGCGGTACCGCGCGCCGACACCACCAGCGGCACCACGTCCGCGGAGACCAGCGGCTGCTGCGGCTCCGGGGCGGGCGTTCCGTCCTCGTCCGGGACCTCCTCCAGGATCAGGTGCGCGTTCGTCCCGCTGACGCCGAACGAGGAGACTCCGGCCCGGCGCGGACGGCCGTCGGCCGACCACTCGCGGGCCTCCGTGAGCAGCTCCACCGCGCCCGCCGTCCAGTCGACCTGGGACGTGCGCCGGTCCGCGTGCAGCGTCGGCGGCAGTACACCGTGGCGCAGTGCCTGCACCATCTTGATGACGCTGGCGACGCCGGACGCGGCCTGCGCGTGGCCGATGTTCGACTTCAACGAGCCGAGCCACAAGGGCTGTTGGGGGTCGCGGTCCTTGCCGTACGTGGCGAGCAGCGCCTGTGCCTCGATCGGGTCGCCGAGCGCCGTGCCGGTGCCGTGGCCCTCCACCACGTCGACGTCCGCCGCCGAGAGGCCCGCGTTGGCGAGCGCCTTGCGGATGACGCGCTGCTGCGAGGGTCCGTTCGGGGCGGTGAGGCCGTTGGAGGCGCCGTCCTGGTTGACGGCGCTGCCGCGCAGTACCGCGAGGACCTGGTGGCCGCGTTCGCGGGCCACCGACAGGCGCTCCAGGAGTACGACGCCCACGCCCTCGGACAGGCCCATGCCGTCGGCGCCGTCCGCGAACGCCTTGGACCGGCCGTCGCCGGCCAGGCCGCGCTGGCGCGAGAACGCCATGAAGGTGGCGGGGGTCGCCATCACCATCGCACCGCCGGCGAGCGCCATGGAGCACTCGCCCTGCCGCAGCGACTGCGCTGCGAGGTGCATGGCCACGAGCGAGGAGGAGCAGGCCGTGTCGACCGACACCGCCGGGCCCTCGAAGCCGAAGACGTACGAGACACGGCCCGACGCCACGCTCGACGCGAGGCCCGTACCCGCGAAACCCTCCACCTCCGGGGCGATGGCCCCGGTCCCGTAGCCCTGGCCCGAGACGCCGGAGAACACGCCGATGTCCGTGCCCTTGAGCGCGAACGGGTCGATGCCCGCCCCTTCGAGCGCTTCCCAGGAGGTCTCCAGGAGGAGCCGCTGCTGCGGGTCCATCGCCAGCGCCTCGCGCGGCGAGATCCCGAAGAACCCGGGGTCGAACAGGCCCGCGCCGCGCAGGAATCCGCCCTGGCTGACGTACGAGGTGCCCGCGTGGTCCGGGTCCGGGTCGAAGAGGCCCTCCAGGTCCCAGCCGCGGTCCTCGGGGAAGTCGGAGATCGCGTCGACCCCGTCGACGACGAGCTTCCACAGCTCCTCCGGCGAGGTGACACCGCCCGGCAGGCGGCACGCCATGCCGACGATGGCCAGCGGCTCGTCCGTGTCGCCGGTGGCGGCCGCTCGCGTCTCGGGCTCGACCGCCGCGGGCTCGTCGAACTCGCCGCGCAGGAACCGGGCGAGGACCAGAGGGCTCGGGTAGTCGAAGACGAGCGTGGGAGGCAGTTTCAGGCCGGTGGCCTCGCGCAGCCTGTTGCGCAGTTCGACCGAGGTCAGCGAGTCGAAGCCGGCCTCGTTGAACGCGATGTCCGGGCGGATGGCGTCCGCGCCGCTGTGGCCGAGGACGACCGCGGCCTGGGTGCGTACCAGGTCGAGCAGCAACTCCTCCTGCGCGGCGGCCGTGAGCCCGGCCAGCCGGTCGGAGAGCTGGCTGCCGCCGGCGGTGCTCGCCGCGCGGACCTGCTGCCGGCCGGCCCGGACGAGACCGCGCAGCAGGTGCGGTACGGCGGCGCCCGCCGCCGCGTCGGCCCGCACGCTCCTCAGGTCGAGCTTGACCGGTACGAGAAGTGCCTCGTCGGAGGCGAGGGCGGTGTCGAACAGTGCCATGCCGTCGGCCGCCGTGATCTCCAGGACTCCGCTGCGGCCGGCCCGCGCCTGGTCGACCGCGCTGAGGTGGCTCGCCATGCCGAGGGACTGTTCCCACAGCCCCCAGGCCAGGGACAGGCCGGGCAGGCCCGCCGCGCGGCGGGTGCTCATCAGGCCGTCGAGGAAGGCGTTGGCGCCCGAGTAGTTGCCTTGACCCGCGCCTCCGGAGAGGCCCGCCACGGAGGAGAAGACGACGAACGCGTCCAGGTCCAGGTGGCGGGTGAGCGCGTCGAGGTGGCGTACGGCGTCGGCCTTCGGCGCGTACACCTTGGCGAGGCGCTCCGGGGTGAGGTCCGCGATGAGCCCGTCGTCGAAGACGCCGGCCGTGTGCACGACGCCCCGCAGGTCGGGCAGGGAGGCGAGGAGCGCCTCTGTCCTGTCGCGGTCGGAGAGGTCGCAGGCGACGAGCGAGACGGCCGCGCCGCTCTCGGCGAGTTCGTCCGCGAGTGCGCGGGCGCCGTCGGCCGCCGGGCCCCTGCGGCTGGCCAGGACCAGCCGCCGTACGCCGTGCCGGGTGACGAGGTGCCGGGCGACGACGCCGCCCAGCGAACCGCCGCCGGAGATCAGGACGGTGCCTTCGGGGCCGAACGTCGCGGGTTCGTCGGCGGCCTGCCCGGTGGGTCGGGCGAGCCGGGGGACCGACATGGCCGAGCCGCCGCGGACGGCGACCTGGGGTTCGCCGGTGGCCGTCACGGGGCCGAGGACGTAGTCGATGACCGAGTCCACGCCGCCGTCGGCGGTGGGGTCGGTGTCGAGGAGGACGAGCCGGTCCGGGCTCTCGGACTGTGCGGCGCGTACGAGGCCCCACACCGCCGCTCCGGCCGGGTCGGTGACGGCGGTACCGCCCGCGGCCACCGCGCCCCGGGTCGCGACGACGAGCCGCGACTCCTCCAGGCCGTCCTCGGCCAGCCACGCCTGCAGCACGCCCAGTACGCGGGTGGACAGGGCGAGTACGGCGTCGTCGCCGTCCCCGCCGATGGCCTCCAGGACCGCGACGGCCGGTGCGGCGCCGCTCGCGGCCACGGCCGCCACGTCCTCGGCCGAGGTCACCGGCAGCCACGACGGCGGGAGGTCCGAGTCGGGCGGCGCGGGCAGGTCGGCCCATTCGAGGCGGAAGAGCGCGTTGGCGGCCGTCCCGCCCGCCGGTGTCTCCAGCTGCTCGGCGGAGACGGCCCGGGACACCAGCGAGTCCAGCGTCACCACGAGCCCGCCGGCTTCGTCGGCCGCCTGGACGGACAGGGCGTCCGGGCCGTTCGACGCGATGCGGACGCGCAGCGCCGAGGCGCCCGAGGCGTGCAGCACGAGGCCGTTCCACGCGAAGGCCAGGACGGGCGCCCCGGAGTCGTCCGGTTCGCCGCCCGCAGCGTTCCCGATCGTGGCGGCCTGGAGGGCCGCGTCGAGGAGGGCGGGGTGGACGCCGAACCTGCCGGCCTCCTGGCGCAGTTCGTCGGGGAGGGCGACCTCGGCGAAGACCTCGTCGCCGCGCCGCCACACCGCGCGTACGCCCTGGAAGGCGGGGCCGTAGCCGTAGCCGCGCTCGGTCAGGTCGCGGTAGAAGTCGCCGACCTCGACCTGTTCGGCGCCGGGCGGCGGCCAGGCGGTGAAGTCGGCGTCGGTCTCCGGCGCCGCGGGTGCGGGCGCCAGCGTGCCGGCGGCGTGCCGCGTCCACGCTCCGTCGTCCTCGGGGGCGTCCTCGCGCTGGGAGTGGACCTCGACCGTGCGGGCGCCGTGGTCGTCGGGTGCGCCCAGGGCGACCTGGACGCGTACGCCGCCCTGCGGGGGCACGACGAGCGGCGTCTCGATCACGAGCTCGTCGAGGGCGCCGCACTCGGCCTCGTCACCGGCGCGCACGGCCAGTTCGACCAGGCCGGAGCCGGGGAGGATGACGGTGCCGCCGACGGCGTGGTCGGCGAGCCAGGGGTGGGACTTGAGCGAGAGCCGTGAGGTGAAGACCAGGCCGTCGGAGTGCGGCAGCCGCACCACGGCACCGAGCAGCGGGTGGTCGGCGGCCGACTGCCCGAGGGAGGCGGCGTCGGTCACCGCCCCGGTCTCGTGGAGCCAGTAGTGCTGGTGGTCGAAGGCGTACGTGGGCAGCTCGACCCGCGATGCGGCGGCGTCGGCGGGCAGGACTCCGGCCCAGTCGACGGGGACGCCGCGGACGAACAGCTCGGCCATCGAGGTCAGCAGGCGGCGCGGGCCGCCCTCCTCACGCCGCAGCGAACCGGTCACGACCGGTGCGGTGACCGTCTCGCTGCCGTCCAGGATCTCAGTGATCGGCTGCACCAGCACCGGGTGCGCGCTGATCTCGACGAAGGCGCCATGTCCCTGCCGGACCAGCTCGGCGACGGCCGGGCCGAACCTCACCTGGCCGCGCAGATTCCCGTACCAGTAGCCGCCGTCCAGGACACCGGCATCCTCGACCCAGCCGCTCTTCACCGTCGAGTAGAAGGGGATCGCGGGCGCCTGCGCGTCGATGCCGGAGAGCGTCTCGGCCAGGATGTTCTTGATGTCCTCCACGTGGCGGGTGTGCGAGGCGTAGTCCACGGCGACCCGGCGCACCCGGACACCCTCCGCGGAGAGGAAGGCGAGCGCCTCGTCCAGCGCCTCCGCGTCACCGGCGATCACCACCGAGTGCGGGCCGTTGACGGCCGCGACCTCGACCCGGTCCGCCCAGCGCTCCAGACGGGCGACCGCCTCGTCCTCGCTCAGGGCGACCGACGCCATGCCACCGCGCCCGGCCAGTTCCACAGCGATGGCCTGGCTGCGCAGGGCCACGACACTCGCCGCGGCCGGCAGCGACAACGCGCCGGACACGCACGCCGCCGCGATCTCGCCCTGCGAGTGGCCGAGCACCGCGTCGGGGCGCACCCCGGCCGAGGACCACACCGCGGCCAAGCCCACCATCACCGCGAAACTCGCGGGCTGCACCACGTCCACCCGCTCCAACAGCTCCGGAGCAGCCTCTCCGCGCAACACGTCGACCAACGACCAGTCGATATACGGGTCGAGGGCGGTCGCACACTCGGCGATCCGCTCGGCGAACACCGGTGAGGAATCCAGCAACTCCCGGCCCATGCCCACCCATTGGGAACCCTGCCCGGGGAACACCCAGACGACCTTGCCCGACGCCCCCGAACCGGAGACGACACCGGCCGCGCTCTCCCCGGCCGCCAGCGCTCGCAGCCCGGACAGCGCCTCCTCGCGCGAACCGGCGACGACCACCGCACGGTCGGTCAGCAGTGCGCGGTGGGAGACCAGGGACCCGGCGAGCGCCGCAAGCGGCACCTCCTCGGTGCCCTGGGCGCCTTCGACGAGCGCCGCGAGGCGCTCGGCCTGGCCCGCCAGCGAGGCGGTGCCGCGCGCCGACACCACGAGCGGCACCACATCGCCGTCGTCCGTGGTCCCGGCCTGCGCCTCCTCGGCGGGCGCCTCCTCCAGGATCAGGTGTGCGTTCGTCCCGCTCACGCCGAACGCGGAGACGCCGGCCCGGCGCGGGCGGCTGTCCTCGCCCGGCCATGCGCGGGCCTCGGTCAGCAGCTCGACCCCGCCCGCCGACCAGTCGACCTGGGACGTCGGGGCGTCCACGTGGAGCGTCGCGGGCATCACGCCCTTGCGCAGCGCCTGCACCATCTTGATGACACCGGCCACGCCGGCGGCACCCTGCGTGTGACCGATGTTGGACTTCAACGAGCCAAGGTACAGGGGCTGTTGGGGATCACGGTCCTTGCCGTACGTGGCGAGCAGCGCCTGCGCCTCGATCGGGTCGCCGAGGACCGTGCCCGTGCCGTGGCCCTCCACGACGTCGATGTCCGACGCGGTGAGACCCGCGTTGGCCAGCGCGCCACGGATGACGCGCTGCTGGGCGGGGCCGTTCGGGGCGGTCAGGCCGTTGGAGGCGCCATCCTGGTTGACGGCGCTGCCGCGCAGCACCGCGAGGATCTGGTGGCCGCGCTCGCGGGCCACCGACAGGCGCTCCAGGACGACCACGCCGACGCCCTCGGCCCATCCGGTGCCGTCGGCGCCGTCCGCGTACGCCTTGCAGCGGCCGTCGGAGGCGAGGCCGCGCTGGCGGGAGAACTCCACGAACGCGCCGGGGTTGGCCATGACCGTCGCGCCGCCGGCCAGCGCCATGGAGCATTCGCCCTGCCGCAGCGACTGCGCGGCCAGGTGCATCGCCACCAGGGACGAGGAGCACGCCGAGTCGATGGTGACGGCCGGGCCCTCGAAGCCGAGGACGTAGGAGACACGGCCCGACGCCACGCTGGTGGAACCGCCGGTGCCCGCGAAGCCCTCCAGTTCGGGCGTCACCACGCTGGCGCCGGGGGCGACATAGCCCTGGCCGAACAGCCCCGTGAACACGCCGACGTCGGCGCCCTTCAGCGAGAGCGGGTCGATGCCCGCGCTCTCCAGGGCCTCCCAGGAGGATTCCAGGAGCAGCCGCTGCTGCGGGTCCATCGCCAGCGCCTCGCGGGGCGAGATCCCGAAGAACCCGGCGTCGAAGAGGCCCGCCTCGTGGAGGAAGCCGCCCCGGTCCGTGTACGAGGTACCCGCGCGCTCGGGGTCCGGGTCGAACAGGCCCTCCAGGTCCCAGCCCCGGTCCTCCGGGAAGCCGGTCACGGCGTCGCGGCCGTCCCTTACCAGGCTCCACAGGTCCTCGGGACCCGCCACTTCCCCGGGCAGCCTGCATGCCATGCCCACCACGGCCACCGGCTCGCGGGACGCGTCGATGAGCCGGCGGTTCTGCTTCTTGAGCGAACCGACCTCCTCGAGCGATGCCCGTAGCGCCTCGACGACCTTTTCGTACGACGCACTCACTTGAAATCCCCAATCAGTCCGGTGTCGCGGAGTCAGTTGTCGCCGAGCGCCAGGTGGACGAGGTCGTCGACGTTGAGATCGGCGACCGCCGTCTCGCCCGCGTCGTCCGGCGCGGCGGCCGCCGGATCGCCGTCGCCGAGGGCGGCAAGGCCGACCAGGGCTTCCATCAGTCCGGCCTCCCGGAACCGCGCCAGCGGGAGTGAGGCGAGTGCGTGCCGCAGCCGCACCTCGTCCACGTCCGGGCCGGCGGTGCCGTCCGGGACGAGTTCGGTGTGCAGGTGGCGGCCCAGGGTCTGCGGGTTCGGATAGTCGAAGACCAGGGTGGCGGGCAGTTTCAGGCCGGTCGCCTCGCGCAGCTTGTTGCGCAGTTCCACGGCGGTGAGCGAGTCGAAGCCCGTGTCCTTGAACGCGATGTCCGCCGGCACCCCGTCCGCTCCGGCGTGGCCGAGCACGAGCGCGGCCTGGGTGCGGACCAGGTCGACGAGGGTCTTCTCCTGTTCGGCGGCGCTGAGCCGGGAGAGGCGGCGCAGCAGTTCGCCGTCCCTGACGGAGCCGGCCCGCGCCTGCTGGCGGCCCGCGCGGACCAGGCCGCGCAGCATGTGCGGCACTGCGGTGCCGGCCGCCGCGTCGGCGCGTACGGCGCGCAGGTCCAGCTTGGCGGGGACGAGCAGGGACCGCGCGGACCCGACCGCGGCGTCGAAGAGCCGCATGCCGTCGGCCGGGCTCATGATCTGGAGACCACCGCGCCGGCCCATCCGGGACCTGACGAGGTCGTCGGTGTCGGCCGCCATGCCGCCGCCGCTCTGCTCCCACAGCCCCCAGGCCAGGGAGAGTCCGGGCAGCCCGGCCGCGCGGCGGTTGGCCATCAGGCCGTCGAGGTAGGCGTTGGCCGCCGCGTAACTGCCGCTGCCCGCACCCATGAAGACGCCCGAGACGGAGGAGTAGACGACGAATGCGTCGAGGCCGAGACCCAGGCCGCGGGTCAGCTCGTCGAGATGGCGTACGGCGTCGACCTTCGGCCCGAACACCCTCGCCAGGCGCTCCGGTGTCAGTGTTTCGATGACACCGGCGTCCAGGACACCGGCCGTGTGCAGGACTCCGCGCAGGTCGGGTATCGAGGCCAGCAGATCCTTCGCCTGGTCACGGTCGGAGACGTCGCAGGCCACGACGGAGACCACCGCACCCTGCCCGGTCAGCTCGGCGACCAACTCCCCGGCCCCCTCGGCCTCCGGACCCCGGCGGCTGGCAAGCACCAGACTCCGCACGCCGTACCGCGCCACCAGATGCCGGGCCGCCAGCGCACCCAGCGAACCCGTACCACCCGTGACAAGAACCGTCCCCTCCGGACCGAACACCCGCGCCCCGTCAGCGACGTGAGCGCGCGCGACACGCGGCACGGACAGAACCGTCCCGCGCACGGCGACCTGCGGCTCACCACCGGCCAACGCCGCACCCAGGATGCCCACGAGCCCCTCAGTACCGGTCTCGGCCACCGGATCGGTGTCGATCAGGACGATCCGGCCGGGGTTCTCCGCCTGCGCCGCACGCACCAGACCCCACACCGCCGACCCCGCAGGATCGGACACCCCACCATCACCGGCGGGCACCGCACCGCGCGTCGCCACCACCAACCGCGCCTCGTCGAGACCATCGCCAGCCAGCCACGCCTGCACCACACCCAGCACCCGCGAGGACAGAGCGAGCACCGCATCCGCGCCGTCACCGCCCACCGCTTCCACAACCACCACGGGCACATCGGCGGACAACGCCGCCACATCCTCCGCGCAGACCACCGACACCCACTCCGGAGCCGCCGACGGGGTCTGCTGTGCTGGCAGTTGGGTCCAGTCCACCTGGAACAGCGACTCGGCGGTCACGGCCGGGTCCCCGGCGCCGGCCAGTTGCTCGGCGGTCAGTTCCCGCAGGGACAGCGAGTCCGCCGACACCACCAGGCCACCGGTCTCGTCCGCCGCATCGAGCGCCAGCAGTCCGGAGCCGCTGCGCCGCAGGCGGACCCGTAGCGCCGAGGCGCCGGCGGCGTGCAGCACCAGGCCGGTCCAGTCGAGGGGCTGGCGGATCCCGTCACCGTCGGCCGCCGCGCCGCCCAGCGTGTGGGCGTGCAGGGCGGCGTCGAGCAGCGCCGGGTGAATGCCGAAACCGGCGGCGTCCTTACGGTGTTCCTCGGGCAGGGCGACCTCGGCGAAGAGTTCGTCGCCGCGCCGCCACAGCGCGCGGACGCCCTGGAAAGCGGGGCCGTACTCGTAGCCCTGTGCGGCCGGACCGGAGTAGAAGTCGTCGGCGTCGACGCTCTCCGCGCCGGCCGGGGGCCAGACGGTGAAGTCGAACTCCGCCTCGCGGTGGGGCGCCTGAGCCGAGAGCGTGCCGGTGGCGTGCCGTGTCCACGTGTCGCGGTCGCCGGCGGTGTCCTCGCGCTGCGAGTAGATCTCCAGGGTGCGCGTGCCGTTCTCGTCCGGTCCGCCGACGGCGACCTGGATCCGTACGCCGCCCTGCTCGGACACGATCAGGGGCGCCTCGGTCACGAGCTCTTCCAGTACGCCGCACCCGGCCTCGTCACCGGCGCGTACCGCCAGCTCGGCCAGGCCGGTGGCGGGGAAGACGAAGGCCCCGCCGACGAGATGGTCGGCCAGCCAGGCATGTGACTTGAGCGAAAGCCGCGAGGTGAACAACAGGCCCTCGGAGTGCGGCAGTTGGAGCATCGCCCCGAGGATCGGGTGGTCGACGGCCGCCTGGCCGAGCGACGCCGCGTCGGTGGTGGCCCGTGCCGTGTGGAGCCAGTAGTGCTGGTGGTCGAAGGCGTATGTCGGCAGGTCGACGCCTGCCGCGGTGGTTCCGGCGGGGAGCACTCCGCTCCAGTCGACGGGGACACCGCGGACGAACAACTCGGCCATCGAGGTCAGCAGTCGGCGCAGACCCCCCTCCTCGCGCCGCAGTGACCCGGTCACGACCGAGGCGGTGACCGTCTCGCTGCCGTCCAGGATCTCGGTGATCGGCTGCACCAGCACCGGGTGCGCACTGACCTCGACGAACGCACCGTGGCCCTGCCGGACCAGCTCGGTGACGGCCGGACCGAACCCGACCTGACCGCGCAGATTCCCGTACCAGTAACGCCCGTTGAGCACATCGGCGTCCTCGACCCAGCCGCCCGTCACCGTCGAGTAGAACGGCACCAATGGCGCCTGCGCCTCGATACCGGAGAGCCTCTCGGCGAGGATCTGCTCGATGTCCTCGACGTGGCGGGTGTGCGACGCGTAGTCCACCGCGACCCGGCGCACCCGGACACCGTCCTCCGTAAGGGCTTCGAGCACCTCGTCCAGAGCCTCGGCATCACCGGCGATCACCACTGAACTCGGACCATTGACCGCGGCCACCTCGACCCGGTCCGCCCACCGCACCAGACGCGCAACAGCCTCGTCCTCGCTCAGCGCGACCGACGCCATACCGCCCCGCCCGGCAAGCCGCTCACCGATCGCCTGACTGCGCAACGCCACCACCCGCGCCGCGTCCTCCAACGACAACGCACCAGACACACAGGCGGCCGCGATCTCACCCTGCGAGTGACCGAGCACCGCATCCGGCAGCACACCCACCGACGACCACACCGCCGCCAGACCCACCATCACCGCGAAACTCGCCGGCTGCACCACATCGACGCGCTCCAGCAGCTCCGGGGCAGCCTCTCCGCGCAGCACCTCGACGAGCGACCAGTCGATGTACGGGTCGAGGGCGGCCGCGCACTCGGCGATCCGCTCCGCGAACACAGGCGAGGTGTCCAACAACTCCCGGCCCATACCGGCCCATTGCGAACCCTGGCCGGGGAACACCCACACGACCTTGCCGGACGTCCCCGCACCGGAGACGACACCAGCCGCGCTCTCCCCCGCCGCCAGTGCTCGCAGCCCGGACAGCGCCTCCTCGCGCGAACCGGCCACAACCACCGCCCGCTCCCCCAGCAACGCCCGGGTCGTCACCAGAGCGTCGGCCAGCGACGCAGGTGAGAGCTCCGGGGCGCCCTCGACGAATGCCGCGAGGCGCTCGGCCTGACCCGCCAGCGAAGCGGTACCGCGCGCCGACACCACCAGGGGCACCACACCCCCGTCGTCCGTCGCCCGGGGTTTCGGCGTCTCCTCGGGCGCTTCCTCCAGGATCAGGTGCGCGTTCGTTCCGCTGATGCCGAACGAGGAGACACCGGCGCGGCGCGGTCGGCCCTCGCGCGGCCACTCCTGCGCCTCCGTCAGAAGCTCGATGGAGCCGTCCGACCAGTCCACCTTCGTTGTGCGCTCCCCCGCGTGCAGCGTCGGCGGCAGTACGCCGTGGCGCAGCGCCTGCACCATCTTGATCACACCGGCGACGCCGGCGGCGGCCTGCGTGTGACCGATGTTGGACTTCAACGAGCCGAGGTACAGGGGCTGTCGCGGGTCACGGTCACGTCCGTACGTCGCGATGAGCGCCTGCGCCTCGATCGGGTCGCCGAGGACCGTGCCCGTGCCGTGGCCCTCCACGACGTCCACCTCGGACGGGGTGAGCCCGGCCCCGGCCAGCGCCTTGCGGATGACGCGCTGCTGCGAGGGTCCGTTCGGGGCGGTGAGGCCGTTGGAGGCGCCGTCCTGGTTGACGGCGCTGCCGCGGAGCACCGCGAGGACCTTGTGGCCGCGTTCGCGGGCCACCGACAGGCGCTCCAGGGCGACCAGGGCCACACCTTCCGAGAGGACGGTGCCGTCGGCGTCGTCCGCGTACGCCTTGCAGTGGCCGTCGGCGGCCAGGCCGCGCTGGCGCGACATGCCGAGGACACCGATGGGCGAACCCATCACGGCGACCCCGCCGGCCAGCGCCATCGAGCACTCGCCCTGCCGCAGTGACTGCGCGGCCAGGTGCATCGCCACCAGCGACGACGAGCAGGCGGTGTCCACGGTGACGGCCGGGCCCTCGAAGCCGAAGACGTACGAGACGCGGCCCGATGCCACGCTCCCGGCGGTGGCGGTCGTGGCGAAGCCTTCGAGCTCCGCGGGCAGGTGTGTCAGGGACTCGACGTAGTCGTGGATGGAGACGCCGGAGAAGACGCCGATGCTGTCGCCGCGCGCCGAGGCCGGGTCGACTCCCGCGCTCTCCAGCGCCTCCCACGTGGTCTCCAGGAGGAGCCGCTGCTGCGGGTCCATGGCCAGCGCCTCGCGCGGCGAGATCCCGAAGAAGCCCGCGTCGAAGAGTCCGGCGCCCTCCAGGAAGCCGCCCTTGGTGGAGTACGACGTGCCCGCCTTGTCGGGGTCGGCGTCGAAGAGGGTGTCCAGGTCCCAGCCGCGGTCGTCGGGGAACGGGGACATGCCCTCGCGTCCCTCGCGCACCAGGCGCCACAGCGCGTCGGGGCCGGTGACCCCGCCGGGCAGGCGGCACGCCATGCCGACGATCGCGATGGGCTCGCCGGGGTCCGCGACGGCGGCCTCGGCCGGGGCGGAGGCGTCGGCGGCGGTACTGTCGCCGAGCTCCTCGCGCAGGTAGCGGGCGAGGGCCTGCGGGGTCGGGTAGTCGAAGATGAGCGTGGCGGGGAGCTTGACGCCGGTCGCGGCGCTGAGCCGGTTGCGCAGCTCCACGGCGGTCAGCGAGTCGAAGCCGATGTCGCTGAACCCGGTGGTGCCCTGCGTCAGTTCGGGGCTGGTGAAGCCGAGCACGGCGCCCGCCTCGGCCTGGACGAGGGCGATCAGGACGCTCTCCTGCTCGTTCTGGGAGAGCCCGGCGAGCCTGCGGACCAGGGCGCCGCTGTCCCCTGCGGCGGCCCGCGCGGTGCGGCGGCCGGCCCGGACCAGACCGCGCAGCAGGTGCTGCACTCCCCCGCCGGACGCGGCCTGGCCGCGCAGCGTCTTGAGGTCCAGCTTGATCGGTACGAGGAGCGGCTGGCCCATGTGCAGGCCCGTGTCGAAGATGCGCAGGCCCTCGGCCGGGCTCAGCGCGAGGACGCCGCCGCGGCTCATGCGGGCCTGGTCGACGGCGCTGAGGTGCGCGGTCAGGCCGTCGCTCTGCTCCCACAGGCCCCAGGCCAGCGAGAGTCCGGGCAGCCCGGCCGCGCGGCGCTCGGCCATCAGTCCGTCGAGGAAGGCGTTGGCGGCGGCGTAGTTGCCCTGGCCGGCCGAGCCCATGAGGGCGGCGGCGGACGAGAACACGACGAACGCGTCCAGGTCCAGGCCGCGGGTCAGCTCGTCGAGGTGGCGCACCGCGTCGACCTTGGGCGCGAAGACGCCGGCGAGACGCTCCGGGGTGAGGGTGGCGATGACGCCGTCGTCCAGGACACCGGCGAGGTGCACCACGCCGGTCAGCGGGTGCTCGTCCGGTACGGCGGCGAGCAAGGTCTCGACGCCGCGCCGCTCGGAGACGTCGGCGGCCACGACGGTGACCTCGGCGCCCTGCTCGGCGAGTTCGGCGACCAGCTCCTGCACGCCTTCGGCGGCGGGGCCGCGGCGGCCGGCGAGGAGCAGGTGGCGTACGCCGTGCCGGGTCACGAGGTGGCGGGCGAGGAGGGCGCCGAGGGAGCCGGTGCCGCCCGTGAGCAGCACCGTGCCCTGCGGGCCGAACACGTCGGGTTCGTCCGGGGCCTGCCCGGTGACGCGGGCGAGGCGGGGTGCGGTGAGCGTGGTGCCGCGCACCGCGATCTGCGGTTCGTCGGCGGCGAGCGCCGCGCCCAGGACCCCTTCGAGTCCCTCGGTGCCGGTGCCGGCCGCCGGGTCGGTGTCGAGCAGGACGATCCGGTCCGGGTTCTCCGCCTGCGCGGCGCGCACGAGACCCCACACCGCCGATCCGGCCGGGTCGGACACCACGCCGTCACCGGCGGGCACCGCGCCCCGGGTCACGACGACGAGCCGGGACTGTTCGGTGCCCACCGCGGCCAGCCAGCTCTGGAGGACGCCGAGTACCCGTACGGACAGGGCGAGCACGGCGTCCTCGCCGTCCCCGCCCACCGCCTCCAGGACCGCCACCGACGCGTCGGCGGTGAGCGCCGTCACGTCCTCGGCCGTGGTCAGCGGCGCCCACGCGGGTGCGGCCACCGTGTTCTGGGCCGGGGGGAGTTCGGTCCACTCGACGCCGAAGAGGGAGTCGCGGCCGTCGTCCGCCGCCGCGGCGTCGAGCTGGTCGGCGGAGACCGGCAGGGAGACCAGCGAGTCCATGGTCACCACGAGGCCGCCGGTCTCGTCGGCGGCCTGGAACGAGAGCGCGTCGGGGCCGCACGGTGCGACGCGTACCCGCAGCGCGGAGGCGCCCGCGGCGTGCAGCACGAGACCGTTCCACGCGAACGGCAGCACCTTGCGGTCGTCGTCGGGGTTGGCGAAGGCGTTGGTGTGCAGCGCCGCGTCGAGGAGCGCCGGGTGAATGCCGTACTTGCCCGCCTCGTCGCGCTGTTCGTCGGGCAGGGAGACCTCGGCGAAGACCTCGTCGCCGCGCCGCCACACCGCCCGCATGCCCTGGAAGGCGGAGCCGTAGGCGTAGCCGCGCTCGGTCAGGTCGGCGTAGAAGTTCTCGACGTCGACCGGCTGGGCGCCGGGCGGCGGCCACGCGGTGAAGTCGGTCTCGGCCTGCGGGGACCTGAGGTCGGCCGACAGGAGTCCGGTGGCGTGCCGGGTCCACGGGCCGGTGCCGTTCTCGTCGGCGGCGTCCTCGCGCAGCGAGTAGACGTCGACGGTGCGCCGGCCGGTCGCGTCCGGGCCGCTCACCGCGACCTGGACCCGCACGCCGCCGCGCTCGGGCAGGGCCAGCGGCGCCTCGATGACGAGCTCGTCCAGGACGCCGTAGCCGAACTCGTCGCCCGCGCGGACGGCGAGATCGACGTAGGCGGTGCCCGGGACGATGACGACGCCGCCGATGGCGTGCCCGGCGAGCCAGGGGTGCGACTGGAGGGAGAGGCGCGAGGTGAAGACCAGGCCGTCGGAGTGCGGGAGCTGGACCACGGCGCCGAGCAGCGGGTGGTCGGTGCCGACCAGGCCGAGGGAGGCCGAGTCGGTGGCCGAGCCGCCCATCCGGAGCCAGAAGTGCTGCTGGTCGAAGGCGTACGTGGGCAGGTCGACGGGTGCCACGCCGGTGCGGGCGGGCAGGATCGCGGCCCAGTCCACGGGCACGCCGCGGACGAACAGTTCGGCCATCGAGGCGAACAATCGCCGCAGGCCGCCCTCCTGGCGGCGCAGCGAGCCGGTCGCCAGTACGTCGGCGTCGCCCTCGGCCGCGTACGCGATCTCCGTGATGGGCTGGACGAGGACCGGGTGGGCGCTGATCTCGACGAAGACGCCGTGGCCGTCCTCGATGAGCTCGGCGACGGCGGGGCCGAACTTCACCTGGCCGCGCAGGTTGCGGTACCAGTAGCCGCCGTCCAGCACGCCGGCCTCCTCGACCAGGCTGCCGGTGACGGTGGAGAGGAAGGGGATCGCCGGTGCCTGCGCGGTGAGGCCGGCCAGCGCGTCGGCGAGGGCGTCCCGTATCCGCTCCACGTGGCGCGAGTGCGAGGCGTAGTCGACGGCGATGCGCCGGACTCGTACGCCCTGGTCCTCCAGGGTGTCCAGGGCGTCGTCCAGGGCCTGTGCGTCGCCCGCGATCACCACGGAGTGCGGGCCGTTGACGGCGGCGACCTCGACCCGGTCCGCCCAGCGCTCCAGACGGGCGACCGCCTCGTCCTCGCTCAGGGCGACCGAGGCCATGCCGCCGCGCCCGGCCAGTTCGGAGGCGATCAGCTGGCTGCGCAGCGCGACCACCCGGGCCGCGTCGTCGAGCGACAGCGCGCCGGAGACACAGGCGGCCGCGATCTCGCCCTGTGAGTGGCCGAGCACCGCGTCGGGCTCGACGCCCACGGACGACCAGACGGCCGCCAGGGCGACCACGACGGCGAAGCTCGCGGGCTGGACGACGTCCACCCGGTCGAGCAGCTCGGGGTCGGCGTCGCCGCGCACCACGTCGACAAGGGACCAGTCGACCCACCGCTCCAGGGCGGTCGCGCACTGCGCGATCCGCTCCGCGAAGACGGGCGATGAGTCCATCAACTCCCGGCCCATGCCCACCCATTGGGAGCCCTGGCCCGGGAACACCCAGACGATCTTGCCCGGTGTCCCCGCACCGCGGACGACACCGGCCGCGCTCTCGCCGGCGGCCAGGGCGCGCAGCCCGGAGAGCGCCTCCGCCGGGGAGCCGGCCAGGACGACCGCGCGCTCCCCGAGGACCGCGCGGCCCGTCACGAGGGCGCCCGCGACGTCCGTCAGCGACACCCCGTCGGTGTGCTCGACAAAGGCAGCCAGGCGATCGGCCTGGGCCGTCAGGGACGTGCCGGTGCCCGCCGACACCACCAGCGGCACCACGCCGCCCGGGTCCTTCGCCGCGGGCTCCGCCGTCTCCTCGGCGGGCGCCTCCTCCAGGATCAGGTGCGCGTTCGTCCCGCTCGCGCCGAACGAGGAGACACCGGCGCGGCGCGGACGGTCCTCACGCGGCCACTCCCGCGCCCGCGTCAGCAGCTCCACCGCGCCCGCGGACCAGTCGACCTGGGGCGTCGGCGCGTCCACGTGCAGGGTCCTGGGCAGCACGCCGTGGCGCAGCGCCTGCACGGTCTTGATGACCCCGGCCACGCCGGACGCCGCCTGGGTGTGGCCGATGACGGACTTCACCGAGCCGAGGTACAGGGGCTTTCGCGGGTCGCGGCCCTGTCCGTAGGTGGCGAGCAGCGCCTGCGCCTCGATCGGGTCGCCGAGGACGGTGCCGGTGCCGTGTCCCTCGACCGCGTCGACGTCGGCCGGGGAGAGCCCGGCGGCGGCCAGGGCCTTGCGGATCACCCGCTGCTGCGCGGGGCCGTTGGGCGCGGTCAGGCCGTTCGAGGCGCCGTCCTGGTTGACGGCGCTGCCCCGGACCACCGCGAGGACGCGGTGGCCGCGCTCGCGGGCCACCGAGAGCCGCTCCACGAGCAGCACGCCGACGCCCTCGGCCCAGCCGGAGCCGTCGGCGCCCGCCGCGTAGGACTTGCAGCGCCCGTCGAAGGCGAGGGCCCGCTGCCGGGCGAAGCCGACGAAGCCGCCCGGTGTCGCCATCACCGTGGCCCCGCCGACGAGCGCCATCGAGCACTCGCCGCGGCGCAGCGCCTGCGCGGCGAGGTGCAGCGCCACCAGCGAGGAGGAGCACATGGTGTCGACGGTGACCGCCGGTCCCTCCAGGCCGAGGGTGTAGGCGACGCGTCCCGAGGCGACACCGCCCGCGGTGCCGAGGGCGCGCTCCAGGCTGAGGAAGTCCTCGTAGCCGCTGAGGTCGGGGGCGTAGTCCTGGTGCACCATGCCGGCGAAGACGCCTATGTCGCTGCCCCGCACCGAGTGCGGGTCGATGCCGGCGCGTTCGATGGCCTCCCAGGACACTTCGAGCAGCTGCCGCTGCTGGGGGTCCATCGCCATGGCCTCGCGCGGCGAGATGCCGAAGAACGCGGCGTCGAACCGGCCCGCCTCGTGCAGGAAGGCGCCCTCACGCACGTACGTCGTACCGGGGTTGTCCGGGTCCGGGTGGTAGAGGCCCTCGACGTCCCAGCCGCGGTCCTCGGGGAAGGCGGTGTAGACGTCGGTGCCCTCGGACACCACCCGCCACAGGTCCTCGGGGCTTCGGACTCCGCCCGCGTACCGGCAGGCCATCGAGACGATCGCGATGGGTTCCGTGGCCGCGGCCGCGAGTTCGCTGTTCTCCTGCTGAAGCCGTGCGTTCTCCTTCAGCGAGGCCCGCAGGGCCTCGACGACCTGCTTGTCCGGCGCGGACATAACCATCCTCCACGGTTCGTTCATCAGGGTCAGCTCGTCTTGCCCAGGGCTCGTTGCACCAGGTCGGCAACGTCCATGGCGTCGATCAGTTCCTCGTTGCCGCCGGCCGTCGGCGCTTCGCCGGCCGGCTCCCGCGCGGGGTCGGCGGCGGGTCCGCTGTCGTCGGCGAGGCCGAGGAGGGCCTCCAGGACCCCGGCTTCCTTGAACCGGGCGAACGGCACGGACGCCAGCACCTGCCTGAGGTCGTCCTCGCGCGCGTCGGGGCCGTCGTCGTCCTCGCGCAGCAGCTCGGAGCGGAGATATCCGACCAGCGCCTCCGGGGTGGGGTAGTCGAAGATCAGCGTCGCGGGCAGCCGCAGTCCCGTCGCCCGGTGCAGGCTGTTGCGCAGGTTCACGGCGGCCAGCGAGTCGAAACCGACCTCCTGGAACGCCTGCCGCGGGCCGATGCCCTCGGCACCGCCGTGGCCGAGCACCGTCGAGGCGTGGCCGCGCACCAGGCGGAGCAGTACGCGGTTCTGCTCGGTGTCCGAGACCGCCCGCAGGGAGTCCGCGAGGGACGCGGCGGCGTCAGCGGCCCCGCCGTTCTCGCCGTCGCCCTGTGCCGCTTCGAGCACCGCCTTCGCCTCGGGCAGGTCGGCCAGGAGCGGGCTGGCGCGCACCGAGGTGAACGCCGGGACGAACGCGGCCCAGTCCATGTCGGCCATGGCCACAAACTTCTCGTTGCCGCCCACCGCCTGGACCATCGCGACCACCGCCAGCTGCGGCGCCATGGGGAGCACCCCGCGCCGGCGCAGCTGGGCCAGTGCCGCCTCGTCCATGCCGACGCCGATCTGGTCGAGCGCGCCCCAGGCGAGCGATGTCGCCCGCAGGCCGCGCGCCCGGCGCCATTCGACGAGCGCGTCCAGTACGGCGTTGGCCGCACCGGACGGGCCCTGGCCGCCGCCGCCCCACACACCGGCGATCGAGGAGAAGACCACGAACGCGTCGAGCGGCGTGTCCTCGAACCGCTCGTCGAGCCACAGGGCGTTCTCCACCTTCGCCGTGAACACCTCGGCGAGGTCGGCGGGTCCGGTGTCGGCGACGGAGCCGGTCCGCGTGATGTCGGCGGCGTGCACCACGGCGGTGAGCGGGTGTCCGGTCTGCGCGACCAGGCGGGCGATCGCCTCCCGGTCGGTGTCCGGGCAGTCGTCGACCGTCGTGGGGACGTCGAGCCCGGCCAGTTCGGCGCGCAGCTCCGCCACGGCCCCGGCGGGCGCGTGCGCGGTGGTGGTGATCACGAGCCGGTCGGCGCCGGCCTGCGCCAGCCACACCGACACGTGCCGGCCGAGCCCCTCGGCGCCGCCGGTGACCAGGACGGTGCCGCGGGGCTGCCAGCGGCGGTCGGCGGAGTCCGTCTCCGGCAGCGGCTTGCGGACCAGGCGGCGGCTGTAGACGCCCGAGCGGCGGACCGCGAGCTGGTCCTCGCCGTCGGCGCCGGCGAGAACGCCGAGCAGGTACTGGGCCGTACGCGGGTCCGTCCCCGCGGGCAGGTCCACCAACCCGCCCCAGCGGTCGGGGTGTTCGAGCGCGACCGCCCGGCCGAGGCCCCACAGCGCCGCCTGGGCGGGCGAGGTGAGGGTGTCGTGGATACCGATGTTCACCGCGCCGCGGGTCAGGCACCACAGCGGCCGGGTGACGTTGCTGTCGGCGAGGGCCTGCACCAGTGCGAGCGTGGAGGCCGTGGCCGCGAGGGGGTCCTGCGGGCCGCCCGCCGTCCGCTCGTCCAGGGCGAGCAGCGACAGCACCCCGGTCACGTCGTGCTCGGCGAGCACACCGGTCAGCCGCTCGGCGAGGCGCTCCCGCGTACGGTCGTGCTCGCCGGCCCGGAGCCGGACCATGTCGAGCCCCTGAGCGGCCAGCTCCGCCAGCAGGGCGTCGATCGCGGTGTCCGGGCGCCGCTCGGACGGTACGACGACCAGCCAGCGCCCGCCGGGCACACCGGAGCTCTCGCGGCCCAGCGGCCGCCAGGTGACGTGGTAGCGCAGCTTCTCGGCGGAGGACTGTTCGCGCCGTCTGCCGCGCCACTGGGCGAGGACGGGCACGACCGCGCCGAGCGCGCTGCGCTCGTCGGCCGAGGCCGTCTCCAGGAGCGCGGAGAGCGAGTCCAGGTCGGCGTGTTCGACCGCCTGCCAGAAGTCGGAGTCCTCTCCCCCGGCCGTCCCGGCGGTGTCGTCGGCGGCCGCCGCCTCCTGGAGCCAGTAGCGCCGGCGGTCGAAGGCGTACGTGGGCAGCGCGACGCGGGCCGGTGCGGGGGTGGCGGGCAGGGTCGCGGCCCAGTCCACGGGGACGCCGCGGACGAAGAGTTCGGCGGCGGAGGCCAGGAGGCGGCGCAGGCCCCCGTCGTCGCGCCGCAGTGTTCCCGTGACCAGCGCGTCCGTGTCGCCGTCGGCCTCGTACACCGTCTCGCTGACCGGCTGGACGAGCACCGGGTGGGCGCTGATCTCGATGAAGACGCCGTGGCCCCGGCGGACCAGCTCGGCGACCGCGGGGGCGAACCGCACCTGGCCGCGCAGGTTCCCGTACCAGTAGGGGCTGTCGAGGACACCGGCGTCCTCGACCCAGTCGCCCGTCACGGTCGAGTGGAAGGGGATCGTGGGCGCCTGCGCCGTGATGCCGGACAGGGTCTCGGCGAGGACGTCCTCGACGTCCTCGACGTGGCGGGTGTGCGAGGCGTAGTCCACCGCGACCCGGCGGACCCGGACACCGTCCTCCTTGAGGGCTTCGAGCGCCTCGTCCAGGGCCTGGGCGTCACCGGCGATGACCACCGAGTTCGGGCTGTTGACGGCCGCGACCTCGACCCGGCCCGCCCACCGCTCCAGACGGGCGGCCGCCTCGTCCTCGCTCAGCGCCACCGACGCCATACCGCCCCGACCGGCAAGCCGCTCACCGATCGCCTGACTGCGCAACGCGACCACCCGCGCCGCGTCCTCCAGCGACAGCGCACCGGAGACACAGGCGGCCGCGATCTCACCCTGCGAGTGACCGAGTACCGCGTCGGGACGCACCCCGAGCGAGGACCAGACGGCGGCCAGAGCGACGTTGACGGCGAAGCTCGCGGGCTGCACGACGTCCACCCGCTCCAGCAGCTCCGGTTCCCCGCCCCGCAACACGCCGGTCAGCGACCAGTCGATGTACGGGTCGAGCGCGGCCGCGCACTCCGCGATCCGCTCGGCGAAGACCGGCGAAGTGTCCAGCAACTCCCGTCCCATACCGGCCCATTGGGAGCCCTGGCCGGGGAAGACCCACACGACCTTGCCCGGGCTGCCGGGACCGGCGCTGCCGGCCACCGTGTGAGCGGTGCTCTCGCCACGGGCCAGCGCCTGGAGCCCGGTGAGCGCGTCCTCCTCGCAACCGGCGACGACGACCGCGCGTTCGCTCAACAGGGCCCGGCCGGACAGCAGCGCCCCGGCGGTTCGGGACAGCGACGCGTGACCGGTGTCCTCGACGAACGCCGCGAGCCGCCCGGCCTGCCCCGCAAGTGAACCGGCGCTGCGCGCCGACACCACCAGCGGTACGACCCCGGCGGGCGCGGCCACGGCCTCCGGCGCTTCCGCGGCGGGCGCCTCCGGTGCTTCTCCGGTGGGCGCCTCGGGATCCCCGGCGGGTGCCTCCTCCAGGATCAGGTGCGCGTTCGTCCCGCTCGCGCCGAACGAGGAGACACCGGCGCGGCGCGGACGGCCATCGGCCGACCACTCGCGGGCCTCCGTGAGCAGCTCCACGGCCCCGGCCGACCAGTCCACCTGCGCGGTGGGCTCGTCCACGTGCAGGGTCGCGGGCATTGTGCCGTGCCGCAGCGCCTGCACCATCTTGATGACACCGGCCACCCCGGCGGCCGCCTGCGCGTGCCCGATGTTCGACTTCAGGGAGCCGAGATACAGCGGCCTCTGCGGGTCGCGGTCCTGGCCGTACGTGGCGAGCAGCGCCTGCGCCTCGATGGGGTCGCCCAGCGCGGTGCCGGTGCCGTGGGCCTCCACGACGTCGACGTCCGCCGCCGAGAGGCCCGCGTTGGCGAGCGCCCGGCGGATGACGCGCTGCTGCGAGGGCCCGTTGGGGGCGGTGAGGCCGTTGGAGGCGCCGTCTTGGTTGACGGCGGAGCCGCGCAGCACCGCGAGCACCTCGTGGCCGCGCTCCCGGGCCACCGAAAGACGCTCCAGCACGACCACGCCCACGCCCTCGGACCAGCCGGTGCCGTCGGCCGTCGACGCGAACGCCTTGCAGCGGCCGTCGGCGGACAGGCCCCGCTGGCGCGAGAACTCCAGGAACGCGTCCGGGCTCGCCATCACCGTCGCCCCGCCGGCCAGCGCCATCGAGCACTCGCCCTGCCGCAGCGACTGCGCGGCCAGATGCATCGCCACCAGCGACGAGGAGCATGCCGTGTCCACCGTGACCGCGGGCCCCTCGAAGCCGAAGACGTACGAGACGCGGCCCGAGGCCACGCTCGCCGCCGTGCCGGTCATCAGGTAGCCCTGGACGTCCTCGGGCACCTGCCGGAGCCGGGTCACGTAGTCGTGGTGGACGATGCCGGTGAAGACGCCGATGTCGCTGCCCCGCGTGGACAGCGGGTCGACGCCCGCCCGCTCCAGCGCCTCCCACGAGGTCTCCAGGAGGAGCCGCTGCTGCGGGTCCATCGCCAGCGCCTCGCGCGGCGAGATCCCGAACAGCGCGGCGTCGAACTGCGCGGCCTCGTGCAGGAAACCGCCCTGCCGCGTGTACGACGTGCCCGCGTGGGCCGGGTCCGGGTGGTACAGGCCCTCCACGTCCCAGTCACGGTCGAGGGGGAACCCGGAGATCGCGTCGCGCTCCGCCATGACGAGGTCCCACAGCTCCTCGGGGCTGTCGGCGCCGCCCGGCAGCCGGGTGCTCATGGCGATGATCGCGATGGGCTCGTCGGAGGTGGCGGGAGCCGGGTCCGCGCCGGGCGCGTCCTGCCGCTCGCCGAGGAGTTCGGCGCGCAGGTGGCGGGCGAGCGCGTCCGGGGTGGGGTGGTCGAAGACGAGCGTGGCGGGCAGGTCGACGCCGGTGAGGTCGTGCAGCCGGTTGCGGAGCTTGACCGCGCCGAGCGAGTCGAACCCGAGGCTCTTGAAGGGCCGTTCGGGCGCGAACTCGAAGCCGTCGCCCTCCCGGTGGCCGAGCACGATCCCGGCGCTCTCCCTGACGAGGTCCATCACCACGCGCAGCTGTTCCCCGGCCGGCAGCCCGGTCAGCTGCCCGGCGAACGCCTCGCCCGCGCCCTCCCGCCGGGCGACGACACGCCGGGCGGGGACGAGGCCCTCGGGGTGTGCGTCCTCCCGGTCTGCGCCGACCGGCTGTGCGACGGCCGGTGGTCCGTCGTCCCGCTGGGCGTCTTCTCGTTCGGTGTCTTCTCGTTCGGTGTCCTGCGGCCGGGCTTCGTCCCGTACGGCGTTCAGGGTCAACGGGCCGAGCACGGCGACGGGTTCACCGGCCAGGTCGGCCAGTTCGAGGAGATGGCGTCCGCCGTCGACGGGGGTGGCCCGCAGACGGAGCGCCGCGGCGCCCTGCGCGTACACCGTCAGAGCCGCGCAGTCGGAGAGGTCGCGGGGCTCGGCCCCGGTGTCCAGGGCGCGCAGCGCGCTGTCGAGGAGCGCGGGATGGAGTACGAACTCCCCTGCCGCGGCGGCGAGTTCGTCCGGCAGCGCGATCTCGGCGAAGGCGGGCCCATGCTGCCGGTTGCGGTCGGCGGTCTCCACGGGCGGCGGCCAGCTCCGCGTGTCGAAGGACGGCTGGGGCCTGCCGGGGACGAGGAAGGCGCGGGCGTGGCACGTCCAGGGCCCGGTGTCGAGGGCGCGGCCGTGGACGGTGGCGCGGCGGTGCCCGTCCGGGCCCGGCGCGTCGACCGCCACCCGGAGCTGGGTGCTGCCGTGCTCCGCCACCGTCAACGGCGCCTTGACGACGGCCTGTTCGAGGCTGCCGCAGCCCACCTCGTCGCCCGCCCTGACGAGCATCTCCAGGAGGGCGGCGGCCGGGACCCGGCCCGTGGCGGCGGACAGGCCGCGGCTGCGCCGCGTCAGGCGGCCGGTGAGGACGACGCCTCCGCCGCCGGGGTTCTCGACGACGGTGCCGAGCAGCGGGTGCCCGGCGCTCACGGCGCCCAGGGCCTCCGCGCCGCCCGCCGGGGCGGCGTCGGTCCCGACCCAGTACCGCTGGTGCTGGAAGGCGTACGTGGGCAGCTCGGTCCCGGTGGTGGTGGCCGGGCTGCCGCCGAGGACGGCCGGCCAGTCCAGGGCCACACCGCGCACGTGCAGCCGTGCGAGGGCGGTCAGGACGTCGGTGGGCTCGTCGCCGTCCTTGCGGAGGGTGGCGACGCAGCCCTGCTCGCCGACGCCGGGCGCGGCGAGCGCCAGCGCGGCCAGCACGCCGCCCGGGCCCAGTTCGAGGTAGGTCGTGGCGCCCAGCCCGCCGAGCGCGGCGACGGCATCGCCGAACCGGACCGCGTGCCGCACCTGGTCGACCCAGTAGCCGGGG
Organism: Streptomyces sp. NPDC030991; assembly: GCF_055571235.1. Taxonomy (NCBI): domain Bacteria; kingdom Bacillati; phylum Actinomycetota; class Actinomycetes; order Kitasatosporales; family Streptomycetaceae; genus Streptomyces; species Streptomyces sp. NPDC030991. The sequence goes on from NZ_JBVIFR010000010.1 coordinate 197,122, forward strand.
CTTGACAGCTGTCCGTCCCTGGCCAGTTCGCCGGTCAGGGTGGAGACGACGGGGACCCGTCCGGGCCGGTACGTCAGTCGCTCCGCGACCGCGCGGAACTCGTCGAGCATGGGCTCCATCAGCGGCGAGTGGAAGGCGTGGCTGACGGTCAGCCGGCGCGTCTTGCGGCCGCGCCCGGCGAGTTCGCCGGCGACGGCGTGCACGGCGTCCTCGTCGCCGGACAGGACCAGCGCGTCGGGGCCGTTGACCGCCGCGACACAGACCGCTCCCCCGGCCCTGGCGAGCAGCGGCGCGACCTCGTCCTCGGTGGCGCGGACGGCGACCATCGCGCCGCCCTCGGGCAGGGCCTGCATCAACCGGGCCCGGGCGGCGACGAGTTGGGCGGCCTGGTCCAGGTCGAGGACGCCGCAGACGTGCGCGGCGGTGAGTTCGCCGATCGAGTGCCCGGCAAACAGGTCCGGCCGGACGCCCCAGGACTCGAAGAGCCGGTACAGCGCGCTCTCCAGGGCAAACAGGCCGGTCTGGGTGTACAGGGTCCGGTCGAGCAGCGCGGCGTCGGGGGTTCCTGGCGCGGCGAACACGACGTCGCGCAGGGGGCGCTCCGCGTGCCCTGACAGGTGCGTGTCCAGGGCGGCGCAGGCGTCGGCGAAGGCGGCCGCGAAGACCGGGAAGGCGTCGGCGAGTGAGCGGCCCATGCCGGCCCACTGGCTGCCCTGCCCGGTGAAGAGGACGGCCAGTCTGCCGGTGTCCGGGGTGCCCGTGACGACCGCGGGGCTCGCCGTGCCCGCCGCGAGGGCGGCTAGGTCGGCGCGTACGTGCCCGTCGCCGGTCGCCAGTACGACGGCCCGGTGGTCCAGTTGGGCGCGGGCGGTGGCCAGCGCGTGGGCGGTGTCGGCGAGGTGTATGTCAGGGCGCCCGTCGAGGAAGCGGGCCAGCCGCCCGGCCTGGCCGCGCAGCCCGGACGCCGTCCTCGCCGACAGCGGCAGCGGGACGGGGATGCCGGACGGGTGCGGCTCGGGTCGCGGCGCGGCGGGCGCCGGTTCGTCGGGGGCCTCTTCGAGGATGACGTGCGCGTTGGTGCCGCCGATGCCGAAGGAGGAGACGGCGGCCCGGCGCGGGCGGTCGCCGCGCGACCAGTCGCGGGCCTCCGTCAGCAGTTCCACGGCGCCCGACGCCCAGTCGACGCTGGTGGAGGGCCGGTCCACGTGCAGCGTGCGGGGCAGGACGCCGTGCCGCATCGCCATGACCATCTTGATCACGCCGGCCACGCCCGCCGCGCCCTGGGTGTGACCGATGTTGGACTTCACCGAGCCCAGCCACAGGGGCTGTCGCGCGTCCCGGGCCTGCCCGTACGTGGCGAGCAGCGCCTCGGCCTCGATCGGGTCGCCGAGCGTGGTGCCCGTACCGTGCGCCTCGACGGCGTCCACGTCGGCCGCCGAGAGGCCGGCGTGCGCCAGGGCCTTGCGGATGACGCGCTGCTGCGCGGGCCCGTTGGGGGCGGTGAGGCCGTTGGACGCGCCGTCCTGGTTGACGGCGGAGCCGCGTACGACCGCCAGGACTTGGTGGCCGCGGCGGCGGGCGTCCGAGAGCTTCTCGACCAGGAGCAGGCCCGCGCCCTCGGACCAGCCGGTGCCGTCCGCGCCGTCCGCGAACGCCTTGCAGCGGCCGTCGGGGGCGAGGCCGCGCTGCCGGGAGAACTCGACGAACGTCTCCACGGCGCCCATGACCATCACACCGCCGGCCAGCGCCATGGTGCACTCGCCGCGGTTGAGGGCCTGCGCCGCCAGGTGCAGGGCCACCAGCGAGGAGGAGCAGGCCGTGTCGACGGTCAGGGCGGGGCCCTCAAGACCGAGGTGGTAGGCGATGCGGCCGGAGGTGACGCTGCCCGAGCTGCCGGTGAGGCGGAAGCCCTCGACGCCGGACGCCTGGTGCAGGCGCACGCTGTAGTCGTGGCTGTTGACGCCGGCGAACACGCCGATGTCCTGTCCGGCGAGGCTCGTCGGGTCGATCCCGGCCCGCTCGAAGACCTCCCAGGACGTTTCGAGCAGCAGCCGCTGCTGCGGGTCCATGGCGAGGGCCTCGTTCGGCGAGATGCCGAAGAAGGCGGCGTCGAATCCGGCGGCGTCGTCGAGGAACGCGCCGTGGCGTACGTAGGTGGTACCGGCGTGGTCGGGGTCCGGGTCGAAGAGCGACTCGGTGTCCCAGCCCCGGTCGCCGGGGAACTCGGTGACGGCGTCGACGCCGTCGGCCACCACGCGCCAGAGGTCCTCGGGGCTCTGCACGCCCGCGGGGAAGCGGCAGGCCATCGCCACGATCGCGAGGGGCTCGTCGCCCGTCCCGGGGGCGGCCGGCGGGGCGGCCGGTGCCGCGGCGCCGAAGAGTTTGGTCCGCAGGTGCTCGGCGAGCAGCACCGGCTTCGGGTAGTCGAAGATCACCGCCGGGGAGAGCGTGAGCCCGGTCGCGGTGACGAGCCGGTTGCGCAGTTCCACCGCGGTCAGCGAGTCGAACCCGGCTTCCTTGAACGTCCGGTCGGTGCGGACCGCGTCGGCCGAGCCGTGCCCGAGGACCTCGGCGGCGTGCAGCCGTACGAGGTCGGTCAGGGCCTCGGTCCGCTCGGCGTCGTGCAGCGCGGTGAGGCGCTCGCGCACCGCGGCGGGACCGGCCGGCGCGGTGGTCCTGGCCGCCGGGCGCGACACCGGCGCGAGAGCGCGCAGCAGCGTCGGCACGGGGCCATCGGCCGCCGCCGCGCGCAGGGCCCGCACGTCGAACTTGGCCGCCACCAGCGTGCCGTCCGTGCCCTGTTGGCCGCCGAGCGCGGCGTCCAGGAGGGCCATTCCCTCGGCGGCGGTGAGGCCGCTCATGCCGATGCGGCGGTTGCGGCGCAGGTCCGCGGCGCCCAGGTGTCCGGTCATGGCGCTGACCGTCGACCAGTAGCCCCAGGCGAGGGAGACGGCGGGCAGCCCGAGCCGGTGCCGGTGCCGGGCCAGCGCGTCCAGGGAGGCGTTGGCGGCGGCGTAGTTGGCCTGGCCGGGGTTGCCGAGGACGCCCGCCGCGGAGGAGAACAGCACGAACGCGGCGAGGTCCAGGTCGCGGGTGAGCTCGTGCAGGTGCAGCGCCGCGTCCGTCTTGGGCCGCAGCACGGTGTCGAGGCGTTCCGGTGTCAGTTCGGTCAGTACCCCGTCGTCCAGGACGCCCGCCGCGTGCACGACGGCGGTGAGCGGGTGCGCGGCCGGTATCGCCCGCAGCAGCGCCTCGACCTGGGCCCGGTCCGCGGTGTCGCAGGCGGCGACGGTGACGGTGGCGCCCAGCTCGGTGAGCTCGTCGCGCAGTTGCGGGGCGTCGCCGCGCCGGCCCGCCAGGACCAGGTGGCGGATGCCGTGCGCGGTGACCAGATGCCGTGCCGTCAGGGCGCCGAGGGTGCCGGTGCCGCCGGTGATCAGTACGGTGCCCTCGGTGTCGAGCGGGCGTGCGGGGGCGTCGGCGGCCGGGCCGGGCACCCGCACGAGGCGGGGCACCTCGGCCACTCCCCCGCGCACCCGCAGCTGCGGCTCCTCGCTCAGGGCCACGGCGGGCAGGGCCGACCGGGAGTCGTCGTCGAGGTCGGCCAGGACGATCCGGCCCGGATGCTCCGACTGCGCCGAGCGTACGAGTCCCCACACCGCGGCCGCGTCGAGCCGGTCGCGGTCGCCGGTGACCACGGCCAGCCGGGTCGGTTCGAGGGCGGGCTCCGCCAGCCATGCCTGGAGCACGGCGAGGGCCGCGCCGACGGCGGCCCGGGGGTCGTCGGTCTCCGGTCCGGTCCTGACCTCGTACAGCAGGACGTCGGGAGCGGTCCCCGCGGTCGCCGCGGCGGCGATGTCCTCGCCGCTCGTGACGGACACGATGACGGGAGGACGGGAGGAACGGTCCGCGTCGGGCAGCGGCACCTCCGTCCAGTCGACGCGGAAGAGAGCGTCGTGCGGCAACTCTCCGCTGGTTACGGCGAGTTCGGTTTCGGCGGAGTACGGCGTTCCGCGCACGCTCTCGACGCGCAGGACGGGCTGCCCGGTGGGGTCGGTCAGCAGGAGCGGTGTCCCCTCGGCCGACGCCTCTCCTCGGCGTACGTGTACGGCGGCGGCGCCCGAGGCGAGCAGGGAGACACCGCTCCACTCGGACGCGAGCATGCCGTCCGGGAGGACCGTGCGGACGGCGGCGTCGAGGAGGGAGGGGTGCAGCCCGTAGCGGTCCGCTTCGCGCAGCGCGGCACCGTCCAGCGCGATGTCGGTGACGTCGGTGGCGGCGGTGCCTGCGCCGTCCGGCCCCTGGGTGGCGGGCGCCAGTGTGCCGTGCGCGTGCCGGGTCCACTCCGCGTCCAGCGGGGCGTCCGCCGGGCGTGAGTAGATCTCCACCGTCCGGCGCCGCGCGGCGTCGGGCCCGCCGACGACGACCTGGACACTGCGGCTGCCGTGCCGCGGCAGCACCACGGGCGCCGCGACGGTCAGTTCGTCGAGGACCGGGGCCGCGGTCAGGTCGCCGAGCCGGACGGACAGCTCGACCAGAGCGGCGTTCGGTACGACGACGGTCTCGGCCAGGACGTGGTCCGCGAGCCAGGCGTGCGTCCTGAGCGACCACCTCGACGTGGCCATGACCCCGCCGGACTCCGGCAGGCCGACGACCGCGCCGAGCAGCGGGTGGCCGGCTCCGCTGAGCCCGAGGGAGTCCGCGTCGCCGCCGGTCGCGACGGGCTCCAGCCAGTAGCGCTGGTGGTCGAAGGCGTACGTGGGCAGGTCGGCGGCGGCCGGTGCGGTCGCGGCGGGCAGCGTCGCGGCCCAGTCCACGGGCACGCCGCGGACGAACAACTCGGCCATGGAGGCCAGCAGGCGGCGCGGGCCGCCCTCCTGGCGCCGCAGCGAGCCGGTGACGATCGCGTCCGCGCCGCTCTCGTACGCGCTCTCCGTGATCGGCTGGACGAGGACCGGGTGGGCGCTGAGCTCGATGAAGGTGCTGTGGCCCTGCCGGATCAACTCGGCCACGGCCGGGCCGAACCCGACCCGCCCGCGCAGATTGCGGTACCAGTAGCCGCCGTCGAGGACCCCCGCGTCCTGGATCCAGCCGCTCGTGGCCGTCGAGTAGAAGGGAGTCGTCGGCGCCTGCGCCGCGATACCGGCCAGGGCGTCCGCGAGGGCGTCCTCGATGTCCTCCACGTGGCGGGTGTGCGAGGCGTAGTCGACGGCGACCCGGCGGACCCGGACACCGTCCTCGTTGAGGGCTTCGAGCGCCTCGTCCAGGGCCTGGGCGTCACCGGCGATGACGACCGAGTGCGGGCCGTTGACGGCCGCGACCTCGACCCGGTCCGCCCACCGCACCAGACGGGCGACCACCTCGTCCTCGCTCAGGGCGACCGAGGCCATCCCACCGCGCCCGGCCAGTTCGGCGCCGATCAGCCGGCTGCGCAGCGCGACCACCCGGGCCGCGTCCTCCAGCGACAACGCACCGGAGACACAGGCGGCCGCGATCTCGCCCTGCGAGTGCCCCAGCACCGCGTCGGGCCGCACCCCGGCCGCGGACCAGACGGCGGCCAGCCCCACCATCACCGCGAAGCTCGCGGGTTGCAGCACATCGACGCGTTCCAGCAGCTCGGGCCCGGCCTCGCCCCGCAGTACGTCGACCAGCGACCAGTCGACGTACGGGTCGAGGGCGGCCGCGCACGCGGCGACCCGCTCGGCGAAGACCGGCGAGGAGTCCAGCAACTCCCGGCCCATACCGGCCCATTGCGAGCCCTGGCCCGGGAACACCCACACGACCTTGCCGGGCGTCCCGGTGACGGCACCGGCGACGACACCGGCCGCGTTCTCGCCGCGTGCGAGCGCCCGCAGTCCGGTCAGCGCCTCCTCGGTCGTCCCGGCCGGCACCACCGCGCGGTCCGTCAGTACGGCACGGCTCGTCAGCAACGCCCCGGCCAGGCCCGCCAGGGACGCCCCGCCTGCGCCGGACTCCACGAACGCCGCGAGCCGGCCGGCCTGGGCCGCCAGGGACCCGGCGCCGCGCGCCGACACCACCAGCGGCACCACGCCGCCGGCCGGTGCCACCTCGTCAGGGGCGGGCCCGGCCGCGTTCTCGGGCGCCTCCTCCAGGATCAGGTGCGCGTTGGTCCCGCTGACCCCGAAGGAGGAGACACCGGCGCGGCGCGGACGGCCCTCGCGCGGCCACTCCCGTGCCCGCGTCAGCAGTTCCACCGCGCCCGCGGACCAGTCCGCCTCCGCCGTCGGCGCGTCCACGTGCAAGGTCGCCGGAAGCGTCTCGTGCCGCAACGCCTGCACCATCTTGATCACACCGGCGACGCCCGCGGCGGCCTGCGCGTGCCCGATGTTCGACTTCAACGAGCCGAGATACAGCGGCTTTCGCGGGTCGCGGTCCTTGCCGTACGTGGCGAGCAGCGCCTGCGCCTCGATCGGGTCGCCCAGTGCGGTGCCGGTCCCGTGGGCCTCCACCGCGTCGACGTCCGCGGGTCCAAGACCCGCACCGGCGAGCGCCCTGCGGATCACGCGCTGCTGCGCGGGGCCGCTGGGAGCCGTCAGACCGTTGGAGGCGCCGTCCTGGTTGACCGCGCTGCCCCGCAGTACCGCGAGGACCTGGTGGCCCCGCTCCCGCGCCACCGAAAGACGCTCCAGGACCAGTACGCCCACGCCCTCGGCCCAGCCGGTGCCGTCGGCCGCCGCGGCGAACGCCTTGCAGCGGCCGTCGGCGGACAGCGCCCGCTGCCGGGAGAACTCCACGAAGTCGTCGGGGGACGCCATCACCGTCACGCCGCCGGCCAGCGCCATGGAGCATTCGCCCTGCCGCAGCGACTGCGCCGCCAGGTGCATCGCCACCAGCGACGACGAGCACGCCGTGTCCACCGACACCGCCGGGCCCCCGAAGCCGAAGACGTACGACACCCGGCCCGACGCCACACTCGACGCGAGCCCCGTGCTCGCGAAGCCCTCCGTCTCCGCCGTGCCCGCGCCCGTGCCGTAGCCGTGGCCGAAGAGACCGGCGAACACGCCGACATCGGCGCCCTTGAGCGAGAGCGGGTCGATGCCCGCGCTCTCCAGGGCCTCCCAGGACGATTCCAGGAGCAGCCGCTGCTGCGGGTCCATCGCCAGCGCCTCGCGCGGCGAGATCCCGAAGAACCCCGCGTCGAAGAGGCCCGCGCCCGTCAGGAAACCGCCCTGGTTCGTGTACGAGGTGCCCGCGTGCTCGGGGTCCGGGTCGTACAGGCCCTCCAGGTCCCAGCCCCGGTCCGCGGGGAAGTCCGTGACGGCGTCGACGCCGTCACGGACCAGGCGCCACAGGTCCTCGGGACCGGCCACCCCGCCGGGCAGTCGGCATGCCATGCCGACGATCGCGATGGGTTCGCCCGGGTCGGCGGCCGGCGGCGTGACCCGCTCTGCGGTCTGCTCCGTAAGTGGCACGGCACCGGCTTCCCCGAGGACTTCGGAGCGCAGGAAGGCCGCCAGGGCCGCGGGGGTCGGATGGTCGAAGGCCGCCGTGGTGGGCAGCCGCAGTCCGGTCCGCTCCACCAGCCGGTTGCGCAGCGCGACGATGGCCGTCGAGGTGAAGCCCAGGTCGCGGAAGGCACGGTCGGCCTCGACTGGTTCGGGCCCTGCCAGGCGCAGCACGCCGGCGGCCAGGGTGCGTACCAGGTCTTCGAGGAAGGCGCTCTGTTCGCGCTCCTCCAGCGCCGACAGCGTCTTCCGCAGCTCTGCCGCGACGGCCGGGTCCGGTTCGCCCGGCGCGGCGGGCTGCTCGGCCAGGGCGCGCATCATGGCGGGCACCCGGGCGTCCGACGCCGGTGCGCCCGCCGCCGTGACCAGCAGCGACGGGAGGTCGGCGGTCAGGGTGACATCGAAGGCGGCGAGCAGTTCCTGAGCCGCTCGGCGGTCCTCGTCCGTCGGGCCGTCGTCGCCCGGCCGTGCAGCCAGCGCGAGGGACGAGGCGGGCAGGTTCCGGCGGCGGCGGTCGCGTATCACGGCGTCGCAGAGGTTCCCGTCGACGGCGGCGGCCGGGTCGCCTGGCGAACCGAGCAGCCCGGCGGCGTCGGACGACACCGCGACGAAGGAGGCCAGGTCGTCCCCGGCGGTCAACCGGTCGAGCAGCAGCGCCAGTTCGGGGTCGGCGGCGGCGTGCACCACCGCGGTCACCGGGTGGCGCAGGTCGGCGAGGGCGGCCCGCAGGTGTTCCGGCCGCGCCCCGTCGGCGGTGACCCGGTCGACGCTCGTCCCGGCGAAGGCCAGGGCGTCGCCGGGGGCAGTGCCCGCGGCGCCGGGGGCGCTGACGAGCAGCAGGGTCGTCGCCCGGTGGGCCGTGGCGAGGTGATGGGCGAGCGCGGCGCCGTGCTCGGTGTCGGCGCCGGTGACCACCACGGTGCCGCCGACCGCGGTGGCGCCCGGCCCCGAGGAGGTCGCGGAGTCCGGGGCCGGCCGGTCGGTCACGGGCAGCGGCTTCAGCCGGGGAACCAGCAGGGCGGCCGAGCGCACGGCGATCTGCGGTTCGCCGGTCGCGAGCGCCGCGAGCAGGGTGTCGGCGGACAGCTCCGCCCTCGGGTCGGCGTCCACCACGGCCGGTTCGGCGGTCCGGACACCCTGGAAGGAGCGGGCCACACCCCACAGCGCGGCCTCGGCGGGGCGCGGCCCGTCGTCCTGTTCGTCGGCAGTGACGGCGCCGCGGGTGACGATCACCAGCCTGGACGCCGCCGTCTCCGGCCGGGTCAGCCAGGCGTCCACGTCGGCGGCCAGGCGCAGGGCTCCGGTGCGCGCCGCGGTGAGCGCGGCCGGGTCCAGCGCGGTCCCGGCCCCGGTGGGCGGCAGCAGAAGCGTCACGTCCGCGACCGGCTCGCCATCGGCCACGGCCGCGCGGGCCGCTGCCAGGTCCGTGTAGTGGCGTACCGCGCCGCCCGCTGATTCCAGGGCGCCGAGGAGGCCGGGCGCCGCGGGTCCGGCGACCGCCCAACTCCGCACCGCGGCAGGGGTGTCGGCCGGCTCCGGCGCCGGGATCCACTCGGCGCTCAGCACTGTGTCGTGGTGTCCGCTCGCCGCGTACCGCAGGCGGCCGGGCCGCTCCGCCAGCAGGCGTCGCCTGGTCTTGCCGGACGCGGTCCGGGGGACGCCCGTGACCTCGTGGATCCGTTCCGGCACCTTGAAGGCGGAGAGCCGCTCACGGCACCGGGCGACGAGCGCGGCGGGGTCGAAGCCGGTGGGTCCGGGGACCACGTACGCGACCGGCACTTCGCCGAGTGTGGCGTGCGGGGCGCCGCCGACCGCGACGTCCGCGACCCCGTCGACGGTGCGCAGGACCGCCTCGACCTCCTCGGGGTGGATGTTCTCGCCGCCCCGGATGACGAGTTCCTTGATCCGGCCGCAGATGGTGAAGTAGCCGGCGTCGTCGCGCCGGGCCAGGTCGCCGGTCCGGTACCAGCCGTCCCGGATCGCCTCCGCGGTCGCCTCGGGGCTGTTGTGGTAGCCGACCATGACGTTCGGTCCGCTGACCCAGACCTCGCCCTCCTGTCCGGCGGGGACGTCGGTTCCCGTGGCGGGGTCGACGACGCGGACCCCGACGCCCGGCACGGGCAGGCCGCAGGAGCCGTCGACGCGGGCACCGTCCGGCGGGTTGATGGTGATGGCGCCGCAGGTCTCGGTGGAGCCGTAGGCGTCGACCAGCGGGACCCCGAAGGTCTCCTCGACGTCGCGGTGGAGCCCGGACCCGGTGACGGCGCCGCCGACCAGGCCGACGCGCAGGCCCGGCGCGCGGAAACCGCTCTGCCGGGCGGCCTCCACCAGGTGGTGGTAGGTGGTGGGCACGCCGGCCAGGAAGGTCGAGCCGTCCTCCTGGAGCACCCGCATGACGTCCTCGGCGGAACTGCCGTCCATGAGCCGGGCGGTGGCACCGGTGACGGTGACGGACAGCACGCACGCGATGTGCGAGAGGCTGTGGAAGAGCGGCAGCGGCCACAGCACCCGGTCCTGGTCCGTGAGGCCGGGGACCGGGACGTAGCAGGAGGCGACGGACCACAGGCAGTTGCGCTGCGTCGACAGGACGCCCTTGGGCCGGCCGGTCGTCCCCGACGTGTAGAACATCCAGGCCACGTCGTCCAGGGTGAGATCGTCCCGGGCGGGCACGACGGGTTCGCTGCCGGCGAGCACGTCGTACGCGTGGACTCCGGCCCCTTCGGGCAGAGCGGCCGGGAGATCGCCGGTGACGACGAGCACGGTCTCGGGCGCCACACCGGGCGCGGCCCGCAGGCGCTCCGCCCGGGCGGCGTCGGTGATGACCAGCCGGGCACCGCTGTCGCCGAGGAGATACTCCAGCTCGGCCGTCGCGGAGGCGGGGTTGAGCGGCACGCCGATGCCGCCGGCGCGCACGATGGCCAGGTAACTCTCCACGGTGGCCACGGTGTTGCCGAGGCAGATGGCCACCCGGTCGCCGTGCTCGATGCCCAGGTGGGCGAGGTGTCCGGCCAGATTGCGCGTCCGTGCCTCGAGGTCCCCGTAGGTGACCGCCCGCCGGTCGTCCGCGAAAGCGACCTTGTCGGGGAAGCGCGCCGCGTTCTCCAGGAGGGTGACGGGAAGAGGCTTGATGAGGTCGGTGCGCACTGTGCCGCAATTCCTTTCGGAAGGAAAAGAGTTCACCAGGAAACGGGCAGGCTCTTCACCGCGAAGACGGACCCCTTGAGCCGCAGCGGCACTTCTTCGAAGTCGACGGCGAGACGGATGTCGGGAAAGGCATCCAGGAGGGCGGAGAAACCGGCCCGCAGTTCCACGCGGGCGAGGTTCTGGCCCAGACACTGGTGAATACCGAAGCCGAACGCCACATGGCCCGACGTCTCCCGGCCGATGTCCAGGGCGGCGGGACAGGCGAACTTCGCCGGATCGCGGTTGGCCGCCGGCAGCGACACCGTGACGCTGTCGCCCTTCGCGACGGTCTCACCGTTCAGTTCGATGTCTTCGAGTGCGGTGCGGTACGTGTCGTACTGGTTGACGGTGAGGTAGCGCAGGAGCTCCTCGATCGCGGCGTCGAGCTTCGACGGGTCCGCGCGCAGCGCCGCCAGCTGCTCGGTGTGGTGCAGCAGCGCGAAGACGCCGACGGCCAGCGCGCTCTCGGTCGTCTCGTAGCCCGCGAAGAGGAGCAGCGTGACGATGTTGCACAGCTCCTCCGTGGTCAGCTGCCCGTCGGCGATGAGGCGGCTGATGAGGTCGTCCTCGGGCTCCTTGCGGCGGGCCTCGATGACCTCGGCGAAGAAGGCGCTCGCCTGCCCCATGGCGGCCATGACCTCCTGCGGGTCCGCGTCGGAGTCGTGCAGGAGCGTCGGGGCGTGACCGTAGCGGTCGGCTTCGCTGTAGGGCAGGCCGACGAGTTCGGACAGGATGCGCAGCGACAGCGGTTTGGCGAAGGCCGTCACCAGGTCGACGGGGGACCCGTGCTCGCGCATGACGGCGATCTGCTCCGCGGCCACGGCCTCGGCGCGCGGCGTCAGCTGGTTGGCCCGGCGAGCGGTGAACTCACCGGTCAGCAGCCGCCGGTAGCGGGTGTGGTCGGGCGGGTCCATGTGGATGAACATCCCGGGAATGCGGGGGTGGTTGGGCATCACCTGTCCGCGGTGCGTCACCGGGAAGTGACCGATCTCCGTGCTGTGGCTGAACCTCGGGTCGCTGAGGACTTTGCGGGCCAGCTCGTAACTGGAGACGATCCAGCCGACGTGCCCGTCGGGGTACGTCATCCGCGCGAGCGGGCTCTTCTCCCGCAGGACGTCGAACAGCGCGGGAGGGTCGAACTGATGGGTGCGGGCCCAGGGCTCCTCGAAAGAGATTGCGTTGCTCATGAATTCCTTCCCCATCAATTCTTGGTGCCCAGTATTCACTTCGCAGCGCGCCTCTTTCCGGTTATCCCAGCGCCAGATTAGACGAGCCGTGACAGCGCGGCATCCCCAACTCTGGTAGCTGAAGGCTCTCTTGAGCCGATCCCGAGGACTGCCGGGCACCTGCCGGGCGTGCCGTTAATTCTTTTTTCCGGCGGCTTGGATTCCGATCCAGAAACGCTCGGAATTGCGTGCACCGGGCTCTCCGCATGACGTCCGACGCCTGGCGTGCGACGCCCGGGGGACAACGCACAACGGCGGGGGGGGGGGGGGGGGGGGGGGGGGGGGGGGGGGGGGGGGGGTGGGGGGGGGGGGGGGGGGGGGGGGGGTGGGGGGGGGGGAGAGGGTATGGG
>NZ_JBVIFR010000010.1:209356-361707 GCF_055571235.1 Streptomyces sp. NPDC030991
GGGTCACGGGCGGGGGGGGAACACTACTGCCGTGGTGTTCCCCCCCCCCTCCCTCCCCCCCCCCCCCCCCCCCGCCGTTGGGGGGGAAGAGGTCAGCGCTGTCGCTGCGGAGCGAGGGCCTCGGTCAGGGTGACCACCTCGGTGAGCATCTGCTGGAGCATCACCTCGTGGCCCGGGGCCGGCGCGAAGGTCGTGAACTTCTCGAAGTCGGTCTTGAGCGACAGGTTGACCTGGGTGTGCACGGCGGTCAGCTGCACGCCCCCGACGATGTGCCGCAGGTGGTCGACGGCGCGGGAGCCGCTGACGTTGCTGCCGTATCCCACGAGGCCGACGGCCTTGTTGTTCCACTCGTTGTAGACGAAGTCGATGGCGTTCTTCAGAGCGGCCGGGATCGACCGGTTGTACTCGGGGGTGACGATGACGAAACCGTCGAGCGCGTCGATCTTGGCGGCCCAGGCGCGGGTGTGGTCGTGCTCGTAATCACCCATCCGCGGCGAGCGCGGCTCGTCGAACAGGGGCAGGCGGTAGTCGGCGATGTCGACGACCTCGAACTCCGCGTCCTCCCGGGCGGCGGCCGTCTTCTCGATCCACTGCGCGATCTGCGGACCGACACGTCCGGGACGGGTACTGCCGAGGATGATGCCGATGGTGGTCATGCGCGTCTCCAAGTACGACGAGTGTCATGGGCAAGGTCAAAAGAGTGCCGGTTCCCACCGGGACGTACGGTCGGAACCGGCCACGCGGAAATGCCGCGAATGCCTACGCCGGTGCCGGCTGCGCACCGGCGAGATCGACGGGGCTGCCGGTGCGTACCGACTCACGGGCCGCCTGGACGATCCGCAGCGTCCGCACCCCTGCCGCACCGTCAGGACCTGCGCCGCCGCCCTGTCCGGCCGCGGCGACGAACTCGGCGAGCATGACCGCGCACGGGTCGTCCCCACGTGTCTCCCACCGCTCACGGGATGTGGCGGAGTCGAAGCCGCCGACCAGCCGCGGGGAGACGGTGTACTCCACACTCCCCCGGTCCCCGATGAACGTCATGGCCGGGCCGCCCGCCGCCGTCCCGCTCTGCGCCGGGCCCCAGCTGCAGTCGAGCGACACGACGGTTCCGTCCGCGTAGCCCACGGTGACCAGTGCCGCGCTCTCGATGTCCGGCTCCCCGCTGAGGACGCTGTTCGCCTGCGCGTAGACCTGCTGCGCCGGTGTCCCGCCGAGCACCGCGTCGACCATGTCGAGCAGAAGGGGCGCGCCCGAGGCGAGCGCTCCGCTCTCCGTGCCGCGCGAGCGGGCCGGACGTGGCCTGTTGTACGCGCCGAGCACGGTCGTGAGGGTGCCGAGGACGTCATCTTTGGCGAGCTGTTCGCGTACGGCGGCGAAGGCCGGGCCGTAACAGGCCGGGGAGGCGAGACTCAGGCGCACGCCCGCGTCCTCGCAGGCCCGCACCATGTCCAGGGCGTCGGCCTCGTCGGCGGCCAGTGGATGCTCGCACAGCACGTGGGCGCCGGCCGAGGCCGCCCGCGCGACCAGTTCGGGCCGATGGCCGGTCTCGCTGGTGACGACGACGGCGTCGGGCCGCAGCGCGAACACCTCGTCCCAGCCGCCCGCGTACGTCGCGCCGAGCCGCCTGGCCGTCTCCCTCCCCCGGGCCGGATCGTCCGGTGCGCCGTCGGGGTCCGCGATGACCAGGTCCACGCCCGGCAGGCCGTGCAGCACCTGGGCGTACGTCGCGGCGCGCTCGTGGGCGAACGACAACACGGCGACCTTCATGCGGCAGCCCCCTTCACGGGCAGTTCGACGGCGCGGCCCGTCCATGCGGAGCGTGCCGCGGCCTGGGTGATACGGACGGCGGCCAGGGCGTCGTGGGAGACCAGGCGCGGGTCGGGGCCGCCCCGCAGTGCCCGGGCGAACTCACGGATCTCGGCGGTGAACGGGGACTCCCCGTAGTAGCCGAAGGCTCCGCCCGGGCCGCCGGACACCTGGATCTCCTGGGGCCACTCGGAGTCGTGGACGATCGTGCCGCCCGTGCCGGAGACGTGGTAGGTGACGCGGATGGGCGGTTGCGGTGTCGGTGTCCACCGGCTCACCACCTGGCTGAGGGCGCCACTGGCGTGCGTGAGGACGGCCGTTCCGACCGCCGAGGTCCCTTGGGGGGCGGGGGCGGCGATCTCGCCCTGGTAGTGGGCGTACACCCGTACGACGTCCCCGAAGAGCCAGTAGGCGATGTCCACGCCGTGCAGCATCTGGTCGGTCAGGATGCCGCCCGATTCGGCGGAGGCGTGGCCGTCCCAGGCCCGGGGGTGGTAGCCGGCCACGGTGAACCTGGCGACCGTTCCCGCGCCCAGGTGTCCGCCGGCCGCCAGCTCGTGCAGCCGGGCGAAGGCGGGGGCGAAGCGGATGTCGTGCGCCGGGTAGAGGGGCACTCCGGCCCGGTCCGCGGCCTCGACGATCTCCTCGGCCTCGGCGACATCGGCCGCCAGCGGCTTCTCGCACACCACCGCCACTCCCCTGGCGACGGCGGCCAGGGCGATGTCGCGGTGGGTGCCCGTCGGTGAGCAGATGTCCACGGCGTCCGCGCCGTCCAGCGCGTCGTCCAGCGTGTCGACCGCCTTGGCGCCGAACTCGGCGGCCAGGTCCGCGGCGCGCCCGTCCCGGGAGTGGACGCGCACGGACGCTCCTTCGGCGGTCCACGCCTCCAGGTGCAGCCGTGCTATCAGCCCCGCGCCGATCAGTGCTACCTCGAGCCGCCGCATGGCATCCCCCAGCCCTTCTTCCCTGTTGGCCGTCTGCGCAGGGAGATCCGGGCGCCCCGAGAGGCCGCCGACGTCCCACACATCCGAGGTCCGCCAGTTTCCCCCGCACCGCTCACCGGGACCATCACCAACGTGAGTAGTCCTGTCGGGCGGGGGTGGGCGCAGGTCGGACGCGGGGTGGGCGCGGGGTGGGCGCGGGTCCGGTGTCAGGCGTCCCGGCGGCCCGGGAGGTACTGGTCGAGCACGACGGCCAGGAACTTCGTGTGGTCCGGGAGCCCCGATTCGGCCACGAGTCCGTCGATGACGGCGCGCTGTGCCCGTGTCGGCTTGTACTGCAGCTGTACCGGTCCCAGACCGCGCAGGTCCGTGTTGTCCGGCGCCACGGCGAACAGTTTGGACTGGAACTTGGGCGCCCTGCGCGCGTCCTCGACGACCTGCGCGAGCCCCTTCTCGACGGCTGCCTCGACGGCCAGGAAGACGATCTGGGTGTGGGTCAGGTCGCTCTGCTTGCGCAGCTTCCGGAAGCGGTTGGCGACGTTCGTCGAGACGTAGAAGCCGACCGGCTTGGCGGTGTCCGCGTCGTTGAGGGCGGGCGGCGCCTCGTCGACCAGCTCGCGCGACGGCGACGGCACCACGGCCACCGGTGCCATCGGTGCCATCGGAGCGGCCTGGACCGGCGCCGGCTGGAGCGGAGCGGCGGGGGCCGGTGCCGAGGTCTGCGGGGTGGCCCATCCGGCGAGCGCGGTGGACGGCCCCGCTCCCCCGCTGAACAGGTTGCCGACGCCTTCGTCGGACATGGTCTGCTCGTCGTCCTCGTCGACTCGGGTCTTCTTGTTCTTCGGCGGTGTCATGCCGCGGCTTCCTTCCTCAGTTCGAGCGCCCTGGCGAACATCTCTTCGGTGAATCCTTCGTAGTCTGCGGCAAGTCCCTCGGCGGTCTCGGGAATCGACCGGTCCCCGTTGACGCGCCGGTCCGCCAGTTCCTGCACCAGGAGCCCACGCTTGCGTACGAGCCGTGCCACCGACTCCGTGTGGCCGATCAGGTGCTTGAACATGTGGGCCTCCTCGCCCAGCACCTTCTGCACCTGGCGCCGCACGTCGGCGTGGATCCCGGTGTACGTACGGCCGGTGTCGAAGAGCAACACTCCGAGAAGCGCGATGTGCGGGTTGAGTTGGCTGACGAACTTGACGTAGGAGAACTCGAGGCCGATCTGCGCGAGCCCGTCCTCCGCCCCTCCGTCGCTCTTCACGGGGATGACGAGCCAGCGCGCGGTGGAGAGGGCGAGGCGCTGCAACGACGGGTTCTCCGGCGGGGTGTCCAGAATGATGATCTGGTACCGGTGCGCGATCGGCAGCAGGCACATCAGCAGCCGCAGATAGGCGTGCGGGCCCTCCTTCGCGAGGAGCGTGTGGAAGAAGATCCCGAAGTCGTCGCCGAGGGCGGGGCCGCCCATGACAACGTCGAGGTTCTCCCGGACGTTCTCGCGCGGCGTGAGCGGCGCGCCGGTCCGCAGTGATTCGAGCAGCCCTGTCCCGCCGTCGTTCCACTCGGCCCGCTTGTACCCGAGCTCGCGCGCGATGTTGCCCTGCGCGTTGCAGTCGATGATGAGCGTCCGCAGACCGCTTCGCGCCGCCTTGCCGGCGGCGTTCGCGGAGACGGAGGATTTCCCGACGCCGCCCTTGCCATTGCCGAACATGAAGATGTGCGACAGCGCCTCCCAGGGGATGCCGGGCTGCTGCGCATGCGCGTCAGGTGCTTCGAAGGGGCTGGCCATGGGTCCTCACTCTGATTCAGGCCGGGATGGGTTGCCCTATTTGCGCTGTTTTGAAGGGTCAAAAGTTCGCTCAGAACGATCCTGCGCTCCGCAGGGCCCGCACAAGGGGTCTGGGTAGGGTCCGAAGGCACCGATCGGGCCCTGGATCGGCCCCTCGCTCCCCTGCCTTGCAGGTCAACCG
Source organism: Streptomyces sp. NPDC030991 (assembly GCF_055571235.1). NCBI lineage: Bacteria > Bacillati > Actinomycetota > Actinomycetes > Kitasatosporales > Streptomycetaceae > Streptomyces > Streptomyces sp. NPDC030991. The sequence goes on from NZ_JBVIFR010000010.1 coordinate 214,062, forward strand.
GGCACTTCGGGATGGGCGACAAGCTTGCGGAGCCGCGAGCGCGAACGTGGTGCTTCCGGCCGCTCGGCATACGTGGATCCGCGCTGCTGTCCCGGTCGACTGCCAAGCAAGGGCACCATCTGACGCCTCCACAAGAACAGTCACCTCCAGAGCAGTTGTGTCACAAGGCGATGGGCACACTACCAGGAAGATCATGACTCATGTCGCCCGACGCACCGGCATACGGGCATGCGTTCAGGGAGCCGACCGGACGGGGATGCCTGCCGACAGTCTCAGCTGCGACTCCGCAGCCCCGCCAGCGACTGGGCCGGTCGCCCGATCAGCAGGCGCGTACGTGGCGAGTCATGCGGCCGTGCGTGTCTGCCCGCAACGTGTCTCGCAGGTCTGGCGACTCACAGGGAGGTGCGCAGTCGGTTCGACTTGCGTGCGGGGGTGCGGGCTTGGGTCGACGCCTGTTCGTCTGCGGATAACTGGGCGGGCGTGGGGACTGGTTGCGCTTCTGACAGCCACGCCTATCCGGGCACGTACCAGTGGACACATCGGCAGGGATGCTGGTGTGTCGGCTGGGACACGGATAGGTGAATTCACTTACGGGCTGTCGGGCAGGTCCATGACGGGTCCTACCGGCAGGCACGTCTACTGACTGACTCGCCTGTTCACCTGGCTCCGAACTGAGCACCTGGCAGACGTTCTCGCTGGTACGCAGGTACGTCATCAACCGAGCGGATGTATTGGTGTGCTGGCGAGTAGGCCGGTCTGCAGAGTAGTCGCCATGCCTGTCTGGGGGCAGGCAACTAGCCCTGTTGGCGGATGGCGTTGCGGGCGAGTCTGGCAGCAAGCCGGTAATCGAACTAACTCGCAGGGGGAGGGGCAGGCGGCCAGATGAGTGCGTCTGCTTGCGGTTGGGCTGGCGTGTGGGCGGAGCTGCAAATCCATCACCAGTCAGGCGGACGTGCGGGTTTGTAGGCAGACCGTCGAACAGGTCGGTAACCAACCGCGCGTGTCGACCCGTCCTTCCATTACTTACTAGGCCAGGTCGCCAGCACACGTACTGGCTTGTCGCTTGGCCTGTGAACAGGCAGCCAAACAGACTTGATGTGGCACGTAGCTGAGTGCGTTGGAAGAGGCTTACAGCCTGGCGTACAACGAGGTGCTTCTCAATGCCTCGCTCATCATCTAGCGCGATACGCACGACACAACGATGCAACCGGCCGCTCTCCAGGCAGGAGGTAAGACACACAGCCATACCCTCCTCCCTAGTTGCACGCAAGCTTGCGGCGATGTTTGCAGTGATGTTTATTTTGCCTGGTCAGAGGCGCTTTTTCTCCTCGACAAGGCAAGCGCAAGCATAGTTGCTATCGCATCGGCTGTCGCCCTCCTCTGGGTCTCTGATCGGCCCACTCACCCAAGACTCAGCGCCCTCCCTATGCCTCGTGTGATGCCTGGGTTCAGGCATTCCTCCGATACGGGTGATCCGGGTACACGGCACCTGAGTAGTGGGACTTACGGATGGAGCGCCCAGCTACCGGCGTTCCCGTTCATGCTGCTCCCGATCGATAGCGCTATCCCGGCCTGGCACCCCTCCAGCCAGCTCTTACGTGCGAGCCCGACTCCCGGACTATGCCGCGCTGGAGTGCAGTCAATCGGGGGTCCCTGCTGAAGTGCGCCCAGCCGACTTTCACCTGACATGCCCGCGCGGGCGTGGTGTCGGCGCGCACTCAGACTGGCTTCGGCCCTCTCTGGATGGCAGGACTTGGGTGAGCGCGCGGGGCGACTCGCGTGACAACTCCGTCTGTGAGATCTCGGCGTTCGTACAACACCAGTGCGCGTGGAGTATGCGTACCTCGACGAAGGGAACCGGGGGAGTGGCTGGGCGCCAGCTGCTCTCACCTCAGCCTGCGCGCTGCCCGCACACCTCGTGCCGCTCACGGGATCGCTGCGGCTCGGGAACGGTCCCAGCGCACTGTGCTGCCAGCTCGACGCACCGGCCCTCACCTCGCTGCCGTGGCCCACAACGGGCGGCATGACGAGCCTGGAACCCGCATCGACATGCCACGTCACAAACCCGCCCCGGCGCAACAGTCACTCCGCAAGCATCGCCCTTCTGACCGCATCGGATGAAGCAAGAGCGTGCTCTTCAAGTGGAGCGGCGTCGAGCACGGAACGTTCGACACAGCGCGCGCGGTGGAGTCGTGACAGCGGTTCAGAACAGGGCAGTGGCACGACCTCACGCCATACGGGCTCGTCTTCCTCAACCAGTACCGGCGCGCGGCATGGCCTGCCCTCCCTAGCATCGAGATCGACAAAGCTTCGTGCCACGCCACCAGCACGGGGCGAAAGGCAACGGAGTAGATCACTCGCGCAGCGCTCGCTGTCGTCCTCGCGCGGGCCATAGTGGGGGAGTGGAAAGTTCGTCAGGTCGAGCGGACGCCGGGCTCATTCCGTCGAGGGGTCCGTGCTGATCGTCCCCGGCACGTTTGCGATCAGTGACTTCGTCTTCGACGGGGTTCACCAGTTCTCTGGAGCGGACGGCAAGAAGCCCGGTCTCCGCTACCGCGAGGCGGGGCGACAGAACTCCGTCAGCAGCCGCACACCAGGTTGTCGGTGGGCCGTAACCGTTCGCGGCCAGGGCGGGGTCCGCCTCCCGACAAGACGCTCAAGCGCCCCCGGGAAGGCCGGCTACGGATGGACGTCCATCCATGGGCCCGCGCTGTCCGCACGCACCGCCACTCGGGAGCCTCGCCACCAGGTACGCCGCGTCGACCGTGCTCAGAGCAACCCGGCTCGGAGCCCATGAGGGCGGCAGTGGGGGAGTGGTACCGCCCAGAGGGTCCGCTGACATGGCGGGGGCCCCTCGGTCATCGGAAAGCACCGACAGCCACGAAGAAGCCCTCGGAACCAGAATTTCGACGAGTCCGGCCGGAGCGCTCAACGCCGCTGACAGAATTCATTGAATGTTGCAGTACTTCGAGATGGCCGAAGGCTTGGTGGTTGACGACCGGGGACCTACCCGCGGGCAAAGCACTGACCGTGGTCACGTGGTGACGGGCACAGAGCGCCCTGAAGGGGCCTCTGAGGCTCTGGGGCACCCGAGAGGCCACCGACGGTCACTGGGGGCCTCATTGGCGTTACTGGGGGCCTACGCCCGTTCTTCAGTGAGGTGTTGTCGAGCGCATCCGCGCCCCGGGACCTGCTGCTGCCGTGGAACCTGACGTGGGGGGACGGTACGTAGGGTCTTAAGCTGATACAGCCGTTACACCCTGTTTGTTCCGGTAGTTGGTGCCCCCGGTTCACACTCGGCCAGTCGGGGCTCCTCCTCCGGACCCCTTACGGCGTCTTCACGCCTCGTCACCCGAAAACCCGGCCCACACCTCAGCCGACTCTGGGCGCGCCCACAAACATTGGCCCAGCGAAAGCGGGCCGGCCTCGGCCGAGGTGATCCATCGACCATCCGGCCCGCTCACCCTTCCGTCCACCCGTAAAACCACAGCCTGACAAGGCGGCGACTCGTGGCAGCGACCAGCCGTAGTCGTCCGCCGGTCGCTTCAGTCGCTTGAGTCGCTCGGGTCCGACGCTTGAGTCGCTCGGACTGGGCTTGAGTCGCTGTCGTTCCGCGCTCATTTGAGCACAGCGACTGAAGCCCAGCGACCGGGGAGTCCTTCGGTAGCTGTTCAGTCGCTCCGCAAAGGCCCAGGTCAGAGAGGTCACTACGGACAGACAGCGACTGAAGCGACTCAACAGCCCTATATATGAGCTCATCTAGGTGTTCTCGTGTGCGTCATAGATAGAGACCTTCAGTCGCTTCAGTCGCTGTTTGGCTGTTTGCACGTCGCTGACCAGCAGTTTTTCGAAGCGACTCAGCAGCGACCGAAAGACGCCCCAGTCGCTGCGCGTTTTCCTTCAGTCGCTGGCGCCCCAGCAGGCTTGTTTTGTCGACACGGCCAACACATCTCTTTGGCCGTGCTTCCCAGCCCCGCCCGACACTTTCGCTAGGCTGTGTCTGTTGTTGAGTCGCTTCGGTCGCTGATAGGAGATGTACATGCCCTCTGAGCTGCGTTTTCCCCGCAGCGACTCGCGACACCCCGCGCCTGAGCCCTCAGTCGCTGGCTCCCCGCTGGCCACAGCCTTGTGGTGTGCTCGCCGAGGCTGGCCGGTGCACCCTCTGTCACCGGGCCGCAAGACACCCGCACGCAACTGCGACCGCTGCCGCAACACCTCGCACCCGGCAGCCGACTGCCCCTGCCTGCCCGCAGGCCGCTGGTGTCATGGCTTCCACGCCGCCACCCTCGACCAACGGCGCATCCAGCAATGGTGGACGGCACAGCCCGATTTCGGGGTCGGTGTGGCGTGCGGTCCCGCGGGCCTGGTCGTCGTCGACGTAGATGCCCACAGTGCCCCTCCGCCCAGCAGGCATCGCATTTTGCCGGGCATCCCGATCGCCGACCACATCGACCTCACCGGCCTCGCCACGGGCTACCACTCCCTGGCGGTCCTGGCCGCGCTGCGCGACCAGCCCAGCCCCGCGGAGGACGCCTCCACCCTGCGCGTGCGCACCCCTTCGGGCGGGCTGCACGTCTGGTACCGGTCGGAGGACTACCGCCGCTGGCAGTGCTCCACCGGCTCCGGCCAGGGCCGTGCCCTCGCCTGGCAGGTCGACATCCGGGCCCACGGCGGCTACATCATCGCCCCCGGCACCACGACCGCCGCGGGCACCTACACCCCCATCGGGGAGGTCAGGCAACCGGCCGCGCTGCCCCAGTGGCTCGCTCAGGAACTCGAACGCACCGGACACCTCCCCGCGTCCAACATCCCCGCCCCGCGCCCCGTCCCGCCCCGCGCCCAGCAGGCCGTGGTCGCGGCTGGAGGAGAACGGCCAGGCGCCGGGCACACCCTCGCCGCCATCCTGGCCCCGATCGAGGAGTGCGGTCGCGTACCCGAAGGAGCGGGCTTCTCCGACGCGCTCAACCGGGCCGCCTTCACCCTGGGCGGACTCGTCGCGGCCGACAGGCTGTCCCGCGAGGCCGCGGAGCAGGCACTGCGCGAGGCCGCCGCGGCCGCGCGCCCGGGACAGGAGCGGCGCGCCGAGCAGATCATCCTCAGCGGCCTGACCGCGGGACTCAAACGGCCCCTCTACGCCGACGGAGGATGCCCGTGACCTCACCCACCCCCGGCAACGAGACGCTCTTCGACTTCGACCCCGCAGCCGTGGCCGCCCAGATCCGAGGAGCCGGTGCCGTCCCCCTGCCCACCCAGGGCGATGCCTCCGGATCCCCCGCCCCGGCATCCGACGCGCCGGCGACCCCGCGCGGGCTGCTGCCCGACACCCTCACCGACCGCGGCAACGCCAAACTGTTCGTGAAGCTCTACTCCAACGACTACCGCCACGTCCCCGGCATCGGCTGGTACCGCTGGGACACCACGCGCTGGCAGATCGACGAGGACGACACGGTCCTGTGGGCCGCCGGAGACCTCGCCGAGAACATCGCGCCGCACGACACCAGAGGCCTGTTCACCACGACAGCCCTCCAACAACACCGTCGCCGTGCCTTGAGCACGACGGGGATCAACGCGATGCTGACGCAGGCCAAGTCGGCCCCCGGCATGGTCCTGAACGCGTCACGCCTGGACGCCGATCCGTATGCCCTGTGCACTCCGCAGGGCATCGTCGACCTGCGCACCAGCCTGATCAAGACCCCCGACCCCAACAAGGACTTCCACTCCCGCTCCACCACCGTCGGCCCCCAGCACGTCAACACCCCGCGCTGGAACCGCTTCCTGGCCGACACCTTCGGCGATGATGCCGAAGGCCGGGAGATGGTGGACTTCCTGCAACTGCTGCTCGGCTACTCCGTCACCGGGGACGTCGGCGGACAAGTACTGCCGTTCCTCTTCGGTTCCGGCAAGAACGGCAAATCCGTCCTCCTCGACGTCCTCATGAAACTCCTCGGCGACTACGCCGACGCCGCCCCACCCGGCTTCCTCATGTCCCGCCCCTACGAAGGTCACCCCACCGACCTCGCCGAACTGCACGGCCGCCGCGTCATCGTGTGCAGCGAGGTCAAGCACGGCGACAAGTTCGACGAGGCCCGCGTCAAACTCCTCACCGGCGGCGACCGCATCAAAGCCCGCCGCATGCGGCAGGACTTCTTCAGTTTTCAGCCGACGCACAAACTCTGGCTGCTGGGCAACCACCGCCCCGAAGTCGGCACCGGCGGCTTCGCGTTCTGGCGCCGCATGCGCCTCATCCCCTTCGAACGCGTCGTCTCCGACGAACGAAAAATCGACAACCTCGCGGACATCCTCGTAACCGAGGAAGGTTCTGGGATCCTGGGATGGCTCATCGACGGCGCCCGCCGTTACCTGGGGGGAGAGCGGGACCTCATCGGCCCCGAGCGTGTGCGGATCGCCACCACCGCGTACGCCGAGACCGAGGACCACACCGGACGCTTCTTCGAGGAGTGCTGCACCCTTGCCCCCGACCATCGCGCCGAGCAGACGGGTCTCTACGCCGCCTACAAAGCGTGGTGCCACAATGAGGGAGCACCTCCCATGTCCTCACGCGCTTTCGCGGCACGCGCCCGCGAGCTGGCCGGACTTGCCTCACCCAAGGAGATGATCCTGTCCAACCAGCGCAAGTACTACCCGGGTATCGGCCTGCTCACCGACGAGGAAAGGGAAGCAAGGGCATGAGCTCCCTGATCACCGAGGATGAGATCAGCCACGAGGCCGAGCTCGTCTGGCTGGAAGACATCACCGACCTCGACTACGTACGCCAGAGCCTCGACCGGCTCCCGACCCGCCGTGGCAGGCCCGCCTACCACCGCGACGGACGCATGGTCGGCTACGCGCTCCTCGGCCCCAAGGCCAAGGCGTCCCGCTCCTCCGGCACGTTCCGCCGCCGCGTCTTCTGGCTGCTGCCGCACGACCGCGACTGCGCCCCCGAAGGTCTCTACGCCACCGGTGCGCCGGCCGAGGCCGTGGACCCGCGCACACTCGCCGCACGGGTCAAGGGCTACAAGACGGAACGGTCGGAAGGCGGACCCCCGTCGACGGCCATGCAAGAACTGGACATAACGCTGCGCCCGCAGGCCTGAGCCGCCGCACACGTCGCCCACCCGCGGCGAAGCGGACGCTCAGGCTGCAGGCGCCCCGGCGAGCAGACCGATACCCGGGTAGTACTTGCGCTGGTTCGACAGGATCATCGCCCTCGGCGACGCCAGCCCCACGGTCTCCCGGACCCTCGTAGCCAGCGCACGCGACGCGATCGGCGGAAGGTCCTCGCTCCGGCACCAGGAGCGGTACGCCGCATGGAGCCGGGTCTGCTCGGCCTTCAGAGCGGGACCCAGCGCGCAGCACTCCGCGAGGAAGCGCCCGGTGTGGTCCTCGGTCTCCACGTACGCGGCGGTGGCGACCCGGACCCGCTCCGGACCGGAGAGCCCCTTCTCACCCGCCAGATACCGGCCGGCGCCCCGGATCAGCCAGCCGAGTATCCCGGGCCCCTCCTCGCGGACCAGGGCATCCGACAGGTTGTCGATTTTTCGTTCGTCGGAGACGACGCGTTCGAAGGGGATGAGGCGCATGCGGCGCCAGAACGCGAAGCCGCCGGTGCCGACCTCGGGACGATGATTGCCCAGCAGCCAGAGTTTGTGCGTCGGCTGAAAACTGAAGAAGTCCTGCCGCATACGCCGCGCCTTGATCCGGTCGCCGCCCGTCAGCAGCTTCATGCGGGCCTCGTCGAACCGGTCGCCGTGCTTGACCTCACTGCACACGATGACGCGGCGACCATGCAGCTCGGCCAGATCCGTCGGATGCCCCTCACGCGGACGCGACATCAAAAACCCGGGCGGAGCCGCGTCGGCGTAGTCGCCCAGAAGCTTCATCAGGACGTCGAGGAGGACGGATTTGCCGTTCTTGCCGGAACCGAAGAGGAACGGCAGTACTTGTCCGCCGACGTCCCCGGTGACGGAGTAGCCGAGCAGCAGTTGCAGGAAGTCCACCATCTCCCGGCCCTCGGCATCATCGCCGAAGGTATCGGCCAGAAATTTCTCCCAACGAGGCGTCCCGACCGACTGCGGCCCCACGGTGGTGGAGCGGGAGTGGAAGTCCTTGTTGGGGTCAGGGGTCTTGATCAGGCTGGTGCGCAGGTCGACGATGCCCTGCGGAGTGCACAGGGCATACGGATCGGCGTCCAGACGGGACGCATTCAGGACCATGCCGGGAGCCGACTTGGCCTGCGTCAGCATCGCGTTGATCCCCGTCGTGCTCAAGGCACGGGACCGGTGCTGCCGCAGCGCGGCATCCGAGTACAGACCACGCGGATCACAGGTCGCGATCGCTTCCGCGAGATCACCGGCCGCCCACAGGACCGCGTCGTCCTCGTCGGCCTGCCAGCGCGTGGTGTCCCAGCGGTACCAGCCCAGGCCGGGGACATGGCGGAAGTCATTGGCGTAGAGCTTCACGAAGAGCTTGGCGCTCCCACGGTCACTGAGACTCGCCGGGAGCAGTCGCTGGGCCGCGCCCTCCGGGGTGTCCGGGGCGAGAAGCGTCTCACTGCAATGTGAGGTCATGCGGTGCTACGCCCTGAGTCGTGGCGTCTTTTTCGCAGCTCAGAAGCCATGTCATTCCCCCGTTCAGCGACCCGAGCGACTCAAGCGACTCGACTCCCCCGTAAGAGTGCCGGACGCCGGCAGCGGTGCCGCCCCCTGTCTGTAGTCAGCGTCGCTTCAGTCGCTGCGTCCTCCGCGACGGCTTCAGTATCAGCCACACAAGATACCTACCATCCGGTTTTGTATTCAAGAGGGGTTCCGGAGGGAGGGTGGGGCGCGTGAGGAGAGCGAACGGCCAACTCGGGCCGGGAGTAGGTCAGTCGGGGCTGAAAGGCATCGTTCTCCAGAGCGTTGCAGAGAACCGCCCAACCGGTATATTTTTCCGGTCTGCAGCGGGGTGCTTACGCACAGCAAGTGACTGGCGCGCCCGGGCAGTGGGGGGAAGACATGACAGAGAATGACAGCGAGCCACAGGTTCTCATAGTGGGGGGCGGGCCGGTAGGCATGCTTCTGGCCTGTGAGTTGGCAGGACTGGGCGTGCGCACGGTGGTCCTGGAGGCCCGGGGAGCGGTGTCCCGCCGGCCGAAGGCCACCACCCTGCACGCCCGCACGGTGCAGTGCCTGGGGCGCCGCGGCCATCTGCCCGTGCCCGGCGGCCCCACGGGCGCCACGCACCGGGCGAGCCCGTTCCACTTCGCGGGGATCCCCGGGCTGACCCTCTCGGCACCGGCCGCCGAGCCCGATCCGCTCCTGAAGTACCCGCAGGAGGCCCTCGAACGGTTCTTTGAGGAGCGGGCCCGGGCCGCGGGCGCACGCGTCCTGCGGGACCACCGGGTGACCGAGATCCAGCAGTCCCGGGACGCGGTCCACGTCGTCGCGGAGGGACCGGCGGGGCGGGCGTCCTTCACGGCCGGGTATCTGGTCGGCGCGGACGGCGCACGCAGCGCCGTGCGCACGTGGGCGGGCATCGCCTCCCGCTCGACCCCGGCGACCATCTCTGCGATGGCCGGCGACGTCCGCCTCGTCCGCGAGGGCGCGCTGCGTCCGGGATGGCATCGCACACCGCGGGGCTGGGTCATCGTGAAGGACGCGGGGGAGGGCGTCACCCGGCTGCGCACCCTGAACTGTGCGGGGCCGCACACGGCGCGCCATGTGCCGCTCACCCTGGCCGAGTTCCGCGACGAGGTCTCCTGGATCACCGACGAGGACATCGCCATGACGGAGCCCGCGTGGCTGAGCCGCTTCAGCGACTACTCCCGGCTGGCCTCCGCCTACCGCGCGGGGCGGATCCTGCTCGCGGGTGACGCGGCGCACGTGCACTTCCCGATCGGCGGCCAGGGGCTGAGCACGGGCTTGCTGGACGTGCTCAACCTCGGCTGGAAACTCGCGCTCGCGGTCCGGGGCGACGCGGGAGCCGGGCTGCTCGACACCTATGAGCAGGAACGCCGTCCCGCCGCTCGCCGGATCATCGACAACGCGCGGGCCCAACTCGCCCTGATGCGCCCGGGAGCCGAGTTCGACCCCCTGCGCGACATGTTCGCGGGGATGCTCACCGGGGGGGCGTTCGGCGACGCCCTCGCGTCGATGGTCAGCGCCCAGGACACGGTGCTCCCGTCGCTGACCGGGAACCCTTCGCACTGGGAGGGCAGATTCCTCAACAACGCCGTCGTCGAGACCGCCGACGGGCGTACGGACGTCATCGCCCTGCTGCGCCAGGGGCGTCCGCTGCTGCTGCTCACGGGTGACGGCCGCGAGGAGTACCGGCGGCACGCACAGGCGTGGGGGGGTCTGCTCCACGTGGTGCGGGCCGAAATGACACCGGAACTGCCGTGCGAGGCGCTGCTGGTCAGGCCCGACGGGTACATCGCCTGGGCTCCCGGGGGCGGCGCGCTGTCGAGCGCCCTGACCGTCTACTTCGGTGCGCGCGGCCGGGCTCGGGAGCCAGGTCCGCGCGGCGCACTGGAAGGCGAATTGGCCGACGCCGTCAGCTGACTTCGGCCGGCTGCGGGGCGGCGGACTCGGCGACCGCCCGGGCGACGACCTCGCCCCGCTCCGCGCCGAGTTCCACGGTCGTCAGGACGGACGGGTGCGCCACGCTGGGCAGGAGGTGGCGCAGCATCGCCGAGACCCGGATCAGCAGGTCGTTGTGCTCGCACATGGCCTGGGACATGGCCTGCACACCGGCGAAGGCGCCCACCGTGACGTCCGCCGTCTCCGTGATCACGACCTGGGGGAGCAGCTCACCTTGTGCCTGGGCCTCGGTGAGCAGTTTCCGGACGATCTGGGACCAGCGCACGAACGGGCCGCTCCGGTCGAGGCCGTGGGCCTGCTGGTCGAGCGAGAGCCGGACGCCCGCCCGCACCATCGGATCGGTCTGCAGCCGGTAGGCGTGCAACATCACGGTGTCGATGAGCTGCTGCACCTTGCAGGCCTGGTCCTGGACAGCGTTCTGCTGGTCCTGCTCGAAGAGGACCCCCTGGGCCAGGTCTTCCTTGGAGGGGAAGTGGAAGTACAGGGCGCCCTTGGTGACACCGGCGGTCCGCAGGATCTCGCTGATCGTCGCCGCCTGGAAGCCACGCTCCTCGAAGACCTTGGCCGCAGCGGAAAGAATCACCCTCCGTGTGCGGATGGCCCGGTCTTGCTTTGCCATGAGGGTCTCTTTCAGTTGATGGATCTGGAGCCAATAAAAACCGTCCAGTGGGTATCTTACTGGTTCACGGCCGTATACGGCCCATGTGTCCGAGTGAAGTGACGCCGTCCTGGGCGTCCGTGGCCGGAAGAGACGGTGGTGATCGCCGTACTCCTCCAGGGGGTGGGACCTGATGATTCTGGTGACCGGAGCGACGGGGACGGTGGGGCGCGAGGTGGTCCGGCGACTGCCCGGTACCGTGCGGGTCCGCCTGATGACGAGGCGTCCCGACAAGGTCGTGGCCCCCGGGCCGACCGGGGAGGTCGTGGCCGCCGACTACGACGATCCCCGGTCGCTGGAGCGCGCGCTGCGCGGGGTGAGCACGGCGCTCGTCATCACCAGCCGGGTGGGCGGCGACGACGATCTGCGGTTCGTCCGTGCGGCGCGGACGGCGGGCGTGCGACGGCTGGTGAAGCTGTCGGCGGCGGCCGTGCTCGACCCGGACGCCGTCGATCTCATCACCCGGTGGCAGCGCACGACCGAGGAGATCGTGCGCGGATCCGGCCTGGAATGCACGGTGCTGCGGCCGCGTGCCTTCATGAGCAACTCCCTCTCGTGGGCGGCTTCCGTACGGTCCGAAGGGGTCGTGCGGGCGCTGCACGGGACGTCGCCCAACGCCTGTGTCGATCCGCGGGACATCGCCGAGGTCGCGGTGCGGGTCCTGACCGAGGAGGGCCATGCGGGAAAGGCGTACACGCTGACCGGTCCCGAGCCGATCACTCCCGTCGAGCAGACCGGGCACCTCGCGCGGGTACTGGGTGTGCCGCTGCAATTCGAGGAGTTGACGATCGAACAGGCCCGTGCGGGTCTGGCCCGGCGTTACCCGGCGCCGGTGGTCGAGGCGCTGCTGGAGAGTGCGGGCAGACAGCGGGCAGGGGCGAAGTCCGGCGTGGACGGCAAGGTGCGTTCGCTGACGGGCCGTCCCGCGTTCACTTTCCGGAAGTGGGCCGAGGACAATCGAAACGCTTTCGCCGCCGGGCCCGGTTTGTGACCGGTACCGAGAAGATGAAAGGGGATCTTTGGCGGGAGGAGTGACTCCGGCAAATGCCAGGAGCCCGGAACTCTCTTCTCGATTCCGGGCTCCCGGCATTTCGGTCTCAGAGAGGGAGGAGTCCCATCGTCACCAAGGACGAGAAGGCGAGTTCGTCGTTCTGGCTGCCCGTCACGAGGACGCGGTTACCGGCGCCGGGAATGCGGCGTGCCTCGATGAAACACGGCTGGTCCAACTCGATGTAGCGCATGAACTCGCTGGCGAAGGAAAGCGGCAGGGAGTTCTGGCCCATCGTGGAGATCGCCGCTTGCCGGGCCGCCTCGAGGAGCGTCATCCCCGGTACGTGGTCGACGGGGTGCTCGAACAGGATCGGGTGGCGGGTGTCCACGCGCAGCTGCCAGCGGTCCTCGCGCGCGGTCGCGGAGAGGACGACGTCCATCGGCGAGACGCGGCCGACGGCCTGCGGCGCCGTCGGCGCGGTGAGGGGCAGGGCGCGCACGGTGTCGGCCAGCCGGCCGCCGCGGACCCGGCGGTAGACCTTCGGGGGCATGCAGGTGAAGCTGGCGCCTCCGGTGGCGGCCACCTGGCCGTCCCGGTACATCGTGACGTCGTAACGGAAGCCCGCGAGGGCGTTGTTGCGTCTCTTGACGTCCGTGCACGTGACATCCATGTCCAGGGACGCCGGCGCGCCGCCGACCGTCAGCTGCGCGGGGCGGGTCTCCAGCGTGAGGTTCCACATGACGAACTGGAAGTCGAGCGGCACGTCGAACTCCGCGTGGGCCAGCAGCGACCCGACCTGGCGGATCGTCTCGGCGGTGATCAGGGGGTCGTGGCAGCCGGCCACGGGGGTGAAGAACGCGTGACCTCGCGGCAATTGGGCCGCCACCGAGAAGTGCAGGTCGTCCTTGCGGGCCCAGTCCGTGAGCATCACCTCGGCGACGCCTGCCCGGTGGACGAATTCCTTCGGGACGGTCGTGGTCAGCGTGGAAAAGCGCGAGAGGGCGGCGGAACCGGTGGACACCGTCAGGCCGTTCGCGTTGTGTGCCGTGCTGGGTATCGCGCGGGTCATACGGAAGGTCTCAGTGGACACGGATTCCCCCTGGTTTCACGGTTTTGTGGGCTGAAGTAGAGCCCGCGGCAAAGATACATACCATCCGGTTTAATTTCCAGATGGTTCGTAGTGTTCGTAGGCGAGCACTTGAGTGATCCTCGGTTCGACAAGCGGAGACCAGGGGCGATGCCCGTTCGGGCACCGGTCGGGACCTGTGCGGTTCTATTGGATCTCCAGCGACCCCTTAGTGGCTCTCGAGCGCACTGGCGCACCTTCGGTTCACAGAGGAACGAAGGGAGTGCCGAGCGTATGCGAGACGAAGAGTGCGTACTGCGGGTGGAGCGCGGGCGCGCGGACCCGGACGAGCTGGCCGCCATCGCCGCGGTGCTGTTCGCCCGCAGCAGGGCGAGACGGAGTGAGGAGGTGCCGGTGACCGTGAAGCGTCCTCGGGCGTGGCGGCCCACTCGGACCTACTCCGCCCCCGGAGACTGGCGCTGACCAGACAAAAGGGCTGCGCCGCCTCTATAAACCGCATGCGCGGTTTGTTACAGTCTTCTGCGGCCCTGGTTCTGCCCTCCTTGGCCAAGTCGCAGAAAGGGACCGAAGTGTTATGGCGATGGTGAGTGCCCCGCCGGTATCGCAGCCCACGGGCGCCCGTGGACGGGTAGCAGAGTTGCACGCGATCCGTGAGCAGGCTCTGCGTGGACCGAGTGACCGGGCGACCGAGGCCCAGCACGCCAAGGGCAAGCTGACGGCGCGTGAGCGTATCGAGCTGCTCCTTGACGAGGGGTCGTTCAAGGAGGTCGAGCAGTTGCGCCGGCACCGGGCGGTCGGTTTCGGCCTGGAGGCGAAGAAGCCGTACACCGATGGTGTGATCACCGGCTGGGGGACGGTCGAGGGCCGGACGGTCTTCGTCTACGCGCATGACTTCCGGATCTTCGGCGGTGCCCTGGGTGAGGCGCATGCCACGAAGATCCACAAGATCATGGACATGGCGATCGCGGCGGGTGCGCCGCTGGTCTCGCTGAACGACGGCGCGGGCGCCCGTATCCAGGAGGGCGTCTCGGCGCTGGCCGGGTACGGCGGCATCTTCCAGCGCAACACCAAGGCGTCGGGTGTCATCCCGCAGATCAGCGTGATGCTGGGCCCGTGCGCGGGCGGCGCCGCCTACAGCCCGGCCCTGACCGACTTCGTGTTCATGGTCCGTGAGACCTCGCAGATGTTCATCACCGGCCCGGACGTGGTCAAGGCGGTCACGGGTGAGGAGATCACCCAGAACGGTCTGGGCGGCGCGGACGTCCACGCCGAGACGAGCGGCGTCGCGCACTTCGCCTATGACGACGAGGAGACCTGCATCGCCGAGGTCCGTTACCTCCTGTCGATGCTCCCGCAGAACAACCGCGAGAGCGCGCCCATGGTGTGGAGCGGGGACGCGGCCGACCGGCGCTCGGACACCCTGCTCGATCTCGTCCCGGCCGAGGGCAACCGCCCCTACGACATGACGAAGGTCATCGAGGAGCTCGTCGACGACGGCGACTACCTGGAGGTCCACGAGCGCTGGGCCCGCAACATCATCTGCGCGCTGGCCCGCCTGGACGGCCAGGTCGTCGGCATCGTCGCCAACCAGCCCCAGGCACTCGCCGGCGTCCTGGACATCGAGGCCAGCGAGAAGGCGGCCCGCTTCGTCCAGATGTGCGACGCCTTCAACATCCCCATCGTGACCCTCCTGGACGTGCCCGGGTTCCTGCCCGGCGTCGACCAGGAACACGGCGGCATCATCCGCCACGGCGCGAAGCTGCTGTACGCGTACTGCAACGCCACCGTCCCGCGCATCTCCCTCATCCTGCGCAAGGCCTACGGCGGCGCCTACATCGTCATGGACTCCCAGTCCATCGGCGCCGACCTCACCTACGCCTGGCCCACCAACGAGATCGCCGTCATGGGCGCCGAAGGCGCCGCCAACGTCATCTTCCGCCGCCAGATCGCCGACGCCGAAGACCCCGAAGCCATGCGCGCCCGCATGGTCAAGGAGTACAAGGCCGAACTCATGCACCCCTACTACGCGGCCGAACGCGGCCTGGTCGACGACGTCATCGACCCCGCCGAAACCCGCGAGGTGCTCATCCGCTCCCTGGCGATGCTCCGCACCAAACACGCCGACCTGCCCTCCCGCAAGCACGGCAACCCCCCGCAGTAGACCCCCGCACCCCCCGCATCACCACGGAGGTCGTAGCCACGTCGACCGCCGAAGGCCACAGGAGAAGTTGAATGGTCAAGCAGGAACGCGCGGTGCGCACGAGGAAGTCGCTGATCGACGCGGCGGCCGCGGTGTTCGCGGAGGAGGGGTACGTGCCCTCGTCACTCGCGACGATCAGCAAGCGGGCAGGTGTCAGCAACGGAGCGCTGCACTTCCACTTCGAGAACAAGAGGGCGCTCGCGCACGCGGTCGAAGAAGCGGCCACCGACGCGATCCACGAACTCGTCGAGGTCTCGGGGAGCGCCGGGACGAGCGCGTTGCAGGCGGTGGTCGACGCGACACACGGGCTGGTGGGCCGCCTCTCGGACGACATCGTCGTACGGGCCGGGTTCGACCTCAGCGCCGAACGCGCACTGGGGAGCGACACCGGTCTCGTGGGGACCTGGCACACGTGGGTCGAGGAGACGCTGCACCGTGCGGAGGCGGACGGGCACCTGGCTCCGGGCGTCTCCCCGGACGACGCCGCGGCGGCGGTCGTGGCGATGACCGTGGGCGTCGAGGTGCTGGCCGGGAACGATCCGCAGTGGCTCGCCGAGCGGCGGGTCGTCGGATTCTGGGAGCTGCTGCTGCCCGGCATCGCGACCGGTGACGTACTGGTGTCCGCCCGGCCCGGCGCGGGTGACCGCGAGCGCCCCCGCCCCACGAGGACCTGACGGACCGGCCCGCCCCGTCCCCCGGGCCCTCGTCCCGCCGACAGGACGAGGACCCGGCGACACACAGCCGCCCGCCGGTTGGCCGGCGGCCAGGACCACCGCTGCCGAAGGGGCTCAGCGGGCCTGAAGGGGCGACTTGTTGTCGAGCGTGAGCGCGGTGCAGCGCACGCCGCCGCCACCCTTGCGCAACTCGGTCGTGTCGAGCTCGACCACCTCGAGGCCGCGCTCGCGCAGCGTGTCCCGAAGGCGCGGCGCACCGGTGGCCATGGTCACCGTGGAACCGTCGCTGATCAGGTTCAGGGCGAACATGCCCGCTTCCTCGACGTCCACCTCGATCAGATCGAGGCCCAGGGCGCGCAGCCGCGCTCCGCTCGGGCCGTCCAGCGCCTGCGGGCAGTAGGCGACGGTACGGGCGTCGATCACCGCGAGGGCGAGATCGAGGTCGTACCACTGCTCGCTCGTCGTGCGCAGCGGCACCACCTCGTACCCGAGCACATCGGCCAGCACCCCGTGCATCCGGCGGTCGGTGCGCTGCCCGTACCCGGCGAACAGCAGCGGCCCGCACGGCAGCGCGTCGCCCTGGCCGCTGAAGTCGTACGGCGCGTCCAGCACGTCGAAGCCACGCCCCTGGAGCCAGGCCCGGAAGTGCCGGATCTCCGGGCGGCGGGCGGCCGGGGGAGCGCCGAGGACCGCGCGCCGCGCGCTGATGAAGGCGCCGTTGGCCGTGTAGACCATGTCGGGGCACTCCCGCGCGGACTCCATCCGGCTGACGATCCGGCCGGCCGCGGCATGTGCTTTCTCGATGGCCTCGTGCTCGGCGAGGACGGCTTGACGGTCCGGCTGACAGCCGGTGTCCATGTACGGGTTGATGACGTAGTCGATGCGGAAATGCGTGGCATCGCACATCAGCAGTTCCGTGTTCAAAGAGACCTCCAGAAGGCTGTGCGTGCCCGGTGTCCGCGCACGACCGAGGGCAGGAGAGGGGAAGGGGGCCATGTCAGGGACGTCCGGCGGCCGTCCCGCCGGCGGGACACCTCATGGTGCCGGGGCGAGATCCCCCGCGGTCCCGTCCCCCGCTCGCCGGCCCGTGGTTCCGGGGGCCGGTGCGCCGCGGCGTCTTCTGCTGTAGAGGGGCTCAAGCGCGCTTCGAGGACGCCGTGTCACTGTGGTGCGCGGCGGCACATCGGTCCCCGCGGCCCCGTCCGGCTGAGCGCCGATGGGGGAGCAGTGCAGGGACGCTGGAGGAATCCGGCGCCCTCCGTGAGCGCGGCTACCGTGGCGAGCAGGGCGAAAGCGTCTCGTTGCGTGAGAGGGGGCAGGGGCCCCGCCCCGGAAGCCGATGAACCAAGGCCGTGCCACCGCCGAGCGCTGCACCGATGGGTCGATGACCGTGGTCGTCGACCCCGGGCAGCCGCCCCACCACGTCCCGCCCGTCCTGGAGGTCCGGGGCCCACTGGCCGCGGGCCGGGTCGCCGCCGCGCTCGACCATGCCGCCGCGCGCACACCCGGCGGCGGCACCTGGCGCCACACGCTGCAACGGCTCGGGCCCGACCACCACTTGCTGCATGTCGAGCCGCGGCCCGGCGCGGCCGCCCGGCACGAGGGCCGCGACCTCTTCCCGGCCGGTCTCGTGGCCGACCTGCTCACCTCCCGCGGCGGGCCGGCCGTTCCGCTCGCACCGGCCCAGCTCGACCTGGTCCGGAGCGCCGAGGACGCTCCCGTCCGCCATCTGCGCGCCATGCTGAACACCGCCGAGCCGTTCGACCCCGCCGTCGTGGACGGCGCCCTGCGGGCCCTGGCCCGGGCGCATCCGCTGCTCGGTGCCCGGATCGACGTGAGGGAGGCGGGCGGCATCCACGCCGTGCCGCTGCTGCACGCGCTCGCGTGCACGGACCTCGTCGGCGTGCCGCGGGCCCGCGAGGACGAGGCCGTCGCCGCCGCGGCCCGCCGCCTGGACCCCACGATCGGCGACACGCTGCGCGTGCTGCTGCTGCGCAAACGGCGCAGGCTCGTGGTGGTGGCCCACGAACTCGTCGTCGACCAGCCCTCGTTGGACATCCTGATGGCCGACCTCCGGGCCGCGCTGACCCGCCCCGGGCAGGAACCCGCGGCCGAGGACGTGCGGTACTCGGACTGGAGCGCCGCGCTGCCCGTGGTGGCCACGGACCCCCGGGAGACCGATCGCTGGCACGCCGTCGCCGAGGGCCGCGCGGCCGCTCGCGCGTTCCGCCCGCGTGCCCCACTGCCCGGCGGCGACCCGCACCGCCACCCCGGGTTCGCCCTGGGCCGCGCGGCCACCGGGCGGCTCACCGGCGCCGTGCCCCGCCGCCTCGGCCTCACGGCTGCCCAACTGCTCACCGGCGCCATGGGGCTGGCCCTGATGCGGTGGCGCGGCACCGAACGCGCCTCCTTCGACGTACGCGTCGACGGACGCCAGGGCGGCCCCGCGCTCGCCCGGACGGTCGGGCCGCTCGTCGAGACCGAACCCGTGCTGCTCGACGGCGGACGCGGCCAGGACGCGCGCCAGTTCCTCGCACGGGTCGCCGCGGACCTCGGCGACCTGGGACGCGGCGCGTTCGGCGCCTGCCGCGAGTACGCCGCCGACCCGATGCTCCGGCTCGCGCTGCGCGAACCCGTGCCGGTGCTGGTCCGGTTCACCCCGGACGCACATGTCCGCGGGGCCCGGCAGCCGCGGCGCGGTTCCGTCTCGTACGCCCTGGACATCGACGCCCGGATACGCGGCGGCCGGCTGTGCCTCGGGCTCGACTGGCTGCCGGCCGCCCGCGACGGCGTCGACGAGGAGTCCGCGGCCCGGCTCCTCGCCGTGCTCCGGGAGGTCCTGGACGAACTGGCGGGCGGCAACGGCGCCGCGCCCGCCACGACGAGCACCGTCGCCGCCACCCCGGTCCAGCGCGAGCTGCTGGCCGACGCCGACGCGCACCCCAGGACCGGACGGCAGATCGAGCAGCTCAGCTGGGTCTGGCACGGGCCGCTGGACATCGGCCGGTTCAGAGCGGCGTGGCAGTCGGTCTTCGACCGGGAGGCGGCCCTGCGGTCGGCCTTCGACCACGGCCCGGACCCCATGATCACCATTCACGACCGGATCGTGCCGGAGGTGGTGCGCAGGACGCACGCGGGCGCCCGGCCCGACGCGTTCCTGGAGGACCGGCAGCGCGGGCTCGACCCGCGTACCCCGGGCCCGCTGCGGATCACGCTGCTCGACGGCCCCCGGGAGGACGGCGCGGCCGTGCAGGCCACGCGGGTGCTGCTCACGTACCACCTGGCGCTGCTCGACACCTGGAGCGTGCGGCTGCTCGTGGCGGAGTTCTGCCGCGCCTATCTGGCGGACGGCCCGCTGCCCGGTGGCGACCGGCGCCCCGACGTACGCGACTACGCGCGCTGGATCGAGGCCCAGGACCTCGCCGCGGCCCGGGACTTCTGGCTGCGCTCCGAACTCAGGCCCGCGGCATCGGTGTCGGCACGTGTCACCTCCTCGCCCGTCGCCTGGGAGACCGGCTCCGGGCGGGCGCGGGTGCGGCTCACCTCCGCCGAGGCCGCCCGCCTCGACGCGTGGGCCGCCCGCTGGGGAGCCACGGAGAACGGCGCGTTGCAGGCCGCCTGGGCGCTGCTGCTGTACCGGGCCGCCGGGGCGGACGGCTCGATGCCGGTGCGGTTCAGCGTGGCGGTCTCCGGGCGCGGCATCCCGCTGGAGGGCGTGGAGCTGCTGCCCGGCGCCCTGCGCAACTCGCTGCCCGTCTCGGTCGAGGTCGACCCCGCCGCCACCGTGCCCGATCTGCTGGCCGTCCTGCGCGACCAGGCCATCGACCTGTCGTCGTACGAGTGGGTGTCGGCCGGTCAGATCGACGGCTGGACCGGTACGGCGCCGGACGGGCAGGGGCGGGCCACCGAGAGCCTGCTCGTCTTCGAGAGCGCTCTGGACCCGCTGCGCCGGCTCGAACCCTCGTTCGCCGCGCACGGCATCCGGATGGAGTTCCCCGAGACCACGGGCGCCGCGAACGCCTTCCCCGTCACGCTCGTCTCGCGCCGCGACGGGGCCGGCGGACTGGTGCTGTCCGTGATCCACGACCGGGCCAGGCTGGCGGACGGCACCGGGCTGCTGACCGACTGCGCCGATCTGCTGCGTGAACTGCCCTACGAGGCCGACGAGTCGACGCCCATCGCCGAGCTCCTCGACGAACTGTCGGCGACGGCGGCCGCCCGGCCCTCCCTGGTGACACTGCGGCAGGGGGAGGGGGAGAGCGGGGTCGTCGTACTGGTGCCCTCGCCGGGTGTGCCCCGGGCCTGGTACGCCCGGCTGGCCCGGCAGTACGCGGGGCCGGAGACGGTGATCCTGCTGCGCCTCTCGCCGGAGGGCCCCCGGGCGTGGCCCGGGGCGTTGCGTGTCCTGGCGGAGACGGGGAAGTCGCTGCTGCTCGTCGCCTTCTCGGGCGGCGGGGCGGGCGCCTACGAGACGTCCCGCCGACTCGCGGCGGAGGGGTACCGCACCCGGACCGTGGTGCTGTCGGACGACACCGGCGGCGACGGGACCGCGGGTGACCTGGCACGTCTGGTGGGGGACGCGGCCCGGGAGCCGGGCGTCGCCTGAGCGGCGCGCGGCGCGTACGCGAGGACGGCCCGAGTGGCGCCGGAAGCCGACTGTGCGCACCTCCGTCATTCGAGCGTCCCGTACTCGTGACGAACTAGAGCGTGGGTCACCCCCCGGAACAGGGCCCTTGCGGTCCACGGGCAGCCCGCACCCCCTACAAACAAACCACAAGGTCTCTTTACCTGCGCTTTTGTGGTGCGGAGTTCGACGCGCCCCCTTCTTCAACTCCGGTACATAGATGGCTTTTAGGGACATACATGAGCGATTCCCTCACCTGAGGGGTCCTTGAGGACGCCTGAGGATTGATTAAAACAGCGCGGTCGGTTTGGTATTGACAAACCGTCCGTCCTGTTTTTAACTGAACCCACCGAGACAGGGAGCTGGACACGGCCTCGGGCGACTGATGACTCATGCACGAAGAGGGGAAACGGCGTGGACATCGAAGTACTGGGGACGTTGGCCGTGAGGGAGAACGGGGTCTCGGTGACGCCGCGGGCGCCGAAGCCGCGACAGGTGCTGGCTCTGCTGGCACTCCACGCCGATCAGGTCGTGCCCGTCGCCTCGCTCATCGAGGAACTCTGGGGCGACTGCCCGCCGCGCAGCGCGCGGACCACTCTGCAGACCTACGTGCTGCAACTGCGGGAAATGATCGCGACGGCGCTGGAGAAGGACCCGGAGGGCGCCCCGGCACGTACGCCCAAGGAGGTGCTCGCCACCGCTCCGGGCGGCTATGTGCTGCACACCTCCGGCGGCACCAGCGACGTCCACGAGTTCGACCGGCTCGCCGGACTCGGCTACCGGGCCATGGACGGCGGCGACTTCCCACGCGCCGCCCGCGAGCTGGGCAACGCCCTCGAACTGTGGACCGGCTCCGCACTCGCCGACGTACAGGCGGGCCCGCAGCTGGAGATGCAGACCAGGCGCCTGGAGGAGACCCGGCTGTGCGCGCTCGACCAGCGCATCGAGGCCGACCTGCGGCTCGGCCGGCACCGCGAGATCCTCGGCGAACTCACCGTCCTGGTCAGCCGCTACCGCACGCACGAGAACCTGCACGCCCAGTTCATGCTCGCCCTGCACCGCTCGGGGCGCCGCAGCGAGGCGCTCGACGTGTACCAGCGGCTGCGGACAACTCTCGTACGCGAGCTGGGCCTCGAGCCCTCCTCCGGTCTGCGCCGACTGCAGCGGTCGATCCTGATGGCCAACCCGGAGCACACCACGGAGACGCTCGGCGCCGACCGCGAGCGCCTCAGCCGGGTGGGCTGAGGACCGCACCGGGTTCCTGACGTCGAGAATCGGGAGAGAAGAGCCGCGATGCAGGCCAGGTCGGAACGGACGCGACACAACCTGATCCAGGCGGGCGCGCGCATGTTCGACGAGCACGGGTACGCCAGCGCCACCCTCGGCCGGATCGTCTCGGTCACCGGCGTGACGAAGGGGGCGCTGTACTTCCACTTCGCCTCCAAGGACGTACTCGCCGACGCGGTACAGGAGGAAGGCAGCGCGCGGCTCGTCGGCTTCCTGCGGCAACTGGAGGACTCCGGCTCCGCGCCCGTACAGGTACTCATCGACATGACGCACTGGTTGTCCCGCGCGCTGCGCGACGATCCGCTGATCGGCGCCGGAGTGCGGATCACCCACGAGTGCGTCGACCGGGAGCCCCCGGTCACCGACTTCTACCGGGTGTGGCAACGCGAGGTGCTGCGCCTGCTCCGCTCGGCCGCCGAGGCGGGAGACCTGCGGCCCGCCGGCCGCGGCGAGGGCGCCGCGACCCTGCTGTGGGCGATGGTGTGCTGGCTCGCCGCCGTCGCCAAGGCCCTGCCGGCCGACGAGCTCACCCGGCGGCTCGCCGCGTCGTGGCAGCTCCTCCTCGCCATGCTCGTACCACCGGACGAAGCGGGCCGGTACCGCACCCACGCACCCCACCGCCTCGCCGACACGGTGGGCGTCGCATGACCCGCACGGCCGCGGACGACGAGGGCCCGGCCCTCCGCAGACCCAGGACCCAGGACCCAGGACCATTGGAGCCCCACCATGCCCCGTGAACGACAGATGGCTCTCACGGCGGCGCCCGCCGCCCACGAGGCCGACGTGCTCGCCCAGGTCGTGCGCATACTCGCCGACGTCCTGCGTATCAAGCCGGAGAAGATCGACCCCGAGCAGACGTTCCGCACCTGCGGGGTCGACTCGCTGCTCTCCGTCGAGTACGTGGCCACCGTCAACCTGCACTACGGCACCGCGATCAAGCCGGCCATGCTCATCGACCACGCCACTCCGCTGGAGTTCGCCCGGTACGTGGCGCGCGAGACGTCCCCGGCCTGCGCGCTGCCCGCGCCGTCCCCCGCGGCCACGGCGCCGATGCCCGCGGCGGCGCCCGCGATGCCCGCCCCCGAGTCCCCCGTCTCCATGCCCGCGCCGCCCGTCCTTGACGTGCTGCGCGAGGAGATCGCCCGCATCCTGTGCTGCGACCCCTGGGACGTCGACACCGCCGAACCCTTCGTCGCCATGGGCGTGGACACCGCGCTGGCCGCTGAGTTCGTCTCCGTCATCAACCTCGTCTACGGGCTGCGCGAGCGCGCCGCCGTGCTCTACGACCACCCGGACCTCACGTCGCTGGCCGCGCACATCGCCGCGCAGTTGCCCGTCGGCCCCGACCCGGCCGCCGTGGCGCGCGCCCTGGGCACCGGGCCGATGCCGCTGGAGGAGCTGTTCGACGCGGTGCGCGACGGGCGGGTCACCGTGGACCAGGCCATGTCCCTGCTGCCCCGGCAGGACTGAGGCGGCGTAACGCATGACGTCTTCCGTACCGGTGGACCGGCCCGGACGGGTGCCGCGCACGGCGGCACCCGTCAAGCTGTGGTTCTGCCCCAACGAGGCGCTCGCCCCCGCCATCGCCGCCGTCCTCGCGACGAACTGGCTGGACGAGCAGGAACAGGAGACCGCCGGGCGCTTCCTGTTCGACCGCGACCGGCGGCAGTACCTGGTGGCGCACGCGCTCGTCCGCCGGGTGCTGGCCCTGGAGAGCGGCATCCCCGAGGCCGAGGCCGTGCTCTGGCGCTCGTCGCGGGGCCGGCCCTTCCTGCGCAAGCCCGTGGAGGGACTGCCGCGCGGCGGGCGGGAGCTGGACTTCAACCTGTCGCACGCGGGCGGGTACAACCTGCTCGGCGTGGTGCGCCGCCACCGCGTCGGTGTCGACGTGGAGCGCCTCGACCGCGACCGGGCCCTCGACGCCATCGTGGAGAGCTTCGCCCCCGAGGAACGCGCCTGGGTGGCCGAGGCCGCCCCCGGCCGGGCGCGCGACCGCAGGACCCTGCGGCTGTGGACGCTGAAGGAGGCGTACGCCAAGGCGCGCGGACTCGGCCTCGGACTCCCCTTCGACTCCTTCGTGTTCACGCTCGCCGACGACCGCGGTGTGCTCGCCTTCCAGCCGCCCGACGACGAACCCCCGGGACAGTGGCGCTTCGCCGAACTGGAACCCGAACCCGACGTGCTGGTCGCCGTCACCGTCATGACGAGCCCCGACGAGGACCCCGTCCTCGACCTGTACCACGGCTTCCCCTGGAGCCGGAAAGCACCGCGGCAGGTGCTCCTGCCGCAGCCGGTGGGCCCCCCGGGGCAGCGCCCCTAGGGCGTGTTTCGAAAGTCCCGTCGTCCGCCCGAAGGGCGGGCCCCGCGGCGTCTGGTGCGTGCGATCGCAAGGCGCCGGGGCGCCCTCATAGCGGAGCTATGCGGGCGTTCCGGCAACGCGGCGAGCGTGCGTGCCAGACGCCGCGGGGCTGGGGGCACCTCCCGGCCGGAGGCTGGGGGAGGGACTTTCGAAACACGCCCTAGACACCCACCGGACACCGCTGTGAGGCCGAACGCCCCTGGGGCGTTCGGCCATGTCCATGTGCCCGGTCGGCCCTCTTGGAGCCGGGCTTGAACTGCGGTGGAGATACGGGAAGCGGCCCTGAGAACACCGCTACGGTGCGACGCGCCGGTGGTTTCGAACCACCGCGGACTCGACCGGGTATGGGAGGAAGCCGTGCAAATTCAGGTTCTGGGCCCGTTGAGCGCCGACGTCAACGGGGTGTCCATCGTGCCGACCGCCGGCAAACCGAGGCAGATTCTCGCGCTGTTGTCGTTCTATCCGGGCCGGGTCGTCCCCGTGTCCACGCTCATGGAAGAGATCTGGGGCAGCAACATGCCCCAGAGTGCGATGACCACACTGCAGACGTACATATTGCAACTGCGCCGGCGCCTCGGCACCGCGATGGGGCCCGGCACCCCCGGCAGCGCCAAGGACGTTCTCGCCACCCGGCACGGCGGATACCTGCTCCAGGTGTCCCCCGAATGTGTCGACGTGCACCGCTACGAGCAGTTGGTCACCGCGGGACAGGCGTCGTTCGAGGCGGGCGACGACGAGCAGGCCGCCGCGGAGTTCCGCGAGGCGCTCGGCATGTGGGAGGGCACCGCCCTCGTGGATGTGAGCACGGGGCCGATCCTGGAGATCGAGGTGATGCGCCTGGAGGAGAGCCGCCTCGTCATCGTCGAGCGCCGTATCGACGCCGACCTGCGGCTCGGCCGCCACTCCGAGGTCATCGCGGAGCTCGCCGACCTGATCGCCCGGCATCCGCAGCACGAAGGGCTGCACTCGCAGGCGATGGTGGCCCTGTACCGCTCGGGACGCCAGGCCACCGCCCTCGACGTCTACCGCAGGCTGCGCCTGCGGCTCGTCGAGGACCTCGGGGTGGAGCCCTCGCCCCAGCTCCAGCGCCTGCACCAGGCGATGCTCGCCGTCGATCCGGCCCTGGACGTCATCTGCGGACCGCGCCGCGGCTCCACCTTCAATTTGTACGCGGCCTGAGCCCGAGCGCCCGGCGCGGCGCACCCGGCAGCCTCGCGCCCCCAACGGCGAGTTCCGTACGACCCCGAGGAGTACGCCGCATGTCCGACGAACAGCCCGTACGGGTCCACTGCTTCGCACACGCCGGCGCGGGCGTCTCCTCCTTCGCCGGCTGGAGCGGCGACCTCGGCAGCGGCGCGCGGACCGTGCCGCATCTGCTGCCCGGCCGCGACAGCCGGCGCCGCGAGCCGCGCGTCACCGGGCATCAGGAGTTGCTCGACGACATGCTGCGCCACTTCACCGGCGCCGACGAAAACGGGCCCGACCCGTACCTGATCTACGGGCACAGCCTCGGCGCCCTGGTCGCCTACACGGTCACCCGGGCCCTGCGCGAAGCGGGACTGCCCGCCCCCGCACTGCTCGTCCTCGGCGCCTGCCCGCCGCCCGACGCGGCCCTGGGCCCCGCGGACGACTGCCGCGCCAAGGACGAGGAGCTGTTGCGCCTGCTCGGCGGGTTCGTCAGCCTCCCGGGGGGCACGGCGCCCGGCGGCCTCTGGCACCGCGTCGTGATGCCCGTGCTCCGCGCCGACCTCCAGCTCGCCGACGCCCTGCGCACGGCCGCCCGCCGGCCGTCACCCGCCGGGCCCCTCGATGTGCCGGTGGTGGCCGTCGCGGGCCGCGACGACCCCCTCGCCCCGGCCGAGGCGCTGGCCGGCTGGCGGCGCTGGACCACCGGCCCCTTCGCCCTGCGCACGGTGCCGGGCGACCACTTCTTCGTACGGGGCCACGAACTGCCGCGGCTGATCGGGCGCGCCGGCCGGGTCGTGCGGCGCCTCGCGCCCGTCGCGGCCGGCCGGTGAACCGCCCGGCAGGGCCCGGCCGAGCAACAGCACAGGAGCCGACTGACATGAGGGGGCAACCGATGAGACGAGTCGTCATCACCGGGATCGGGGTGGTCGCACCCGGCGGCGTGGGCACCGGGAAGTTCTGGTCACTGCTGACCGAGGGGCGCACCGCGACCCGTCCCATCACCCTGTTCGACGCCACCACGTTCCGCTCGCGGATCGCCGCGGAGGCCGACTTCGACGCCGCGGACCACGGGTTCGCCCCCGCCGAGGCACACCGCCTCGACCGCGTCGCCCAGTTCGCCCTCGTCGCGGCCCGCGAGGCCGTCGCCGACAGCGGGGTCGCACTCGCCGCCGACGGCGAGCGAACCGGAGTGACCCTGGGGACGGCGGTCGGTTGCAGCAGCGGCCTCGACGAGGTGTACGCGCACGTCAGCGAGGCGGGCAGCCACTGGCTCCTGGACCACACCCGGGCCGAGGCCCGGCTCGGCGACTACCTCGCGCCGAGCTCGATCGCGGCCGAAGTGGCGCGCGACGCGGGCGCGTTGGGCCCGGTGGCGGTCGTCTCCACCGGCTGCACCTCCGGGCTCGACGCGCTCGGCCACGCCGTCGAGCTGATCCGCGAGGGCAGCGCCGACATCATGGTCGCGGGCGCGGCGGAGGCGCCCATCACCCCCATCACCCTGGCCTCGTTCGACGCGATCCGCGCGACGTCGGTCCACAACGACGAGCCCGGCACCGCCTCCCGCCCCTTCGACCGCACCCGCAACGGGTTCGTGCTCGGCGAGGGCAGCGCGGTGCTCGTCCTGGAGGAACACGACCGCGCGGTACGGCGCGGCGCCCGCATCTACGCGGAGATCGCCGGATTCGCCACCCGCTCCAACGCGTACCACATGACCGGACTGCGCCTGGACGGCGGCGAGATGGCCGAGGCCATCCGGCTCGCCCTCGACGAGGCCCGCCTCGACGCCACCGCCGTCGACTACGTCAACGCCCACGGTTCGGGCACCAAGCAGAACGACATGCACGAGACGGCCGCCTTCAAGAGGAGCCTCGGGCAGCACGCGCACCGGGTGCCGATCAGCTCCATCAAGTCGATGATCGGCCACTCGCTCGGCGCGATCGGCGCGCTGGAGATCGCCGCCAGCGCACTGGCCATCGCCCACGACACCGTGCCGCCCACCGCCAACCTGCACGAACCCGACCCGGCCTGCGACCTGGACTACACCCCGCTGACCGCACGCGAACAGCGCACCGACACCGTGCTCAGCGTCGGCAGCGGGTTCGGCGGGTTCCAGAGCGCGATGGTGCTCAGCACCCGCCACCTGGGGGTGGCCGCATGACCGCCGTGGCCCCCGAGCACACCGGCCTGATCGAGTGGCGCGGCGTGACCGCGGCCGTCACCGGGCTCGGCGTCGTCGCCCCCGGCGGCATCGGCGTCCGCGCCTGGTGGGACGCGACGCTGCGCGGCGAGTCCGCCATCGCCCCCGTCACCCGCTTCGACGCCACCGGATACCCGGCGACGCTCGCCGGCGAGGTCACGGGCTTCGTCGACGAGGACCACGTCTCCGCGAAGCTGCTGCCGCAGACCGACCGGGTCACGCGGCTCTCGCTCGCCGCCGCGGCCGAGGCGCTGCGCGACGCGGACCTGGACCCGCGGAGCCTGCCCGACTACGCCATGGGCGTCGTCACCGCCAACGCCATGGGCGGCTTCGAGTTCGGCCAGCGCGAACTGCAGGCGCTGTGGAGCAAGGGCCGCCGCCACGTCGGCGCCTACCAGTCCTTCGCCTGGTTCTACGCCGCCAACTCCGGGCAGCTCTCCATCCAGCACGGCCTGCGCGGGCCGAGCGGCGTCGTCGTCAGCGAACAGGCGGGCGGCCTGGACGCCGTGGCGCAGGCCCGCCGGCGGCTCCGCAGCGGCGTACGCGCCGTGCTCACCGGCGGCTTCGACGCCGCCCTGTGCCCGTGGGGCTGGACCGCGCTGCTGGCGGCGGGCTCCATGACCACCCGCGGCGACGCCCGCCGCGCCTACCTGCCGTTCGACGCCGACGCGTCGGGGCACGTGGCCGGCGAGGGAGGCGCCCTGCTCGTCCTGGAGGACACGGACGCGGCCCATGCCCGCGGCGCCACCGTGCTCGGCACCGTCGAGGGCTGCGCCGCCACCTTCGACCCGGCGCCCGGCACCGGCGCCCCGCGGCTGCTCGCCGCGGCCCGGCTCGCCCTCGCCGACGCCCGGATCGACCCCGCCGACGTGGACGTGGTCTTCGCCGACGCGGCGGGCGAGCGGGACGCCGACCGGGCCGAGGCCGCGGCGCTCGCCGAGCTGTTCGGCCCGTACGGCGTCGCCGTCACCGCGCCCAAGTCGCTGACCGGACGCCTCGGTTCGGGCGGCTCCGCACTCGACCTCGCGGCCGCACTGTGCGCGCTGCGGGACCAGGTGATCCCGCCGACGGCCGGCGCCGTACGCGTCGCCGACGACTGCCCCGTGGACCTGGTGACCGGCGCACCGCGCCCGGCCCGGCTGCGCCACGCCCTGGTCCTGGCCAGGGGACGCGGCGGTTTCAACGCGGCGACGGTCGTGCGCGCCGGGCGCTGACGGCCCGCGCGCGACCGGCCCGGAGACCACTGCGCCGCCGAGCCACCCGAGCCCCCCCCGAGTCACCCGAATCTCAGGCAACCGAGGAATGAGGAACATCATGGACCGGCTGGAGCTGACCGAACTCGCCGTCCTGCTGCGCGATGCCGCGGGCGGGGACGAGGGGACCGTCCTGGACGAGAGCACCCTGGACGTCTCCTTCATGGACCTGGGCTACGACTCCCTGGCGCTGTTGCAGGTCACCGGCGTCGTCGAGCGCGACCACGACCTGATGCTCGACGAGGACGCGCTGGCCGAGGCGCAGACGCCGCGCCAGTACCTCGACCTCGTCAACGACGCGCTGGCCGCGCGCGCCGCGGCTTGACCGGCGACGCGGTGCGCTCCGGACACCCCCTCCCCGAGGGCCGGCTCGACGAGGTCGCCGACGGCGTCCACGCCTACGTGCAGCCCGACGGCGGCTGGTGCCTGAACAACGCCGGGCTCCTCGTCGCCGACGGCGCGTGCCTCCTGATCGACACGGTGGCCACCGAGGCGCGGGCCCGCAGGCTCAGGGAACACGTCCTGCGCGTGTCGGGGCTGCCGCCGCGGTTCCTCGTCAACACGCATTTCCACGGCGACCACACCTTCGGCAACTTCGTGTTCCCCGAGGCCACGGTCGTCGGCCACGAGCGGGCCCGCGTGGAGGCCGCCGCGGCCGGGACCCATCTGACGGGCCTGTGGCCCGACGTGTGCTGGGGCGATCTGGAGATCGTCGTACCCACCGTCACCTACCGCGACCGGATGGACCTGCACGTGGGCGCCCGGCACGCCCGGCTGCTGCACCCGGGGCCCGCCCACACCACCGGCGACACCGTCGTCTGGCTGCCCGCACAGCGGGTGCTGTTCGCCGGTGACCTGGTGATGGCGGGCGCCACCCCGTTCTGCCCGATGGGCTCCGTGTCGGGGTCGCTGGCGGCCCTCGCGCAGCTGCGCGCCCTGGGCGCCGACACCGTCGTGCCCGGCCACGGCCCGGTCGGCGGCCCCGAACTCCTCGACGTCAACGAAGGCTACCTGCGCCGCCTCCAGCGCCTCGCCGCCGACGGCATCGCGGCCGGACTCACCCCGCTGGAGACCGCCCGGGAGGCCGGGCCAGGACCGTACGCGCAGCTGCTGGACGCGGAGCGCCTCGTGCCGAACCTGCACCGCGCCTACGCCGAAGCGCTCGGCGCGGCGCCCGGCGACCCGCTGGACATCCCCGCGCTCTTCCGCGAGATGGCCGAACACCACGGCGGCCTGCCGGCCTGCCACGCCTGAGCGGCCGGCCCCGGAGCCTGTCCGCCGGACGGCCCCGGGGGCCGGCGCTAGGCCGCCTGCGCCTCCACCGTCAGGGTGAGGTCGTCGCGGGTCACCAGGCGGGAGAGGGCGCGCCACTTGCCGCGGGAGCGGATCAGCACGTCCTCCATCACACACACCCGCGACACCCTCGACTCGCCGCCGCGCGGCGTCGCGTAGACCAGGGCGTAGGCCCGGGTGCGCACCGTCCCGTCGGCCTGCGGCTGCACGTCGAGCATGCCGATCCAGTGCCGCAACTGCTCGCCGGTGCGCTCCTGCTGCTCCCGGTTGCGGCGCACGTTCGCGGCGAGCGAGGCGCGGCCGCGTACCGGTTCGTCGAGGGTGGGGACGACGAAGACCGCGTCCTCGGTGAACGTGCCCGCCCAGCGTTCGGCGTCGTGCTGGTCGAAGAGCTGCATCTGGTGCGCGTAGAACTGCTGGATCGTCGCGTGCAGCGCGCCGAACCCCTCCTGCGTGGAGGCGGGTTCGACAGCTGTCAGTACCTCGGTGGCCATGCCCGTCCCTTTCCTTCGTCACCGGTCCGTTGTTGCACCGGTCCCCGACACTCTCTGTGGCGCCGATCGAGCGCCCTTCGAACATTCCTCAAGCGCCCCGGCGGACGGTGAGTCCGTCCAGTGGCCCACGCCACGCAGCCGGAGCCGGAGGAGAACGAGCGTTGCCGAACTTCGCCCACCCAGACTTCCCCGTCGACGGACTGCTGCGGCGCGCCGCCCGGCGGAACCCGGACGGGGTCGCGATCCGTACCGCGGCCCGGTCGGTCGGTTTCGCCGAGCTCGACGCGTGGGCCGACCGGATCGCCGCCTACCTGAGCCAGGAACTCGGCGGCGCGGCGGGCGCCCGGGTCGGTGTCGCGAGCGTCCTCGACCCGGTCTTCGCCGCCGCCTACTACGGCACCGCCCGCAGCGGCGCCACGGTCGTCCTGGTCAACCCGCTGATCAGCGAGGACGGCCTGCGCCACGTCCTCGCCTCGGCCCAGGTGGAGATCGCCCTCGTGCCCGCGGCCACCGCCGGGCAGCTCGCCAAGATGCGCGGCGACCTGCCCGCGCTGCGCGCGATCGTCGTCACGGACGCCGCCGACGGCGTGGTGCCCGCCGGTACCGTGCCCCTGCACCAGGCCCTGGCCGGGGTACGGGCCCCGCGCGCAGGCACACCGGCCGACCCGGGCGCCGTCGCCTGCGTGCAGTTCACCACCGGGACGACCGGCCGCCCCAAGGGCGTGCTCCTGACCCACCGCAACCTGGTCGCCAACGCCAAGCAGACCGCCCTCGCACACCGGCTGGACGCCGGCTCGGTCACCCTCAACCACCTGCCGCTCTACCACGTGATGCACCTCAACTCCGGTATGTACGCCGGAGCCCGCCAGGTGCTGTGCCAGGACCCCGACCCGGTCGCGTCCCTCGTTGCCGCCGCAGAGGCGGGCGCCACCCACTACTACGGTCTGCCCGCCCGGCTGCACGCCCTGGCCAGGGACGGACGCCTCACCAAAGCGGTCCGCCCCGGGCCGCGGCTGACCGCCGTGCTGTCCGGCGGTTCGGCGCTCGCCCCGCAGGTGGCGAGCGCGCTGCGCGAACGGCTCGGCGTGCCCGTCATCCAGGGCTACGGCATGGCCGAGCTCTCCCCGCTCACCCACTGCCAGCAGCCCGACCACTACCGCCCCGGCATGGTCGGCGACGTGGTGCCCGGTACCGAGTGCCGGCTCGTCGACCTGACCACGCGCCGCCCCGTCGACGTCTGGGCGACCGGCGAGGTCCAGGTCAGAGGGCCGCAGGTGATGGCCGGGTATCTCGAAGGCGGGCACGAGGAGAGGATCGACGCGGACGGCTGGTTCTCCACCGGCGACGTCGGCTACCTCGACGACGACGGCGCCCTGCGGCTGGTGGACCGGCTCGCCGACGTCTTCAAGCACGACAACGAGATCGTCGCGCCCAGCCGGGTCGAGCAAGTCATCCGCGAGGACCCGCGCGTCGCCGACTGCATCGTGGCCGACTGGCCCGACGCCGAGCACGGCGCGGTGGTCTGGGCGGGCATCATCCTGACCGACGGCGCCGCGGCCGACGCCCACACGGCCGGGAACGACCTGGTGGGCCTCGGCATCCTCGACGTCCTCGACTCGATCACCACGCGCGCCAACGAACACCTCGCCTCCTTCGAGCGGATCCGGTTCACGGAGGCCATCGACGCGGTACCGCGCACCCGCACCGGAAAACCCGAACGGCGTTCCGTGCGCGCGCAGTTGAGACACCGGGCCGCCGCATGACCGGCCCCGCCCCCGCGACCCGCAACCGACCCTGGAGCACACCATGGTGAACCCCGCCGGCCGGTCCGCCGAGCCCACCCCTTCGGCCCAGGTGCTGGTCGTCGGCGCGGGCCCGGTCGGGCTGACCGCAGCCCACGAACTCGCGCGCCGCGGCCTTCGCGTGCGGCTGATCGACGCCGCACCGGGACCCGCCCGCACCAGCCGCGCCGTCGCCACGCACCCCCGCACCCTGGAGACGTACGACCAGATGGGCATCGTCGACGACGTGCTGCCCCGGGGACGGCGCAACCGGGCGTTCACCATGTACGCCGGTGGTCGGCGCCGGGTCCGCCTGCGCGCCGACTACGCGACGATGCCCACCCGCTACCCGTTCACCCTGGTCATCGAGCAGACCGAGACCGAGGCCGTGCTGCGCTCGGCGGTGGCCCGGCTCGGGGTCCGCGTCGAATGGGGAGTACGCCTCGCGGAACTGTCGCAGAACGCGGGGGAGGTGCGCGCACGCCTGGTGCACGCGGACAGCCGCGAGGAGACCTGCACGACGTCCTGGCTGGTGGGCTGCGACGGCGGCCACAGCACCGTACGCAAACAGCTCGGCCTCGAACTCGTCGGCGAGAGCAGCGAGACGTGGATGCTCGCGGACGTCCCGGTCGAGACCGAGGTGGAACCCGACAGCATCTACTGGGCGCACACCGACGGGCAGGCCCTGATGATGGTGCCCTTCGCCCGCGACGGGCA
The DNA here is from genome assembly GCF_055571235.1 of Streptomyces sp. NPDC030991. Lineage (NCBI taxonomy): Bacteria > Bacillati > Actinomycetota > Actinomycetes > Kitasatosporales > Streptomycetaceae > Streptomyces > Streptomyces sp. NPDC030991. The sequence continues at coordinate 247,442 of NZ_JBVIFR010000010.1, forward strand.
CTGGCGCATCCTCGACACCGTGCCCACCGCCGGCGCGGACCTGCCGGGCCGCGCGGAGGAGCTGCTCGCCGCCAAGCTCAGCGCGGGCCTCGGCCACCGGGTACGGATCGGCGAGGCGTCCTGGACGTCCGTCTTCACCTTCCAGCAGCGGATGGTCGAGCGCATGCAGGACGGCCGCGTCCTCGTGGCCGGTGACGCCGCGCACGTGCACAGCCCCGCCTCAGGACAGGGCATGAACACCGGCATCCAGGAGGCGTACAACCTCGCCTGGAAGCTCGCCATGGTCGAACAGGGCCACGCCGGGCAGGAGTTGCTGGAGACGTACAGCGAGGAGCGGGTCCCCGTCGGCGCCGCCCTGCTCGGCTCCACGAGCACCGCCACCACCCTGGTGCAGCTGAAGAACGCGCTCGCGGGCGTGGTCCTGCCGATCGCACTGCGCGTCGTGAACACGGTGCGGCCGCTGCGCAGGGCCGTGCAGCGCAAGGTGCTGGGCGGCATGTCGGGGCTGAAGATCGGGTACGCGGCCTCGTCGCTGACCACCCCGGACACCGACCGGTTCGGCTACCTCGCGGACGCCGGATCCGTCCTGATGAGCGCCCGGACCCCGGCCCCGGTCCCCGGCCCGGGCGGCCGTGTCACCGCCGTCGCGACGCCGGACCAACCCGACCCCGCCTTCCGTGCCTTCCGGGCCGAACTGCGCGACCCGCGCTGGACGTTGCTGCTCGCCGCGGGCGGTGAGGGGCCGGGCGACGTCCCCGTCGGCGTCGCCGTCACCGCGGCCGCCCAGTACGGCGAGTGGCTGTCGGTCAGGACCGTCGGCGGCGCCGGTTCCGACGGGCCCGCACCGCTCGCCGACCCGGACCGGCGGCTGCGCACCGCGCTCGGCCTGCCGCCCGGCGCCTGGGTCCTCGTACGCCCCGACGGCTATGTCGCGGCCCGCGGCTCCCTGCTGACCCGGCCGTCCCTGCGCCGGGCCCTGGCCCCGCTGGTGCCGCCGGCACCGCTCGCCGACGCGGCACGGCGTGAGCCGGGACTCGCCCTGCGCGCCGCCACCCACCACCTCGAGGAGCACTGACATGTCTGCCACCCACCCCGTCGCCCTGGTGACCGGAGCCACGAGCGGCATCGGCCTGGAGTCGGTCCGGCAGCTGGCCCGCGCCGGGCACCGGGTCTTCCTGTGCGCCCGCACGGCCCAGGACGTCAAGCAGACCGTGGAGGATCTGCGCGCGGAGGGCCTCGAAGTCGCCGGAGAGGCGGCGGACGTGCGCTCCCGCGAGTCCGTGGCCGCCCTCGTGGCCGCGGCCGTGGAGACGTACGGACCGGTCAACGTGCTCGTCAACAACGCCGGGCGCAGCGGCGGCGGGGTCACCGCCGACCTCACCGACGAGCTCTGGTACGACGTCATCGACACCAACCTCAACAGCGTGTTCCTGGTGACGCGCGAGGTGCTCCGCAACGGCGGCCTCGCCGACGCCGCGTACGGCCGGATCATCAACATCGCCTCCACCGCGGGCAAGCAGGGCGTCCTGCTCGGCGCCCCCTACAGCGCCTCGAAGCACGGCGTCGTCGGCTTCACCAAGGCGCTCGGCCGGGAGCTCGCCCCCCGCGGCATCACCGTCAACGCGGTCTGCCCCGGCTACGTGGAGACGCCCATGGCCCAGCGCGTGCGCCAGGGGTACGCGGCCGCCTGGGAGACCACGGAGGAGGAGGTACAGACGCAGTTCGAGGCGAAGATCCCGCTCGGCCGCTACTCCACGCCCGAGGAGGTGGCCGCCCTCGTCGCCTACCTGGCCTCCGGGCCCGCGGCCTCGATCACCGCGCAGGCGCTCAACGTCTGCGGCGGCCTGGGCAACTACTGACCTCCGTCAAGGAAACGAGGAAGACGTGAACGTGGTGACGAGCGAGCGCGTGCACCGCACGGTGCACTCCGTCGAGGTGGACGCGGGACCCGGGGTCGTCTACGGGCTGATCTCGGACGCGGTGCAGTGGCCGCTGTACTTCCCGCCGAACGTGCACGTGGAACGGCTGGAGTTCGACGGGACACACGAACGCCTGCGGATGTGGGCCCTCGCCAACGGCGAGGTCCGGTCATGGATCTCGCACCGGGAGCAGGACCCCCGGACGCGGCGGATCGAGTTCCACCAGACCCGGCCGCAGGCGCCGGTGCAGACCATGCACGGGACCTGGATCGTCGAGGAACGGCCCGGCGGCGCCAGCCTGCTGACCCTGCTGCACGACTTCACCGTCCCCGGCGACCGCCCCGAGGACGTGGCGTGGGTGGAGAGCGCCTGCGACAGCAACTCCCGCGCCGAACTGGACAACATCAAGCGGCTCGCGGAGCGCTGGACGCGCCTGGACGAGCTGGTCCTGTCCTTCGAGGACTCCGTACGGGTCAAGGGGCCGGCCGAGCTGGTCTACGACTTCCTGTACCGGGTGGGCGACTGGCCCGACCTGATCCCGCACGTCTCCCGCGTGGACCTGACCGAGGAGAGCCCCGGCGTCCAGACCATGTCCATGGACACACTGACGGCCGACGGCAGCAGGCACACCACTGAATCGGTGCGGGTCTGCTTCCCGCACGCCGGACGCATCGTCTACAAGCAGACGGCCACGCCGGCGCTGATGGAGGCGCACACGGGCGAATGGTCGGTCGTACCCGACGAGACGGGCGTGACGGTCTACTCGCAGCACAGCGTGGTGCTGCGCGAGGAGGCGGTCACCCGGGTCCTGGGCCCGGCCGCCGACCTGACCACGGCCCGCCGGTACGTGCGCCAGGCGCTCGGCCGCAACTCCACCGCCACCATGGAACTGGCCAGGGCGCACGCGGAGTCGGCGATCCGCGTGCTGTGACATCCCGCGCTCCGGTCGCGCTCGAGCCGTAGCGACCAGGCTGGTGACGCCGGTGGTACCGGCCTGGTCACGGACGACGACACGGCGGAAGGGCGGAACCAGACATGCACACGGACACCACCGAGCCTCGGGACCGGATCGCGCAGTACCTCTCCCGTTTCTTCCCGGTGCACGCCCTCGACGACGACGCCGACATCTTCGAACTCGGCTTCGTCTCGTCGGTGTTCACGATGCAGCTCGTCGCCTTCGTCGAGCAGGAGTTCGGCATCACCGTCGGGAACGAGGATCTGGACCTCGACCACTTCCGCTCCATCAGCGCCCTCGACGCCTTCGTCCTGCGCAAGCTCTCCGCCTCCCTGGCGGGTTAGGCCGGGCCATGTCCCGACGGTCCGGTTCGACGAACTTCAAGGATGCGCAGATGTCCCAGTGGCTGGAGCGGCCCGTGCCCACCTCGACCGTATGGCGCTACCCCACGCCCGCCGCGCGGCCCGCCCGCGGCGCCACGCGCACCCCCGAGCCGGTCGCGATCGTCGGCATCGGCTGCCGGCTGCCGGGCGGCATCGACACCCCAGGAGCCCTGTGGCAGGGCCTGCTCGACGGCGTCACCACGGTCGGCGAGGTGCCCGCGGGCCGGTGGCACGCCCCGCCCTCCGGTACGGCGGCCGCCCGCAGCGGCGCCTTCCTCGACGACATCACCGGGTTCGACGCGGGCCTGTTCGGCATCCCGCCCGACGAGGCCCGGTGGATGGGCCCCGCGCGGCGCATCGCCCTGGAGACCGCCTGGGCCGCGCTGGAGGACGCCCGGGTCGTCCACGACGCCCTCGCCCAGGGGCGTACCGGAGTCTTCATGGGCACCACGGCGCGAGCCGTCCCCACCGACATCGCGCGCGCCCTCGGCCGCGACGGCCGGCCGCTCGCCGTCGCCACGGCCTGCGGCTCCTCGCTCACCGCCGCCCACCTGGCCGTCCGCGCCCTGCGCGACGGCGCGGTGGACCTGGCGCTCGCGGGCGGCGTCCACGTGCTGCTCGGCCCGCACGCCGCCGGGCCCGTACGCGGCGAGGGCTGTGGCGTCCTCGTGCTGCGCCGCCTGACCGACGCGCTCGCCGCCGGCGACCGCGTCTACGCCGTGATCCGCGGCAGCGCCGTCGCCGCCGCCCCCGGCGGCCGGGCGGACGTGATGCGCGCCGCCTGGGCCGACGCCGGCGTCGACCCAGGACACGTCTCCTACGCCGAGACCCACGGCGGCGACGGATCCCCCGACGACCCCGCCGAGACCGAGGCCCTCGGCACCGTCTTCACCGGCGCCCGCACCGCAGCGGTGCGCGTCGGCTCCGCCACGGCCAACTTCGGCCACCTGGAAGCCGCCGCCGGAGTCGTCGCCCTGATGAAGACCGCGCTCGCCCTGCACCACGGCGAACTCCCCGCCACCCGCGCCCCACGCGCCGACGCCGGGGCGCACCGCCTCCACGTCGTCACCGAGCGCACGCCATGGCCGGGCGGGGGCCGCCGCTACGCGGCCGTCGGCGGCATCGGCCCCGACGGCGCCGACGCCCAGGTGGCGCTGGAGGAACCACCGCACCGGCGACGGCTGTTCGTGCCGCTCGCCGCGGACAGCGCGGCCGGCCTGCGCACCGCCGCCGACGAGCTCACCGGCCGCATCCGCGCGGGCGGCGCCTGGTACGCGCCCGAACTCCTCGGCCGCGCCACCGGCGGGCACCGCACGGTCGCCGCCGTCGGCCACGCCGGTGAACTGGCCGACGCGCTGCGCACCGGCCTCGCCGCACCCACCGGCCCGGACCGCGCCGTGCGGCCGGACGCGCTCGCCCTCTGTTTCTCCGGCCGCGGCTCGCAGTGGCTCGGCATGGGGCGCGACCTGCTCGGCGAACCCGCGTTCCGGGCCGCCCTCGACGCGTGCGACGCGGCCCTGCGGCCGTTCACCGGCTGGTCGGTCACCGCGGAACTCCTCGCGGACCGGGCCACGTCCCGCCTGGCGCGCGCCGACGTCGTCCAGCCCGTCCTGTTCGCCCTCCAGACGGCCCTCGCCCGCACCCTGGGCGCCTGGGGCGTCGAGCCCACCGTCGTCCTCGGGCAGGGCACGGGCGAGGTGGCCGCCGCCGTCTTCGCGGGCGCGCTGGCGCTCACCGACGGCGCCCGCCTGATCGCCGCCAGGTCCCGGCCCGCACCGGAGGCGGCCGAAGCCCTGGACGCCCTGCGGCCCCGCCCCACCACCGTGCCGTTCTGGTCGACCGTCACCGGCGGCTACGTCGACGGCACGGACCTCGACGCCGCCTACTGGACCCGCGCCCCGCGCACCCACCCCCGCCTGGCCGAGGCCGCCCGCGCGCTCGGCGACCGGCGGCGCCTGCGCGTCGTCGAGATCACGCCGCACCCGGTGGCGGGCCACGCGCTGCGACGCGGCCTCGACTCCCTCGGCGGCGACCAGCCGGACGTCCTGAGCACCGGCCACCGCGACCGGCCCGCCCGCCGGGCCCTGGAGGACGTCGCCGCCGCGCTGTGGTGCGACGGGTCCGACGTGGACTGGGGCGCCGTCACCGGCCGTCGCCGCCGCGCCGCTTCGGCCCCGGTCGCCCTCACCGTCTCGGGCCGCACCGCGCGGGCCCGCGCCGAGAACGCGGCCCGGCTCGCCGGCCGGCTCGACGGCACCCCCGACGCCGGCCTGCCCGACGTGGCGTACACCGCCGCCCGGCACCGCCCCCACCTGGAGCACCGGGCGAGCGTCGTGGCCGCCTCGTCGGCGGAGGCGGCGGCGGCCCTGCGCGCCCTGGCCAACGACCGCGCCCACCCCGCCCTCGTCGCGGGTGCGGCCGCCGCGAGAGAGGACCTCGCCCTGCTCTTCACCGGCGAGGGCAGCCAGCACACCGGCATGGGCAGGGAGCTGTACGCCGCGTTCCCCGCGTTCCGGCGGGCGCTGGACGAGGCGTGCGCCGCGCTCGACCCCCACCTGCGGCTGCCGCTGGTCGCGGTGTTGTTCGCCGCGCAGGACGGCCCGGACGCGGCGCTGGTCCACGAGACGGAGTTCGCGCAGCCGGCGCTGTTCGCGGTCGAGGTGGCGCTGTACCGCCTCTGGCGGTCCTGGGGCGTGGTGCCGGCCGCGGTGGCCGGGCACGGGGTGGGCGAGGTGGCGGCGGCGCACGCGGCGGGAGTGCTGGAACTGGCCGACGCGGCGCGCCTGGTGGCGGCGCGGGGCCGGCTGATGCAGGCGTGCGAGCCGGGCGGGGCGATGGCCGCCGTCCTGGCCTCGGAGTCCGACACCATCGAGGTGCTGACGCGCATCGGCGGCCGGGTGTCGGTCGCCGCGGTGAACGGAGCGGAGACCGTGGTCAGCGGCGACGCGGACGCGGTCGAGACGGTACTGGCCTGGTGCGTGGGGGAGGGGCGCCGGGTGCGGCGGCTGACGGCGCCGCGCGCGTTCCACTCCCCGCACATGGACGCGATGCTGGGGGAGTTCGCACGGGCCGTGGCGGAGTGCGCGTTCCACGCGCCGTCGATCCCGTGGGTGTCCACGGTGACGGGCCGCACCGGGACGGCCGGTGAGGTGTCGGACCCGGCGTACTGGATGCGGCAGGCGCGCGGCCCCGTGCGGTTCGCGGACGCGGTGCGCACCCTGGAACGCTCGGGGGTGGGCCGCTACGTGGAGTGCGGTCCCGCCGAGGTGCTGACCACGATGGGCGCGTCCTGCGTGCGAGAGCCCGCGGTGTTCGTGGCGTCGCAGGGCACCGCGCGCGAGCCGGACGGACCCACGGCTGAAGTGCGCTCCATGGTCAGGGCGTTGGGCACGCTGCACGTGGCCGGGCAGGACATCGGCTGGGAGCGGGTCTTCGGCACCGGCGTCCCGGTCGATCTGCCGACCTACGCCTTCCAGCGCCGCTCGAGTGACCGTCCAGCTCCGGTCGTGACAGTGGTGCTGCCGTGCAACTCCGGCAAAGCTGTTCTTTACGGCAAGGAGAACCGTATGACTGACACTCCGAAGAGCAACCGCGGCGACAACGCGGACGCGGACCCGGTACGCGCCAAATTCAAAGAGGCACTGGAGCGCAAGTCGCAGGTCTCACGCGCCAAGCAGGCGCACGAAGAGGGCCGCGCGAAGGTCAAGAACATGGGCAACCCCGCAGGTCAGAAACGTAACTTCCGCCGTAAGACCGGCTGACCGGAGCCCGGACGCCGCGACACCCCGACCACGGGGTGCCGCGGCTTTTTCGTGTGCCGAAGAGCGCCGCGCAGGACCCGTCAGCGCCGATCGAGACCGCTCGAGAAACGACGGAGAAACGCCTCCGGCGCGTCGGAGCCCCGCCGCAGGAACACCGGAGGATGTGTCGAGAGCACCTCCACCCGGGCTCAAGGAGAGGCGTTCAGGGTCTGGGTACGGGTGCGCACGCTGCGCCCCGTACCGCGACGAGGGAGCTGACCACCGCCGCCATGACCATCACCGCCGAGAACATCCACCCCCCGGGCGCGCCGTTCGGACGGACGGAGGCGGACGCCCGCGCGCGGGCCGCGCGGCTCGAGGCGCTGCTGGGCGACCCGTACGACCCGGGCAACCCCCACGGCCTGCGGGCGCTGTTCGCCGCGGACGACCGGGGCGAACCGCCCGCCGAGACCGAGGCACTGCTCGCCGGGGCGGGGTTCGGCGCCGAGCTCGTGCCCGCCGCCCACGGCGGCCTGCTCACCCGGGCCGACCTGCTGGCGCGCGCCCTGCGCCCCGTCTTCCGGCGCGACGTCGCGCTCGGCTTCGGCTACGGGATCACGTCCCTGTTCGCCGCGGGCGCCGTCTGGACCGCGGGCACCGCACGCCAGCGCCAGGACGTCGCCGACCTGCTGCTCGGCGGCGGGCGTGCGACGATCCTGCACCACGAACTCGCACACGCCAACGCGATCCTGCGCCACGAGTTCAGCGCCCGCCGCACCGCGGGCGGCTACCGGCTCGACGGCCGCAAAGACGTCATCATCAACGCCGCGCGCGCCGACCTCCGGGTCGTCTACGCACGCACCGACACCGCCCGCGGACCGCGCAGCCACTCCGTGCTGCTCCTCGACCCCGCCCGGGACGGGGCCGGCCACGTGCGGCACCTGCCGCGCGTCGCGATGCCCGGCATGCGCGGGGCGCTCTTCTCCGGCCTGGAGTTCACCGACTGCCCCGTCCCCGCCACGGCGCTGGTCGGCGCCGAGGGCGACGGAGTGGGCGTCGCGCTCCGGGTGTTCCAGGTCAACCGGAGCGTGATCTGCGGCGTCGTCACCTCGGCCGTCGGCACCGTGCTGCACTCGGCCGTGCGGGCCACGACCGACGGCCGTACGGGGCCCGTGGCCAAGCGCTGGCACAAGCCGCTCACCGGCGTCTTCGCCGACCTGCTGGCCTGCGACGCCATGGCCACGATCGTCCTGCGGGCCCTGTCGCTGCTGCCCACGCAGGCCCATCTCTACGCCGCCGCCGTCAAGTACGTCGTGCCCGACCTGCTCCGCGAGGACCTGGAGGAACTGGCCGCGGTCCTCGGTGCCCGCGGCTACGACCACGCCGACCCCGCGTACGGGGCGCTCGACAAGCTCGTCCGCGATCTGCCCGTGGCCGGACTCGGCCATGCCGGCAGCGCCTCCTGCCAGGCGGTGCTCGTGCCCCAGCTGCGCGGCCTCGCCGAACGGTCCTGGTTCGCCGAGGAGGAGCCACCGCCCGAGCTGTTCCGGTCCGGCAGCGACCTGCCCGACCTGGAGCACGGGCTGCTCGGCATCGCAGGCGGCGGCGACTTCATGGCCGCCTCGCTCGTCGGCAGCGCCGCCCGGCTCGGCCCCGCGCGGGGCGGCCGAGGCGCCCTCGGAGCCCTCGCCGGGCTCGCCGAGGCCTTCGTCACCGAACTGCGCGCCCTGCGCGAGCAGTGCCGGCGCCTGCCGACCTCCGGCGCCGCCCTCGCCGACCCCGCGGTGGCCGTGCTCAGCGACCGCTACGCCGGAGTCGTCGGCGCCGCCGGGGTCCTCGGCTTCTGGGAGCAGCAGGACGGCAGCGACCCGTTCCTCGCCGACCCGGCCTGGGCCGTCCTCGCCCTGACCCGGCTCGCCGGCCGGCACGGGGTCCCGGCGCCCGACCTGCCCGACGGCGTCCAGGAGCAGGTGCTCGACGAACTCCTCCGCCGCTACCGGGAGGGCCGCAGCTGCGACCTCGACGCGGTCTCCTACGCGCCGTGACCCGCCGGCACCACGCTCCAGGGAAGGAAGGCCCCTTGACGACCCTCACCCCCACCGACGGCGCGGAACGCATCAGCGCGCCGGTCCACGTCAGCGGCCCCGGCGCCCCCTGGCACCGGGTGCGCGAGGCCATGGACCGCTACGGCAACGCCGTCGTCCACACCACCTGGGGCGAATGGCTCACCGCCGCCCTCGCGGAGCCCGCCCTGCGCCCGCTGCTCGGCCGCGACTGGCAGCGCTACCGCCGCACCGCCGACCCCACCGTCCGCTACCGCTTCGTCGCCTCCCGCCTCGCCACCAAGTACACGGCCGCCGCCGCCCTGCAGACCGACCCGGTGGAGCTCGACCTCGCGTACAAGATCGGCGGCCGCCCGTACCTGCGCGGCCTCGACCAGATCGACGTCAGCCTCACCCACACCGACGACCTGATCGCGGTCGGTGTCAGCCGCGACGGGCGCATCGGTGTCGACGCCGAACCGGCCGACCGCCGGATGTCGTACGACCTGCTGAGCGGGCATGTCCTCACCCCGGCCGAACGCGCCGCCCTCGACCACCTGGACGACGCCGGGCGCACCGCGGCCATGCTGCGCGTCTGGACCCTGAAGGAGGCCTACACCAAGGCGCTGGGGCAGGGCCTGCGGCTCGGCTTCACCGAGTTCGGCTTCGGGGTGGACAGCGGTGACCTGCTCGCCCCGGACGGCAGCCCCGCCGCCCGCGGCGAATGGGCCTTCGCCACGCACCGCGTCCTCGGCCGCTACGTGCTCAGCGTGGCCCGCCACGACGCGGGCCTGGACAGCTCCCGCGACACGGCGGCCCGCACCATGCTCGACGAGGGGTTCATGGGCGCCGTCAGCGAACTCCTGGACTGACGCCCGGCGCGCCCGTCTCAGGCGGTCGAGGGCGCGGCCTCCAGGGGGCAGGCGCGTTCCAGCTCCCGCTCGGTGCGCCGCAGCACGATCGAATCGGCGATCTCGCCGCTGCGTACCGCGATGTTCGACAGCAGCGACGACGACAGGCCGTGGCTGTGCTCGGTGCCGCCCTGAAGGTAGACGCCGCAGGCCAGACCCGAGGCGGAGACGAGGCGGTAGTCGCGTTCCACCCGGTGGCGGCCGGCCGCGTCGCGCGCGAAGTGCTGGTCGAAGTCGCCCAGCAGATGGGACGGGTCGAGGCCGTCGTAGCCGGTGGCGAACACCAGCGCGTCGACGGCGAGTTCCTCCGTCCGGTCGTCGAGCAGCGAACGCAGGACCACGCGCGTCCCACTGCCGGCGCGCTTGACCTCCGCGACCCGGGTGAGGTTGCGGAAGCGCAGCCGCCGCTCGCCCTGCACCTGCTCGTCGTACGCGCGTTGGTGCAGGGCGCGGATGACGTCGGCGTCCACCACCGAGTAGTTGGTGTTGCGGTGGTAGCGCCAGAACGCGTCCTGGGCCTGCTCGGTGCCGAAGTAGTACTCGTCGACGGCGCCGGGGTCGAACACCTGGTTGGCGAACGGGGTGTCGTCGGCGACGGAGTACCCGTAGGACGGGACGATCGCGGAGACCTGGGCGTGCGGCAGCGCGTCGTAGAGGAACCGGGTGATCTCGGCCGCGCTCTGGCCGGCGCCGACCACCGCCACGCTCTTGAGATCGTCCGGGGCCTGCGCGTTGAACCTGCTCAGGAACTCCGAGCTGTGCCACACCCGTTCGTCGGCGGTCACCCCCTTCGGCAGGCGCGGCACCAGGCCCGTCGAGATGGCCACGTTGCGGGCCCTGACCACGCTGGTGGCGCCGTCGCCGTCGCGCACCTCGATCTCCAGGAGGTCGGGCGCCGGGACCCCGGACTCGGTGGCGGGCCTGATCGAGGTGACCTCGGCGCCGTAGCTGACCCGGTCGCGCAGGCCGGCTGCCGCCCACTCCAGGTACTGGTGGAACTCCTTCCGGGTCGGGAAGAAGTCCTGGTTGTTCACGAACTGCACCAGCCGGTTCGAGGCGTGCAGATACGAGACGAAGCTGAACCGGGACATCGGGTTCCTGAACGTCGCCAGGTCCTTCAGGAACGAGATCTGCATGGTCGTCGACGGCAGCAGCATGTTCCGGTGCCAGCCGAACGAGGGCTGCCGCTCGAAGAAGTGCGACCTGACCGGATGCTGCGGAGAGCTCGTCCCGTGCTCCTCCAGGGCGATGGCGAGCGACAGGTTGGACGGGCCGAACCCGATACCGACCACGTCGTAGATCTCCTGACTGCGCCTACCCGTTATGCCCATAGAACTTCTCCCGTTTGCGTCTGGAAAACTCGTCCGGTGGCCCGAGAGACCCGTTCCCCAGTGTTGCCCCGTGGAGCGCCTCGAAATCAACTCGAAGACGGCACGAGCGGTGATCGAGTGCCGATCGAGGCGCTCGATATCCGAAAGCGTTGTCCCGTCGACGGGACGGCGGTACGGTCGGCGCAAATTTTCAACATCCCCGCACGATGCGGCCGATGGTTGCTGAAAGGGTGGATACGGATGTTCGTGCCCAGCTTTTACCGCGAACCGGACAATTCCTGGATGGTGGACCTGATCCGCGGTAACCCATTGGCGCTCGCGGCCTCCAACGGCCGCCCCGAGGACGGTCCGTTCGCCACGCACCTGCCGGTGATCTTCGACCCCGAGACGTCCGGCGACCACACCGGTGAACTGCCGGGGGTCACGCTCCTCGGGCACATGAACCGGGCCAACCCGCACTGGGCGGCGCTGGAGACGGGCGGCGTCCTGCTGCTGACGTTCACCGGCCCGCACTCCTATGTGTCACCCACCGTGTACGAGAAGACCCCGGCCGCCCCGACGTGGAACTTCACGTCGGTGCATGTCCGGGGGGTGGTGGAGAAGATCGACTCGACCGAGGAGACGCTCGGTGTGGTGCAGTCGACCGTGCGCGCCTTCGAGGGGGCGTTCGGCAACGGCTGGGACATGACCGAGTCGCTCGACTACTTCCGCAAGATCGTGCCGGCCGTGGGCGCCTTCCGGTTCACGGTGACCGGGGCCGAGGGCATGTTCAAGCTCAGCCAGGAGCAGCCGGGCGAGGTGCGCGCCCGGGTGCGGGAGTCGTTCGGACAGAGCGCGTGCACGTACAAGCGCGAGACGGCCGGGCTGATGAGCCAACTGCCGTGACGGGCCGGGGGCACCGGGGCGGGGACCCGGGGCGCTGACGGTCCGGGCGGGACGGATCAGGCGCTGATGGCGACCGGCCGCGTCCGCTCGGCGAGGTCCTCGCGCTCCGCCGGCTTGCCGAGGCTCTCCAGAGCGCTGGCGGCGGCGCTGTCCAGCGTGGCCGTCACCCACTGCTCGAAGTCGACGCCCAACCGCTCCGCGGCCTTGCTCCACCACTGGAGCCGGCTGCCGGGCACCTCCAGGCTGCGGCTCGGCACGACCGCGGCGCGCGGCTGCTGCTCGCTCTGGCGCGTGGCGCGCAGGGCGCCGCGCAACTGCTTGGTGCTCCACCGCCGTTGCTCGGCGCGGTCGAGCCAGAGGTCCTGCTCCTCGACGGGCATGGAGGCCAGCTCGGCGTGGTGCTGGAAGCTCAGGGCGGCCCGGCGCCGGTGGTGGTCGAAGCGCCGGGAGACCCAGGCGTAGTTGCGCAGGGTCTGGTACGAGAGACCGGCGGCGCGGATCCCGCGCTGGTACCGGTCGGTGTAATGGTCCTTGCCGTACACGAGCCAGTCGCCCAGCCACCAGGAGGAGGAGTCGAGGACGTCGGCGAGCTGACGCCCGGCCCGCTCCCACTCGTCGTAGACCAGCCCGGCCGGCATCTGCAGGCCCACCTTGGTGGTCAGCACCTGGCCGCGGCGCGGGGCGGGGCCAGGCGTGAGGGGCTGCCGCGGCGGGGGTGGTGGTGGGAGAACGGTTGGCGGGCCGCCATGCGACCCCGCGGATTGTCCGGCCTGACGCGCCATCATGCCTCCATGAGAAGGGTGCACATAACCGGCGAGAAGTCTTGCCGTGCGGTCTTGAGCGGCGCTTGAAAACGCCTGCACGGCGAATAGAGGAATTCCCGCCGGTGAGACGGCTCGGTTATCTTCCCGCTCAGCCGGACGGCGTAACGCAGTATTCGGCGTTGAGCACGGAAAGGATGGTCTCCGCTCCCCAATTGCTGTTGTAATTGAAGGCGAGCTGGTGACTGCCGTCCTCGGTGAAGGCGGCGAGGGAGAGCCATCCCACCGCGCCGCCGTCGTGGTACCAGAGGGTCGTGCCGCAGCTCAGCGTGAGCCGCTCGATGCCGAGCCCGTAGGCGGAGCCGGGGAAGCCGGGGTTGTCGACGGTCGTGCGCATCGCCCGCAACTGCTCGGGCGCCAGCAGCTTCCCGCGCATCAGGGCGCTGTAGAACCGGTTCAGATCCCCCACGCTGGAGATGATGTCGCCGTTGCCCCAGCTCTGCGACCCGTTCACCTCGGTGACGTCGTCGATCCGGTCCGGCTGCGCGCCGAAGAGCTTGGAGTAGCCGCGGCCGCTCGGCCGGGGCAGCGTGGCACCGGTGCCCGGATTGGACGTCGCCGTGAGCCCCAGGGGCCTGATGATGCGCGCGCGCACCTCTTCCTCGTACGACCTGCCGCCGATCCGCTCGACGAGCAGCGCGGCCAGGACGTCGTTCGTGTGCGAGAACCCGTGCCTGGCACCGGGCCGGAACAGCGGCTCGTGGGAGAGCGCCACCCGCACCCGCTGCTCAGGCGTGACGGTGTCGTACCGGTGCTGGAGGTAGCCGTCGCCCATCAGGTAGGTCTCGGCGTACTCCGTGTCGGCGAGGTAGTCGAAGAGGCCGCTGGTGTGGTTGAGGAGCTGTCGTACGGTGATCTCGCGGCCGTCGTTGCCGTGGCCCGTCACCAGGCCGGGCAGATGGCGCTCGACGGTGTCGTCGAGCCCGAGCTTCTTCTCCGCCACCATCTGCAGCAGGACGGTGGCCACGAAGGTGTTGGTGATGTTGCCGACGCGGAACCGGTCGTTCGGGCCGCGGCGCGCGCCGGTCCGCAGATCGCCCACGCCGGAGGACGACTTCCAGACCCCGTCGGCGTCCCGTACCTCCGCGGTGACGCCGGGCACCCCGGCCGCGACGGCCGCGTCGATCGCGCGCTGCGTCGCCTGGTGTCCGGCCGCCGCGGGAGCCGGTTCCTGCCACGCCCGGGCGGGACCCGTGAAGGCGGTGGCGGTGATCGCCACTGCCGCCAGACCCACCACGCCGGCCCTCGGTCTCTTGCCTGTTCTCATGTTCCGCTCCTTGGGAGTCGTCCGTCTTCGAATGCGTATGTGCGTGGGGGAGTGCGGGTTCAGCGGGAGCGGGTCGCGCCCGCCGCGTCGAGCGCCGTGGCCGCGTCCCGTTCGATCTGCCGCAGCAGCGGACCGGGGTCGTCCTGGAAGTAGAAGTGGCCGCCGTCCAGGACCCGCAGGCCGAGGAAGTGCGTGGTGTGCTCCGCCCAGCCGGTCATCAGCGCCGGTGCGGCCGAGCGGTCATCGGCGCCCGCGAAGGCGGAGAGCGCGACGGGCAGCGGGCCACCGCCGGGCGCGGGGCGCCAGGTCTCCACCAGGCGCAGGTCGGCCCGGATGATCGGGTCGAACAGGGCCCACAGCTCGGGGTCGTCGAAGACCTCGTCGGGGGTGCCGCCGAGGTTCTTCAGGCGCGTCCGCAACTCGGCGCCGGACAGCTCGTGCAGACGGGTCCCCGGCCCCGCCGCCCCCGGTGCGGAGCGCGCGGAGACCCCGGCCCACACCGGCAGCGGCAGACCCCGGTCGGCGGCCCGCCGGATGATCTCGTACGTCACCAGGGCGCCCATGCTGTGCCCGAAAAGAGCGTAGGGGACGGCCGGTTCGGGCTCGATGGCGCGCAGCAGGAAGTCGGCGAGGCGGCCGGCGTCCGCGATCTGCGGTTCGTCGAGGAGCAGACCGTGGCCGGGAGCGTCGAGCAGCCGCACGTCCCACGTGTGCGGCAGCCCGGCCGGCCAGCTGCGGTACAGCAGGTGCGAACCTCCCGCGTGATGCAGGACGAACAGCCGCAAGGCAGGTCGTGCGGTCTCCATGGCGCTCCCTCGGATCGGGCCGTCGCGGCCTGCCAGAGCCCACGACGGGCCGGTCCTCGGGCCACGGGACCGGCATCGTGGCACACGATCCCGGGCCGGTACAGGAAATCCCGGCGGGGTGCGGATGCGGGCAGGGATCGGGCACCCGGCGGGCCTGCCGCCCTTGTAGCGCCGATGGCCGGTTCCTTACGGTGACGAGGCACGCCGGGGTCGCCACCGACGCCGGGCGTCCTGCTCGACCGGACGCCCGGGTGTCCCGTCGACCGGACAACGCCGATCGGCGCGTCCACGCCCGGTGCGGTCCCGCATCCGGCCAGGCGATGCCCCATTCCCGGACACACCACGACGCTTAAGGACGGTGCCAGTTGAGCACGAACCCCTTCGATGACGAGACCGGCCGCTTCTACGTTGTGATCAACGACGAGGAGCAGCACTCCCTGTGGCCGGCGTTCGCCGAGGTGCCCGCGGGCTGGCGGGTTGTCTTCGGTGAGGCGGCCCGGGCCGAGTGCCTGGAGTACGTCGAGCGGAACTGGACCGACCTGCGCCCCAAGGGCCTGCGGGAGGCCATGGCGGCGGACTGAACGCCGGCCGGATCCCGGGAAGAGACTCTGAATGGGGGAGATGAAGTGGTGACGGGCGCTGTGAGAACCGCGAGCAGGTACAAGGCGAGGCCGGTGGCCGACAGCGGCGAGCCCGCGCAGCGGGATGTGGTCCTGCCCTTCGTCGGGTCGCAGGCCACCGTGCGGAAGTCGGGGATGATCTTCCCGCAGAACCTGCCGGAGCGGTCCTGGGAACGGATCGGGGCCAACCTGCGCGAGCTGGTGAACTCCTCGGCGTGGTGGCTCGGCGACTGGCTGATCTTCGGGGAGACCACCTACGGCTGGCGCCGCTACAAGGAGGCGATCGAGCGCACGGGGCTCGACTACCAGACCCTGCGCAACTACGCGTGGGTGGCCCGCCGGTTCGAGCACCACCGCAGGCGGGACAGTCTCAGCTTCGCCCACCACGCCGAGGTGACCCGGCTGGCGCCACCGGAGCAGGACTACTGGCTGCGCAAGGCCGAACAGCAGAAGTGGTCGCGCAACGAGCTGCGCAGGGCGGTCCGCGCCGGCCTGGCCGCGCAGGAGGAGGCGGCGGCCGAGACCCCGCCGGAGAGCGTCGCCGACCGGCAGGAGGTGCCCCGGCTTGCCACGTCGGCGGCGGCGGAGAAGCGCCGCAGGAAGGTCACCACGCTCACCATCGAGCTCACCGCCGGTCAGCTGGAGTACCTCTCGAAGGCCGCCGCCGCGCACGGTCTGCCCGTCGACAAGTGGGTGACCCAGGTCCTGGAGACCGCCGAGCCGCCCGCCGCCGAGAAGCGCACCGCATAGAAGCCGGAGTCAGTTGATGATCCTTCAGGGAAAGCGGGTCGCCCTGCCCCCGGTGCCCGTCGTCCACCAGCGGTTCGAGGCACACGCGAAGGCCACCCCCGACGCCGTCGCCGTCTTCTGGGCGGGCCGGCGGACGACGTACGCGCAACTGGACGCGGCGGCCAACCGGTTCGCGCACTTCCTCACCGCGCGCGGACACGGCCGGGGCGCGAAGGTCGGCGTCTGCCTCGACTACTCGACCGACATGCTCGTCGCCATCCTCGGCACGCTGAAGGCGGGCGCGGCCTACGTGCCGCTCGACCCCGCCTACCCCTCGGAGCGGCTCCGGCTGCTGCTGGGGCAGATCCCCGGTCTCGCCCTGATCGTGGCCTCCCCTGCGACGGCCGCGCTCGTCGGCTCCGCGACCGTCGAGGTCGTCGACCTGGAGCGGCTCGCCGACCAGCTGGCGGAGCTCCCGGCGACCGCCCCCGAAACCACCGTCACCGGCGACGACGTGTGCTACGCGGTCTTCACGTCCGGTTCGACCGGCACACCGAAGCTCACCGCGGTGCGGCACGAGGGCTGGTTCAACCTGATGAACTGGCTGACGCTCGAGTACGGCCTGCACAGCGGGTCGCACCACCTGGTCGTCAGCGCGTTCGGCTTCGACCTCTCCCAACGCGCCCTGATGACACCGCTGTTCTGCGGCGCCACCCAGCACCTGATGGCGAGCCGGAACTTCGACGCCATGCTGGCCCACCGCATGCTCGCCGAGCACGGGATACGGGTGGTGCACTGCGCCTCCAGCACGCTGTACCTGCTGGTGGAGTGGGAGCGGGCCCGGGGCGGGGACGCGCTCGCCCGCCTCGACTACGTGCTCTTCGGCGGGGAGCCGCTGAAGGCCGAACGGCTCACGCAGTGGGCGCGGCAGGAGGGCAACACCTGCACGCTCCTGCACCAGTACGGCGTCGCCGAGTGCACGGATGTCGCGACCTCGTACGACCTGGCGGCGTACCGGCCCGGCGAACAGGACGTCGCGCCGGTCGGCAAGCCGGCGTACAACACCGACATCCACCTCCTCGACGAGCGGTCGCACGGGGTCGCGGCGGGGGAGTGCGGCGAGATCTGCATCTCCGGGGCGGGCGTCGGCGCCGGCTACCTGGGCGCCGCGGGCCCCGAGAACGAGAAGTTCACGACGGTCGTGGTCGACGGCGAGCCGCGCAGGCTGTACCGCACGGGAGACCGTGGCTATGTGAGCGAGGCCGGGGAGCTGGTCGTCCTCGGCAGGATCGACGCGCAGGTGAAGGTGCGGGGGATGCGAATCGACCCCACCGACATCGAGCGCGCCCTCGGCAGGCTGGCCGGGGTCAGGGAGGCCGCCGTGGTGGTCACGTACACCGGTTCCGGCGAGGCCGAGCTGACCGCTTTCCTCGTCCCTGCGGGCGACGGACTCGACGCGGACGACGTGCGCAGCCGCCTCCTGGAGACGCTGCCCCGGAACATGGTGCCGGCCAGATTCATCAATATTCCGCGGATTCCGTTGAGTCCGCACGGGAAAGTCGACCGCGCGGCACTGGTCGGCGCGGCGTAGTCGACGGACCTCGACGACAGAGAGGGCTGTGATGACCGCCGAAAGTGTGCACGCAATTTGGTGCCGGGAATTCCAGCGCGACGACATATCGGCCGACGACGATTTCTTTGCCCTCGGCGGCCAGTCGCTGATCATGACCAGAATTCAGGGCGCCTTCATCGAGGAGCTCGGAGTCGAGGTCACGATGGACCAGATGTTCCTCCATCCGACGGTCGCGTCGATCTCCGCGTACATCGAAACCCTGGGCGCGGCGGCCCCGTAGAGCCGGTCCGGCCGGGTCGAGCCCTGCCGTGTCCCGCCGGCGGGACACGGCAGAGCATCGACGCGCATTTCTCCTTCTGATTGTATTCAGGTGGCTGGTCCGTATCGGCTAGCATCAAATTCGCGCTGGGTCAATAAACTACCTGGTAAGAGAGGCGCCATGTACGACGTAATTGTCATAGGTGCCCGTTGTGCGGGCTCGCCGACGGCCATGCTGTTCGCGAAGAAGGGTTATCGCGTCCTGCTCCTGGAGAAAGCGCGATTCCCGCAGGACACGCTTTCCTCGCACTACATCCATCAGCAGGGTGTGGCTCTGCTCCAGCGGTGGGGGCTGCTCGACAGGCTCCGCGACGCGGGCTGCCGGCCGATCGACCACCAGAGCTACGAGGCGCCCGGCGTCCGCGTCGACGGCTTCTCCCTGCCGATCGACGGGCTGCGCACCACGTACGCGCCCCGGCGGTACGTGCTCGACCCGATCCTCGCGGACGGCGCCGTCGCGGCCGGCGTGGAGTTCCAGGAGGGCTGCGCCGTCAACGACCTCGTGTGGGAGGGCGACCGGGTCACCGGGGTCCGGTACACGACGCCCGGCGGCGCCCAGGCGACGGAACGGGCGCACCTGGTCGTCGGCGCGGACGGCATGCGCTCGCTGGTGGCCCGCAAGGCGGGCGCGCCGAACGTCATCGAGCACGCGCGGCTCACCTGCACCTACTACAGCTACTGGTCCGGGGTCCCCGCGCACTTCGAGCTGTACGAGCGGCCGGGGCGCTGGATCGGCGTCCTGCCCACCAACGACGACCTCACGCTGCTCATGGCCTACTTCCCGCAGCAGGACTTCGCGCAGATCCGCAAGGACGTGGAGCCCGCCTACCTCGACGCCTTCCGCACGACGGCGCCCGAGCTGTACGAGCGGATGCTCGCGGGCAGGCGCGAGGAGCAGCTGTACGGCACGGGCCACCAGGAGAACTACTTCCGCAAGGCATATGGGCCCGGCTGGGCGCTGGTCGGCGACGCCGTGAACCACAAGGACTCCATCACCGCCCGTGGTATCACCGAGGCCTTCGTCCAGGCCCAGTCGCTCACCGACCACATCGGGGACCGGCTGCACGACGACACCGCGCTCAGGTCGGCGCTGAGGCGCTACGAGAACGACCTGGGCGACGAGGCGCTCAACCACTACCAGGGCGCGCTCAACGTGGCCGAGCTCAAGCCCGAGGGACGGGCCGAGATGCTCCAGAAGCTGGTCGGCCACCAGGAGTTGATCGACCGGTACTTCTCGACGCTGTCGGGGGCGTGCTCCATCGACGACTTCTACAACGACGAACTCCTGACCCTGCTCGACCAGAGCTGAGTGCCCGCTCCCTGGTTCCGCCGATTTGGAGACACAATGATCCCGTTGTCGTTCGCGCAGCGCCGGCTGTGGTTCGTGGACCGGTTCGAAGGGCCCTCGCCCACCTACAACGGCGCGTTCGCCCTGCGGCTGACCGGCGAGCTGAGCGTGTCGGCGCTGCGTTCGGCGCTCCGCGACGTCGTCGACCGGCACGAGGTCCTCCGCACGGTGATCGTCGAGGACGACGACGGCGTACCGCACCAGCAGGTACTGCCCTCGGAGCGGCGGCCGTTCGGCCTGCCGGTCGTCGAGACCGGCCACGAGGAGCGGGCGGCGACCGTCGGCGAGCTGGCCCGGCAGACCTTCGACCTCGCCGCCGACGCACCGATCCGCGCCACCCTCGTACGGACCGGACCGCGCGAGCACACCCTGGTCCTGGTGGTGCACCACATCGCCCTGGACGGGGAGTCCCTCGGGCCGCTGCTGCGCGACCTCGCCGCGGCGTACGAGGCCCGCCTCGCGGGCCGGGCCCCGGTGTGGGAACCGCTGCCGGTGCAGTACGCGGACTACACCCTGTGGCAGCAGGACATGCTCGGGGACGAGTCCGACCCGCAGAGCCTCGCTGCCGGTCAACTGGCGTACTGGCGCGAGACCCTGGCCGACCTGCCGCAGCCGCTGGCCCTGCCCACGGACCACCCCCGGCCGAGAGCGATGAGCCCCCGCGGCGATCTGGTCCGGTTCACGGTCGGCCCCGACCTGCTCCGGGCCGTGGAGAGACTGGCCGCGGAGCAGGACACCACCGTGTCGATGGTCATGCACTCGGCCCTCGCGGTACTCCTGCACCACCTCGGCTGCGGCGACGACGTGCCCATCGGCGCGCCGATCGCGGGCCGCACCGACGAGGAACTGCGCGACCTCGTCGGGTTCTTCGTCAACACCTGGGTGCTGCGCGTCGACCTCTCCGGGAACCCCACTTTCCGCCGGCTGCTGGAGCGGGTACGGGACCGGTCCCTGGGCGCGTACGACAACCAGGACATGCCGTTCGAACGGCTGGTGGAGCTCCTCAACCCGGACCGGTCCACCGCGTACCACCCGTTCTTCCAGGTGATGCTCGCCTGGCAGGAGCCCCTGGGCGAGCTGGAATTCGCCGGCCTCGGCGTCGAGGCCGAGACGCTGGAGACCGGCACGGCCAAGTTCGACCTGTTCTTCAACATGATCCCGGACGGCTGTGGCGGGGCGGGGGTCCGTCTGGAGTACGCCACCGCCCTGTTCGACCGCGACACGGTCGAGGGCATCGCGGAGCGGTTCGTGCGCGTCCTGGGCCGGCTCGTGGCCGACCCGGGGCGCGTCATCGGCGGCATCGACGTGCTCGACACGGCCGAGCGGGACCGCCTGCTCACCCGGTTCAACGACACGGCCACCGCGGTGCCCGAACTGACCGTCCCTGACCTCTTCCAGAACCAGGTCGCCTGCACCCCGGACGCCCCGGCGCTCGTCTGCGGGGACCGGACACTGACCTACCGGGAACTGGACGACCGGGCCGACGGCGTCGCCCGCGAGCTGGTCCGGCTCGGCGCCGGTCCTGAGGAGCTGGTGGTGCTCGCCCTGCCGCGCACCGAGGACCTGGTCGCCGGCCTGCTCGGCATCCTCAAGTCCGGCGCCGGATACCTGCCGATGGACCCGCGGCACCTCGCCGGCCGGGCGCGGAGCGTGCTCGCCGAGGCCCGCCCGCGGTTCGTGGTCACCGACACCGCGACCTCGCGGGAGCTGCCGCACCACGACATGGCGACCGTCAACGTCGACGACCGCGCGCGATGGCAGACCCCCACGGGCACACCGGCCGGCGCGGGCCGGACCCCGACGCTCGCCCCGGACAACCTGGCGTACGTCATGTACACCTCCGGCTCCACGGGCAAGCCGAAGGGCGCCGCGATCACCCACCGCAACCTCGTCAACGGGGTACACGAACTGGTGCGCGTCCTCGACGCGCCGCCCGGGGCGCGGATGCTGGCCGGCACCTCGGTCAACTTCGACGTGTCGGTCTTCGAGCTGCTGACCACCCTGACCACCGGCGGCACCGCCGAGCTGGTGCCGGACGTGCTGGCGCTCGGCGAGCGGGACGGCTGGGACGGCCAGGTGATCAGCGCGGTCCCCTCGGTGCTCGGGGAACTCGTCGGCCACCTGGACAAGGCGGCCGACGTCCGCACCGTCGTCTTCGCCGGCGACGTGCTCCCGGCCCGGCTGGTGCGGCAGGTCCGCGAGGCCCTGCCCGGCGCGCGGATCATCAACTCCTACGGACAGAGCGAGAGTTTCTACGCCACCACGTTCTCCCTCGCGGCGGGCGAGGAGTGGGCGGACGGCGACGTCGCCCCCATCGGCACGCCGCTGGGGAACATGCGCGCCTACGTCCTCGGCCCGGGCCTCGCCCCGGTGCCGCAGGGCGTGATCGGTGAGCTGTACGTGGTCGGGAGCTGCCTGGGCCGCGGCTACCACGGCCGCCCCGGCCTGACCGCCGAGCGCTACGTCGCGAACCCCTTCGGCCCGCCGGGCGAGCGGATGTACCGCACGGGCGACCTGGCCCGCTGGAACGCCGGGGGACAGCTGGAGTGCGTCGGCCGCGGCGACGGCCAGGTGAAGGTGCGCGGCTTCCGCATCGAGACGGCCGAGGTCGAAGCGGCGATCACCCGCCACCCCGGGATCAGCGAGGCCGTCGTGATCAGCCGGGAGGTGCCATCGGGCGGGCGGCGGCTCGTCGCCTACGTGGTGCACACCGGCGAAGGAGGCGTCGGCGACGACGGCGCCGGAGGGATCGGCGACGTGGACGTGCAGTCCGGCGCCTCCGCCGCAGAACTGCGCACGTTCGTCGCGGCCCGGCTGCCCGACTACATGGTGCCGTCGGCCTTCGTGGCCCTCGGCCGGCTGCCGCTCGGGCCTACCGGCAAACTGGACCGCTCGGCGCTGCCCGAACCGGAGTTCTCCGGCGCGTCCTACCGGCAACCGCGCACCGAGGCCGAAGTCGTCATCACGACGGCCTACGCGGACGTGCTCGGCGTGGAGCGGGTCGGCATCGACGATGACTTCTTCGCCGTGGGCGGCGACAGCCTGCGCTCGATCCAGGTGGTGGCGCGGGCCCGGGCCCGGGGCCTGGACCTCACCACCCGGGAGATCTTCGAATGCCGTACGGCGGCCCGGCTCGCCGAGGTGGCGTCCGCCCGCGGGGACCGGAGCCCCGCGCTCACCGAGGACGAGAGCGGCGGCGTCGGCCCGATGCCCCTGCAACCGGTGGCGCGGCAGATCTTCGAGGACGGCGGCGGGACGGACCGGTTCGCCATGTCGATGGTGCTCGACCTGCCCGCGGGCATCGACGCGGACGCCCTCACCGCGACGCTGGACGCCGTGCTCGACCGGCACGACCTCCTGCGCGCCCGGCTGGTGCGCGGCGACGGACTCTCCCTCGACGTACGCCCGGTGGGCGCCGTACGGGCGGCGGACCTGATCCACCGGGTGCCCTGCGACGGCCGCTGGGACGAGCCGTCCGCACTGGCGGCGGCGCAGGCGGAGCTGGACGACGCGGTCGGACGCCTCGACCCGGAGGCCGGGACGATGGCGGACTTCGTCTGGTTCGCCGCCGACGCGGGCGCGGGCCGGCTGCTCGTGGTGCTGCACCACCTGGTGGTGGACGGCGTCTCCTGGCGCATCCTCATGTCGGACCTCGCCGAGGCGTGGCAGCAGGTCAGGGCCGGCCGGACCGCCGAACTGCCCGCGGTCGGCACATCGGCCCGCCGCTGGGCGTCGGCGCTGGCGGACGAGGCGCTCTCCGAGGCGAGGGAAGCGGAACTGACGTACTGGCAGGACATGCTGGAGGCGCCCGACCCGCCGCTGGGCGCGCGGGCCCTCGACCCGGCGGTGGACGTGTGGTCCACGGTCGACACCGTGCGGGTGCAGCTGCCCGCCGAGCTCACCGACGCGGTGCTGACCAGGCTGCCCGCGGCGTACCGGGGCACCGGGACCGATGTGCTGCTCGCCGCGCTCGCCCTGGCGGTGAACCGGTGGCACGGCGCCGACCGTTCGACCCTGGTCCGCCTGGAGGGACACGGCCGCGAGGAGGACGCCGTCCCCGGAGCCGACCTCTCGCGTACCGTCGGCTGGTTCACCACCATGTACCCGGCCCGGGTCGACGTGCGCGGAGTGGACCTGGCCGATGTCCTCGCCGGCGGCCCCGCGGCCGGCACGGCGATCAAGCTGGTCAAGGAGCAACTGCGCGCGGTCCCGGACAAGGGCCTGGGGTACGGCCTGCTGCGCCATCTGAACCCGGAGACCGCCCCGCGGCTCGCCGAGTTCCCGGCGCCGCAGATCGGCTTCAACTACCTCGGCCGGATCTCCGGGACCGACATACCCGAGCACCTGCGCGCGGACGGCTGGGGACCGTCCCCCTGGTCCGCCGAACTCCTCGCGGCGCCCGACCCGGACCTGCCCGCACTCTCCGCGCTCGAGGTCAACTCGGTCGCCACGGACACCGCCGACGGCCCCCGGCTCCAGGTGGCCTTCATGTTCGCCACCGGGGTCCTCTCCCGCGAGCGGACGACCGAACTGGCCGAGCTGTGGGTCGAGGTGCTGCACGGCATGGCCGCCCACGCCGACCGGCCGGGGGCCGGCGGGCTCACCCCGTCGGACGCCCCGCTGGTCCCCGTGCGGCAGGACGAGATCGAGGTCTGGGAGGAGCGGTACGGCCCGCTGACCGAGGTGTGGCCGCAGGCCCCCGGCCAGTCCGGCATCCAGTTCCAGGCGGCGCTCGCCGACGGCTCCTTCGACGTCTACCACATGCAGTTCGTCCTCCACCTGTCCGGGCCCGTGGACCCCGCGCGCATGCGGTCGGCGGGACAGGCACTCCTGGACCGGTACCCGAACCTGCGCTCCGCGTTCCTCGCCGGAGCCGACGGCGACCCGGTGCAGGTCGTGGCCGACCACGTCGACCTGCCGTGGCTCCACCTCGACCTCACCGGCCGCAGCGAGGCCGAGCAGGACGCGGAGCTCGACCGGGTGCTCGCCGACGACCGGGCCGACCAGCTCGACCCGGCCCGGCCACCCCTGCTCCGGCTGGCCCTGCTCACCTGCGGGCCGCGGCGGGCCAAGCTCGTCATGACGGCACATCACACCCTCTTCGACGGCTGGTCGTCACCGCTGGTGATCAAGGACCTGATCCGGCTGTACGCGGGGGACCGCGACCTCGCCCCGGTGCGCGGCTACGGCGACTACCTGGCCTGGCTGTCCGCGCAGGACCGGGAGGCGTCGGCCGCCCGGTGGAGCGAGGAGCTCGCAGGGTTCGACCAGCCGACCCTCGTGGCCGCGGACACCGGCCGCAAGGCGGAGGCGTCCACCCTCGGACGGGTCGAGGTGCCGCTCTCGGTCGACAAGGGGCGCGAACTCGCCCGGCGCGCCGCGGAGCTCGGGGTCACGCTGAACACGCTCCTCCAGGGTGCGTGGGCGATCGTGCTCTCGAAGCTCACCGGGCAGCAGGACGTGGTGTTCGGCGCCGCCGTCAACGGCCGCCCGGCGGAACTGCCCGGCTCCGACGAGATGGTCGGCCTGTTCGTCAACACCCTGCCGGTCAGGGCGCTGTGCCGCCCCGACCGCAGCGTGGGCGAGGTCGTCACCGGGCTCCAGGACCGGCAGATCGCCCTGCTCGACCACCACTACTACGGCCTCGCCGACATCCAGCGCGGCGTCGGCCTGCCCGCACTGTTCGACACGATCGTCGTCTTCGAGAACTACCCGATCGACCGCGAGGGCATCGTCGAGGCGAACGCCTCCGCGGGCTTCACGATCGACGCCATCCGCCCCTTCGCGGGCTCGCACTACCCGCTCACCCTCAACTCCTCCGACCCCTACCTGCGGCTCTCCCTCGACTACCAGCGCGACCTCTACGAGCGCGACGCGGCCGAGGAGATCGCCGACCGGCTCGTACGCGTCCTCGACCAGGTGCTGGAGGACCCCTCGGCGCCCGTCGGCGCCGTGGACGTGCTGTCGGCGGACGAGCGGGACCGGTTCGTGCGGCAGGTCAACGACACGGCACGGCCGGTGGCCGCGGAGACCCTGCCGGACGCGTTCGAGGCCCAGGTGGAGCGCGACCCCGCCCGGCTGGCGCTGATCGGCGACCGGCAACGGGTGACGTACGGGGAGTTCAACCGGCGCGCCAACCGGCTCGCGCACTGGCTCGTCGAGCAGGGCGCGGGGCCCGAGCGGCTGGTCGCGGTGCGCATCCCCCGCTCCGTCGACCTGATGGTGGCGATCTACGCGGTGGTGAAGGCCGGCGCGGCCTACCTGCCGATCGACACCGAACTGCCCGAGGACCGGGTGCGGCACGTACTGGACAGCGCCGGGCCGCTCCTGGTGCTCGACGCGGAACTCCCGGACGTCTCCGGCTACCCGGAGACGAACCCGCGCCGCGCCCTGACACCGGACCACGCCGCGTACGTCATCTACACCTCGGGCTCCACCGGCGGCCCCAAGGGGGTGCAGGTGGCGCACCGGTCCATCATGAACCGGCTGAAGTGGGGCCTGGCGCACTTCGACGTCGGCACCCGGGACCGGGTGCTGCTGAGCACGTCGGCGAGTTTCGACGTGTCGGTGCCGGAGCTGTTCGCGCCGCTCCAGGTGGGCGCCGCCGTCGTGATCGCCCGCCCGGACGGGCGCCGCGACCCGGCCTACCTCGCCGACCTGATCCGGCGGGAGGGCGTGACAGGCGCGGACTTCGTGCCCTCCCTGCTGGAGGCCTTCGTCGCCGAACCCGCGGCGAAGGAGTGCGACAGCCTGCGCTGGATCGAGGTCGCCGGCGAGGCGTTCCCGCCCGCGCTGGCGAACAGGGCCGCCGACGTGCTGCCCGACTGCGCGGTGCACAACCTCTACGGCCCCACCGAGGCCGCGGTCGAGGTCACGGCGTGGCAGCACGTGCCGGGAGCGGACCGGGTGCCGATCGGCGCGCCCGTCTGGAACACCCAGGTCTACGTGCTGGACGCGGCGCTGCGCCCCGTCGCACCCGGGGTCTGCGGTGAGCTGTACCTGGCCGGCAGCGGACTCGCCCGGGGCTACCTCGGGCAGACCGCGCTGACCGCGAACCGCTTCGTCGCCTGCCCCTTCGGCCCGCCGGGGGCCCGGATGTACCGCACCGGCGACGTCGTGCGGTGGAGCCGGGACGGCCAGGTCGAGTACCTCGGGCGGGCCGACTTCCAGGTGAAGGTCCGTGGCTTCCGGATCGAACTGGGCGAGATCGAGAACGTGCTGGCCGGCCACCCGGACGTCGAGAGCGCGGTGGTCGTGGTGCGGGAGGACCGCGCCGACGACCAGCGGCTGGTCGCGTACGTGGTGCCGGGCAGCGGCACGGACCCGGCCGGTCTTGATCCCTCGGCCCTGACGGACCTGGTCCGGGAGCACCTGCCGGAGTACATGGTCCCCTCGGCGGTCGTGCCGCTCGCCGCGTTCCCGACGACACCGAGCGGCAAGCTGGACCGCGGCGCGCTGCCCGCGCCGGACCACACCGGGGCGGCGGCCGGACGAGGGCCGCGCACCCACCACGAGGAAGTCCTGTGCCGGCTCTTCGCCGAGCTGCTCGGGGTGGCGGAGGTCGGCATCGACGTCGACTTCTTCGACCACGGCGGGCATTCCCTGCTGGCCACCCGGCTGATCGGCCGCATCCGCAACGAGCTCCACGTCGACGTCAAGGTCACGACCGTGTTCCGCAATCCGACCGTCGCCCAACTGGCGCCCCGGATCGAGGAGTCGGCCACGTCCGCGAACCGCCCCCGGCCGCGCCCGATGCTGCGCCCGATGAACGTGTAGGAGTGCGTCGATGATCCCGTTGTCCTTCGCCCAGCGCCGGCTGTGGTTCCTCCACCGTCTGGAAGGCCCGTCCGCGACCTACAACATCCCGTTCGTGCTGCGCCTGGACGGGCCGCTGGACACGGCGGCCCTGAGCGCGGCGGTGACCGATGTCGTCGCCCGGCACGAGAGCCTGCGCACCCTCGTCGCCGAGAACGCGGACGGCACGCCGGAGCAGCGGATCCTGCCCCCGGGGGACGCGGTCGTCCCGTTCCGGGTGGTCGACGTGGCCGCGGACGCGGTGGAGAGCGCCACGCAGGACGCCGCGTGCCAGGGCTTCGACCTGGACACGGAGCTGCCCCTGCGGACCACCGTCCTGCGCGTCTCCCCGCAGGAGCACGTGGTGGTGTTCGTGTTCCACCACATCGCCGCGGACGGTGCGTCGATGGCGCCGTTCATGAAGGACCTGCTGGCGGCGTACGCGGCCCGCCGCCGGGGGAGCGCGCCCCCCTGGACCCCGCTCGCGGTCCAGTACAAGGACTACACGCTGTGGCAGCGCGAGGTACTGGGCGACGAGGACGACCCGGAGAGCGTCGCTGCGGACCAACTCGCGTACTGGCGCGAGGAGTTGGCCGGGGTGCCGCAACCGGTGCAGCTGCCGCTGGACAGAGCGCGGCCGACGGCGGCCGACCACCGCGGCGGCCATGTCGACTTCGAGCTGGACGCGGAGTTGCTCACCGGGATCGGCAAGCTGGCCGCCTCGCGCGGTGCCACGGCGCCGATGGTCGCCCAGGCCGTGCTCGCGGTGCTCCTGCACCACCTCGGCGCCGGCAACGACCTGACGATCGGCAGCCCCATCGAGGGGCGCGCCGACGAACAGCTCGACGAGCTGATCGGGTTCTTCGCCAACACCTGGGTCCTGCGCGTCGACCTGTCGGGGAATCCCTCCTTCGGCGACCTGCTGGAACAGGTACGGGACCGGGCCCTGGCCGCCTACGACAACCAGGACGTTCCGTTCGAGCGGCTGGTCGAGCTGCTGGGCCCGGACCGCACCACCGCCTACCAGCCGCTGTTCCAGACGATGCTGGCCTGGCAGTTCGAGTGGTCGCGGATCGAGATACCGGGGCTGCGGGTCACCCCCGTCCCCGCCGGTACCGGCACCGCCAAGTTCGACCTGTTCCTCAACATCGTCCCGGCGTCGTCCGGGGGCGCGTACGGGCGCCTGGAGTACGCGACGGAACTCTTCGACCACGCCACGGCCGAGGGCGTCGTCGACCGCTACGTGCGCGTCCTGCGCCAGGTGGTCGCCGACCCCGCGACCCGCCTTGCCGGCGCGGACGTGCTCACCGGCGCCGAACGGGACCGGCTGGCCCGGCTCAACGCGACGACCGCGCCCGTGAGCCGGGCGACGCTACCCGAACTGGTCGCCGCACAGGTGGCGCGGACACCGGGCGCGCCGGCCGTGATGTGCGGGCCGACCACGCTGACGTACCGGGAACTGGACGCCCGCGCGGGCCGGCTGGCCGCGGTCCTGCGCGACCGCGGTGTCGGGCCCGACGTCCTGGTCGCCGTGGCCCTGCCCCGCACCGCAGACCTGGTCGTCGCCCTGCTCGCGGTGGTCAGAGCGGGCGGCGCCTATCTGCCGGTCGACCCCGGCTACCCGGCCGCGCGCGTCGAACTCCTGCTCCGCACGGCCGACCCGGCGCTCGTCCTGACCGACTACCGCACGGCGACGGCCGTGGCCGCGTGCCGGCCGCCCCTGCTCCACCTCGACGACCTGTGCCTCGACGGCCCCGCACCCGACACCCCCGACGCCCGCGTCGCACCGGACAACCTGGCCTACGTGATGTTCACCTCGGGGTCGACCGGGACCCCCAAGGGCGTCGCCGTCACCCACGCCGACGTGGTCAACGGCGTGCGGGACCTGCGCCGGATCACCCGGGTCGGGGAGGGCTCCCGGATGCTCGCCGCGACCTCGGTGAACTTCGACGTCTCCGTCTTCGAGATCTTCACCGCGCTCACCAGCGGAGCCGGTGTCGACCTCGTCCGTGACGTCCTCGAACTCGCGGAGCGCGGCAGCTGGTCGGGGAGCACCATCAGCGCCGTGCCCGCCGTGTTCTCCGCGCTCCTCGACCAGCTCGGCACCGACGACCGGGAGGGCCTCCGGCTCGCCGTGGACACCGTCGTGCTCGCCGGTGAGGCGCTCTCCGCCGAACTCGTCCGCAAGATCCGGCGCGCCCTGCCCGGCGCCCGCGTCGTCAACGCCTACGGACAGACCGAGAGCTTCTACGCCGCCACGTACACGCTCCCGCCGGAGAGCGGCGGCACCGGCGCGGTCCCGGTCGGCCGGCCCCTGGCCCACATGCGCGCCTACGTCCTCGGCCCGGAACTCGCCCCGGTCCCGCCCGGCGTCCTCGGCGAGCTGTACGTCGGGGGCCTCCTCGCCCGCGGCTACCACCGCGGCGGCGCCGCGACCGCGGAGCGGTTCGTCGCCGACCCCTTCGGCCCGGCAGGGGCGCGGATGTACCGCACCGGTGACCTGGCCCGATGGGACGCGGACGGCCGACTGCACTACGCCGGACGGGCCGACACCCAGGCCAAGGTGAACGGCATCCGCGTCGAGCCGACCGAGATCGAGACGGTCATCGCCCGGCACCCCGCGGTCGGCCGGGCCGCCGTCACCGTCTGCGAGGACCGCCGTACCGGCACCACGAGGCTCGTCGGCTACGTGGCGCCGGCGGACGGCACGGAAGGCGACGCGCCGGGCGCCGGGGTCGCGGTGGCGGAAGTGCGCCGGTTCGTGGCCGAGCGGCTGCCGGACTACATGGTGCCCGCCGTGTTCGTGGTCCTGGACCGGCTCCCGCTGACCGCCAACGGGAAGCTGGACCGGGCCGCGCTGCCCGAGCCGGAGTTCACCGGCACCGAGTACCGGGCGCCGCGCGGCGAGGCCGAGCGGATCCTGGCCGAGGTGTACGCCGACGTCCTCGACGCCCCCCGGATCGGCGTCGACGACGACTTCTTCACCTGCGGCGGCGACAGCATCCGTTCGATCCAGGTCGTCGCGCGGGCCAAGAAGCGCGGTGTGGTCGTCAGCACGCGGGAGGTCTTCGAGCACCGCACGGTCGCCCGGCTCGCGGAGCTGGCCGGAGGCCGGGCGGCAGAGGAACGCGTGACCCTGCCCGAACTGCCGGGCGGCGGAACCGGCTGGGCCCCCCTGCCGCCGACGGCGGCACACGTGCTCGAACTGGGCGGCCCCATCGGCCGGTTCTGCATGTCCGCGCTGCTCACCCTGCCCGGGGACATCGACCGCACGGCACTGACCGCGACGCTCCAGGCGGTGCTCGACCGGCACGATGTGCTGCGCTCCCGCCTCGACCGGACGCGGCCCGGCCTGTGGATGGAACCGCCCGGCCGGGTGGACGCCGGCCCGCTGGTACGGGAGGTGCCCTACGCCGCCGCCGGGGTGCAGGCCGAGCTGGACGCGGCCGCGGACCGGCTCGACCCGGACGCGGGCGTCATGGCGCAGTTCGTGCGGCTGACCTCCGACACCGGAGCGGACCGGCTGCTGATCGTGCTGCACCACCTGGTCGTCGACGGGGTCTCCTGGCGGATCCTGCTGCCCGACCTGGTCGCCGCCTGGCAGCGGGTCCGCGACGGCCTCGCCCCCGAACCCGCGGCGCCCGGCACCTCGCTGCGGCGGTGGGCGCACGCCCTGGCCGACGAGGCGGCCGCCCCGCGGCGGGTCGCGGAGCTGCCCCGGTGGCAGGAGATCCTGCGCACGGAGGAACCCCCGCTGGGAGCACGGGAACTGGACCCCGCGCTCGATGTCACGGCCACCGTGGACACCGTGCGGGTCCAGGTGCCTGCGGACGTCACGGAGACCCTGCTGACCACGGTGCCCGCGAAGTTCCGCGGCGGCGTCGACGACGGCCTCCTGACCGGCCTCGCGCTGGCGCTCGCCCGCTGGCACCGGACCCGGGGCGCCACCCCGGCCCCGACCTCCTCGACGCTGGTACGGCTCGAAGGGCACGGCCGGGAAGAACACCTGGTGCCCGGCGCCGACCTGTCGGGCACCCTCGGCTGGTTCACCGCGATGTTCCCGGTGCGCCTGGACCTGGCGGGCATCGACCTCGCGGACGCGTTCGCCGGCGGCCCGGCCGCCGGACGAGCGGTCAAGGCCGTCAAGGAACAGCTCCGGTCGGTGCCGGACAACGGCATGGGCTACGGCCTGCTGCGCCACCTCAACCCGGAGACCGCCGCCGCGCTGGCCGGCGCGCGACAGCCGCGGATCGGCTTCAACTACCTGGGCCGCGCCTCCCGCGCCGACATCCCCGAGGAGCTGCGGGGCCTCGGCTGGGCGCCGGACACCGCCCACCCCGGCCTGATCGCCGCCCCCGACCCGGACCTGCCGGCCCTGTCGGCGCTGGAGATCAACGCGGTGGCCACCGACACCGGCGACGGCGAGGAACTGACCGCCTACTTCGGCTTCCCCACCGGCGTACTCACCCGCGACGAGGTGAGCGAACTGGCCGCGCTGTGGGTCGAGGCGCTGACCGCCCTGGCCCGGCACGCCACGACCCCCGACGCCGGCGGACTGACCCCGAGCGACGCGCCCCTGGTCGAGGTGGGCCAGGAGGAGATCGACGGCTGGGAGGAGCGGTTCGGCGCGCTGGCGAAGCTGTGGCCGACGACGCCGGTGCAGTCCGGCATGTTGTTCCACACGATGCTGGCCGGATCGTCCTTCGACGCCTACCACATGCAGCTGGTGTTCCAGCTCTCCGGCGACGTCGACCCGGAGCGGATGCACCGGGCCGCCCAGGCGCTCCTTGACCGGCACGCCGGTCTGCGCCCGGCGTTCGTCGACCGGGCGGACGGCGGCGTCGTACAGGCGATACCGGAGACGGTCGCGCTGCCCTGGACGTACCTCGATCTGACCGCGGCCGACGAGCCGGAGCGGACCGCGGCCTTCGAGCGGTTCCTCGCCCAGGACCGGGCCACCCACTTCGACGTGCGGACCCCGCCGCTGATCCGTCTCGCCCTCGCCGTCCTCGAACCCGGCCGCGCCGAACTCGTGCTCACCGCCCACCACGTGCTGCTCGACGGCTGGTCCACACCCCTGCTGATGCGGGACCTGCTCCTGCTCTACGCGTCCGGCGGCGGCCCGGCCGGCCTGCCCGCGGCCCGCGACTTCGGCGAGTTCCTGGCCTGGCGCGCCCGGCAGGACGAGGAGGAGTCCGCCCGGGTGTGGGCGGCGGAGCTCGACGGCGTCGAGGAACCGACCCTGCTCGCCCCCGGCTCCGACGGCCCGGGCGAGGAGGGCGTCGACCAGATCGAGGTCGCGCTGCCGCCCGACGAGGCACTGGCGCTGGGGCGGCGCGCCGCCGAACTGGGCGTCACCGTCAACACCCTGGTGCAGGGCGCCTGGGCGCTGCTGCTCGGCGGACTCACCGGCCGCCAGGACGTGGTGTTCGGCGCCACCGTCTCCGGCCGCCCGGCCGCCGTGCCGGACGTCGACTCGATGGTGGGCATGTTCATCAACACCCTCCCCGTGCGCGTCCGGTACGCCCCCGGCGACACCCTCGCCGAGATCCTCACCCGGCTCCAGAGCGGGCAGGCGGGCCTGCTGGAGCACCACTACTACGGACTCACGGAGATCCAGCAGGCCGCCGGGGTGCAGTCCCTCTTCGACACGCTGGTCGTCTTCGAGTCGTACCCGGTCGACAAGGAAGGGCTCAGCGCCGCCGGCGCCGCGGCGGACGGCATCGCCTTCACGGGCCTGCGCCCGTCGACGGCCACCAACTATCCGCTGACCCTGATGGCGGCGGTCGACCCGCACCTCCAACTCGTCCTCCAGTACGCGCGGGGCGCCTTCGACGGCGACGCGGTGCGGGTGCTCGCGGCGCGCCTGGTGCGCGTACTGCGGCAGCTGGCGGCCGCCCCCGAGCTGACGGCCGCGCACGTCGACCTCCTGGACCCGGCCGAACGCGAGCGGCTGCTCACCGAGTTCAACGACACGGCCGCCCCGAGGCCCGGCCGCACGGTCGACGGGCTCGTCGCGGCGCAGGCGGCGCGGACCCCGGACGCGGTCGCCGTGGTCGCCGATGGCGCCTCGCTCACCTACCGCGAGCTGGACGTCCGGGCGGGCCGCCTGGCGCGCGAACTGTCGGCGCGGGGCGTGGGCCCAGAGACCGTGGTCGCGGTGTCGCTGCCGCGGTCGGCGGAGCTGGTGGTCGCCCTGCTCGCGGTCCTGAAGGCGGGTGGCGCGTACCTGCCGGTCGACCCGGCGTACCCGAGCCGGCGCCTGGAGGCCATCTTCGACGAGGCACGGCCGCACCTCGTCCTCACGCACTCCACGACGGTCTCGGCGCTGCCCGGGCACGACGCCCCGGACGTCCTCCTCGACCGGCTCGACCTGTCCGGCGGCGACGACACCACCGGGCCCGAACCCACCACGCACGCCCAGCAGTTGGCGTACGTGATGTACACCTCCGGCTCCACCGGCAAGCCCAAGGGCGTCGCCATCACCCACGCGAACGTGGTCAACGGCGTACTGGGGCTCGCCTCCCGCGTGGGGCTCGTACCCGGCGCACGCCTCCTCGCGGGCACGTCGGTCAACTTCGACGTCTCGGCGTTCGAGATCTTCACGACCCTCGCCACCGGCGGCGTTGTCGAAGTGGTCCGGGACGTCCTGGTCCTGGGCGAGCGGGACGGCTGCAGCGGCAGCGTGATCTCCACCGTGCCGTCGGCCTTCGCCGAACTCGTCGACCAGATCTCCGGCCGCACCCGCGTGGAGACGGTCGTCTTCGCCGGTGAGGCCCTGCCCCCGGCCCTCGTACGCAGGACGCGGGAGGCGTTCCCCGGCGTACGGATCGTCAACGCCTACGGGCAGAGCGAGTCGTTCTACGCCACCACCTGCACCGTCCACGGCGACCCGGCGAGCGGGGCGGGCAGCGCGCCCGTCGGCACCCCGCTCGGCAACATGCGGACCTACGTGCTCGGCCCCGGCCTCGCCCCGGTACCGCCGGGCACCGTCGGCGAGCTGTACGTCGCGGGCAGCGTGGGCCGCGGCTACCACCGCCGCGCAGCACCGACCGCCGAGCGCTTCGTCGCCGACCCCTTCGGCCCGCCCGGCTCGCGCATGTACCGCACCGGGGACCTGGCCCGCTTCGGCGCCGACGGCCAACTGGAGTACGCGGGCCGCTCGGACACCCAGGTCAAGGTGCGGGGCTTCCGCGTCGAACCCGGCGAGGTCGAGGCCGCGCTCACCGCACACCCCGGCGTCGCACAGGCCGCCGTCATCGCCCGCGAGGGACGCGGCGGCAACGCCGGCAAACAGCTGATCGCGTACGCCACGACGGCCGACGGCCACCAGCGCCTCGATCCGCGGGACGTGCAGACCTTCGTCGCCGGGCGGCTGCCGGACTTCATGGTGCCCTCCGCCTTCATGGTCCTCGACCGGCTGCCGCTCGCCCCGAACGGCAAACTGGACCGGGCCGCGCTGCCCGAGCCGGAGTACACCGGCGCCGCCTACCGGGCGCCCCGCACCCCCCGCGAGAAGACCCTGGCCATGCTCTGTGCCGAGGTGCTCGGCGTGGACCGGGTCGGCATCGACGACGGGTTCTTCGAACTCGGCGGGCACTCCCTGCTGGCCACCCGGCTCATCAGCCGGGTCCGCGCCGAACTGGGCATCGAAATACCCATCCGCAAGATCTTCGACCTGCCGACCGTGGCCGCGCTCGCCGCCTGGTCCGAGGAGTCGGCCGCTCCCCGTCGCCCCGGTCTGCGCCAGATGATCGTCAAGGAGTGAAACGATGATTCCGCTGTCCTTCGCACAACGCCGCATGTGGCTCCTGCACCAGCTGGAGCGAGGGGCGGCGACCTACAACATCTCGGCGGCGTTCCGGCTGACCGGCGCCCTCGACCGGGCCGCCCTCGTGGCGGCGGTCCGCGACGTGGTCGACCGGCACGAGATCCTGCGCACCACCTACGGGACGGACGACGCCGGTGAGCCGCACCCGCGGATCCTGTCGACGGCGCAGGCGGCGCCGCAGGTGCCGGTGATCGACGTGGCACCCGGGGCCGTGGCAGGCGTGATCGAGGAGACCGTCGCGCACCACTTCGACCTCGCGGCCGAACTCCCCTTCAGGGCAACCCTGTTGCGCTGCGCACCCGAGGAGCACGTGCTGGTCCTTGTCGTCCACCACATCGCTTCGGACGGCAGCTCCGGCGCACCCATGATGAGGGACCTCTTCGACGCCTACACCGTCCGCAGGGACGGCCGGGCACCGGCGTGGGAGCCGCTGCCCATCCAGTACAAGGACTACGCGGTGTGGCAGCGCGAGGTGCTCGGCGACGTGGCCGACCCGGGCAGTCTCGCCGCGGCGCAGGTCGAGTACTGGCGCGAGGAGCTGTCAGGGGTCCCGCAGCCACTGAATCTGCCGCTGGACCGGCCGCGGCCCGCCGAGGCCGGTTCGGACGGCGACACGGTCGGCATCGTCGTGGAGCCCGAGGTGGTGGCCGGGCTGCAGCAGCTGGCCGCCGAGCGCGGGACGAGCATGTCGATGCTCATGCAGGCCGCGCTGGCGGTGCTGCTGAGCAAGATCGGCGGCGGGAACGACGTGACGATCGGCTCGCCGATCGCCGGACGGACCGACGAAGCGCTCACCGACCTCATCGGATGCTTCGTCAACACCCAGGTGCTGCGCGCGGACCTCTCCGGCAACCCGACGTTCGCCTCCCTGCTCGCACAGGTGCGGGACAAGTCCCTCGCCGCCTACGAGCACCAGGACGTGCCGTTCGACGTGATCGTCGAGGCGATCAACCCCGAGCGCTCCGCGGCCTACCAGCCGCTGTTCCAGGTGATCTTCGCCTGGCAGAGCTACGAGAAGCCGGACCTCGCGCTCCCCGGCCTCGAGGTGGGCTTCGAGCAGGCCATCCCGTCGACCGCCATGGTCGACCTGACCTTCTTCATGGCCGTGGACGACACGGGAGCACTGCGTGGCGACCTCCAGTACGCCACCAGCCTCTTCGACCGCGCCTCCGCCGAGACGATCGTCGCCCGCCTGGTCCGCGTCCTGGAACAACTGGCCGCCGACCCCGGCGCGCGCGTCAGCGACGTCGACGCGCTGATCGCGGGGGAGCGCGAGCACCTGCTGCCGCGCGCCGACGAGACCGGCACCGACATCCCCGATGCCACCCTGGTCGAGCTGTTCGAACGGCAGGCGGCGCAGCGGGCCGACGCGGTCGCGGTGACCCACGACGGCGCCGCCCACACCTACGGCGAGATCAACGCCCGGGCCAACCGGCTCGCACGCCACCTCGTCGCCGAGGGCGTGGGCCCCGAAACCCTGGTCGGGGTCTGCCTTGACCGCTCCGCCGACCTGGTCGTCGCGCTGCTCGCGGTGCTCAAGGCGGGCGGCGCCTATCTGCCCATCGACCCCGACGCCCCGGCCGACCGCATCGCCTACCTGGTCCAGGACGCCCGCCCGGTCCTGCTGGTCACCAACAGCACCACCGGCGCCGCACAGCACCTGGCCGGGGACCTCCCCGTGGTCCACCTCGACCGCTCCGGGACGACGGACACACAGCCGGCCTCCGACCTCACCGACGCCGAACGCCGGGCGCCCCTGCGCCCCGGCCACCCGGCGTACGTCATCTACACCTCAGGGTCGACCGGCCGCCCCAAGGGCGTCCTGGTCCCGCACCGCAACGTGGTCGGACTCATCGAGGCCACCCGGGACCTCTCCTTCGGCCCGGACGACGTCTGGACCCTCTTCCACTCCTACGCCTTCGACTTCTCGGTGTGGGAGCTGTGGGGGCCGCTGCTGCACGGCGGACGCCTCGTCGTCGTCCCCTACGACACCTCCCGCTCCCCGGCCGACTTCCTCCAGCTGCTCGCCCGCGAACAGGTCACCGTCCTCAACCAGACACCCTCGGCCTTCTACCAGCTCAGCCAGGCCGACGCCGCGGCCCCGGGCAGCGAACTGGCCCTGCGCCTCGTGGTGTTCGGCGGCGAGGCCCTCGACCTGAACCGCCTCACGGACTGGTACGAGCGCCACCCCGCCGACGCGCCGGTGCTGGTGAACATGTACGGCATCACCGAGACCACCGTGCACGTCACCCGCGTCGACCTGGACGAAGGCTCCACCGCCCGCCACCCGGCCGGGGTGATCGGCCGGGCCCTGCCGGGCCTGCGCGCCTACGTCCTGGACGCCCACCTCCAGCCGGTGCCGCCCGGCGTGACCGGCGAGCTGTACGTGGCGGGCTA
This sequence comes from Streptomyces sp. NPDC030991, assembly GCF_055571235.1. Lineage (NCBI taxonomy): Bacteria > Bacillati > Actinomycetota > Actinomycetes > Kitasatosporales > Streptomycetaceae > Streptomyces > Streptomyces sp. NPDC030991. The sequence continues at coordinate 285,112 of NZ_JBVIFR010000010.1, forward strand.
CGGCCTGGCCCGCGGCTACCACGGCCGCCCGGGACTGACCGCCGGACGGTTCGTCGCGTGCCCCTTCGGCGCGGCGGGCGAGCGGATGTACCGCAGCGGCGACCTGGTCCGCCGGGACGGCGACGGCCGGCTGGAGTACGCGGGCCGGGCCGACTCCCAGGTGAAGATCCGCGGTTTCCGGATCGAGCTGGGCGAGATCGAGCAGGCGCTGGCGGGGCACCCGGGCGTGGCGCAGGCGGTGGTCGTGGTGCGCGAGAACCAGGAGGGCGACAAACGCCTCGTGGGATACGCGGTGCCCGGGCCCGGCGCCCCGGCGGCCGACGCCGACGAGCTGAGCGCGTACCTGCGGGAGCGGCTCCCCGACTACATGGTGCCGTCCGCGGTGATCCCGCTGGCGGAGATCCCGCTGACCCCCAACGGAAAGCTCGACCGCCGGGCCCTGCCGTCGGAGGAGACGCGCACGGAGCCCGGCACGGAACCGCGCAACGCCTACGAGGAGAAGCTGTGCGCCCTCTTCGGTGAGCTGCTCGGCCTGGAGAAGGTCGGCATCGACGACGGCTTCTTCGCCCTCGGCGGGCACTCGCTCCTGGCCACCCGGCTCAGCGTCCGCATCCGCAAACAATTCGACATCGACATCCCCATCAGGACGATCATCAGGTACCCCACGGTGGCCGAGCTGGCCGCGCTGATGCTCGCCGGCGGCGTGCCCGACGACGACGCCGACTCGTTCGCGGTCGTGCTGCCCCTGAACAGCGACCCCGGCACGGGCAAGCCCCCGATGTGGTTCTTCCACGGCGGCGGCGGCCTCGGCTGGGCCTACTACAGCTTCGTACTGCACCTGCCCGACCGGCCGGCCTACGCCCTGCAGTCCCGCGGCTCCGACGGCGTGGAGCCGCTGGCGGTCTCCGTCGAGGAGATGATCGACGACTACGTCGGCCAGATGCTGAAGATCCAGCCGGAGGGCCCCTTCCACCTGATCGGCTGGTCCTACGGCGGCAGCGTCGTGCAGGCCGTCGCGGCGGCGCTCGACGGGCTCGGGCACGAGGTCGCCCTCGTGGCCGTCCTGGACGCCCAGCCGGGCGGCCACGGATTCACGGAGGTGCACGCCGGCAAGGACTCGTCGGACTACCGGGCGGAGCTGGAGGACGACTTCAGCCAGTACATCCGCACCGGCAACCGGCAGGGCTTCCTGGACACCATGTCGAAGGTTCTGGCCAACAACACGTCGCTGATGATGGATTTCGAATCGCCGGTCTACCGAGGCGACGTGCTGTATTTCGACGCGGCGCTCGAAGAGCCCTCGTACGCGCATCTGTGGCGGCCCTACGTCCTCGGCTCCCTGGAGGTGCACGAAGTGCAGGCCACCCACCACGAAATGCACATGCCCGCGCCCGTGGCCGAGTTCTTCGAGGTCATCAACCGCAAGTTGGCGTAGCGGCCGTACACGTATCGACATGCCGAACGAGTGAGGGGAGTTGACCGTGGTGACAGGACCCGGCACAGCCGCGGACCGACCGGACCGGACCACGCTGCTGTGCGTCCCGTTCGCCGGAGCGGGACCGTCGTTCTTCCATCCGTGGCAGGCCCTGGCCGGCGACCGGTGGCGGGTGACCTCCGTCGAACTGCCCGGCAGGGAGCGGCGGATCCTGGAGACGCCGCACCGCAACGTCGTCGAGGCGGCCAAGGAATCGGTCGACGACATCGTCGCGGACCTCGGCGCGGGGGCCCGGACCGTGCTCTTCGGGCACAGCCTCGGCGCGGTGCTCGCGTACGAACTGGTGCACCTGCTGAGCACCCGCGGCGTGCACGTCGAGCGGCTGGTCGTCAGCGGCTCGCCGGGGCCGTGGACCCAGCGCGAGCGGCGGGCGGCGGGGCTGCCGGACGAGGAGTTCCTCGCCAGGGTCGAGGAGTTCGCCGGGTTCCGGCACGAGGCGCTCGACCACCCGGAGATGCGGGAGCTGATCCTCCCCGCGCTCCAGGCCGACTGCGAGATGCACGAGAGCTACGTGCCGAGCACCGACGAACCGGTGTCGGTCCCCATCTGCTCGCTGCGGGGCGGCTCCGACGGGCTGGTCACCGCGGAGGAGGCCGGGCAGTGGCAGGCGGCGACCACGGCCGCGTTCAGCTATGCGGAGTTCCCGGGCGACCACATGTACCTGGTCGACAGCGCCCGCGAGGTGCTGGACGCGATCGAGGCGCAGTCGGCGCCCGCCCGCTAGCGGGCCCGCAGGCCGCGACGAACGCGACGAAGAGGCCGCCAGGACCACAACCGGTCCTGGCGGCCTCTTCGTCGCACGGGCCCCGCGGCGGGTCAGCCCTGCCGGGCCGGGCCGAACCAGGTGGCGAGGGCGGTCCGCAGCCCCGCGATGTCGGGTGCGCCGTCGGTGGCTGACGCCCAGGCGACGTGGCCGTCGGGGCGGATCAGGAGCGCCGCGGGCGCGGGCACCTCGTCGATGGCCGGGACGGGCCAGTGGTCGTCCTCGCTCCGCGCCTCGACCAGGTCGACACGGTCGGACCAGCCCGCGGCGGCCGCGCCGACCCCGGCGCCGCCGCACAGGTCGAGCAGGACCGGGCGGCCGGCGTGCAGCAGTTCGTAGACCCGGGTGGCGCCCCCGGACGTCTTGAGGTCGGCGTCGGGGACCCGGCGGCCTGCCAGCGGGTGGTCACCGTCGGCCGGGTACCGGATGTCCAGCGCGGTGAGCATGTTCCGCAGCTGACGGTTGACGTCGTCGAAGACCAGCAGCGACCCGAACACCTCGCGCAGCGCGTCCGTCTGCGGGCCGGGCCGGGCCAGGGCCGACTGCGCCCGCGTGTTGTGCAGCACGCGCTCCGCGACGGGGTGGCGCTCGGCGTGATAGCTGTCCAGCAGGCTCTCCGGGGCCCGGCCGCGCACCACGGAGGCCAGCTTCCAGCCGAGGTTGACCGCGTCCTGCATCCCCATGTTCAGGCCCTGCCCGCCGGCCGGGAAGTGGATGTGCGCCGCGTCGCCCGCCAGCAGCACCCGGCCCGCCCGGTACCGGTCGGCCTGCCGCGCCGCGTCGTTGAACCGGGAGACCCAGCGCGGGCTGTGCATGCCGTAGTCGGTGCCCGCGAGCCTGACCAGCGACTCCCGCAGCTGCTCGAACGTCGGGGGGTCGTCGCGGTCCGCGACACGGCCGTAGTCGGAGGTGATCACCCGGAACCAGCCCGGCTCGAAGGCGATCGCCGAATAGTCGCCGCCCGGACCGCGCCGCACCCACACGTACTCCTCGGTCAGCCCGGGGAGTTCGACGTCACCGATCAGCGCGGTCATCGTCGCCTCCGTGCCGGGGAAGCCGATGCCCGCCAGCTTGCGCACGGTGCTGCGCCCGCCGTCGCAGCCCACCAGGTAGCGGGCGCGCAATGTCGCAGGCGCGGCCCCCGCCGTGTCCAGCTCGACCGTCACACCGGCCTCGTCCTGGCGGACCCCGCTCACCCCCGCCGACCTGCGCACCCGCACCCCGAGCTCGGCGGCCCACTCCTCCAGGAGCCGCTCGATGGTGGACTGCAGGATCATCAGCGGGTAAGGGTGCCGGGACTCGAACTCGTCGAAGTCCAGGTAGAGGCCGGAGAAGTGGCCCACCGGCTGCAGTTCACCGGCCGCCAGGAAACGCTCCACCACCCCGCGCTGGTCCAGCACCTCAAGGGTGCGCGAGTGCATCCCGCCGGCCCGCGACTCGCCCGTGCGCTCCGCGAGCCGCTCGACCACCGTCACGTCGACGCCCGCGAGGCGCAGTTCACAGGCGAGCATCAGGCCCGTCGGCCCGGCGCCCGCGATCACCACATCCGTGTCCATCCCGGTATGTCCCACGTCGTTCCCCTCGCTCCTGCCCCTGCGGCGGCTTGTCGTTCCCGCGCCCGCGGCGGTTTCGGGCCACCACGCCGTCGGACGTGCCTTGTCCCGCCGGCGGGACGGTTCTCACGGGTGTTCCGGGGCGTCAGCATGCGGGCCCGCCGGGCCGCCCTCAAGCCCATCGGACCCGCGGACGCCCGGGGCCCCCGGCCCGGTGCGGGCGGCCGTGAACGCGCGGCACACTCCAGTCGGCCATTCCGAGAAGGTGTCTCGCCGGCGGGACAGTGCAGGAAGGAACGACTGGCAATGGATGGGTCGCCGCACGTGGTCCGGGTTTCACTGGCGCAGGAGATAGCGGAGCTGTGGAAGGAACACCTCGACTGCCCCGACGTCGGGGTGGACGACGACTTCTTCGCGCTCGGCGGGAACTCGCTGACCGGAATCAAAATCATCGACCGGGTGTCGCAGGAGTACGGCGTCCGGCTCTCCGTACGCGACTTCTACCTCGCGCAGACCCCGGCCCGGGTCGCCGGGCTGATCGAGCAGGGGAGGGCAGGGGCGTGCGGCTGACGCCGGGCGCCGGGCGCGACCCCGACCTCGACGGCGTCGACCTGCTCGACCTGGACCTCTACACCTCGGGCGATCCGCACCCGGTCTGGGAGGTGATGCGGGCGAAGGCACCCCTGCACCATCAAGTCCTCCCCGACGGGCGGGAGTTCTGGTCGGTGACCCGCTACGAGGACGTCTGCCGCGTACTCGGCGATCACCGGGAGTTCACCTCGGAGCGCGGCACGGTCCCCACCCACCTCGGGACGGACGACGTCGCGGCGGGCGTGCTGATGACGTCCACCGACCCGCCCCGCCACACCGAGGTCCGCCGCCCGCTCGGCGCCCGGCTCACCGCGCGGGCGGTGAGATCCTGGGAGGAGAGCATCCGCTCCACGATCCGGCGCTTCCTCGAACCGGCCCTCGACGGCGAACCCTTCGACCTGGCCGAGCGGGCGCTGCTCCTGCCGGCGATGGTCACCGGCCCGCTCCTCGGCATCCCGGAGCAGGACTGGGAGGAGCTGGTGCGGCTGACCGCGATGGTGACGGCCCCCTCGGACCCGCACTTCCGGCTCGGCAGCGAGGCGGCCACGCTGGCCATCGCGCACCACGAACTCGTCGGCTACGTCAAGGAATGGGTCACGACCCGGCGCGCCGACGGGGGCGGGGACGAGAGCCTGCTCCACCACCTCATGAGCGTCCGGCCGGGCGGCGCCCCCCTCACCGACGAGGAGATCGCCCTCGACGGCTACAGCATCCTGCTGGGCGCCAACGTGACGACACCGCACACCGTCTCCGGCACGGTGCACGCCCTCATCGAGCGGCCCGAGCAGTTCGAGAAGGCGCAGGCCGACCCGACCCTGGTCCCCAACCTGGTCGAGGAGGGACTGCGCTGGACCTCGGCCGCCTGCAACTTCATGCGGTACGCGGTGGACGACGTGGAGATCGCCGGGGGCACCGTCCCGGCCGGCGGCGCGGTCGTCGCCTGGATCGGCTCCGCCAACCGGGACGAGGCACAGTTCCCCGACCCGCACACCTTCGACCTCACGCGGAGCAACGCCAAGCGCCACGTCGCCTTCGGGTTCGGGCCGCACTTCTGCATCGGCGCACCGCTGGCCCGGCTGACCCTGCGCGTCTTCTTCGAGGAACTGCTCCAGGGCTTCGGCTCGCTCGAACTCGCCGGCGAACCGGAGCACCTGCGGTCGTACTTCATCGCCGGGACGACCCACCTTCCCCTCGTCGCCCAGAAACGGCGGTTGCCATGACCTCCGGCTCCACCACCGCCTCCCCGTGGTTCGTCCGGCCGCCGGGCAGCGACCACCCCGCCCGGCTCTTCTGCTTCCCCTTCGCCGGGTCAGGGGCGTCGGTGTTCAGCGCCTGGCCGGCCGCCCTCGACGACATCGAGGTCTGCCCGGTGCAGTTCCCCGGCCGGGAGAACCGCCTCGGCCACCCCCACTACGGCACCTACGAGAACCTCGCCGCCGACCTGGCCGAGACCCTGGAGCCGCTGCTCGACCGGCCGTACGCGTTCTTCGCGCACTGCGCGGGCGCGCTGCCCGCCTACGAGACCGTGCTCCGGCTCGCCGAGCGCGGCCTGCCCACCCCGGACCGCCTGTTCGTGTCGGGCCAGCCCGCGCCGCACGACGCCGCACGCGACCGGATGCTCACCCTCACCGAGGACGAACTGCGCGCCGAGGTCGAGGCGTTCGTCCGCGGCCGGGGCATCGAACCCCGCCCCGACATCCTCGACCTGGGCCTCATGGTGCTGCTGCGCGACCACGCGGCCGCGGCCGCCTACCGGCGCACCGAGCCGGTCGCGGTCGACTGCCCCGTCGTCGTCCTGCACTGGCGGGACGACCCCGACGTGCGCCTCGACCAGCTCCAGGGGTGGCGCCCGTACGCGGAGCGGGTCGAGTTCCGGGGGGTCGACGGCGGCCACTACGACTTCATGGACGCGCCGGACGGGCTGCGGACCCTGCTCACCGGCTGGCGGTGAGCCCGTGCCGCCACCCGTCACAGCCGTACACCGACAGAACCGGAAGGAACGCGTATGAGTGGCGCAGCCACCGACACCGCCGACACCGCCGGCGTCGCCGTCATCGGGGTGTCGTGCCGCTTTCCTGGTGTGCGGGGCCCGGCCGAGTTCTGGCGCCTGCTGCTGGAGGGGAGGTCGACCATCGGGACGTTCCCCGGGCAGCGGGCGGCCGACGCGCGGTCGGCGTACGCCTCCCACCCGGACGCCGCGACCCTGCGCGCGGGCTCCTTCTTCGACAGCGTCGACGGGTTCGACGCCGCCTTCTTCGGCGCGGCCCCGGAGGAGGCGGCCGCCATGGACCCCGTGCAGCGGCTCGGCCTCGAACTCGCCTGGGAGGCCGTCGAGGACGCCCGCACACCGGCGGGCGCGCTCGCCGGCCGGGAGATCGACGTCGTGGTCGGCGCGGCGCCCTCCGGGTACGAGCTGCTGCGCCGACTGTCCGGCAGCGACCGGGACGACCCGCACGCCGTGCTCGGCACCGGCGGCGCGCTGATCGCCAACCGGATCTCGAACTTCCTCGACGTGCGGGGCATGAGCTTCTGCGCGGACTCCGGCCAGTCCTCCTCCCTGGTCTCCCTTGCGCTGGCGTGCGACCGGATACGGGCCGGCGCCGTCGACGTGGCGCTCGCAGGCGGCGTACACCTGATCGTCGACCCCGAGGCCGGGGCCGGCCTGGCCAACCTGGGCGCCCTGTCGCCCGACGGCCGCTGCTTCCCCTTCGACGCACGGGCCAACGGCTTCATCCGGGGCGAGGGCGGGGCGTTCGTCCTGCTGAAGCGGCTCGACCTCGCCCTCGCCGACGGCGATCACGTCTACGCGGTGGTGCGCGGCTGGGGCGTCGCAGGCGCCGGCGCGTCCTCCCGGCTGCCGGACCCCAGCCCCACCGGGCAGGCGGCGGCCGTCCTGGCCGCGCTCGCCCGCGCGGGGACCGACTTCGACGGCGTCGACTACGTCGAGGCCCACGGCACCGGCACCCGGCTCGGCGACCCGGCCGAGCTGACCGGCCTGCGCGAGGTGTTCCGGGCGACCGGCCGCGACCGCCCCCTGGCCATCGGCTCGGTGAAGGCGAACGTCGGACACCTGGAACCGGCCGCGGGGATCGTCGGCTTCGTGAAAGCCGCGCTCTGCGTGGACCGCGCGCGGCTGGTCCCGAGCCCGGGCTTCCGCTCCCCGAACCCCGCCGTCCCGGACTTCCAGGACGACTTCGAGGTACTCAGGGCCGCGCGCCCCTGGCCAGGCGAGCCGGACCGGCCGCGCCGGGCGGGGGTCTCCTCCATCGGGATGGGCGGCACCAGCGCGCACGTGATCCTCGAACAGGCCCCCGCCGTCCCGGCCCGACCCCCCCTCGGACAGGCGGGGCCGGGGCCCGCGGCCCTCTCCCTCGGGGCGGCGCCGTGGGTACTGTCGGCGCACTCCGAACCCGCCCTGCGGGAACAGGCGGCACGGCTGCGCGACCACGTGGCCGCCGACGCCTCGCTCCCGGCGACGGACGTGGCGTACTCCCTGGTGTCGACCCGCACATCGTTCGAGCACCGGGCCGTGGTCATCGCAGGCGACCGCGAGGAGGCGCTGGCCGGCCTCGACCTGGTGGCGGCGGGCGAGAACGCGGCGCGGGCGGTGCGCGGCGCGGCCACGGGGAGCGTGGGACCGGTCGTCTTCGTCTTCCCCGGCCAGGGCTCGCAGTGGCTGGGCATGGGCAAGCGGCTCTACGCCGAGTCCGAGGTCTTCGCGCGCGGGATCGACGCGTGCGCCCGGGCACTGGAACCGTGGCTGGACTGGTCGCTGGTGGACCTGGTGACCGGGGCGCCGTCGGCGCCCTCCCTCGAACGCGGGGACGCCGTGGTCCAGCCCGCCCTGTTCGCGATGATGGTCTCCCTGGCACGGGTGTGGCGGTCCCTGGGGGTGGTCCCCGACGCGGTGGTCGGGCACTCGCAGGGAGAGATCGCCGCGGCCTGTGCGGCGGGCGCGCTCTCGCTGGAGGACGCGGCGCGGATCGTCGCCCTGCGCAGCCGGGCCCTGACCGCCCTCGCCGGGCAGGGCGGCCTGAGCGCGGTGGCCGCGCCGCTGAGCCAGGTCGAGGAACGGTTGGCCCGGTGGCCAGGGCGGCTCTCCGTGGGCGCGGTCAACGGGCCGGCCTCCGTGGTGATCTCCGGGGACCTCGACGCGCTCGACGAGTTCGCCGCGTCGGCGGCCGCCGACGGAGTCCGGGTGCGCCGGGTCAGGATCGACTACGCCTCCCACTCCCACCAGGTCGAACGCATCCGTGAGCAGGTGCTGGAGGCCGCCGCCGGTGTCACGCCGCGACGGACCGAGGTGGAGTTCCACTCCACGGTCACCGCGGGGCCGCTCGACACCCGGCTGCTCGACGCCTCGTACTGGTACGACAACCTGCGCTCGACGGTGCGTTTCGGCGAGGTCGTCGGGGAGCTGATGCGGGCGCGCGGCGGGGTGTTCGTCGAGGTCAGCCCGCATCCCGTGCTCCAGGTCGCGATGGCGGAGGCCGCGGACGCGCTGGCGAGCCCGCCCCTGGTGGTGCCCACCCTGAGCAGGCACGACGGGGGCGCGGGCACGATCCTGGCGTCGCTGGCCGAACTGCACGTGCGGGGTGCGCCGGTGGACTGGGAGGCGGTGTTCGCCGCGGACCGCCCGCGCCGCGTCGCCCTGCCGGCCTACGCGTTCCAGCGGCAGCGGTACTGGCTGACGGCGCCCACCGGCACCGGCCCCACCGACACCGGCCCCACCGGCGCCGGGACGAGCCCGCCGGACGCGCGCGCCGGGGCGGCGGACCTGAGCTCGGAGGCATCGCTTCTGACGCTCGTCTGTGCCGAGACGGCCGTGGTGCTGGGCGTGAAGGACGCGGACCCGGCCGGCGCGGATCTCGCGGCCAGGGCGGCCGAGCCCTTCAAGGATCTCGGCTTCGACTCCCCGATGGCCGTGGCGCTGCGCAACCGGCTCACCGCGGCGACCGGCATCCGGCTCCCGGCCACCGTCGCCTTCACCCATCCCACCCCGCGCAGGCTCGCCCAGCACCTCTTCTCCCTCCTCGGACCGGGGGGGCCCGAAGCGCCGCCGGAACCGGGAGCGGAAGCGGGTCCTGAGAGTCGTAGTGACGACGACCTGTACGCGCTGATCGACCGCGGATACGTGTAGCCGCACCCGTTCTTCCGAGCAACCGTTGAGGGGAGGCCCCTGGTGGAGGATGTCGACAAGCTCCGGTCCTACTTGCGCCGTGCCGTCGGTGACGCGACGCAACTGCGCGAGCGAGTAAGGGAGTTGGAGGAGTCCGCGCGCGAGCCCATCGCGGTCGTGGGCGTGGCGTGCCGCTTCCCGGGCGGGGTGATGTCCCCCGAGGGGCTGTGGGACGTCGTGGCCGGCGAGGTCGACGCGATGAGCGACTTCCCGCAGGACCGCGGGTGGGACATGGCGGCGCTGCGCTCCCCGGACCCCGGGGCGCACGGCACGACGTACACGCGCTCGGGCGGATTCCTGCGGGACCTCGCGGAGTTCGACGCGCCGTTCTTCGGCATCAGCCCGCGCGAGGCCCTCGCCATGGACCCGCAGCAGCGGCTGATGCTGGAGACGTCCTGGGAGGCGCTGGAACGGGCGGGCATCGACCCGGCCGGGCTGCGGGACTCGGCGACCGGGGTCTTCACCGGCGTCTACGCCGTCGACTACGGCCCGCGGATGGGCGGCGCGGCGGCCGGCGAGGTGGAGGGCTTCGCGCTCACGGGGACGTACACCAGCGTCGCCGCGGGCCGGGTGGCGTACACGCTGGGGCTGCGGGGCCCGGCGCTGGCCACCGACACCGCGTGCTCGTCGTCGCTGGTCGCCGTCCACCAGGCCGTACGGTCCCTGCGCTCGGGCGAAACCACCCTGGCGCTGGCCGGCGGGGTCTCGGCGCTGTCGACACCGGGGCTGCTGGTGGAACTCTCCCGGCAGCGGGGTCTGTCCGCCGACGGCCGGTGCAAGGCGTTCGCGGAGGCGGCGGACGGCACCGGCTTCGCCGAGGGCGCGGGCGTGCTGGTCCTGGAGCGGCTGTCGGACGCGCGGCGCAACGGGCGCCGGATCTGGGCGGTGATCCGCGGCTCGGCGATCAACCAGGACGGGGCGTCCAACGGACTGACCGCCCCCAACGAGCTGGCGCAGCGCGACGTCATCCGGGCGGCGCTGGCCGATGCTGGTCTGCGGACGGGCGACGTGGACGTGGTGGAGGCGCACGGCACCGGCACCAGGCTCGGCGACCCCATGGAGGCGGAGGCGCTGCTGGCCACGTACGGGCAGGGGCGGGAGCCGGGCGGCGACCCGCTGTGGCTGGGGTCGCTGAAGTCGAACATCGGGCACACGCAGGCGGCGGCCGGGGTCGGCGGCATGATCAAGATGATCATGGCGATGCGGCACGGGGTGCTGCCCAGGACGCTGCACGTGGACCGTCCCTCGACGCACGTGGACTGGTCGGCCGGTGCGGTCGAGCTGCTGACCGGGGCCAGAGAGTGGAGCACCGCGCCCGACCGGCCCCGGCGGGCCGGCGTGTCCGCCTTCGGGATCAGCGGCACGAACGCACACCTGATCCTGGAGCAGGCACCCCCGCCCCGGCCCTCCGAGCACACGCCCGGGGACGCGTCCCCGGGGCCGGTGCCGTGGGTGCTGTCCGCCCGCTCCGAACCCGCCCTGCGGGACCAGGCGCGGCGGCTGCGGGACCACGTGGCCGCGGACCCGGAGCTGACGCCCGCCGCCGTCGGGCAGGCGCTGACCACGACACGCTCGCTGTTCGAGCACCGCCAGGTGGTCGTCGGCGCGGACCGCGAAGGACTCCTCGCCGCCCTGGACGCCGTCGCCGCGGGCGACGACAGCGGACCCGCCGGCCCGGTGAGCGGTGTCGCGAAACCGGTGGGCAGGACGGTGTTCGTCTTCCCCGGCCAGGGCTCCCAGTGGGTCGGGATGGGGCAGGAACTGGTGGCGGCCTCCCCGGCGTTCGCGGCGCGGATGCGGGAGTGCGCCGACGCGCTGTCGCCCTACGTGGACTGGTCCCTCCTCGACGTGCTCGGCGACGCGGACGCGCTGGAGCGGGTGGACGTCGTCCAGCCCGTGCTGTGGGCCGTCATGGTGTCACTGGCCGAGGTGTGGCGCTCGTACGGGGTGCGCCCCGAGGCGGTGGTCGGCCACTCGCAGGGCGAGATCGCGGCCGCGTGCGTCGCGGGCGCCCTCTCGATCGAGGACGCCGCGAAGGTGGTCGCCCTGCGCTCCAAGGCGATCCTGGCGCTGTCCGGACGCGGCGGCATGGTCTCGCTCGCGCTGCCGGTCGACGACGTGCGGGCCCGGCTCACCGGCGGCCTCTCGATCGCGACGGTCAACGGGCCCGGATCCGTGGTCGTCTCGGGCGACGTGCCCGCACTGGACGCGCTGCTCGCCGCGTGCGAGGCGGACGGGGTCAGGGCCCGCCGCCTGCCGGTGGACTACGCCTCGCACTCGGCCCACGTGGAGGCCGTCCACGACGAACTGAGCCGGGTACTGGCCGGACTCGAACCGCGTACGGCCGAGGTGCCGTTCTTCTCGACGGTGACGGCCGACTGGCTGGACACGCGCGGCCTCGACGCCGAGTACTGGTACGGCAACCTGCGCCGCACGGTCCGCTTCGAGGAGGCCACCCGGGCCCTGGCCGGACAGGGCTTCCGCTTCTTCGTCGAGGCGTCCGCCCACCCGGTCCTGACGCCCGGCGTGGAACAGACCCTGGACGACGCGGGCATCGACGGCGCCGTCCTGGGCACGCTGCGCCGCGGCGAGGGCGGCCTCGCGCGGTGGTACCGCTCGGCGGCCGAGGCCTTCGTGGCGGGCGTCGCCGTGTCGTGGCAGGCGGCGTTCCCTGCGGGCGACCACCACTGGGCCGAGCTGCCCACGTACGCCTTCCAGCGGCAGCGCTACTGGCTGAACGCGCCCACCGAGACGACGACCGCCGCGAGCACGGCGGACCATCCGCTGCTCGACGCCGTGATCGAGCTGCCCGGCGACGAGGAGCGGGGCGGGATCGCGGCCGGCGGGCGCCTGTCGCTGGAGCGCCACCCCTGGCTCGCCGACCACGCCGTCCACGGAGCTGTCGTGGTGCCGGCCACGGTGCTGATGGAGCTGGCCGCGTGGGCGGCGGACAAGGCGGGACACGACGTCATCGACGAACTCACCCTGGAGACACCGCTGGTGCTGCCCCGGACGGGCGACCGCGAGATCCGCGTCGTGCTCGACGCCAAGAACGTGGTCAGCGTGGACTCGCGGGGCGCGGGCGAGACCGGGTGGACGCGCAACGCCGTCGGGGTCGCCGGGTCCGGCACCGGAGCAGACCCCGCGCCGGACGACCTCGCCGTATGGCCCCCGGCGGGCGCGGTGGGCGTGGCCCGCGAGGACGCGTACACCGGGCTGTCCGCACTCGGGTTCCACCACGGGCCCCGGTTCCGCGGCCTGAAGGAGATGTGGCGCCGGGGCGACGTCCTCTTCGCGGAGATCGAGCCGCCCGCCCCCGACGACGCGGACCGGTTCCGGATCCATCCGGCCCTGCTCCAGGCCGCGTTGACCCCGGCAGCCCTCGGGCAGCGCGAGGACGGCTCCGGGGCCGAGGGCCTGCTGCCGTTCCGCTGCACGGGCCTGCGCGTGCACCCCGCCCGGCCGGCCGCGCTCCGCGTACGCCTCGCACCCGCGGGGCGGAACACGCTGTCCGTGACCCTCGCGGACCAGGACGGAACACCGGTCGGCGGCATCACGGCGCTGGAACTGCGGCCCGTGGACGAGGCGGAACTGGCCGAACTGAGCCGCGCCCACGAGGAGTTCCCGTACCAGGACTCCTTGTACCAGGTGGACTGGGTGCCCGTCGCCGTCCCCACCGGCGGGGCCGCGGACCGGCCCGCGATGCTCGGCGCACCCGACACGCCCCTCGCCCTCCTGGCCGGGGGCGGGGCGGTCCACGCCGGCCTGGAGGAACTCGCCGCCGCCGGGGACGGGCCGCCCCCCGTCGTCATCGCCACCGTCGACCGGGCCGGCACCGGCGACGACACACCCGCCGTCGCCGAACGCCAACTCCACCGCGTGCTGCGCTGGACGAGGACCTGGCTCCGCGACGACCGGTTCTCCGACTCGCGCCTGGTCATCGTGGTGCGGGACGCGTGCCTCGACGAGCAGGTGCGCCACCCCGACCCCGTCGCCGCCGCGATCTGGGGGTTCGTGCGCACCGCGCAGACGGAGAACCCCGGCCGGTTCACGCTCCTGGACACGGACGACCGGCCCGCCTCCTGGGCCCGGATCCCGGCGGCGGCCGCGACCGGCGAGGCCCAGCTCAAGATCCGCGACGGCCGCGTCACCACCCCCCGGCTGGCCGTGGCCCCCGGCGCCGGACCCCGCGCCGGGGCGGCGGACGCGCCCGCGCTCGGGTCGGGGACGGTACTGATCACCGGCGGCACCGGCGGCCTGGGCGCACTGCTCGCCCGCCACCTCGTCGACCGGCACGGGGTACGCCGCCTGCTGCTGACCAGCAGGCGCGGGGAGAAGGCCCCGGCGGCGGCGGAGCTGCGGCAGGAACTGACCGGGGCCGGGGCGACGGTCGAGATCGCGGCCTGCGACGTCACGAGCCGCGACGCCGTCGCCGGGCTGATCGCCTCGGTGCCCGCCGAGCACCCCCTGACGGCGGTGATCCACTGCGCGGGGGTGCTGGACGACGGTGTCGTCGGGGCGCTGACCGAGGACCGCCTGGACGCGGTCCTCGCGCCGAAGGTGCGCGGAGCCTGGCACCTGCACGAGCTGACCGCGCACCTCGACCTCTCCGCGTTCGTGCTGTTCTCCTCGGTCGCGAGCGTCCTCGGGACGGCGGGCCAGGCCAACTACGCGGCGGCCAACGCCTTCCTCAACGGTCTCGCGGAGGCCCGCCGGGCCGACGGGCTCCCGGCCGCCGCCCTGTGCTGGGGCCTGTGGGCGGAGCGCAGCGACATGGTCGCCGGCATCGACGAGGCGGACATCGAACGGTTGCGGCGCCAGGGCGTGCTGCCGATGCCGACCCGGCAGGGGCTCGCGCTCTTCGACGCGGCGCTCGCACGGACCGAACCGGTACTGGTACCCGCCCGGCTCGATCCCCCCGCACCGGACGCGTCGCACACCGACCACCTGGCCTCGCCGCTCCTGCGCGGCCTGGCCGGGGCGCCCGCCGGACCGGGCACTGCGGGCAGCCCGGAGCCCACCGGCACCGGCCTCGCCGAGCAGCTGTCCGCGCTGGCGCCGGACGACGCGCGGGCGGCCCTGCTCGACGCCGTCCGGGCGCAGACCGCCACCGTCCTCGGCCACACCGGCACCGGACGGATCGGCGCCACCGCGAGCTTCAAGGAACTGGGGATCAACTCACTCACCGCACTGGACCTGCGCAACAAGCTGGCGGCGGTGACCGGCCTCAAGCTGCCCGCCACGCTCGTCTTCGACCACCCGAACCCGGGCGCCCTCGCCGCGTTCCTGACCACGAGCATCACCCCCGGTCCCGGCGCCGCCCCACGATCCCCGGCCGATCACCTCGCCGAGGAGATCGAAGGACTGGGCGCCCGCATCGAGGACGCGTTCCGCGAACTCGGGGACGAGGACAAGGCCACCCTCTCCGCGCTGCTCGGCGAGGTGCAGGGCCGGGTCCGCTCGATGGCGTCCGCCGGTTCACCGGCCGCCATCGTCGACCAGATCAGTTCGGCCTCGGCGGGAGAGCTCCTCTCGCTCCTGGACAAAGAGCTCGGCTAGAGGAGAACGAGAACGATGACCAACGACACCAACGCCGATGTTCTCGACTACCTCAAGCGGACATCGATCGAGCTCATCGAGGCACGCAAACGCCTCCGCGAGGTGACCGACGCGGCCTGCGAGCCCGTCGCGGTCGTGGGCGTCGGCTGCCGCTTCCCCGGCGGCGCCGCGTCCCCCGAGGCGCTCTGGGACCTGGTGCGGGCGGGCGCGGACGTCGTCTCCGACTTCCCCGCGGACCGGGGCTGGGACCTGGAGGGCCTCTACGACCCGGACCCGGACCGGCCGAACACCTGCACCACCCGCTCGGGCGGATTCCTGTACGACGCGGGCGACTTCGACGCCGAGTTCTTCGGGATCAACCCGCGCGAGGCGCTCGCCGCCGACCCGCAGCAGCGGCTGCTCCTGGAGACCTCGTGGGAGTCCCTGGAACGGGCCGGGATCGACCCGGCGACCCTGCGCGGCAGCGACACCGGCGTCTTCGCCGGCCTCGCGTACTTCGGCTACGGCAACCACTTCACCACCCCCGAGGCCATCTCGGGCTACGCGCAGACCGGCTCCCTGCTGAGCGTGGCGTCCGGCCGGGTCGCGTACACGCTGGGGTTGCAGGGCCCGGCCGTGTCCACCGACACCGCGTGCTCGTCGTCGCTGGTCGCCGTCCACCAGGCGGTGCAGTCGCTGCGGCAGGGCGAATGCGGCCTCGCCCTCGCCGGGGGCGTCACCGTCGTGGCGATGCCGCAGGTGTTCCGGGAGTTCTCCCGGCAGCGGGGTCTGGCCGCCGACGGCCGGTGCAAGGCGTTCGCGGAGGCGGCGGACGGCACCGGCTTCGCCGAAGGCGTCGGGATGCTCGTCCTGGAGCGGCTCTCGGACGCGCGGCGCAACGGGCGCCGGATCTGGGCGGTCATCCGCGGCTCGGCGATCAACCAGGACGGCGCGTCCAACGGACTGACCGCTCCCAACGGCCCGGCCCAGCAGCGCGTCATCCGGGCCGCGCTGGCCGACGCCAGGCTGCGGGCGAGCGACGTGGACGTGGTCGAGGGGCACGGCACCGGCACGACCCTCGGCGACCCCATCGAGGCACAGGCACTGCTGGCCACGTACGGGCAGGAGCGGGAGCCGGGCGGCGACCCGCTGTGGCTGGGGTCGCTGAAGTCGAACATCGGGCACACGCAGGCGGCGGCCGGGGTCGGCGGCATGATCAAAATGATCATGGCGATGCGGCACGGGGTGCTGCCCGGCACGCTGCACGTGGACCGCCCCTCGACGCACGTGGACTGGTCGGCCGGTGCGGTCGAGCTGCTGACCGAGGCCAGAGAGTGGACCACCGCGCCGGGACGGCCCCGGCGGGCCGGTGTCTCCAGCTTCGGGGCCAGCGGCACGAACGCGCACCTGATCCTGGAGCAGGCACCCGACCCCACCGAACCCACCGAACCCGCACCTGAAACCGCCCCCGTCGTAGGCGAGTTGACACCCTGGGTGGTGTCGGCGCGGTCGGCGCAGGCCCTGCGGGCGCAGGCAGGGAAACTGCGCGACTTCGTGACCGCCGACCCCGGCCTCGACCTCACCGACGCCGGGTCGTCGCTGCTGACGGGCCGCTCGCACTTCGAGCACCGCGCCGTGGTCGTCGGCCGCGACCGGGACGACCTGCTGAACGGCCTGGCGGCGCTCGCCGAGGGCACGGAGACCGCCGGGGTGGTGCGCGGCCTCGCCGGTGAGAGCGGCGGCACCGTCTTCATGTTCCCCGGCCAGGGTTCGCCATGGGTGGGCGTGGCACGGCAGTTGTACGACACCTTCCCGGCCTTCGCGCGGAGCCTCGACGAGACCTGCGCACGCTTCGACGCGCGGCTCCCCTTCGCCCTGAAGCCCCTCCTCCTCGCCGACGAGCCCGCACAGCCCGAGCGGACGGACATCGCGCAGCCGGCGCTGTTCGCCCTCCAGGTCGGCCTCTACCGGCTCCTGACGGAGTACTGCCCGCCGCCGGACCTCCTCATCGGCCACTCCGTCGGCGAGATCGCCGCCGCCCACGTGTCCGGCGCCCTCGACCTGGACGCCGCGACCAGGCTCGTGGCCGCCCGCGGCCGGCTCATGCAGACGGTCGGCGAACGCGGCGCCATGCTGGCGGTCCGCGCCTCCGAGGCCCGACTGGGCACGCTGCTCGCCCAGTTCGACCGGGTCGCGGTCGCCGCCGTCAACGGCCCGGAGTCGGTCGTGCTCTCGGGCCTGCGCGACCAGGTGCACGCGGCCTTGGACCAACTCGTCGCCGCCGGCACCTCGGCGAAACTCGTCGCGGTCGACCACGCGTTCCACTCCCCGCTCATGGACCCGATCCTGGAGGAGTTCGCGGCATCGCTCGACGGTCTCGGCGCGGGCGAACCGACGATCCCGGTCGTCTCGACCAGGCTGGGCCGCCAGGCCACCCCCCAGGAGCTGTCCTCCGTGACGCACTGGGTGCGCCACGTCCGCGAACCGGTCCGCTTCCACGACGCGGTGGAGTGCGCCCGGGCGGCAGGCGCCGACGTCTTCGTGGAGGTCGGCCCGGGCGCGACGCTCACGGGCATCACCCAGGAGAACCTCACCGGCGAGGGCGCCCACGACGTGACCGTCCTGTCGGCCTCCCGGCGCGACCGCACCGGCCCGCGCGCGCTGCTCGGCGCCCTCGCCCAGCTGCACGTCCGGGGCGCGGCCGTGGACCTCCGCGCCCTGTACGGGACGCGCCGACAGGTGGACCTTCCGACGTACGCGTTCCAACGGCAGCGGTACTGGCTGGACTTCCTCGCCGCGATGGAGAGCGCGGACGTCGCCGCCGCCGGCCTGGGCGCCACGGACCATCCGCTGCTCGGCGCCGTGCTGGACCACCCCGCCACCGACGAGATCGTCTTCACCGGCCTGTGGTCCCTGCGGACCCACGGCTGGCTCGCCGACCACACCGTCTTCGGCGCCGCCGTCGTCCCGGCGACGGCCCACATGGACCTGGCGCTCTCGGTGGGCGACCACGTCGGCTGCCCCGGCGTCGAGGAACTCACCCTGGAAGTGCCCCTGATCGTCCCCGACCCGGGCGACGTACGGATACGGCTCGTCGTCGGCGCCGCGGACGAGGAGGGACGCCGCTCCCTGGAGGTGTACTCCGCCCCCGGCGACGAAGGGACGGCGCCGGGCGGCTGGACCCGGCACGCGACAGGCAGCCTGGTACCTGCCGCGCCGCCGGCACGGGCCGCCACCGACGACGTACGGACACTGGCCGACTGGCCGCCCGCCGACGCCCGGCAGCTCGACCTCGGCACCCTCTACGACGACTTCGCCGACGCGGGCTTCGACTACGGGCCGGCATTCCGCGGCCTGCGGGAGGTCTGGCGCCGGGGCGACGACCTCTTCGCCCTCGCCACCCTGCCGGACACCGGGACACCGGCTCCCGGCACCTTCGCCCTGCACCCGGCCCTGCTGGACACCGTCCTGCACGCGTCGGTGGCAGGCGGCGTCATCGAAGTCACCGGCGAGCAGGGCCGGATGCCGTTCTCATGGTCCGGGGTGCGCCTGAGCGGCGTGTGCGGCCCGACCGTGCGGGTCCGGCTCTCCCCGGCGGGCGTGGACACCGTGTCCCTGGCCGTCGCCGACGAGCACGGCCACCCGGTCGCCTCCGTCGACGCGCTGACGTTCCGCCCGGCCGCCGCCGACCAGGTGCGCTCGGCACCGGGCGCCGCGGCGCAGTCGCTGTACGAGGTCCGGTGGAGCCCCGCCGCGGAGAGCAGCGGACGCGAGACGGACCACGAGCCGTGGGCCGTCCTCGGCACGCACAGCGGCCTCGCCCACCGGCTCCGCGCGGCGCACGAGAGCGCCGTCCCCTACGCGACGTTGGACGAGGCCGCCGCAGGTCAGCCGCCCCGGCTCCTCGTCCTGTGCCCCGACGACGCCGTCCCCGACTCCGCTGGCGGTCTCCTCGCCGCGGTCGGCGACACGGACAAACGCGTACTCGACTGCGTCCAGCGGTTCCTCGCCGAGGGCTCCCTCGCCGCCACCACCCTGGTGGTGCTCACCCGCCGGGCCCTGGAGACCGGCGCGGGGGAGGGCGTCGAGAGCCTGCCCGGCGCCTCCGTATGGGGCCTGATCCGCTCCACCCAGACGGAGCACCCCGGCAGGTTCCGGCTGGTGGACATCGACGACGAGGAGGCGTCCTGGACCCGCCTGCCCGCCGCGCTCGCCCTCGACGAGGAACAACTCGCCCTACGGGAAGGCGCATTGCTCGTCCCCCGGCTCGCCCCGGCCGCATCCGCGGACCACCGGATCGGGCCGCCGCCGGCCGGCGCCCACCGCCTCGGCATCCCGAGCAAGGGAACGCTGGAGAACCTGACCTGGGTGGCCTGCCCCGAGGTCGAGGCGCCCCTGACGAGCGGCCAGGTCCGGATCGCCGTACAGGCCGCGGGCCTCAACTTCCGGGACGTCACCATCGCGCTGGGCCTCGTCGACCGGACGGCCATCGACGCCGGGCTCGGCAGCGAGGGCTCCGGAGTCGTCCTGGAGGTCGCGGACGACGTGACCCGGCTGGCACCGGGCGACCGGGTGACCGGCATCTTCACCGGCGCGTTCGGCCGCACCGCCGTCGCCGACCACCGCATGCTCGTGCCCGTCCCCGACGGCTGGAGCCACGCCCAGGCGGCCTCCGTGCCGTGCGTCTTCCTCACCGCCTACCACGCGCTGTTCCGCATCGCCCGCCTCAAGAAGGGCCAACGCGTCCTCATCCACGCCGCGGCGGGCGGCGTCGGCATGGCCGCCGTCCAGCTCGCACGGCACATCGGCGCCGAGATCTACGCCACCGCCAGCCCGGCCAAGTGGCCCGTGCTGCGCGCCCTGGGCGTGGACGAGACGCACCTGGCGTCCTCACGCGACCTGGAGTTCGCCCGGACGTTCCTGGCCGCCTCGGACGGCCGCGGCGTCGACGTCGTACTGAACTCCCTCGCGCACCACTTCGTCGACGCCTCGCTGACGCTGCTCCCCGAGGGCGGACACTTCGTCGAGATGGGCAAGACGGACATCCGCGACCCCCAGCAGGTGGCGGCCGACCACCCCGGAGTCGCCTACGAGCCCTTCGACCTGTACGAGTGCGGCCCGGACGCCCTCCAGGAGATGTTCCGGGCCGTCATGGAGCTGTTCGCCGACGGGCGGCTCACCCTGAACCCGGTCTCCCTGCGCGACGTCCGCGACGCGCGCCGCACGTTCCGCGAGATGAGCCAGGGCCGCCACGTCGGCAAGCTGGTCCTCGACGTGGGCGACGGCCTCGGCGGCGGCACCGTACTGGTCACCGGCGGCACCGGCGGCGTGGGCTCGGTCGTGGCACGGCACCTCGCCGCCGAACACGGCGTACGCAGCCTGCTGCTGGCGAGCCGCCGGGGCCCGGCGGCCGATGGGGTGCCCGAACTCGTCGCGGAGCTGGAGGACGCGGGAGCGAGCGTCCGGGTCGTGGCCTGCGACGTGGCGGACCGGGCCGCCGTGGCGGAGCTCCTCGCGGACCTGCCCCCGCGCCACCCGCTGACGGCGGTCGTCCACGCGGCGGGCGCACTCGCGGACGGCACCGTCGAGTCACTGACCCCGCAGAGCGTCGACCACGTCCTGTCCGCCAAGGTCGGCGGCGCCGTCAACCTGCACGAACTGACCCAGGGCCACCCCCTGTCGGCGTTCATCCAGTTCTCCGCGCTCGCGGGCACCCTCGGCACCGCGGGACAGGCCAACTACGCCGCCGCCAACGCCTTCCTGGACGGCCTCGCGGCCCGGCGCGCCGCGGCCGGACTGGCCGGCACCTCGCTCTGCTGGGGCTGGTGGGAGCAGAGCAGCGGCATGACCGCCGACCTGGCTCGGGCCGACCTCTCCCGGCTGCGGCGGACCGGCATCGCCGCGATGCCCACCCCCGAGGCGCTGGCCCTGTTCGACGCGGCGTACGCGAACGGCAGACCGGTCCTCGTCCCGGCGCGCGTGGACACCGCCGGACTGCGGACCCTGCCCGGCGACGCGCTGCCACCGCTCCTGCGCGGCCTCGCCGAGAGCGCCCGCCCACGCCGCGACCGGGCCCGCCCGGCCCAGGACGGCGGCGGCCCCGGGCTCGCCGCCAGGCTGGCCGCCCTGCCCGCGGACGAGGCGGCGGCGGCCGTGACGGACTGGGTGCGCGACCAGGTCGCCATCGTGCTCGGCCACCCGTCGGGCACGGCCGTCGACGCCGACCGGACCTTCACCCAGCTCGGATTCGACTCACTGACCTCGGTCGAACTCTGCAACCGCCTGGCGTCCTCGACCGGGCTGCGCCTGCAGTCCACGCTCGTCTTCAGCTACCCCACACCCCGCGAGGTGAGCGAGCACCTGCACACCCTGCTCCGCCCCGGACCGGACGCCACCGGCCCGGCCGAGGACGCCGAGGACGCCGCGATCCGGGAAGTGCTGCGGACCGTCCCCCTCGCGAACCTGCGCGGCGCGGGCCTCCTCGACCTGGTCCTGGCGTGCGCCGACGCGCCGCGCCCGGACGGCGCCGGGCCGGTGCGGGCCCCGGACACCGCTACGGACGACACCGCTGCGGACGAACTGTCGGACCTGGACCTGGAAGCACTGGTCGACCTGGCTCTGGACGAGAAGAGGTAAGTGACATGACCAACTCCGCGGACAGCACGGCGGACGGTGCGGACCGGGTCCAGCGGGCGCTGCGCACGCTCATCGAGGAGCGCGACCGCCTCCGGCAGGAGAACGACGCCCTGAAAGCGGGCCGCGGCGAACCGATCGCCGTGGTCTCCATGGCCTGCCGCTACCCGGGAGGCGTGTCGGGCCCCGAGGACCTGTGGGAGCTGGTCCGCGCCGGCCGGGACGCCGTCGGGGAGTTCCCCAAGGACCGCGGATGGCGGGACGTCTACGACCCGGACCCCGACACGCCCGGCCACTCGTACACGCGCCACGGCGGGTTCCTGACTGACGCGGCCGCCTTCGACGCGGGCTTCTTCGGCATCAGCCCGCGTGAGGCCCTGACGATCGACCCGCACCACCGCCTGCTCCTCGAGACGTCGTGGGAGGCGTTCGAACGGGCCGGCATCGTCCCCGCCGACATGCGCGGCGCCGACGTCGGCGTCTTCTCCGGGGTCAGCTCGTCCGAGTACGGCTGGCGCTTCCTGGAGGCGGGCCAGAAGGAGCTGGAGGGCCACCTGCTGTACGGCAGCGCGCTCAGCGTCGCCTCCGGCCGGGTGGCGTACGAACTGGGCCTGACCGGGCCCGCGGTGTCGGTGGACACGGCGTGCTCGTCGTCGCTGGTGGCCCTGCACCTGGCCGCGCAGTCCCTGCGGTCGGGGGAGTGCTCGCTCGCGCTGGCGGGCGGGGCGTCGGTGATGTCGACGCCCGCGTTCTTCGTGGAGTTCTCCCGGCAGGGGGCGCTGTCGGCGGACGGCCGGTGCAAGGCGTTCGCGGACGGCGCGGACGGCACCGGCTGGGCCGAGGGCGTGGGCGTGCTCCTCCTCGAACGGCTCTCCGACGCCCGCCGCAACGGCCACCCCGTCCTGGCCGTCCTGCGCGGTTCCGCCGTGAACCAGGACGGCGCGAGCAACGGCCTGACCGCTCCCAACGGCCGCGCCCAGGAGAAGGTGATCCGCAAGGCCCTGGAGAACGCGGGCGTCCAGGCCCGCGAGGTGGACCTGGTCGAGGCCCACGGCACCGGGACCACGCTCGGCGACCCCATCGAGGCGGGCGCGCTGCTGGCCACCTACGGCCAGGACCGGGCGCCGGACAGGCCGCTGCGGCTGGGCTCCCTGAAGTCGAACATCGGGCACTCCATGGCCGCCGCGGGCGTCGGCGGGGTCATCAAGTCCGTCCTGGCCCTGCACCACCGCCACCTGCCGAAGACCCTCCACGTCGCGGCGCCCTCGTCGCACGTGGACTGGGCGTCCGGCGCCGTCGAACTCCTCGTGGAGGGGCGGGAATGGACCCGGGCCGACGGCCCCCGGCGGGCCGGGGTCTCCTCGTTCGGGGTCAGCGGCACCAACGCGCACGTCATCCTGGAGGAGGCACCACCGCGGGAGCCGGCCGAGGAGCACGCCACGGACCCGGGCCCGGACGTGGCCGGCGGCCTCGTGCCCTGGGTGCTGTCGGGCAAGAGCGCGGCGGCCGTGCAACGGCAGGCGGGCAGACTGCGCGAGTTCGTCGCCGCCCGCCCGGACCTCGACCCCGCCGACCTGGGCTGGTCGCTGCTGACGAGCCGGTCCCGGTTCGAGCACCGCGCGGTGGTCCTCGGCCGCGGCAGGGACGAACTGTCCGACGCCCTGGCCGCGTTGAGCGACGGCACCGACTCCCCCGCCGTGATCCGCGGCGCCGCCCGCGACCCCGGCGGTGTCGTCTTCATGTTCCCCGGCCAGGGATCGCAGTGGGCCGGGATGGGACGACAGCTGTACGCCACCTTCCCCGTCTTCGCCCGGAGCCTCGACGCGTGCGCCGACGCGCTGGCCGAGTGGGTCGACTGGTCGCTGCTCGACGTGGTGCGCGGCGAGCCGGGTGCGCCCGGACTCGACCGGGTGGACGTCGTCCAGCCCGCGCTCTTCTCGGTCATGGTCTCCCTGGCCGCCCTGTGGCGGTCCTGGGGCGTGGAACCGGCCGCGGTGGTGGGCCACAGCCAGGGCGAGATAGCCGCCGCTCACGTGTGCGGTGCGCTCTCCCTGCGCGACGCGACCAGGATCGTGGCGCTCCGCAGCCAGGCCCTCGTCGACCTGATCGGGCACGGCGGGATGGCATCGGTCGCGGAGTCCGCGGACGTCGTGGCGGAACGTCTCGCCCCGTGGGGCGGGGCGGTGAGCGTCGCCGTGGTCAACGGGCCCCGCTCCGTGGTGGTGTCCGGCGAACCCGGCGCACTCGACGAATTCATCGAGAAAATGCGGGCCGAAGGGGTACAGGCGCGAAGAATATCCGTCGATTACGCCTCCCATTCCCCCCAGGTCGGCCGGGTCCGTGACCGGGTCACCACAGCGCTGTCCGAGGTGCGTCCGACCACATCGGCGCTGCCGTTCTATTCGACCCTGCACGGCGAGAAGACCGACACCGCGGAGCTGAACGGCGCATACTGGTACGCCAATCTGCGGGAGAAGGTCCTCTTCGCCCCCTCCGTCCGGCGGCTGGCCGAGGACGGGTTCCGGGTGTTCATCGAGATGAGCCCGCACCCCGTGCTCACCGTGCCGGTGCAGGAGACGGTCGAGGACGTCGACGGCGCGATCGTCCTGTCCTCGACGCGGCGGGACCGGGACGAGGTGGAGTCCCTGCTCGGCTCCCTGGCGGGGCTGCACGTGCGCGGCGGCTCCACCGACCTCGGCGCCCTCTTCGGCCCGCGCCGGCGCGTGGACCTTCCGACCTACGCGTTCCAGCGGCAGCGGTACTGGCTGAACTCCTCGCACACGGCGGTGGCGCAGATGCCCGCGCCAGAGGTGCCCGAGGACGACGACGACCTCGAACCGCTGGCCGACCGGGTCGCCGCCCTCTCCGGCGACGCGGCGCAGCAGCTCGTCCTCGACCAGGTCCTCGCCAAGGTCGCCGTCGTCCTCGGCCACGCCGGTGCCGGGACCGTCGACCCCGACCAGGAGTTCAAGGCGATCGGCTTCGACTCGCTGCTCTCGGTCGAACTCAGCAAACGCCTGACCGCGACGACCGGGCTCAAACTGCGGGCCAACCTCGTGCTGCGACACCCCTCGCCCCGGCGCGTCGCCGAGCACATCACCACCTCGATCACGCGGGGCGGCCCGCGGTGAACCCACCACCGCCCGGGGGCACCGGCGCCCCCGGGCATGTCCCGCCGGCGGGACACCACAACCCCGGACGGCCCCGGCCCGGGCCCGGCACCAACCGTGTTGCCCGGCTGATTCACCTCCGTGAGGCTGAGGCGATCCGCGATTTCCCGCGATTCCCGAACCTGTTCTTCCTGTTTCCCCGAGGGGTTGATCCGTGTGCGTTCGTTCGGTGCGTCGTCTGCGCATAAAGGGCTGTGGCTGGCGGAGAAGGTTTCTCCCGACACGCTGAACCATGCACTGACCATGTGGGATGTGGACGGTGAACTCGACGCGGCCGTCATGGAATCCGCGTTCCTGCACGTGCTGGGCGAAGCGGAAGTACTGCGCGTCACCTTCGCCGACGACGACGGCGGCGAACTGCGGTTCACCCCCCGGGAACTGGGGGAGTGGCGACCGTTCCACCTGGACGTCAGCGCCGAGGCCGACCCCGAGCGAGCGGCCCGCGAGGCGCTGGCCGACCTGGTGCGCAGGCCGTTCGACCTCCAGCGGGACCTGCTGTTCCGGCTGGGCGTCGTGCGGCTCGCGGCGACCCGCTCCCTCGTGGTGATCGCCTACCACCACCTCGTCTCCGACGGGTTCGGCACCGGCGGGCTGCTCTCGAAGCGCCTCGCCGAGGTGTACACCGCGCTGGCCCGGGGGGAGGAGGCGCCGGAGCAGGCGCACCCGTGGGACGCCGAGTCCTTCGCGGCCGACGCGGCCGCGTACCGCGACTCCGAGAAGTTCACCGAGGACACCGAGTTCTGGCGCGACTACCTCACGGACGCGCCCGCGCCCGCGCGGCTGCCGCACATCGCCCTCTCCGACGACCAGCGGGCCGCGCTCTGCGCACCGATGAGCGGCGCCGACCGCTGGGGCGAGCTGACCGAACCCATCGGCATGGTCAGCCGGACGCTGACCGTGCCCCGCGCCGAAGCGCAGACGTGGACCGAGGCCGCGCAGTCCCTGGGCGTGTGGATGTCCACGATGCTGACCTCGGCCGCGGCCGTCTACTTCCGGCACCGCTGCGAGCGCCCGGAGTTCCTCCTCTCCCTGGCCGTCGGCAACCGGGTCGGCGCGGCGAGCAGGACCCCCGGCCTCGCGGTGAACGTCGTGCCGGTGCGGGTGAAGGTGCCGCTCGGCGCGACCTTCACCGAGATCGCCGACGCAATGGTCGACGAGACGTACGAACTCTTCGGCCACACCCTCTGCCACTACTCGGACATCCAGCGCGCGAGCGACACCACCCTCGGCGACCGCGGCAGCTTCGGCGCCGTCCTGAACGTCGTCGACTTCGTGGAACAACTCCACTTCGACGGCCACCCCGCGCGCTACCTCGGCGGGACGACCGGGGCCTTCGACGAACTGTCGATCGCCGTCTACCGTGACGGGACCGCCGACAGCGACCTGTTCATCCGGCTCGACGCTCCCGCGCGGCTCTACTCCCGCTCCGAACTCCGTTTCATCGGCGCCGAGTTGACCGACCACATCCGCGCCCTGGTGGCCGCCGCCGAACAGCCGGTCGGCGCACTGGACGTGGTGAGCGGCGCGGAGCGGAACCAGGTACTGACGGCGCCGGACGACACGCACGCGCCGGCCCCGGGCGCGACCGTCGCGGAGCTGTTCACCCGCCGGGCCCAGCAGACCCCCGACGCCGTCGCGATCGTGTCCGGCGACTCGGCGACGACGTACCGGGACCTGGACGAGCGGTCCGGCCGCCTGGCCGGGGCCCTGCGCAGGCGGCACATCGGACCCGAGACGGTCGTGGCGGTGGCGCTGCCCCGCTCGGCGGAGCTGGCCGTCGCCCTGCTCGGCGTGGTGAAGGCGGGCGGGGCCTACCTCCCGGTCGACCCGGCGGCCCCGGCGCCCCGGATCGCGTCGCACCTCGGCGACTCCCCGGCGCGTCTGCTGCTCACCGACGCGGCGACAGCGCAAGCACTCCGCGGCGACCTGGACATACCGGTGATCGCGTACGACGACACCCTGTCGGAGACCGCCACCGAGACCAGCGCCGGTGCGCCGGCGGCCGCGCTCACGCCGGACAACCTGCTGGCCCTGGTGCAGAGCACAACAACTCCCGGCGCTGACACGGCAGTTGGCGTGACCCACCGAAACATGGAGCGGTTCGTCCTGGACCGCCGCATCCAGGACGCCGGCCACGGCACCGTGCTGTGGCACTCGCCGCCCACCACCGACGCCCTCGCCCTCGAATTCTGGGCGCCTCTGCTCAACGGCGGCCGGATCGTCGTGGCTTCGGAAGAGCCGGACCACGACGCGCCGGCCGGGGCGGGCGCGGCGCACGACATCTCCACCATGTGGCTGCCCGCGGCCCGGTTCTCGGCGATCGCCGCGGCACACCCCGAGCGTCTCGCGGGGCTGCGGGAGGTGTGGACCGGCGGGGACCCCGTACCCGCCGCCGCGCTGCGCCGGGTACGGGAGAGCTGCCCCGGCCTGACGGTCGTGACCGGACACGGCAGCACGGAGACCACCGTCTTCGCCGCCTCCCAGCGGCTCACCGCGGACCGACAGGGGCCCGGCACCGACACGTTCGGCGACCCCCTGGACGACACCGCCCTCTACGTCCTGGGACCCGGACTCGCCCCGGTCCCCGTCGGCGTACCCGGAGAGCTGTACGTGGCCGGGCCCGGCGTGACGCGCGGCTACCCCGGCCGGCCCGGACGGACCGCGGAACACTTCGTGGCCTGCCCGTTCGGCCCGCCCGGTACGCGCATGCACCGGACGGGAGAGCGAGTACGCCGCCGCGCCGACGGCGGGCTCGACCAACTCGGCCCGTCCGACGCCCGGGCCGACATCCGCGGCACCCGCGTCGAGCCGGCCGAGATCGAAGCGGCGCTGTCCGAGCACCCCGGCCTCGCACAGGCGGTGGTGGTAGCCGCTGCGGACGGCTCCGGACAGCAGCGGCTGGTGGCCTACGCGGTCCCGGCGGGCGGCCGCACCCTCGCGGCCGACGACCTGCGCAGGTTCGCGGCGGAGCGGTTGCCGGAGCCCATGGTGCCGTCGGTGTGCACGCTCCTCGACCGCCTGCCGGTCACCGCCGACGGACGGCTGGACCGCTCCGCCCTGCCGGCACCCGAGTTCGACGACCAGACGTACCGGGCGCCGCGCAACGACACCGAGCGGAAACTGGCGGCGGCCTTCGCCGACGTGCTCGAACTGGACCGGGTCGGCATCGACGAGGACTTCTTCGACCTCGGCGGCAACTCGCTGCGGGCGATCCGGCTGGTCGGCCTGATCCGCGCGGAGCTGAACCAGGAGGTGTCGATCCGCCGGCTGTTCGCCGCCCGTACCGTCAGCGGCCTGTCGGACATGTGGAAGGACCTCGCCCGGTCCAGCAGGCCGACCCTGCGCAGGCGGACGAAGGAGGGCGCGGTGCTCTGAGGCGCGGCCCGCCGGGACCGCGAAGCCGCGGCCCCGGCACGCACCTCTCGCCCGGCGCGCAAGCCGGACTCGACCACATCTTGTGCGGCACTCCACCGGATCCTGAGAGCGTCCACCCGAGGGCGACCCCACCAAAAGCTCCGCGGACGAGCGTCCTTGCCCCGGTGCGGGACCAGGACGCAGAGCCACTGGTCCACTCCCGCACGCTCCCACCAGACCAGTGCCCTAGGAGTGCCATGCCGACCGCACAACCCACCCTCGAAAGACCCGGTGCCACCCGCGCCCCACAGACCGGCTTCCGCCCGGACATCCAGGCACTGCGTGCCCTGGCCGTGGGACTCGTCGTCTTCCACCACCTGTGGCCGACCGTGCTCACCGCCGGCTTCGTCGGCGTCGACGCCTTCTTCGTGATCTCCGGCTACCTGATCAGCGCGCACCTGATCCAGGAGATCGAGGCCACCGGCCGCATCCGGATCGCGGACTTCTACGCCCGGCGCATCCGCCGCCTGCTGCCCGCAGCGCTGCTGGTACTGGTCAGCGTCGTCGTCGCCGTACACACCCTGCTCCCGCAGGAGCGCTGGTCCGACTCGGCCCGCCAGGTGCTGGCCAGCGCCCTGTACGGACAGAACTGGCTGCTCGGCACCGAGCCCGTCGACCCGATGAAGGTCACCGCGGTGGCACACTTCTGGTCGCTGTCGGTCGAGGAGCAGTTCTACCTCGTGTGGCCCCTGCTCCTCCTGCTGCTGTTCACCCTGCGCAAGCCCTGGGCGCGCCTGGCGGGCGTCGCCGTGCTGGGACTCGCCTCGCTGGCCTGGTGCGTCCACCTCACCGAGGCGGACCCGAACGCCGCCTTCTTCACGACCCCGGTCCGCGTATGGGAGTTCGCGGTCGGCGCGGCGATCCCCCTGCTCGGCAGACGACTCGTCCTGCCCGCGCCCGTCGCCAACGTGGCCTCCCTCGTCGGCCTCACCGCGCTCGTGGGCTCCGCGGTCCACTTCACCGGCCTCACGCCCTACCCCGGCACCGCGGCCCTGCTCCCGACCCTGGGAACGGCCCTCGTCATCGCCGCCGGAAGCACCCCGCACCGGCAGTGGCACACCCCGGTGACCTCGTCGAAGCCCGTCCAACTCCTCGGCGGCATCAGCTACTCGCTCTACCTGTGGCACTGGCCGCTGCTCATCCTGATGCCCCTCGCCGTCTCCGACGGGGTGCTGGACCTCCCTGTCCGCCTGGGTGTCCTGGCCACGGCGCTGGTACTCGCCTATCTGTCCAAGCGTTTCGTCGAGGACCCCGTGCGGTCCTGGCCCCGGCTGACCGGCAGCACGCGGCTGACCTTCCTCGCGATGGCGGCCGGTCTGACCACGGTCTGCCTGGCCGTCGCCGGCCTGCTCTGGACCTGAGAGCCCTCGTCTGCGCCCCGACGCCCGGGCCGTGCCGCGGCGGACCCGCGGCACGGCCCGGCGCGACCTCAGTCCTGGGAAGCGGACGGTACGAGGTCCCGCTCGTGCCCGCTCCCGTCCCGCGAACCCCGCGGCGGAGCGGACCGCAGCCGCCGGCGCAGCTTCTCGCCCTCGACGTCCACGTTCGGCAGCAACCGGTCGAGCCACTTCGGCAGCCACCAGGCGGCGTCGCCGAGCAGCGAGTGCACGGCGGGCACGATCACCATGCGGACCACGAACGCGTCGAACAGGACGGCCGAGGCGAGACCGAAGCCCATCATCTTGACCAGGTCGTTGACCTCGACGACGAAGCCGGAGAAGACGCTGATCATGATGAGCGCGGCGGCCGCGACCACCCGCCCGCTGTGCCGGAACCCGGTGACGACGGCCTCCTTCGCCGGGGCGCCGTGGACGTACGCCTCACGCATCCGCGTGACGAGGAAGACCTCGTAGTCCATGGCGAGACCGAAGACCACGCCGATCATGAAGATCGGCATCGTCGTCATGATCGGGCCGGGCTGCTCGATGCCGAAGACGTCGGCGGCCCAGCCCCACTGGAACACCGCGACGACCGCGCCCAGCGCCGCGCTCACCGAGAGCAGGAAGCCGAGCGCCGCCTTCAGCGGCACCAGGACCGACCGGAACACCAGGAGCAACAGCAGGAAGGCAAGGCCGACCACCAGGGCCAGGTAGGGCAGCAGGGCGTCGGACAGGGTCCGTGAAAAGTCGATGAACAGCGCGGTCTGGCCGGTCACCAGGATCCGGGTGGCCCCCGCGGACGCCCCGAGCGCGGAGGCCCGCTCGCGCACGTCCTTGACCAGTTGTTCGGTCGCGGCGTCGGTCGGGCCGGTCGTCGGTACGACGCTGAGGATGGCCGTGTCGCCCGCCTTGTTGGGCGTGGCCTTCGAGACCGAGTCGACGCCCGGGGTCTTCTCCAGGGCCTCGCCGACCTTGTCACCGGCCGCGGCGGCGTCCTTGCCCTCGACGGTGAGTGTCAGCGGACCGTTGAAGCCGGGGCCGAAGGAGTCGGACAGCAGGTCGTACGCCTTGCGCTGGGTGGTGTCGGTGGCCATCGTGCCCTCGCCGGGCAGGCCGAGCTCCAGCCTGGTCGCGGGCAGGGCGAGCGCACCGAGACCGACGACGGCGAGGAGGAGCACACCGAGCGGGTGGCGCACCACGAACGCGGCCCAGCGGGCGGACAGGACCGGCCTGGTCCGCGCGTCCGACCGCGCCGCCTTCTTCTCTGACCTGCGCCGCGCGCGCTCCGACAGCGGCTTCTTGGTCCGGACGAGCCGGCGGTCGGCGACGCGCAGCACCCGGCGCGGCGCGAAGCCGAGCAGGGCGGGCACGAAGGTGACCGCGATCAGCACGGCGACGGCGACCGTACCCGCGGCGGCGAGGCCCATCTTGGTGAGGACCGGAATGTCGACGACCGCGAGGCCGGCCAGCGCGATGATGACCGTCAGCCCGGCGAAGACGACGGCCGAACCGGCGGTGCCGCTCGCCCGGCCCGCGGCCTCCTCGGGGGTGTGGCCCTCGGCGATCTCGGCACGGTAGCGGGAGACGATGAACAGGGCGTAGTCGATACCGACCGCGAGGCCGATCATCATGGCCAGCGTCGACGTCGTGGCGGACAGCCCGAGGGTGCTGCCGAGCGCGGCGATGGCGGACACGCCGACGCCGACCCCGATCAGGGCCGTGAGCAGCGGCATGCCGGCGGCGACGAGCGAGCCGAAGGTGAGGAAGAGGATGACGGCCGAGAGCAGGACACCGACCTGCTCACCGGCGCCGGACATGGCCGCGTCGACCAGGACCGCGTCGCCGCCCGCCTCGACGGTGAGGCCACCGTCGCGGGCCCGGTCGGTCGCCTCGGTGAGTGCGTCGTGCGCCTGGTCGGTGAGGTCGGGCGCGGAGACCTCGTAGGTCACCAGCGCGTAGGCGGTGCGGCCGTCGTCGCTGACCGAGCCGGCGGTGAACGGGTCGGCGACGCCCTCCACTTGGGGCGCCCGGTCCAGTTCACCGACGAGTTCGCGGATCGCCTCCTTCTCGTCAGCGATCTTCCTGCCCTCGGGCGCGCGGATCACCACACGGGCCGTGGCACCCTCGGCGCCGGCGTCCGGGAACTTCTCCTCCAGCAGGTCGAACGCCTTCTGCGACTCGGTGCCCGGCATCGAGAACTGCTCGGTCGGCGGCGCCGGAGCGGACGAGGCCGCGGCACCGACACCACAGACGATCAGGACCCACAGCAGCGTCACGAGGCCGCGTCGCCGGAAGGCGAAGCGGCCGAGTCTGTACAGGAAAGTAGCCATCGAAAACCGCACTTCCGTCGGGTGGGGGGTGAGGAACGCAGACGCCCGAGGGCTCTGGCATGTCCACACCGTGGCCCAACGGGCGGAGCGGGGGCCGGATTCTCAGGAGGCCCGGGACGGCGGCTCCGGCCGGAGTCGAGCGAAGCTCAGGCGCCCCGCGCGGACGTGACCACCGCGGGCCGGTCCGGCTGGAGTCGAGCGCCCCGCTAGCAGCGGGGGACAGAGTTACGGCCTGAAGTTGATCACAGGTCAGATCTCTTACTTATCTGCATTGCACGGCATATCGAGTTCACGGCGAAGAACGCACCGCCCGATCGCATTGCATCGCCATGATCGGCGAAATCAAAGGAAGGTCCCATGAGTCTGCCCGAGCATTGGTGGAGCGCAAGCAAGAGTTATGTGGCGGAGATCCTCTCACTGCTCGCGGACGCGCCGGAACGAGATGTCTTCCACTGGCGTGGGGAATCCTTCTCCGGTGCCGATCTGATCCGGTCGGTGACTGAAACGTTTCGTGCGCTGCGCGACAGCGGGGTGGGCGAAGGGGACGTGGTGGCGATCCTGGTCGCACCCAACAGCCCCGAGACGCTCACCGTGCGGTACGCGACCCATCTGCTCGGCGGTGGCGTGTGCTATTTGCGCACCACCAACCCCGGCACCAGGGCCACGGTCCTTCCGCTGGATCACCAGATCCAGATCCTGCGTGAGACCGCGGCCGTGACCGTCTACGCCGACGCCGAAAGCTCGGAGCGCGCGGCAGAGCTCGCTGCCGCCAGTGGGATCCCGGTGACGCGACCTCAGCACGAGGGCGGCGGTGAGGCCGGCCGGTCCGACGCCGCCGGTGTCCCGGACGCCGCGTCGTGGGAGCCGGACGCGCTGGCCGTCATCAACTACACCAGTGGCAGCACGGGACGGCCCAAGGGAATCCGGGTGGCGGGCCACGCGTGGGAAGCCACATTGCGTGCGTGGGTGGAGCTCGGCCGTGAAGCCGACTGCGCGTCGCTCCTGGTGTCGACGCCGCTGAGCCATGGCGTGGCCCCGATGGCGGACGCGGCCCTCACCATGGGCGGAGCGCTCTACGTCCACGAGAAGTTCGACGCCGGGAAACTCGTGGACACCGTCTCCGCGGAGAAGGAGATCGCGTGGACGTTCATGGCCTCGAACCACGTGTTCCAGATCATCGACCACCTGCTTGAGCGGGGAATCCGCGACAGGGACGCGGTGGAAGCCGCGGGCCTGGGCTCGCTGAAGCGGATCGTCTACGGCGGCAGCCCCGCGGCGCCCGCCCGGCTCACCCAGGCGTTCCGGATCTTCGGTCCCGTGCTGTGGCAGGGGTACGCCGCGACCGAGTGCGGCCGCATCACGACCCTGACGCCCCCGGAACACGGCGACCCGGAGCTCGCGGCCACCGTCGGGCGGCCCTTCCCTTACGTGGAGATCGTTGTCTGCAACTCGGAAACGGGTGCGCAGCTGGCGACCGGTGAAATCGGCGAGGTTCGCGTCCGCTCGCCCCAGATGATGGACGGCTACAACGGCGAACCGGAACTGACGGCCCAAGTCCTCCGCGACGGCTGGTACTTCACCGGAGATATCGGCTATCTCGACGAACGAGGATATCTGACACTTCTGGGCCGGGTGGCCGACGTCATCAAGGTCGGCGGCGTCAAGGTCCACCCCATCGTTCTCGAGGCGGAGATCCTCTCCCACCCGGGCGTCCGCCACGCCGCCGTCTACGGCGTGCGGGACGAGGACGGCAGCGAGCACATCCACGCCGCGATCGAATGCGATCCGGCCGAGGTGGTCGAAGTGGAGAACATCCGCGCCAGGATCGCCGAGACGCTCTCCCCGATCCACGTGCCCGAGCAGATACATGTCCTGAGCGCTCTGCCGATGAACAGCAGCGGAAAGCCCGACAAGGTGCTCCTGAGATCGCAATATGTCTGACGCAGACCAATTGGTTCGCGTAACAACCCCACCGCTACGTCGAAAAGGCGAAAGAATGAACGCCCACCTGGCATCATACCTGAACGGGAAAACCGCTGAGGACCTTGCTGAGAGCAAGCGCGAATTCCTGGAGATAGGCCGTCGCTCCGGTAGTTACCCGCTGGCCTCCGCGCGGCGCGACGGGGTGGACTCGGAAGTCAGTGTCTGGTGCAGCAACGATTATCTGGGAATGGCCCAGAACCGCCAGGTCATCGCGGCCGTGCAGAGCGCGATCGATGTCCACGGCGTGGGCTCCGGAGGCTCCCGGAACATCGGTGGAACCAACCACCACCACGTCCGCCTCGAGAACGAACTGGCGGATCTGCACGGCAAGGAAGCCGCCATCCTCTTCACCTCGGGGTACACGGCCAACGAGGGCTCCCTCTCCGTGCTGGCGGGGATGCCGGAAGACACCGTCGTGTTCTCCGACGCGAAGAACCACGCCTCGATCATCGACGGTCTCCGGCACAGCGGCGCGAAGAAGCACGTCTTCAGGCACAACGACGTCGCCCACCTCGAAGAGCTGATCGCGGCCGCTCCCGCCGACTCCCCGAAGCTCATCGTCGCGGAAACGGTCTACTCCATGTCGGGCAACGTGGCGCCGCTCGCCGAGATCGCCGACATCGCCGACAAGTACGGTGCCACGACCTACATCGACGAGGTCCACGCCGTCGGCATGTACGGTCCGCAGGGCGCCGGCATCGCCGCGCAGGAAGGCATCGCCGACCGGTTCACGGTCGTGATGGGCACCCTGGCCAAGGGGTACGGAACGGTCGGCGGCTACATCGCGGGACCGGCCGCCCTCGTGGACGCGGTGCGCACCTATTCGCGCTCGTTCGTCTTCACCACCTCGCTGCCGCCGGCGATCGCGGCCGGTGCGCTGGCGTCGGTCCAGTACCTGCGCTCCTCCGATGTCGAGCGCAAGGTCCTCTCGGAGAACGCGCGGCACCTGCACAGCCTCCTGATCGAGGCCGACATCCCGTTCATCTCGACGGACTCCCACATCGTGTCGGCCTTCGTCGGCGACGACGACATGTGCAAGCAGGCGTCCCGGCTGCTGTTCGAGCGGCACGGCATCTACGTCCAGTCCATCAACGCCCCCAGCGTGCCCGCGGGCGAGGAGATCCTGCGGATCGCTCCGTCCGCCGTGCACGAGCAGGAAGACGTCGAGAACTTCGCCCACGCCCTGCACGGGATCTGGAAGGAACTGAACATTCCGACCGCGAGTTCCCGTGACTGGTTCACGACCGGGCGGCGCGGTGGCGGCGCCCGTACCGCCGCGAAAGACGGACTGCCGTCGTAATGACCATGTCAGTTGCCGGTGTGCTGGCCGACACGGCGGCGCAGCGACCCGACCACTCCGCCGTCATCCACGAGTCCGAGCACTACACCTACGGATGGCTGTGGGAACAGGCACGTCGCTACGCCGCCGTGCTCCGGGCCAACGGGGTACGGCCGGGCGACCGGGTCGCCATGCTCCTGGTCGACACCCCGCGGTTCCCCGTCGTGTACTTCGGCGCGCTGGCGGCCGGCGCTGTCGTAATCCCGCTCAATGGCATGGCGACCGCGTCGGAGATCGGGCACGTACTGGCCGATGCCGACGCCCGTTTCCTGGTGTGCGCCGACTCGTTGCTCGCCCGGGCGAGAGAGGCGGCGGAGCCGCTCGGCACCCAGCTCCTCACCGTCGGCCCGGGCCCCGCGGGCACGGTCGACCTGGAGAGCGCGGCACAGGACACCCCGCCGCTCGACACGTTCGAGATGCGGGAACCCGACGACGTCGCGGTGGTGTTCTACACGTCCGGTACGACAGGTGAACCGAAAGGGGTGATGCTCACCCACCGGAACATCCTGTTCAACGTGGAGAGGATGGTCACCACTCCGTACGCGTTCCGCGGTGACGACGTCCTGCTCGGGTGCCTGCCGCTGTCGCACGGCTTCGGACAGATCTGCGCCATGCTGACCGGCTTCCGCGCCGGTATCTCCCTGGTCATGATGGAGAGGTTCTCCGGCCGGGAGGCTCTCGCGCTGATGACGGAACACCGGTGCACGGTGTTCATGGGTGTACCGACCATGTACGTCAAGTTGCTCGACGCGGTGGCCCAGGGAGAGCCGGTGCCCCGGCTCGACCGCGTGTACAGCGGCGGATCGGCGCTCGCGGTCAAGACCCTCGACGACATCCGGAACACGTTCGGCTGTCCCGTGTACGAGGGCTACGGCATGACCGAGACCTCCTGCAGCGTCGCCTACCACTACCCCGGCCTGACGTTCCGCCCCGGAACAGTCGGTGTTCCGATCACCGGCATCAATGTCGGTATCACCCGGCCGAACTCCGACGGGATCGATCTCCTGCCCGTCGGCGAGGTGGGCGAGATCGTGGTGTCCGGTCCGACCGTCATGGCCGGATACCTCGGCCGCCCGGACCTCACCGCCGAGGTCCTGACCGACGGCTGGTTCCGCACCGGCGATCTCGGCCGGCTGGACGGCGACAGCTACCTCTCGGTCGTAGGCCGCAAGAAGGACCTGATCCTGCGCGGCGGCTACAACGTCTACCCGCGCGAGATCGAGGAGATCCTCGTCAAGCATCCGGCCGTGGCACAGGTGGCGGTCATCGGTGTTCCGCACCCCGAACTCGGTGAGGAGGTCTGGGCGGTCGTGGTGCCGGCCCGGCCGCAGGACATCACCCCGGGCACGGACGACGAGATCATCGCATGGGGCAAAGAGCGGCTCGCCGCATACAAATACCCCCGTCGAGTCGAGTTCACCGACGCTCTCCCGCTGGGATCCAGCGGAAAAGTTCTCAAGCGGACGCTCGTCTCGCAATACGAACCGGCCGCCGGCTCGTAGCCGCACAGAAAGCAGATGCGGCCGACCGGCCGCCACAGAAGCAATCGGCGTAGCACCCGCGGCACGGCTGCGGGTGCTGCTTCTCCGCTCAGGCATCGTACGTACCAATAGGTGGGGCAGTTCGACATGGTTGAATTCCAAGCAGACACGTCGACATCGACCGAGGCGATCGCCATCGTCGGTATGTCCTGCCGACTGCCGCGTGCGGAGAACCCCGCTCAGCTGTGGCAGTTGCTGCGCGACGGCCGCAGTGCGATCGGCGCGCCCCCGGCGGGCCGCCCCGAACTGCCCGCCAGGCCAGGGGGTTACCTGGAGGACGTCAGCGGCTTCGACGCGGGCTTCTTCGGCATCAGCCCGCGTGAGGCGTCGTCGATGGACCCGCAGCAGCGGCTCATGCTCGAACTCGCCTGGGAGGCCCTGGAGGACGCCAGGATCCTCCCGTCCGATCTCGCCGACAGCCGGACCGGTGTCTTCGTCGGTGTCATCGCCGACGACTACGCCGCCCTCACGCACCAGCACGGGGCCGACGGCATCACCCCCCACACCCTGACCGGTCTCAACCGCGGCGTCGTCGCCAACCGGATCTCCTACACCCTGGGCCTGCACGGGCCGAGCGCGGCCGTGGACACCGGCCAGTCCTCCTCGCTGGTCGCCGTGCACCTGGCCGTCGAGAGCCTGCGTCGCGGCGAGTCCGCCATGGCCGTCGCGGGCGGCGTCAACCTCAACCTGATACCGGACAGCACCATCGGCGCGGAGCGGTTCGGCGCACTGTCGCCCGACGGCCTGAGCTTCACGTTCGACGCACGGGCCAATGGCTACGTACGCGGCGAGGGCGGCGCGTTCGTGGTGCTCAAGCCGCTGCACGCCGCACTGGCGGACGGCGACCCGGTCTACTGCGTGCTGCGCGGCAGCGCGATGAACAACGACGGGACGACCGAGGGCCTCACGGTACCGAGCCCGGCCGGCCAGCAGGATGTCCTGCGACAGGCGTACGAGCGTGCCGACGTGGCCGCTGAGCAGGTGCAGTTCGTCGAAGTGCACGGCACGGGCACCAAGCTGGGCGACCCGGTCGAGGCGTCGGCGCTGGGCGCGGTGCTCGGTGACGGCCGCGTGGACGGAGCCGAACTGCGGGTCGGGTCGGTGAAGACCAACGTCGGTCACCTGGAGGGCGCCGCCGGCATCGTCGGCCTGCTGAAGGCGGCGCTCTGCATCCGCCACCGCGAACTCGTGCCCAGCCTGAACTTCGAAACCCCCAACCCCGCCATCCCCTTCGACGAGTTGAAGCTCGCCGTACAGCACCGCGTCGAACCGTGGCCGCGGCCGGACGAGCCGCTCTACGCGGGTGTCAGCTCGTTCGGCATGGGCGGTACCAACTGCCACGTCGTGCTGTCGGACTGGCGCACCGAGCCGGCGGAGACGAAGTCGCCCGCGGCGGAGCCCGGCTCGGATGTGGTGCCGTGGGTGGTGTCGGGCAAGTCGGCGGAGGCCCTGACCGGTCAGGCGGAGCGACTGGTGACGTTCCTTGAGGAGCGCCCGGAACTGGACGTCGCGGCGGTGGGCCGTTCGCTCGCGGTGGCACGATCGCGGTTCGACCACCGCGCGGTGATCGCGGGGGAGACCCGTGAGGAGCTGCTGGCGGGCGCTCGGGCCCTGGCCGCGGGGATGCCCGCGGCCGGTGTCGTGTCGGGTCGTACGGTGCCCGGCGCCGCGGTGGCGTTCCTGTTCTCCGGGCAGGGCAGCCAGCGCCTGGGTATGGGCCGTGAGCTGTATGCGTCGGAGCCGGTCTTCGCGGCCGCGTTCGACGAGGTCGTTGCGGCTCTTGACGTGTATCTGGACCGTTCGCTCGCCGCGGTGATCGAGGGTGAGCCGGAGCTGCTTCAGCGGACGGTGTTCACGCAGCCGGCGTTGTTCGCGGTCGAGGTGGCTTTGTTCCGCCTGCTGGCGCATCACGGGGTGACCCCGGACTATTTGGTGGGCCACTCGGTCGGTGAGCTGGCGGCGGCCCACGTGTCGGGTGTGCTCTCCCTTGAGGACGCGGCGCGTTTGGTGTGTGCGCGGGCCCGTCTGATGGAGGGTGTCGCCGAGGGCGGGGCCATGGTTGCCCTGAACGCGGGTGAGGAGCGGGTCTCCGGATGGCTCGAAGGCCGTCCGGGTGTGAGTGTGGCCGGGTACAACAGTCCGGCGAGCACGGTGATCTCGGGTGACGAGACGGCCGTCCTGGAGGTCCTGGAGCTGGCTCGCGGGGAGGGTGTGAAGGCGACGCGGCTGAAGGTGAGTCACGCTTTCCACTCCGCGCACCTGGACGGAATGCTGGATGAACTCACCGCTGTAGCGCGGGAGTTGACGCATTCGGTTCCGCGGATTCCGGTCGTCTCGAATGTCACCGGTGAGGTGGTGGAGGAGTTCACCGCCGAGTACTGGGCTGTGCAGGCCCGTTCGGCGGTCCGCTTCGCCGACGGTATCGCGACGCTGGCCGGTCTGGGTGTGACGGCGTTCGTGGAGCTGGGTCCGGATGCGACGCTGGCGGGTCTGGCGGGTGAGTGCCTGGCCGACACCGAGGGCGTCGTCGTGGTGCCGGTGCTGCGCAAGGACCGCGCCGAGAAGCGTTCCCTCCTGGCGGCCCTGGGTGCGGTGCACGTACATGGTGTGGGTGTGGACTGGGAAGGGTTCCTGCCGGGTTCCGCGGTGGTGGAACTGCCCACGTACGCCTTCCAGCGGCAGCCCTACTGGCTGGACGGTCCGGCGACCGGACCCGCCCGGGTCCTGACCGCCGCGGCCGGACAGAGCGGCCCGAAGCGAGCCGCGCCGCGCGGCGACGAGCTGGAGCTGGTGCGCGCCCATGTGGCAGCGGTGCTCGGCCACGGCTCGGCGCGCGACGTGGACATCGACACGACCTTCAAGGACCTGGGCTTCGACTCCCTCTCGGCCCTCGAACTGCGGAACGCGCTGAACACGGCCACCGGCCTCTCGCTCCCCGCCGGCCTCCTCTTCAACTACCCGACCCCGGCCTCGCTCGCCGACCACCTCGGGGACCAACTCCGTGGCCTGGACCAGGAGCAGGGCCCAGGCGACGACGCCTACGAGACCATGGCCCCCGACGAGCCGATCGCGATCGTCGGCATGGCCTGCCGGCTGCCGGGAGGGGTCGCCTCCCCGGCGGACCTGTGGCGTCTGGTCACCGGCGAGGTCGACGCGGTCGACGGGTTCCCGACCAACCGGGGCTGGGACCTCGACGCGCTCTTCGCCGCCGACCCGGACAGCCCCGGCAAGACCTACGCCACCAGAGGCGGCTTCCTGCACGACGCGGACCGGTTCGACGCCGAGTTCTTCGGCATCAGCCCTCGCGAGGCGGCGGCGATGGAGCCCCAGCAGCGGCTGCTCCTGGAGACGGCCTGGGAGGCGTTCGAGCAGGCGGGCATCGACCCCGCCGCGCTGCGTGGCACCCGCGCCGGCGTCTACGTGGGCGCGACGGCACAGGAGTACGGGCCGCGGCTGCACGAGCCGTCCGGCGGGTACGACGGCTACCTGCTGACGGGCAACACCGCCAGCGTCACCTCGGGCCGGCTGGCCTACACCTTCGGCCTGGAGGGCCCGGCGGTGACGGTCGACACCGCCTGCTCCTCCTCACTCGTCGCGCTCCACCTCGCCGCACAGTCGCTGCGCCGGGGCGAGTCGTCCGTGGCCCTCGCCGGCGGCGTCTCCGTCATGGCCACGCCCGGCATGTTCGTGGAGTTCTCCCGGCAGCGCGGACTGTCCCCCGACGGACGGTGCAAGGCGTTCTCCTCGTCGGCGGACGGCACGGGCTGGGCCGAGGGCGTGGGCCTGCTGGTGCTGGAGCGGCTGTCGGACGCGGAGCGCAACGGGCACCAGGTGCTCGCGGTGATCCGTGGCTCCGCCGTGAACCAGGACGGTGCGAGCAACGGTCTGACCGCCCCGAACGGGCCTTCGCAGGAGCGGGTCATCCGCGCCGCGCTGGCCGACGCCCGCCTGTCGCCGTCCGAGGTGGACGCGGTGGAGGCGCACGGCACGGGTACAAAACTCGGGGACCCGATCGAGGCGCAGGCGCTGCTTGCCACCTACGGCCAGGACCGCGAGGAGCCGCTCCGACTCGGCTCGCTGAAGTCGAACATCGGTCACGCGCAGGCCGCGGCGGGTGTGGCCGGCGTGATCAAGATGGTCCTGGCCATGCGCAACGGGGTCCTCCCGGCGACGCTGCACGTGGACGAGCCGACCTCGCACGTCGACTGGTCGGCCGGCGCGGTGGAGCTGCTGACGCGGGCCCAGGAGTGGCCGGAGCTGGACCGTCCGCGCCGGGCGGGCGTCTCGTCCTTCGGTATCAGCGGGACCAACGCACACCTCATCGTCGAGCAGGTCCCGGAGAGCGAAGCGCCGGTGGACGAGGTCGCGGCGCCGGGCCCGGTGCCGTGGGTGGTGTCGGGCACGTCGCAGGCAGCCCTGTCGGAGCAGGCGGACCGGCTGGTGTCGTTCCTTGAGAAGCGGCCGGAGCTGGACATCGCGGCGGTGGGCCGTTCGCTGGCCGTATCGCGTGCTCGTCTCGATCACCGGGCGGTGGTCGTGGGCGAGACCCGCGAGGAACTCCTGGCCGCGCTGCGGGCGCTGACCCCGGGTGACGCCACCCGGGCGGGTGCGGTGGCGTTCCTGTTCTCCGGGCAGGGCAGCCAGCGCCTGGGTATGGGCCGTGAGCTGTATGCGTCGGAGCCGGTCTTCGCGGCCGCGTTCGACGAGGTGGCCAGGGCGCTCGACGTCCACCTGGACCGGTCCCTCGCCGGTGTCATCGAGAGTGAGCCGGAGCTGCTTCGGCGGACGGTGTTCACGCAGCCGGCGTTGTTCGCGGTCGAGGTGGCCCTGTTCCGCCTGCTGTCGCATCACGGGGTGGCCCCGGACTATTTGGTGGGCCACTCGGTGGGTGAGCTGGCGGCGGCCCACGTGTCGGGTGTGCTCTCTCTTGAGGACGCGGCGCGTCTGGTGTGTGCGCGGGCCCGTCTGATGGAGGGTGTGGCCGATGGCGGGGCGATGGTCGCCCTGAACGCCGGCGAAGCACGCGTAGCGAAGTGGCTCGAAGGCCGTCCGGGTGTGGATGTGGCGGGGTACAACAGTCCGGCGAGCACGGTGATCTCGGGTGACGAGACGGCCGTCCTGGACGTGCTTGAGCTGGCTCGCGGGGAGGGTGTGAAGGCGACGCGGCTGAAGGTGAGTCACGCTTTCCACTCCGCGCACCTGGACGGAATGCTGGATGAACTCACCGCTATAGCGCGGGAGTTGACGCATTCGGTTCCGCGGATTCCGGTCGTCTCGAATGTCACCGGTGAGGTGGTGGAGGAGTTCACCGCCGAGTACTGGGCTGTGCAGGCCCGTTCGGCGGTCCGCTTCGCCGACGGTATCGCCACGCTCGCCGGTCTGGGTGTGACGGCTTTTGTGGAGCTGGGTCCGGACGGGACGCTGGCGGGTCTGGCGGGGGAGTGCCTGGCCGACACCGAGGGCGTCGTCGTGGTGCCGGTACTGCGCAAGGACCGCACCGAGAAGCGTTCCCTCCTGGCGGCCCTGGGTGCGGTGCACGTACATGGTGTGGGTGTGGACTGGGAAGGGTTCCTGCCGGGTTCCGCGGTGGTGGAACTGCCCACGTACGCCTTCCAGCGCCGGCGTTTCTGGCTGGACACGCCGCGCTCCGGCGACGCGGCGGGACTGGGCCTGACCGCTGTGGACCACCCGTTGCTGGCCGCCGTCATCACGGATCCCGACGGTGACGCGGTGCAGTTCTCCGCCGCGGTGTCGTTGTCCTCGCACCCGTGGCTGACCGACCACGCGATCGGCGGGACGGTCCTGGTTCCCGGGACGCTGTTCCTGGAGCTCGCGGGCACCGCCGCCGAACAGCTGGGCTACGCCACCGTCGAGGAACTCACCCTCCAGGCACCCCTGGTCCTCCCCCGGAAGACCGGCACCCAGCTGCGGCTGACCGCCGAGGCCGCCGACGCGCGCGGCGACCGCCGGTTCACCGTGTACTCGCGCACCGGCGATGAGCAGTGGACCGCCCACGCGGCCGGCCTGCTCACGTCCACCGTCCCCTCGCCCGGCGTCTCCCTGGACCAGTGGCCCCCGGCCGACGCCACCCCCGTACCGCTGGACGGCGTCTACGACCGCCTCGACGCCCTCGGCTACGGCTACGGGCCGGCCTTCCACGGCCTGCGCGCCGCCTGGCGCGCAGGCGACGACCTCTTCGCCGAGGTCACCCTGCCCGAGCAGCTCCACACCGACGCCGCGCGCTTCGGCGCGCACCCCGCCCTCCTCGACGCGGTCCTGCACCCCCTCGTGCTGGAGGCCGCGGCCGCGGCGCAGGACGACAGCACGATCCGGCTGCCGTTCTCGTTCTCCGGCTTCGCACTGCACGCGGTCGGCGCCACGGTGCTGCGCGTCCGCTGGACCCGTACCGGCCAGGACACGGCCCGGCTCGCCCTCGCCGACGCCACCGGCGCCCCGGTGGCGACGATCGAGTCGGTCGCCCTGCGGCCGATCGCCCGCGATCAGCTCGCCGTCGCGGGCCCGGCCGTGGAGTCCCTGTACCGGGTGGCCTGGGAAGCCGTCCCGGCGGCCGAGCCGGTCACCGACGAGCGGTGGATCCGCCTTGCCGAGACGCCCTACGCCGACCTCGCCGCGCTCGGCACCGCGGCCGACGACGGAGCCGCCGTACCGGAGTTCGTGGTGATCGGCGAAGAGGAGCTCACCGCCGGCGCCACCGGTGACGTACTCGACCGGACCCACGCCACGGCGGCGCGCGGACTGGCGGCGGTACGGGAATGGCTGGCCGCCCCGCAGCTCGCGGAGAGCCGCCTCGTCCTCGTCGTGCCGGACGGCGCGCTGCACACGGCCCCGCTCGTGGGCCTGATCCGTACGGCACAGACCGAGCAGCCCGGCCGGCTGGTCCTCGTCCACGCGGACGAGGACGGCCCGGAGCTGCTGCCTGCCGTGCTCGCTTCGGGCGAGCCCGAGGTGGCGGTGCGGGGCGGCGCGTTGTTCGTACCGCGTCTGACAGGTGCCGCGGGTGCCGTGGCGGGTGCGGCGGCGGGCCTGGACCCGGAGGGTACGGTCCTGGTGACCGGTGCTCTGGGCACGTTGGGCCGCCTGGTGACGCGCCGGCTGGTGACGCAGCACGGCGCGCGGCACCTGCTGCTGGTGTCGCGA
Organism: Streptomyces sp. NPDC030991; assembly: GCF_055571235.1. Taxonomy (NCBI): domain Bacteria; kingdom Bacillati; phylum Actinomycetota; class Actinomycetes; order Kitasatosporales; family Streptomycetaceae; genus Streptomyces; species Streptomyces sp. NPDC030991. The sequence goes on from NZ_JBVIFR010000010.1 coordinate 329,178, forward strand.
CGCGGCGAGGAGACCCCGGGCGCCGCCGAATTCGTGGCGGAGCTCGCGGAGTCGGGTGCTCGCGCCCGGGTCGCGGCGTGCGACGTGTCGGACTTCGACGCGCTGGCGGAGCTGCTGGACGAGGTCGCGGCCGAGCGCCCGCTGACCGCCGTGGTGCACACGGCGGGTGTCCTGGACGACGCGACGGTCGCCTCGCTTTCGGCCGGCCATCTGGAGCGGGTGATGCGTCCGAAGGTCGACGCGGCCTGGAACCTCCACCGCCTCACCGAACGCCTCGGCCTCGCCTCGTTCGTCATGTTCTCGTCCATCGCGGGTCTCATGGGCAACGCGGGCCAGGCCAACTACGCGGCCGCGAACACCTTCCTCGACGCCCTCGCGCACCACCGCCGCGCCCAGGACCTGCCCGCCACCTCCCTCGCGTGGAGCCTGTGGGACAGCGCCGACGGCATGGCCGGCACCCTCGCCGACGCCGACGTCGCGCGGTGGAAGCGCAGCGGAATCGTCCCGCTGACCCCGCGACTGGGGCTCGATCTGTTCGACGCGGCCCTCGCCTCCGCGGAGCCACTGCTGGTCCCCGCCGAACTCGACCTGGGCGCCCTGCGCGCCCGCGCCCAGGAGGACGCGCTCCCCGGGCTGTTCACCGGCCTGGTCCGCGTCCGCAGGCAGGCCGCAGGCGTCGCCCGCGGCGCCGACTCGTCATGGGCCCAGCGACTGACCGCGCTGACCGCCGAGGAGCGGGCACAGGCCGTACTGCGGACCGTACGGGAGACCGTGGCGTTGGTCCTCGGCCACGGCGCCGACGCCGACATCGACCCCGCCAGGACCTTCAAGGACGCCGGCTTCGACTCCCTCACCGGGGTCGAACTGCGCAACCGGCTGGGCTCGGTGACCGGACTGCGACTGCCCACCACCCTCGTCTTCGACCACCCGTCGCCCCAGGCGGTGGCGGACTTCCTGCTGGACCGGCTCGACGCCACCGGCACGGCCGTCGTCCCGACGGTGACCGCCCACGCCCCGGGCCTCGACGAGCCGATCGCCGTGGTCGGCATGGGCTGCCGCTACCCGGGCGGCGTCTCCTCGCCCGAGGACCTGTGGCGGCTCGTGGCGGAGGGCCGGGACGCCATCGACGAATTCCCCTCCGACCGCGGCTGGAACGTGGAGAGCCTCTACGACCCGGACCCCGAGAAGACCGGCACGTCGTACACGCGCAAGGGCGGATTCCTCTACGAGGCAGCGGAGTTCGACGCCGAGTTCTTCGGCCTGAGCCCGCGCGAGGCGATCGCGACCGACCCGCAACAGCGCCTGCTCCTCGAGGTCGCCTGGGAGGCGATGGAGCGCGGGGGCATCGACCCCGCCTCGCTGCGCGGCTCCTCGACCGGCGTCTACGCGGGCGTCATGTACAACGACTACGGATCGCGCCTCGGCCGTGCCCCGGAGGGCTTCGAGGGGCATCTGCTGACCGGCACGATCGCCAGCGTCCTGTCGGGCCGGGTGGCGTACACGTTCGGTCTCGAAGGGCCGGCGGTGACCCTTGACACGGCGTGCTCATCGTCGCTGGTGGCGGTGCACCTGGCCGCTCAGGCGCTGCGCCAGGGCGAGTGCTCGATGGCGCTCGCCGGCGGTGTCACCGTCATGTCCACCCCGACGACCTTCGTCGAGTTCTCGCGCCAGCGCGGTCTGTCGCCGGACGGGACCTGCAAGTCCTTCGCGGCCTCGGCGGACGGCACGGGCTGGGCCGAGGGCGCGGGCATGCTGGTCCTCGAGCGCCTGTCGGACGCCCGGCGGCTCGGGCACGACATCCTCGGTGTGATCCGTGGCTCCGCGGTCAACCAGGACGGTGCGAGCAACGGCCTCACCGCCCCCAACGGCCCCTCGCAGGAACGCGTCATCCGCCAGGCCCTCGCCAACGCCCGCCTCGCTCCGCACGAGGTGGACGCGGTCGAGGCGCACGGCACCGGCACCCGGCTCGGGGACCCGATCGAGGCCAACGCGCTCCTTGCCACCTACGGCCAGGACCGCGAGGAGCCGCTCCGTCTTGGATCGATCAAGTCGAACATCGGCCACACACAGGCCGCCGCGGGCGTCGCGGGCATCATCAAGATGCTGATGGCGATGCGCAACGCGGAGCTCCCGGCGACGCTGCACGTGGACGAGGTGACACCGCACGTCGACTGGTCGACGGGCGCGGTGGAGCTGGTCACCGAGCACCGGGCGTGGCCGGAGGTGGCGCGTCCGCGCCGCGCGGCCGTCTCCTCCTTCGGGATCAGCGGCACCAACGCGCACGTGGTCCTGGAGCAGGGCCCGGAGCCGGCCACGGCCCGTGAGCCGGGGGTGGCGGGGCTCCCGCTGGTCGTCTCGGCGAAGAGCGAGGCGGCCCTGGCGGCGCGCGCCGGCCAACTGCGCGAGCTGCTGGCCCCGGAGAGCGCCGACCCGGCGCGGGTGGCCTCGGCCCTCGCGACCCGGGCCCCGCACCTCCCCTTCCGGGCGGCGGTCTCGGGCACCGGCCGGGACGAACTGCTGGCGGGTCTCGAGGCGCTGGCCTCGGGCGGCTCCGCACCGAACCTGGCACAGGGCACGGCCACGGGCCCGGGCAAGACGGTCCTCGTGTTCCCGGGCCAGGGCTCGCAATGGCAGGGCATGGCCCTCGAACTCCTCGACTCCTCCCCGGTGTTCGCCGCCCGACTCACGGAGTGCGAGCGGGCGCTCGCGCCGTACACGGACTGGTCGCTGCTGGACGTCCTGCGCGGCGTGGAGGGCGCACCCGGTCTCGACCGCGTGGAGGTCGTGCAGCCCGCGCTGTGGGCCGTGATGGTCTCCCTGGCCGCGCTGTGGCGTTCGGTCGGCATCGAGCCGGACGCGGTGATCGGTCACTCCCAGGGCGAGATCGCGGCGGCCGTGGTGTCGGGCGCGCTGTCGCTCGACGACGCGGCGAAGGTCGTGGCGCTGCGCAGCCGGGCGATCGTGCAGCTCGCGGGTACCGGCGGAATGGTCGCGGTGGCCCTGCCTGCCGACGAGGTCCGCGAACTCATCACCCGCTGGGACGGCGCCATCGACATCGCCGCACACAACGGCCCGCGCTCCGTGGTGGTCGCCGGAGAAGTGACCGCACTGGAGGAGCTGGTCGCCCACTGCAAGGACCACAAGATGCGTGCCAAACGCATCCCGGTCGACTACGCCTCCCACTCCGCGCACGTCGAAACCCTGCGGGACGAGCTCCTCGACGCCCTGTCCTCGCTCACCCCGCGCCCCGTCCAGGTGCCCTTCCTCTCCACCGTCACCGGGCAGCCGCTGGACGGCACGGAACTCGACGGCGCGTACTGGTTCCGCAACCTCCGCAGGACCGTCCAGCTGGAGGAGGCCACCCGGACCCTGCTCGACCAGGGCCACCGCGTCTTCATCGAGGCCAGCGCCCACCCGGTGCTGACCATCGCGCTCCAGGAGACGATCGACGACACGCCCTACGACACCGCCGTCACCGTGCCCTCGCTCCACCGGGGCGAAGGCGGACTCGACGACTTCCTCGCCTCCGCGGCGCGGGCCCACGTCTCGGGCGCCCCGCTCGACTGGGCCGCCGTGACCGGCGGCCCCGGCACGGCCGTCGACCTGCCGACCTACCCCTTCCAGCGCAGGCGCCACTGGCTGGAGGGACCGGCACCGGCCGGGGACGCGGGCGGCCTCGGCATGGCCGCCGAACGGCACCCGCTCATCGGCGCCGCGCTCTGGATGGCCGACGAGGACAAGCTGGTCCTGAGCGGCAGGATCGCCCTGGACACGCAGCCCTGGCTGGCGGACCACGCCGTGGCCGGCACCGTGCTGCTCCCCGGCTCCGCCTTCGTGGACCTCGCCGTCCGGGCGGGTGACCACACGGGCCTCGACCAGCTCGACGAACTGACCCTCCAGGCACCGCTGGTGCCGGACGGCCGCGGCGGAGTACAGCTCCAGGTCGTGGTCGACGCCCCGGACGAGGAGGGCCGGCGCGCACTGTCGATCCACTCCCGCCCCGAGCCCGAGTCCGACGCCGCCGCGATCCACCCGTGGACCCTGCACGCCACCGGCGTACTGGGCCACGCGGAAGGACGTACGGGCGTACCCGCCGACACCGCCTGGCCCCCGGCCGGCGCCGAGCCCGTCGACCTGACGGCGGTCTACGACACGCTCGCCGAGCGGGGCTTCCAGTACGGGCCCGCCTTCCAGGGCCTGCGGGCGCTGTGGCACGCAGGCCAGGAGATGTTCGCCGAGGTCGCACTCCCGAAGGACGTCCTGCCGGGCGAGTTCGGGATCCACCCGGCCCTCCTCGACGCCGCCCTGCACCCGCTGGCGCTCGCGGAGGACGGCCGCCTCGTGCTGCCGTTCGCCTGGACCGGTGTGCGGCTGCACGCGGTGAACGCCGGCGTGCTGCGCGTCCGGATCACCCCGGAAGGCTCGGGCGTCGCCCTGTCCCTCACCGACCCGAGCGGCGCGCCGATCGCGTCGGTGAGGACGCTCGGCCTGCGGGCCGTGGACCCCGCGCAGCTGACCGGCTCGGCCACCCCCCGCAAGCCGCTGCTCCAGGTGGAGTGGGTGCCCGCACCGGAGGCCGCCCCGGCCGCCGGATGGGCCGTCCTCGACGCGTCCGGCCACGCTCTGCCCGCCCCCCTGGGCAGCTACCCGGACCTCACCGGCATAGCCGGAACCCCGCGGCTCGTCGTGGCCCCCTTCCCCGGCGAGGACGGCCCCGGCGCCGTGGCCCACCGGGCCCTGCGGCTGGCCCAGGAGTGGCTCGCCGAGGAGCGGTTCGCCGACTCGCGCCTGGTCTTCGTGACCCGGGACGCGACCACCGCCCGCACGGAGGCCGGACTCGGCTCGGCCCCCGTCTGGGGCCTCGTGCGCACCGCCATGACCGAGAACCCCGACCGGTTCGGCCTGCTCGACCTGACGGACTGGGACCTCTCCGAGGCCGAACTCGGCCGTGCGCTGGCCGTACCGGACGCACAGGTGAGCCTGCGGGACGGGGCACTGCTCGTACCGCGGCTGGCCAAGTCACCCGCGACGGGCGACACCGTGCCCGCCCTGAACCCCGAGGGCACCGTCCTCATCACCGGCGCCACCGGCACCCTGGGCCGGCTGTTCGCCCGCCACCTCGTCGCCGAACACGGCGTACGGCACCTGCTGCTGGCGAGCCGTCGCGGCCGGGACGCGGCGGGCATGCTGGAGCTGGAGGCCGAACTCACGGCCCACGGAGCCGACGTGTCCGTGGTCGCCTGTGACATCGCCGACCGCGGGGCGCTCGCCGCGACGCTGGACGCGATCCCTCGGGAGCACCCGCTCACCGCGGTCCTGCACACCGCAGGCGTCCTCGACGACGGCACGCTGCACGCCCTCACGGCCGAGCAGCTCGACACCGTACTGCGCCCCAAGGTCGAAGCCGCGAGGCACCTGCACGAGCTGACGGCCGGCCTGCAACTGGACGCGTTCGTCCTGTTCTCCTCGCTGGCCGGTACGGTCGGCGCCGCGGGACAGGCCAACTACGCCGCGGCCAACACCTATCTGGACGCCCTCGCACACCACCGCCGGGCCCAGGGCCTGCCCGGTACATCGCTGGCCTGGGGCCTGTGGGCCGAGGGCAGCGGAATGACCGGCCACCTGACCGACGCCGACCTCGCCCGCATGTCCCGGAGCGGCATCGCCCCGATCGGCAGCGAACAGGGCCTCGCCCTGTTCGACGCGGCCCTCGCGACCCGCCGGCCGACGCTCGTTCCGGCGCTCCTCGACCACACCGGACTGCGGGCACAGAGCGAGGACGGCACACTGCCCGCGCTCTTCCACAACCTGGTGCGTCCGGCGCGGCGCACCGCCGCCGGCGAGCGGACGGGCGGGAACCAGCTCCGGGAGCGCCTGACGGCCCTGGCCCCCCAGGACCAGGAGCGCGCACTCCTCGAACTGGTCCGCGCCGTGGTGGCCTCCGTACTCGGATACACCGACGCCGACCAGGTCGCGCCCGGCCGCACCTTCAACGAGCTGGGCCTCGACTCGCTCAAGGCGGTCGAGCTGCGCAACCGGCTGAACGCGGCCGCGGGCCTGAAGCTGCCCGCGACGCTCGTGTTCGACTACCCCAACACGGTCGAACTGGCCGGCTTCCTGCGGACCGAACTCCTCGGCACGGCCACCGCGGTGGCCGTGGCCGAACCGGTCGCCGGCGCCTCCGACGAGCCGATCGCGATCGTCGCGATGGCCTGCCGCTACCCGGGCGAGGTCAGCTCCCCCGAGGAGCTGTGGGCGCTGCTCTCCGACGAGCGGGACGCCATCGGCCCCTTCCCTGACGACCGCGGCTGGGACCTGGACGGCCTGTACGACACCGACCCCGACCACGTGGGCACCTCGTACACCCGGCACGGCGGATTCCTCTACGGGGCTCCGCAGTTCGACCCCGAGTTCTTCGGGGTGAGCGCCCGTGAGGCCACCGCCATCGACCCGCAGCAGCGCCTGCTGCTGGAGATCTGCTGGGAGGCCTTCGAGCGCGCGGGCATCGACCCGACCTCGCTCAAGGGCAGCCAGACCGGAGTCTTCGCCGGTGTCATGGCCAACGACTACGCGGCCCGCCTGAAGGACGCCCCCGACGCCCTGGAGGGCTACCTGGCGGTCGGCAGCACGGTCAGTGCCGCCTCCGGCCGCGTCGCCTACTCCTTCGGCCTCCAGGGACCGGCGATCACCGTCGACACCGCCTGCTCCTCCTCGCTCGTCTCCATCCACCTCGCCGCGCAGGCCCTGCGCAACGGCGAGTGCGGGCTCGCCCTGGCCGGTGGCGTGACCGTACTGGCCGCGCCGACCCTGTTCGTCGAGTTCAGCAGGCAGCGCGGCCTGGCCCCCGACGGCCGCTGCAAGTCCTTCTCCGCGCAGGCGGACGGGGCGGCCTGGGCCGAAGGCGCCGGAGTCCTCCTCCTTGAGCGGCTCTCCGACGCCCGGCGCAACGGCCGCCGGATCCTCGGCGTGATCCGCGGCACCGCCGTCAACCAGGACGGTGCGAGCAACGGCCTCACCGCCCCCAACGGCCCCTCCCAGGAGCGGGTGATCCGCCAGGCCCTGACCAACGCGGGCCTGACCACCGCGGACGTCGACGCGCTGGAGGCCCACGGCACCGGCACCACCCTGGGCGACCCGATCGAGGCACAGGCCGTACTCGCCACCTACGGGCAAGAACGCCCGTCGCCCCTCCTGATGGGCTCCCTGAAGTCCAACATCGGACACTCCCAGGCCGCCGCCGGTGTGGCCGGCGTCATCAAGATGGTCATGGCGATGCGGCACGGGGTGCTCCCCAAGAGCCTCCACATCGACGAGCCGAGCCCGCACGTGGACTGGTCCGCCGGCGAGGTGGAGCTGCTCACCGAGGCGGCGCCGTGGCCCGAGTCCGCGCGGCCGCGCCGGGCAGGCGTGTCCTCCTTCGGCATCAGCGGCACCAACGCCCACGTCATCGTGGAGCAGCCGCCGGCCGAGGAGGCGGCCCCGCCGGCCGAGCCGATGCCCGTCGTACCGCTGCTGCTGTCCGCGCACACCGACGCGGCCCTGCTGGCACAGGCCGACCAGGTGGGCGCGGCCCTCGCGGGCACCGGACGGCAGGACCTGGCACCGACCGGCCGGATGCTGGCCGTCGGACGGGCCGGACTGCCGCACCGCGCCGTGGTGGTGGCCTCCACCGCCACCGAAGCGGCCGACGGACTCGCGGCACTGACCGTGCGGGGCACACCCGTGGAAGGCCGTACGGCCTTCCTCTTCACCGGTCAGGGCAGCCAGCGACTCGGCATGGGCCGCGAGCTTTACACCGCCTACCCCGCCTACGCCGCCGCCCTGGACGCCGTGTGCGAACACCTCGACCCCTGGCTGGACATACCGCTGCTCGACGTCCTCTTCGGCGCGGACCCGGCGCCGCTTGACCAGACCGCCTTCACCCAGGCCGCCCTCTTCGCCACCGAGGTCGCGCTCTTCCGGCTCCTCGAAAGCTGGGGCGTACGGCCGGACTTCCTCGCGGGCCACTCCATCGGTGAACTGGCCGCCGCGCACGTCGCGGGCGTCCTCACGCTGGCGGACGCGGCGCAACTCGTCGCGGCCCGCGGCCGGCTGATGCAGGCACTGCCCAGCGGCGGCGCGATGCTCGCCGTGCAGGCCGAGGAGCAGGAGGTGCTGCCACTGCTCGCCGGACAGGAGGAGCTGCTGGGCATCGCCGCCGTCAACGGCCCCACCTCCCTGGTGCTCTCGGGCGACGTGGAAGCCGTCGAGGCCGTCGGAGCCGAACTCGCCGCCCGGGGACGCAGGACCAAGCGACTGCGCGTCAGCCACGCCTTCCACTCCCCGCACCTGGACGCGATGCTCGACGACTTCCAGACGGTCGCCAAGGGACTCACGTTCGCCGAGCCCACCATCCCGATCGTCTCCACCCTGACCGGACAGCTGGTCGGCGCCGAGGAACTGAACACACCCGAGTACTGGGTCCGGCACGTCCGCCTGCCCGTGCGCTTCCTGGACGCGGCACGCACCCTGGAGGCCGAAGGCGTACGGACCTTCCTGGAGCTCGGCCCGGACGGTGTGCTCAGCGCGATGGGGCAGGACTTCCTCGGCGCGGACTCCCTCCTGGTCCCGGTGCTGCGCGGCGGACGCCACGAGCCGCACACCGCCGTCACCGCCCTGGCCCACGCCCACGTACGGGGCGTGCCGGTCGACTGGCGCGCACTGTTCGGCGACACCGGACCGGCCGCGGACCTGCCGACCTACCCCTTCCAGCGCCGGCGCTACTGGCTCACGGAGGGGCCCGGCGGCGGCGACGTCACCTCGGCCGGACTCGACTCCGTACGGCACCCGCTGCTCGGGGCCGCGGTACCGCTCGCCGACTCCGACGGTGCCTTGTTCACCGGCCGGATCTCGGACCGCAGCCACCCCTGGTTCGCCGACCACGCCGTCGCCGGCACCCTGCTGGTCCCGGGCACGGCCCTGGTGGAACTCGCGCTCCACGCGGGCGCCGCACTCGGCTGCGGGCACCTGGAGGAACTCGCCCTCCAGGCGCCCCTGGTCCTTCCCGACGAGGGTGCGCTCCAGCTCCAGATCACCGTCGGCGACCCCGACGAGGACGGCCGCAGGCCCGTAGCCGTCCACTCGCGCGGCGACCAGGAAGGCGACATCTGGAACCGGCACGCCACCGGAACCGTGACGGCCGCCGCCCCCGTCAGTTTCGAATCCACCAGCCCTGAATCCACCAGCCCTGAACCCGACTTCGTGTCCTGGCCGCCGGCCGGCGCCGAACCCCAGCCGGTCGAGGACCTGTACGAGCGCCTCGCCGACCAGGGCTACGGCTACGGCCCCGCCTTCCAGGGCCTGGAAGCGGCATGGCGGTCGGGCGACGACCTCTACGCCGAGGTACGGCCCTCCGTCGACCCCGAAGGATTCGCCCTGCACCCGGCCCTGTTCGACGCCGCGCTGCACGCCCTGCTCCTGGAGGAGACGGCCGAACTACGGCTGCCCTTCTCCTTCGGCGGCGTCCAGCTCACCGGGGCGTCCGGGACCGGCACCCTGCGGGTGAAGCTGTCGACCCGCCCGGACGGAACGGTCACGGTCCGCATCGCCGACGAGACGGGCGCGCCGGTCGCCACCGTCGCCTCGCTCGCCCTGCGGGCCCTGCCGGCGGGAAGCACGCTGAACCGCCCCTCCGACCAGCACGTGTACGCGGTGGAGCGGGCCCGTGGGGAACTCGCCACCGGCGCCGACCCGGCCGTCGCGGTCCTCGGCGAGGCCGACCTCGGACTCACCGCCGAGCACCACGCCGGCCTCGCCGACCTGGCCGCCGCGACGGCGGACGGCGCGCCCGCACCCGACGTGGTCGTCCTTCCGGTACGCCCGGCCACCCCCCAGGAGACCGGCCGGGTCACCCAGGAGGTACTGGCGGTACTGCGGCAGTGGCTCGCCACCGACGCGCCGACCGGAGCGCGACTCGCCGTGGTCAGCACCGGGGAACTGGCGCACAGCGCGCTGTCCGGGCTGATCCGGACCGCGGAGTCGGAGCACCCGGGACGCTTCCAGCACGTGATCACGGACGGCCTGCCGGCCGGCCGTGAGCTGCTGGCCGCGGCCCTGGCCGACCCCCGGCCGCAGCTCGAACTGCACGACGGACAGGCGTACGTGACCCGGCTCGCCAAGGCCCCCTACCCGGCCCGCACCCCGGACGCCGACGACGCGTTCGACCCGGAGCGTACGGTGCTGATCACCGGTGGCACGGGCGCGCTCGGAGCCCAGGTCGCCCGGCACCTGGTGACCGGCCGCGGCGCCCGCCGCCTGCTGCTCACCAGCCGGCGGGGCGGCGCGGAGGACCTGGTCGCCGAGTTGACGGCGCTCGGCGCGGAGGTACGGGTCGCGGCCTGCGACGCGGCCGACCGCGACGCGCTGGCCGGGCTGCTCGCCTCGATCCCCGACGAGCACCCGCTCACCGCGGTCGTGCACGCGGCCGGAGTCGTCGAGGACGCCACGCTGGAGGCCATGACCCCGGAGAGCCTCTCCCGGGTCCTGCGGCCGAAGGTGACGGCCGCCTGGAACCTGCACGAGCTGACCGCTGGTCTGGAGCTGACGGACTTCGTCCTCTTCTCCTCCGTCGCCGGCCTGGTGGGCAACGCAGGACAGGCCAACTACGCCGCTGGCAACACCTTCCTGGACGCGCTCGCCGAACACCGGCGCGCCGAGGGCCTGCCCGCCGTCTCCCTCGCCTGGGGAATGTGGCAGGACGGCATGGCGAACGACCTCGACCGTGCCGACCGCGCCAGGCTCGCACGCAACGGGATCCTGCCGATGCCGACCGACCAGGCACTCGCGGCCCTCGACAGCGCCCTGGCCGGAGCCAGGACGCCGCAGGCCGACGCCGGCGCGGGGGTCCGGCCGGTGCTCGCGCCGGTGGCGCTCGACCTCGCGGCTCTGCGGAGCCTCGGGGAGGCACTGCCCGAGCTGTACCGGGGCTTGGTACGCACCGAGCGCCGGGCCGGCCGCCGTACCTCCGCTCCGGCCCAGATCCCGCTGGCGCAGCGCCTCACGGGCCTGGACGTGGCGGAGCAGCAGCAGTTGCTGCTCGACTTCGTCAGGGAACAGGTCGGCATCGTCCTGGCCCACCCGGCCCCGCGGACGATCGACGTCCGGCGCGGACTGCTGGACCTGGGCCTCGACTCCCTCACCGCCGTCGAACTGCGCAACAGGCTGAACGCCGCCTCCGAACTGCGGTTGCCCAGCACGCTCGTCTTCGACCACCCGACCACCCAGGCCGTCGCCGAATACCTGCGGCGCGAGCTGGTCGGCGAAGTGGCGGACCCGGTCGAGGCAGCCCTGGACGCGCTCGAGGCCGCTCTCTCGGCCGGCGGCCCCTCGGACGGCGACGGAGCGGCGGGCACGTACGCCGCGCGCCTGCGTGGCCTGCTTCGCACGGTGGACGGCGGCCCCGACGGCGCCGACCTCGGGCTGGCGACCGACGACGAACTCTTCGCAGCACTTGACAACGAACTCGGCAGGTAGAGATGGACAACGAGCAGAAACTTCGCGACTACCTCAAGCGGGCAACCGTCGACCTGCGGGAGAGCCGTCAGCGTGTGCAGGACCTGGAGGAGCGCGCGCACGAGCCGGTCGCGATCGTGGGCATGGCCTGCCGGCTGCCGGGCGGTATCGCCTCCCCGGAAGACCTGTGGGAGCTGTTGAGCGACGAACGTGACGCGGTCGGCCCCTTCCCTGAGGGCCGCGGCTGGGACCTGGAGAACCTGTACCACCCGGACCCCGACCACCTCGGGACCTCGTACACCCGCGAGGGCGGCTTCCTGTACGAGGCGGACCGGTTCGACGCGGAGTTCTTCGGCATCAGCCCTCGCGAGGCGGCGGCGATGGACCCCCAGCAGCGGCTGCTGCTCGAGACGGGGTGGGAGGCGTTCGAGCACGCGGGCATCGACCCGACCGAGCTGCGGAGCACCCGCACCGGGGTGTACGTCGGCGTCATGTACGACGACTACGGCTCCCGGATCCCCCAGGCGCCCGAGGGTTTCGAGGGCTACCTGCTGACCGGAAGCGCGGGCAGCGTCGCGTCGGGCCGGCTGGCCTACACGTTCGGGTTGGAGGGGCCGGCGGTGACGGTCGACACCGCCTGCTCCTCCTCGCTGGTCGCGCTGCATCTCGCCGCGCAGTCACTGCGTCAGGGCGAGTGCTCGATGGCGCTCGCCGGTGGTGTGACGGTGATGGCGACACCGGGCACGTTCGTGGAGTTCTCCCGGCAGCGCGGGCTCTCCCCCGACGGGCGGTGCAAGGCGTTCTCGTCGTCGGCGGACGGTACGGGCTGGGCCGAGGGCGTGGGCGTGCTGGTGGTGGAGCGGCTGTCGGACGCGGAGCGTAATGGGCACCGGGTGCTGGCGGTGCTCCGTGGTTCCGCGGTGAACCAGGACGGGGCGAGCAGCCAGCTGACCGCGCCGAACGGGCCCGCGCAGGAGCGGGTCATCCGGGCCGCGCTGGCCAACGCGCGGCTGTCGGCGTCCGAGGTGGACGCCGTGGAGGCGCACGGTACGGGGACGCGGCTGGGCGATCCGATCGAGGCGCGGGCGCTGGTCTCCGCCTACGGCCAGGCCCGCGGGGACGACAACCCGCTGTGGCTGGGCTCCCTCAAGTCGAACATCGGCCACACGCAGGCCGCGGCGGGCGTCGCGGGCGTGATCAAGATGGTCATGGCGATGCGTGAGGGGGTCATGCCCTCGACGCTGCACGTGGACGAGCCGACATCCGAGGTCGACTGGTCGGCGGGCACGGTGAAACTGCTGACGCGCGCCCAGCAGTGGCCGGAGCTCGACCGTCCGCGTCGGACGGGTGTGTCGTCCTTCGGGGTCAGCGGGACCAACGCGCACGTGATCCTCGAAGAGGCGCCGCGCCACCATGCCGTCGAGCCCGCGACAGAACCGAACACCGCGGCACGACAGCCGGAGCCGGGCCGGCCGACGCCGCGGGCACCGTGGTTGCTCTCGGCCAAGTCGGAGACCGCGCTCCGCGCACAGGCGGGCCGACTGCTGGCCTGGATCACCGACCACCCCGACGTGGACGACGCCGATGTCGCCGCCGCCCTGACCACCACGCGTGCGCAGCTGGGCCGGCGCGGCGCGGTGCTCGGCGCCGACCGGGCCGGTCTGCTCGCCGGTCTCACGGCCCTCGCCGCGGGCTCGGCCTCCCCGCAGGTGGTGTCAGGTGCCGCCACCCCCGGCGACACGGCCTTCCTGTTCACCGGCCAGGGCGCGCAACGTGTCGGCATGGGCGCGGGGCTGGCCGCCGCGTTCCCGGTCTTCGCCGCCGCCCTCGACGAGGTGTGCGCGGAGTTCGACGCCCTGCTGGGGGTATCGCTGCGCGCGGTCATGTTCGGCGAGAGCGCCGGTGCCGGGGACAGCGACGGGGACACCGCGCGCCCGGCCCCGCTCGACCGGACGGAGTTCACCCAGCCGGCGCTGTTCGCGTTCGAGGTGGCGCTGTACCGCCTCCTGGAGTCGTTCGGCGTGACCCCGGACGTGGTGGTCGGCCATTCGATCGGTGAGCTGGCCGCGGCCCATGTGGCCGAGGTGTGGTCGCTGGCCGACGCGTGCCGGCTCGTCGCCGCCCGCGGCCGGCTGATGGGCGCGCTGCCCACCGACGGAGCGATGCTCGCCGCCGCGGTGTCACAGGAACGGGCGGTGGAACTGCTCGCCGCGGGGACGGTCTCGCTGGCGGCCGTGAACGCGCCCGCCGCGATGGTCTTCTCGGGCGGGACGACGGAGATCGCCGCCCTAGAGGAGCAGCTGGTGGCCGAAGGGGTGAAGACGACCCGGCTGACGGTCGCTCACGCCTTCCACTCGGCGTTGATGGAGCCGATGCTCGCCGAGTACGAGCAGGTCGCCAGATCGGTGACCTATCAAACGCCACGCATCAGTGTGTGCTCCACGGTCACCGGTGCCCCGGCCGGTCCCGAACTGCTGACGCCGCAGTACTGGGTGCGCCAGGTGCGCGAAGCCGTGCGGTTCGCCCCGGCGGTGCAGTCACTCGCCGACAGCGGCGTGCGCCGCTTCGTCGAGGTCGGGCCGGACGCGGTGCTGGCCGCGCTGACCCGCCAGACCCTGACCGACGAGGTCGCGTCCCGCTCCCTGGTCGCCGCGGCGTCACGGCGCGCCGTCGACGAGGTCGGCCAGTTCCTGCGACTGCTCGCCGCCGCCCACTGCTCCGGCGATACCGTCGACTGGGCGCCGCTGTCACCAGGCAGCCCGGCCACCCACCTCGACCTGCCCGTCTACGCGTTCCAGCAACGCCGTTACTGGGTGCAGTCCGACGACGGCGCGCTCGGTGACATGAGCCGCGCCGGTCTCACCGCGCTCGACCATCCGCTGCTGCGCGTCGCCGCACCGCTCGCCGGTCGCGACGAATGGCTGTTCAGCGGCAGGCTCTCCACCACCGACCAGCCGTGGATCGCCGACCACACGGCCTTCGGGACGGTGCTCCTGCCCGGCACCGGGTTCGTCGACATCGCGCTGGCCGTGGGCCACCGCCTGGAACTGCCCGTCGTCGACGAACTCGTCCTGTCGACACCGCTGCTGTTCGACGGCGCCGCCGCCGTCGACGTACAGGTCTCGGTGGACGAGCCCGACCACACCGGCCGCCGGCACCTGTCGATCCACTCACGCGCCGCCACCGCCACCGCCACCGCACCGTCCGCCCCGGGCGACCCGGAGTGGACGCTGCACGCCACCGGCACCCTCGCCCCCGCCGACGACGTGACACCGGAGTGGACCGGCCCCGACTGGCCGCCGGCCGACGGCACACCGATCGACGGCACGCGTCTGTACGACCGGCTCGCCGACCTGGGATTCGGCTACGGCCCGAACTTCCAAGGCGTGCGCGCCGCCTGGACCAGCGATGACGAGATCTTCGCCGAGGTGGCCCTGGACGAGACGACAGCGGGCCGGACGGCGGGCTTCGGCGTCCATCCGGCACTGCTGGACGCCGTCTTCCACGCCGCCATCGACGAACTCGCCGGCGACCTGCCCGACGGCAAGCTGCCGCTCCCGTTCTCCTTCGGCGGCGTACGGGTGTTCCGCCGCGGCGCCACCGCGGTCCGCGCCCGCATCATCCTTTCGGGCCCCCAGAAGGTACGCATCGACGCCTGCGACGCCACCGGCGCCGCGGTGCTGTCCATCGACGCCGTGCTCGCCCGCCCCGCGGACACACGCGCTCTCGCCGGTGCCCGCAGCCCGCTCTACGCCCTCGACTGGACGCCGGTGACGACGCCCGCGGTGCCCGAGCGGCAACTCGTCGCACTGGGCCGGCCCTTCGCGGGTTGCGCCGAGACGTTCGAGGACGTCACGGCGTTCGCGACCGCCGGGGACCACACCGGCGCGGCCGCCGTCTGGTCGCCCGCCACGACGCCTGCGGACGGCGCCGACACCCCCGCGACCATCCGCGCCGCCGTGCACCACACCCTCGCGGTGCTGCGCGACTGGCTCGCCGAACCGGGCTGCGCCGACTCGACGCTGATCGTGCTGACCCGCAACGGGGCAGGTCTGCCCGGTGAGACGCCGGACCCCGCCGCGGCGGCCGTCCGCGGCCTGGTACGCAGCGCGCAATCAGAACACCCCGGCCGCATCGTGCAGATCGACCTCGACGACAACGACCTCGACGACAACGACCTCGCGGACCTGCACCAGCGGATCGCCGCCGCGGCCGCCACGGACGAACCACAGCTCGCGATCCGCGACGGCGCCACGGTGGCACCCCGACTGACGCGTACGACCACCGCCGAACCGACCGGCGAACCCTTCGGCGACGGCACGGTCCTGATCACCGGTGGCGCAGGCGGCCTGGGCGCCGTCACCGCCCGCCACCTGGTCACCCGGCACGCGGTGCGCAGACTGCTGCTCGCCTCACGCCGCGGCCACGCCGCGCCGGGCGTCGCGGAACTCGTCACCGAACTGACCGCGCTGGGCGCCCATGTACGCGTCGCCGCCTGCGATGTCAGCGACCGCGCCGAGGTCGCGGCGCTGCTGGAATCCGTACCGGCGGACGAACCGGTCACCGCCGTTGTGCACACCGCGGGCGTGGTCGACGACGGCACCATCGAGACCCTCACCGCCGAGCAGGTGGACCGGGTATTCGCCCCGAAGGTCGACGCCGCCTGGCACCTGCACGACCTCACCCGCGACATGAACCTGTCGGCGTTCGTGCTGTTCTCCTCCGCCGGGCCGCTGCTCGGCGGGCAGGGCCAGGGCAACTACGCGGCCGCGAACGCGGCGATGGACGCACTCGCCCAGGCGCGCCGCAGCACCGGCCTGCCCGCGCATTCGCTGGCCTGGGGGCTGTGGAAGCGCGGCATGGCCGAGGCACTGAACGACCCGGGCGGCGAACACCTGGCACGTCAGATCCGCACGCGTCTCGGCCTGTCCCCGATCGAGCCGGACACCGGCATGCAGATGCTCGACGACGCGCTCACCACCGGCGAACCGATGCTGATGACCGCGCTGCTCGACACCCCCGCCCTCACCGCACTGGGCCGGCTCGGCACGCTGCCCGCACTGCTGCGCGGCCTGATCCACACCCCCTCGCGCGGCCAGATCTCCGACAGCCCGTTGCGCCGGCGGCTGCTCGACACCCCCGCCGACCAGTGGGAGGCGCTGATCCGCGACGAGGTCCGTGCGATCGCCGCCGCGGTCCTCGGCCACGAGTCGGCCGACGCCATCGACCCCGAGACACCCTTCGCCGAGCTGGGCTTCGACTCGCTCGGCGGAGTCGAGTTCCGCAACCGGGTGACCGCCGCCACGGGTGTCCAGCTTCCGTCCACGCTGGTGTTCGACTACCCCACCGCCGCCGCTGTCGCGGGCTTCCTGCGGACCCGGGTCGACGCCTCGGCCCCGGCGCGACCACGCCCCGCCACGACCAGGACCAGGGCCAGGAACAGGGCCGACGAGCCCATCGCGATCGTCGGCATGAGCTGCCGGTACCCCGGCGGCGTCGAGAACCCCGACCAGCTCTGGGAACTGATCGCCGGACGCGTCGACGCGATCACCCCGATCCCGGGCGACCGCGGCTGGGACGTCGACCACCTCTACGACGCCGACCCCGGCAAACCCGGCAAGATCTACACCCGGGAAGGCGGATTCCTGCACGCCGCAGGCGACTTCGATCCCGCCTTCTTCGGAATCGGACCCCGCGAGGCAGCGGCGATGGACCCGCAGCAGCGGCTGATGCTCGAGGCGTCCTGGGAAGCGCTCGAAGACGCCGGCATCGACCCGACCGCCCTGCGCGGCAGCGACACCGGGGTGTACGCGGGCGTCATGTACCAGGACTACGGCTACACCGCGCGCGAGGCCGCCGACGGCGCCGCGGACGGCTACCTGGCGACCGGATCCGCCGGCAGCGTCGTCTCCGGCCGGGTGTCCTACGCCCTCGGCCTGGAAGGCCCCGCGGTGACGGTGGACACGGCCTGCTCGTCGTCGCTGGTGGCCCTGCACCTGGCAGTGCAGGCCCTGCGCGCCGGGGAGACGTCGCTGGTCCTGGCCAGCGGGGTGACGGTCATGTCGACCCCGCTGCTGTTCATGGAGTTCTCCCGGCAGCGGGCGCTGTCACCGGACGGGCGCTGCAAGGCGTTCTCCGACGCCGCGGACGGTGTCTCGTGGTCCGAGGGCGTCGGCGTACTCGCCCTCGAGCGGTTGTCCGACGCGCAGCGCAACGGACGGCCGGTGCTGGCCGTGATCCGCGGCAGCGCGATCAACCAGGACGGTGCGAGCAACGGCCTGACCGCACCGAACGGCCCGTCCCAGGAGCGGGTGATCGGGCAGGCACTCGTCAACGCGGGCGTGAGCGCCGCCGAGGTGGACGCGGTGGAGGCACACGGCACCGGCACCACGCTCGGTGACCCGATCGAGGCGCAGGCGCTGATCAACGCCTACGGACAGGAACGCGCCGAACCGCTGCGCATCGGGTCGCTGAAGTCGAACATCGGGCACACCCAGGCCGCCGCAGGTGTCGGCGGCGTGATCAAGATGGTCCAGGCGCTGCGCCACGAGGTGCTGCCGGCCACCCTGCATGTCGACGCACCGTCGCACCACGTGGAGTGGCCGGCGGGCGCGGTACGGATCCTGACCGAGGCCGAGCCGTGGCCGGCCGGGGAGCGTCCGCGCCGCGCGGGAGTGTCCTCGTTCGGCATCAGCGGGACCAACGCGCACGTGATCCTCGAAGAGGCGCCCGCGGCCCCGCCGCGGCCCGCCGACCCACCGCACCCCGCGGCCGTGCCGCTGCTGCTGTCCGCGCGGACACCCGCCGCGCTGCGGACCCAGGCACGCCGACTGCACGACACGCTGAACGAACACCCGGAGCTCGACCTGACCGACGTCGCGGCGACGCTGGCACTGCACCGCGCGCGGCTCGAACAGCGCGCCGCCGTCGTCGGCCAGGACCGGGAGACGCTGCTGGCTTCCCTGGCGCGCCTGGCGGCCGACGAGCCAGGGCCGGGCATCGCCGACGGCACCGGTCAGACAGGCCGGACAGCGTTCCTGTTCACCGGCCAGGGCGCGCAGCGGACCGGGATGGGCGCCGAACTGTACCGGGAGTTCCCGGTGTTCGCGGCCGCGCTCGACGAGGTGTGCGCGGAATTCGACACACACCTGGGGCGCTCGCTGCGGGACGTGATGTTCGGCGCCCAGCCCACCACCATCGGCCAGGGAACCAGTGAATTGGACGCGCCGACCCCTGCCGACGGCGCGAGCGCCGAGACGCTGCTGGACCGCACCGAGTACACCCAGCCCGCGCTGTTCGCGTTCGAGGTGGCGATGTACCGCCTCGTCGAGTCGCTGGGCGTGACCCCGGACGCGGTGGCCGGGCATTCCATCGGCGAACTGGCCGCGGCACATGTGGCCGGAGTGTGGTCGTTGCCGGACGCGTGCCGACTCGTCGCGGCCCGGGGCCGGTTGATGGGGGCGCTGCCGACCGGCGGGAGCATGCTGGCCGCCGCGGTGCCGGAGGAACGAGCCGCGGAACTGCTGGCGGCCGCCCAGGCCGATCCGGCCACCGCCACCATCTCGCTGGCCGCGGTGAACGCACCCGACGCGGTGGTCTTCGCCGGCACCACCGAAGCGGTATCGGCGCTCAAGGCGACACTGACGACCGAGGGCGTCAAGACCAGCAACCTGCGGGTGAGCCACGCGTTCCACTCCGCCCTGATGGATCCGATGCTGACCGAGTTCGCGGAGATCGCCGCGGGCCTGACCTACCACGAGCCACGCATCCCCCTGTGCTCCACGGTGTCCGGCGCCTTCGCCGACGACGCGGTGGGTACACCCGAGTACTGGGTACGGCAGGTGCGCGAGGCCGTGCGCTTCGCCCCGGCGGTGCGCTCACTGCTCGATGCGGACGTGCGCCTCTTCGTCGAACTCGGCCCGGACGCGGTGCTGACGACCATGACTCGCGCCACTGTGGCGACAGACCCCGCAGCGTGCGCAACGGTCGTCGCGGGATCGCGGCGCACCGCCACCGAACCCGAGCAACTGGTCACCGCGCTGGCGACCGCACACTGCGCGGGCCGGCCGGTGCGGTGGGCCGCCTACTTCGGAGCCCGGCCGCAGGCACGGATCACGCTGCCTGCCTACCCCTTCCAGCACGAACGATTCTGGCTGCAACCCGCCGAGGCCGCCACGCCGCTCGCCGGTGCCGACTCCACCGGCCATCCGCTGCTCCACGCCCAGGTGCAACTCGCCGGCAAGGACGAATGGCTGTTCACCGGCAGGCTCTCCCCGCGCACCCACCCATGGCTCACCGACCACGCCGTCTTCGGCGCGGTCTCGATGCCCGGCACCGGATTCGTGGAACTGGCCCTCGCCGCTGGTGCCCGGCTCGGCGTGCCGCGCCTGGCGGAACTGGTGCTCGAAGCGCCGCTGCCCCTCACCACCGACGGCGCCGCGGACATGCAGCTCGCCGTGGGCGAACCCGACGCCGACGGGCACCGGAGCGTGACCATCCACGCCCGCACCGCCGACGCCTGGGTACTGCACGCCCGTGGCCTGCTCACACCCGCCGCACCGACCCCGGCGCCCGCCTGGGCCCGGACGTGGCCCCCGGTCGCGGGCGAGCCGGTCGACGGACAGGAGGTGTACCGCACGCTCGGCGACCTCGGCTTCGGCTACGGCCCGGCGTTCCAGGGTGTTCGCGCCGCGTGGTCCCGTGACGAGGAAGTCTTCGCCGAAGTGGCGCTCGACACCGACACCGCGGCGCGCGCCACCACCTTCGGAGTGCACCCGGCACTGCTGGACGCGGTGTTCCACGCCGCTGTCGGCCAACTCGCCGAGAGCGCGCCCGACGGCCGGGTGCCGCTGCCCTTCACCTTCGAGGGCGTCCAGCTGGCACAGTCCGGCGCGGGCGCCTTGCGTGCCCGCGTCGCCCGCACCGCACCGAACACCTGGCGCGTGGAGGCGGTCGACGAGACCGGTGCCCTCGTCCTGAGCATGGAGTCGGTGCGGGCACGCCCGATCGAGCAGCAGGCACTGGCCCAACTGCGCGGCGCCGCCCCGCTGTTCGATGTCGAATGGATCACCGTGCCCGCCGCCACCAAGGCGGACGCCGGGCGCGTCGTCGTACTCGGTGACCCGGCGACCGTCGAGGCCCCCGAGCCCCCGGCCCACTGCGCCGACCTCGCGGAACTCGCAGTGCTGCGAGACGTTCCCGACACGGTGGTATGGCATGCACCCCGCGGAACCGGCGCGGCGGACATCCACACCGGCGTGCTGACCACCCTCGCACTGTTGCAGGACTGGACAGGCGCTGAACACCCCGGCCGGCTCGCGATCGTGACACACACGGCCGCCGGGCTGCCCGGTGAGGAACCCGACCTGGTCGGAGCCGCCGTGGCGGGCCTGGTGCGCAGCGCACAGGCCGAGCACCCGGCCCGGTTCCTGCTCATCGACCACGACGGCGACGCCCTGCCGATCACCGCGCTCGCCGACGCCGCGGCCCAGGACGAACCGCACATCGCCGTTCGCGAAGGCCGGCTCCTGGCACCACGACTGCGGCCGCTGCCCGCCACCGAACCGGGCGTGCCCCTCTCGTTCGACCACGGCACGGTGCTCATCACCGGCGGCACCGGCGGCATCGGCGCGATCGTCGCCCGGCATCTGGTCACCGCGCACGGCGCACGACGGCTACTGCTGGCATCGCGGCGCGGCGCCACCGCGGACGGCGCCGCCGAACTGATCACCGAGCTGACCGAACTCGGCGCCCACGTCCGGGTCGTGGCGTGCGACGTCACCGAACACACCGCGGTCCAAGCCCTGCTGGCCGACATCGACACCGACGCCCCGCTGACCGCCGTCATCCATACGGCGGGCGTCCTGGACGACGGCACACTCGACACCCTCACCACCGCGCAGACGACACGGGTGCTGGCACCCAAGGTCGATGCGGCACTGCACCTGCACGAGCTGACCCGCGACCTGGACCTGTCGGCGTTCGTGCTGTTCTCGTCCGCGGCACCGCTGCTCGGCGGACAAGGACAGGGCAACTACGCCGCCGCGAACAGCGTGCTGGACGCCCTGGCACGCGTACGGCACAGCGCGGGCCTGCCCGCGCACTCACTGGCCTGGGGACTGTGGACCGTCGGCATGGCGGGGGTACTCAGCGAGGACGGCGCCGAGCAGTACGCCCGCCAGATCCGGGCCAGGCTGGGCCTGATCCCCATAGACCCGGAGTCCGGGATGGCGCTGCTCGACAACGCACTCGCGACAGCGCGGGCGACACCGATGACAGCACTGCTGGACACCGCGGCGCTCACCGCCCTGGCCCGCGGCGGCACACTGCCCGCGGTACTGCGCGGCATGATCCGGGTACCCCCCACCGCCGCGACGGCCGATGTCAGCCTGGCACGACAGCTGGCCGCACTGCCCGAAGCCGACCGCGACGCCCTGATCCTGCGCGAGGTACGCAACGTCGCCTCTGCGGTCCTCGGCCACCTCTCCGGCGACGCGATCGACCCGCACGCGCCGTTCACCGAGCTCGGATTCGACTCCCTCGGCGCCGTCGAATTCCGGAACCGGCTCGCACAGCTGACCGAGCTGACGCTGCCGTCGACGCTGATCTTCGACCACACGACCGCCGCCGATGTGGCGAAACTGGTGCGCACGCGACTCGACGAAGCCGACACCGGCGTGGTCGAACAGACCGCGCCCGGCGTGCGCGGCACGATCACCGACCTGGTGTCCGCGGCGCATCGCCGCGGTGAACTGGCAGGAGCGATGCCCCTGCTGACCGCGAGCTCGGCCCTGATGACCACCTACCCCGCCGACAAGGCCGCCGCACAGCGACCGGACGCGCAACTCCTGGCGCGCGGCGCCACAGCACCGGCACTCATCTGCATCCCCTCGTTCCTGGCGGGATCGGGCCCGCACCAGTTCGCCCGCCTCGCCCGCGAACTGGCCGGCGAACGGCAGGTCAGCGCGTTGCGGCTGCCCGGCGTGCGCACAGGCGACGACCTGCCGGCGACCTGGACGGCGGCGATCGAAGCCCTCGCCGCGACCGTCGCATCCGAAGCCGAGCGAAGCCCGGTGGCACTCATCGGCTACTCGGCCGGCGGTGCGCTCGCCCACGCAGTCGCCCGGCGCCTCGAAGACGACGGCGTCCAGCTCACGGGCGTCGCCATGATCGACACCTACGCCCCGGAGGACCTCGAACTCAACCGCCTCGTGCTCACCGACGCGCTCGGGCAGATCCTGTCCCGGGACAACGCGCTCACCCCCGTCGACGACCACGGCCTGGTCGCCATGGGCGGCTACGTGCGGATCTATCCCGAGCGCGAGACCGACCCGATCACCACGCCGACGCTGAACCTGCGGGCCACCGAGACACTGAGCAGCTTCGGGGACGTCGACCCCGTCCCCGCGTGGCAACACCGTGGACCCACCGAGCACATCGAGGCAGACCACTTCTCGATCATCGAGGAACAGGCGGCCAAGACCGCCGCGCACCTCCAGCACTGGCTCGACTCACTCAGCGGCGGCCATTGATATCCGAACCGTCGGACTCGGGAAATTCGAGGAGAGAGGACATATGACAGCCCTGGCCGTCCACCCGGTGCGCCCCTACTCGGAGCGCGACCCCGGGCCGACGGCCAGGAAGTAACCGAAGGCGCCCGCGTCGACGACGCGGGCGCCGAACTGTCAGGCGGCCTGGACGGTGACGGTGCAGAGGCGCTTGGTGGCCCGGGTCAGGGCTACGTACAAGTCCCTCTCCCCACCGGGACGGGCCGTGATGATCTCCTCCGGGTTCATGACGACGACCCCGTCGAATTCCAGGCCGCGTGCTTCGGACGCCGGCACGATGCGTGCGTGGTGGGCGATGCCCTCGGCCGTCAGCTCGCTCACCCTGGTGTCCGCGCAGATCACCCCCAGAAGCTCGCCCGGATGCGCGGTGCTCTGGGCGCGGAGCTCCTGAACGACGGCGGTGACCGACCCACCCGGAGGCGTGGTCACGGTGCGCGGGCTCTCACCGCTTCGCAGCGACCGCGTGGGCTTCTGGTCCGGAGCGATCCGCGTGAGCAGATCCCGGACGCTCTCCAGGATCTCCTGCGTGGTGCGGTAACTGACGGTCAGGTTGTGCAGTTTGAACCGCGGTCCGACATGGGGGCTCAGCGCTTCCTTCCAGTCGCTCGCAGTCGCGACAGGACCCGCCTGGGCGAAGTCACCCACCAGCGTCATCGCCTTCGCCGGGCAACGACGGACGATCATCCGCCACTGCATGGCGGTCAGCTCCTGCGCCTCGTCGACGACGACGTGCCCGTACGTCCGCCGCGGAGGACCGTCGACCAGACCTGCCGCCTCGTCCAGCAACGGCACATCGGCATCGGTCCACGGGTCGTCCGGACCGCGCAACAGCAGGGACCGCTCCTGCGCGGTCAGGCGGGGCAGGTGCTCATCGAGGGCGCTGGCATCCGTGAGGAGCGCCTTCACGAGGTCACCGGGTACCAGCCGCGGCCACAACACCTCGACCGCCCCGTCGAAGCCGGCGTCGTCGAGGAGATCGGCCCGGATGGCGTCCAGGTCCAGCTCGTGCACCGGACCCGAGTCGGCCGCACCCTCGACACGGCGCTGGGCGGCCCCCGTGAACCGGTCGAGGTCCAGGCCCGTCATCAGAGTGGCATCGGCGTCGATCTGCTCCAGCAGGTCGCCCATGTCCCGCTGCATCGTGTCGGTGACGGCGTCGACCAACAGCTCCTTGAACACCTGGCGCGCGGGGTTGTGCCCCGGCGCGGCCGCCACGGCGGAGTCGCGTGCCGCGGCCACTTCCTCCGCGGACAGGTGAACCAGCTCCTGCCCCACCCGCACGGTGAAGTCACCGGCGGGGGCCTGGTGACCGCGCAGCAGTCCGGCCAGGGCATCGGCGAGGTCGGAACCGCCCTTGAGCCGCGCCGTGTCGAACGGCTCCACCGTCTCCGTGGACACTCCGGCCAGCTCCCGGCAGGTCGCCAGAACGACGTCGTTCTCCCCCAGCGAGGGAAGGACCTGGGAGATGTAGTCGAGGAACCGCGCGTTCGGGCCCACCACCAGGACTCCCTCCTCCGCGGCGCGCGGGAACGCGTACAGGACATAGGCCGCCCGGTGCAGGGCGACCACCGTCTTGCCGGTGCCCGGCCCGCCCTGCACCACGGTCACCCCGCGGTGGGCGGAGCGGACGACCTCGTCCTGCTCGGCCTGGAGCGTCGCGACGGCCGCGTGCATCCTGCCCGTACGCCGTGCCGACAGCGCCTCCGTCAACGGGCCGTCCCCCACGACGTCGTCGTCGGTCGGGGCGGTCCCGTCCAGGAGCTCGTCGCTCACCGAGATGACCGTGCGCTCATCGAGACGCAGATGCCGGCGCCGCCGCAGGTCCATCGGGTGGACCGGTGTCGCCTCGTAGAAGGGCCGCGCCGCGTTCGCGCGCCAGTCCACGAGCAGAGGCAGATCATCCTCCTCCGTGTGCAGCCCGATCCGCCCGATACGCAGGGCCGTGCCGTCCGTCCAGTCGATGCGCCCGAAGACCAGCCCCTTCTCGGCGCCCTCCAGCCGGCCGATCTCCTTGGCCAGACGCTCGGCGGCGATCTCTCTCTCGTGTGCCTCACCGGCGCTTTCCGCCGGGGCCTTCAGCACACTCGCTCGGTGCACTCGCGCCTCGGAAAGCCGCTCGGCGAGCAACTCGTACAAGGAGGACACATAATCCCGCTCCGCTGCAACCGCACGCACAGAGGGATCATTCAATTTCGACAACAGAGGGCTCCTTCGACTCGAGCCATACCATACGGTCAAAGTTCCCCAAAGGTAAGTCTTGACTTACTTGGTGGAGCCATGTCCTACGACTGAATCCGTGAACGCCGACCGTATAGTCAGGGACCGTTCAGGATAAGCACGACGTCAAATTTGCCATCTCGGTATTCATATGGCTCGCATTCCCTTGAGCCCGCGACCTGGGTCTGCGAACTCCGGATCAGCCCAGGCTCCCGCCGGCCCACACAGCGCGCCATCCTCAACGCCGACAGTTCGACCGCCCCACGGACCCGCACCGATCCGCACATCGCTAAAGCCCTGCTCAAGGGCGACTCGCGCGCCGGTCGAGCCTCTCTACACACCGCGTCCTCCCACGCCGTCGCCGTGGCGCCATCGACCTACCCTGGGCCACGGACCGACCCCCACATGCAATTCTCCCAGTCACAACCGCCCGCACACGGAATCCTGCCACTCGCAAATCCGCTGGAGGGCACAAAATTATGCAGTCCGCAAATCCGGCAGAGGCATAAAGCTCCTTCGTCCGCAACAGCCTTGACAAGAAAGTACACGCTTGACAGCGTTGTGGAGTTTGCTTAGATTCCACTCCTTCAAGTTCCCCCTCGATCGATAACTGAAGGTGTTCATGACCGCGCCTCTCACATTGCCGAAGTCCAGGCAACAGCTGATTCTTGCCGTACTTATGGCATGCTCGCTGCTGATCTGGCTGGACAACACCGTCCTGAGTACCACGCTGGAGACCCTCGCCGACCCGGCCCGTGGACTGGGGGCCAACCCCGGTGAACTGCAATGGGCGACCGGTTCGTACACCCTGGCCTTCGCCACCTTGATGTTCACCGCAGGCGCCCTGGGCGACCGGTTCGGCCACCGCACCGTGTTCTCCGGCGGATTGGTGATCTTCGCCGGATCCTCGCTGTGGGCCGCGTACGCAAGCGACGCCGGCCAGCTGATCGCAGCCCGAGCAGCGATGGGGGTGGGCAGCGCGCTGATCACACCCGCCATGATGGCCATCCTCATGTGGACCTTCACCGGCCCCGCACGGGCTGCCGCGATCGGCATCTTCTCGACATCGGCCGGTGTCGGAATGGCCGCCGGCCCGGTGCTGGCCGGGTTCCTGCTCGACCACTTCTGGTGGGGCTCGGTCTTCCTGATCAACGTCCCGGTCGCCGTACTGGCGCTGGGCGGACTCGCCCTGCTCGTACCGAACTTCCGCAGCCCCACCCGGCGACCACTGGACCCCGCCGGAATGCTGCTGTCGATCAGTGGACTCGTGGCGCTGGCCTACGGGCTCATCCGGGCAGGCCAAGTGACAGCGTGGAGTCGTACCGACGTCTGGGCACCGATCGTCCTCGGCCTGGCCCTGCTGGCCGTCTTCGTACTCGTCGAACTACGCGTCAAGGTGCCCAGCTTCGACCCGCGACTCTTCGCGCAACGCGCGTTCGGTGGCGGCAATGTGGCACTCGGACTACTGCTCTTCGGCGTGGCCGCCATCACCTTCTACAACGCCTTCTACCTGCAAGGCGCCCTCGGGTTCTCACCGATGAAGGCAGGCCTGGCCAACGTCCCCACCGCGGTCGGCGCGCTCGTGGGAGCGCCCCTTGCCACGCGCCTGGTCCGCCGCCTGCCTCTACGCCTTGTCACCGTCCCGGCGCTTGCCGTGGCCGCGCTGACCATGGGCGGATACGGATTCCTCGGACTCGACACCTCGCTCGTCTGGATCGAACTCCTGCTGCTGGTACAGGGCCTCGCGATCGGCATGGTCATCGGCCCCGTCACGGCCGCACTGATCAGCGACCTGCCGCTGGAACAGGCCGGTTCAGGATCAGCCGTCACCAACACCGTGCGACAGACCGGCAGTGTGATCGGAATCGCGGTAGGCGGCACGATCATGTCGATCGTGTACCGACGCACGATCGAACCCTCGCTGGAAGGCGCCCCCGGAACGGTGCAGGAGCAGGCCCGAGTCTCCGCCGAACAGGCCCGCCACGTCGCCACCACCACCCACCAGCCCACCCTCGCGCAGGCTGCCGATGATGCGTTCATCCACGCCATGCACGTCGGCGCGGCCTGGATCGCGGGCATCGCACTCCTCGGAGCGGCTGTGCTACTGATCGCCCTGCCCGCTGCCGGAAAGAAGAAGAGCCCGACACCGGAACCGGACATCGAAGAGGCCCGCGTCCCCGAGTCCCGATCCACCGCGTGACGGGCTGTCCGTGAGCAAGGACATAGGGAGAGTCGCAACACCGCGAACACCGCCCGCCCACGGACGACGTGCACGGCCGAGCCTCTACCTCCCTGTCAACGAAACCCGCTCGCCCTTCGACCCGCTCGCTTTGCCCTCGGCCGGAACTCCCTCCGGCGTGAACGAGTGGCGGAAGGTGAAGGCATGCGGAGCGGAGCCGTGGTCGTGGAGGTGCTCCAGCCTGGAAACCCCGTCCTGCCAGGTGGGTACCACGCCGTCGGACACCCACCAGAACACATAACCCGGGTGCCCTGTCCTCTCGAACCAGTCGGAACGCCTGTTCAGCGCCGCACGGTGCAGACCGGCGTAGACAGCGTCGAAGGCAGGGCGCAGGCCGGTCCAGAGGGAAAGAGTCGCGGCCAGGGCGGTGGTATCCACCGCACGACCCTTGCTGTACCAGGCAGGTACGACAAACTCTCCCCACACACCCCAGTCCGAGTCGAAGGGTGTGCCCCGGTCACCATCCGCGGCTTCAGCACGAGCGATGTATCCGGGATGCTGACTGATCCTCTGATAGATGACCTCGCCGCTGTCATGGAAATCGCGCGTGAGAGGCCCAGGATCGGCGAGCGGTGACTTCAGGACGCCGAAGGTGTACAGCGCAAGACGGGGCATGCGTCTCTCCCTGGTGGGGGGTGCCTGATATGGACTCAGTTCGATGGCTTACGCACAAGGCCAAGAATTCGTGAGGCGTGACCAGCCCACCCACAGCGGGTGACCCAACCTCAACGAACTCCGGTACGACCACGGGCGATTACCGAAGACCAAGAGAAGATAGCCGCCTTTACGCGCCCTGTCGAAGTTGCATTCTCCCCGCCCAAGTGGCCACATACACCAGCTTGATGGTGTGCAATATGTGGCAACGCTTCCTGCGCCGGATTGCCGCGCCTCCGGTGCCATCATGAACCCCGTAGGATCCCGCGGCGACAGCGCCGCGCACCGGATGAGTTCGCCATTCCCTGATTGTCCTAAAGCTCATCGTGATGGAGGCGCAAGTTCGGTGTACGGGAGACAGGCCGGGATTGTCTTCGTCAGTGGGACGGAGCCACGACGACAAGGCTGCCGACAAGGGAGATAGGGCGAGTGTTCTCGCCGGGTAATTGAACCGGCAAGATAGTGAAACCAGCTGACGGGCAGTCAGGTCTGTAGAGTCGAGAACAGGCCACGGCACCCCGCACCCAACTGCGCACCGGCTCCGATATCGTTTTCTCCAGCCGCTGTACGCGCGTGCCGGTCATCTGCCCGGCCCGAATGCCCGCCGCGGCTCAGAGACCCAGGTCCCCAGCGGGAACGCGCCCTTCCTGTGCTCGTACGGCACTGTCCACCCGCTCGATGACCAGACACACCGCAGTAGTCTGCCGACGGGAGGGGGCAGAAAAGAATTCTTGCCCGAAGGTGTCCGAGGACGGAACCGGCTTCGTAGACCTGGATGTGGGCGCAGTCGCACCCACTTCGGACCCGGCCCTCCTGCCGGGGCCGGCAGAGGAATGGGGAAGCCGTGGATACCACGACGTCTCTTTGTACGACTCTTTGTCTCACGGGACTCTCCTCCTGTGAAGCCGAGAGCGCCGTACCGCGCCGCCTGACCGGAGCTCTTGGAGCCCCGGTCAACCCCCGCAGCGGAACGTTCCCGACGAACGACAACTCCTGCGCCCTGCGCACGGAGTTCGCCGCCTTCACCGAGACGACCCGCAAGGGGCTGTACTGGCACGCCTTCCGCTTGTGCAAGCACCACGCGCTCGCGGAGGACTTGGTGCAGTCGGCCGGCGTGAAGCAGTGGAAGCAGTGGCCGCACAACCGGTCGCGCAGCTTCCAGCACAACCGGGCTTCCGCATACCGCACCGTCACGAACCTGTACTTCGACCACCTCCGCGGGAAGTCGAACTCGTATACGTTCTGCGACATCGACGACCACGACGTGGCTGCCGACGCCGAGACGATCGATGCGGAGCTCATCGCCGCTGAGAACGCGCGCGAGGTGCTCCAGGCCGTGGACCAGCTGCCCGATCCGCTCGGGGACCTGATCCGCGCCGTCTACCTCGACGAGATGACGGTGGCCGCGTTCGCGAGCCAGACGGGCCTGGCCCCGAAGACGGCGAGCCGCTACCACCTGAAGGCCCTGAAGCTCCTGCGCACCCTTCTCGAAAAGCGCTCATAAGGAGGCAGACCTATGGACGCCGACACAATCGTGCGTCTACGTCTGGCCGCCGGTTACCTCAAGAGGACATCCAACGCGGCCGCGGAGGAAGTCATGCAGGAGGCATTTCATGCCGTCTGGGCTTCCTCCAAGGCATGCGCTGGAGAACTCGACTGGAGGGGGGAAGGCTCAGCCTTCCCCCCTCCAGGGGGAGATCCCCGGCCAGCTCACCTGAGCACAGAAGAAAACCCGCACCAGTTCAGCGCAGAACTGGCACGGCTTCTGATCGAAGACAGGAAAGGAAATGCTGACAGTACCGCTCTGCGCAGGATCGCAGAGCTAACCGAGCTGCTCGAAGGAGAGCGGCAAGCTCAGGTCTGGTGGCAGCGAGCAGCGCTACAGGGCGACGCTGTAGCAATCATGATGCTCGTCGACGACTAGAAACCCAGGCGGAAAAGCGAACGGCAGGATCGCAACCCCGCCACACCAAGCCGAATTCGCGTCAGTCTGATGCAGGGCTACACAGCAGGCTGGGATGGAGACACCGAAGCGGCACCACCCAACGAAGGAGGAATGAAAATGTGCAAACTTCATCCATAACCACGGGGGGAAGCAGCTGCTTGTAAGGCGATCGGGGGAGCCTAACCAGCAGCCAGCAGTAGAACCGTAGGGATGCAGTAGGGGGCCTTGGCGTACCAAGAAGCATGGCCAAGCACGCCAAGGCCCCTTATTCCATAGAGTCCACAGCTACTCACGGGAAGGGCACGGTGCATCACTGTGCAGTTCCACGATCACCACCGAAGTAGCCGGGTCCTTGAACACGGTCTCACTCAAGGAAAAATCCACCCCGAGGAGAACCGAACCGGTCAGCAGACCAATCAGCACCGAACCCCAAAAACTCCCAGGATCACGCCAACTGCTCACAGCCTTCTTAAGCATTAAGCCCCACACCCTTGACTTGTTCTTCTAACTGCTTTCATCAAGGTCTACGAAGCCTGCATCCCATTCGGACTGCCAAGCCCAACACGGTTTCTGATGATTCGTCACATCAAAGTAGGCCCTCCAAGGCGAGCCCATAACATAGCCTCACGAAACTTTTGACACCCACTCAGGAGCAGGGTAAAGCCGGCGAGTGGGTTGTGGTGATGGAAGTTGAGGTGCTGAAACAAGCGCCGGTTTCCGTATCGATGTCCGTTCAGGTACTGCTACGCCCGCGCGGTGTGCTCTGGATGCTGTGGCTGATCAGCTGGGCGGCGAGCAGACCTGCGTGGAGCGGGTGCCCGATCCGCTGTACGTGCTCGATCAGATGAGGCTCGCTGCCGTAGGTGGCGGTGAGGTGTTTTCATCCTGACGCGGCCGCGAGGTGAAGAGCGAGCACGGCCGCGACGATCGCGGTGATGCGATGGGTGCTGCAGCGCAGCTTGGGCAGGAGGCGCCAGTTCTTGAGCGTGGCCATGGCCTGCTCGCGGCGCAGCGGATCTTGGCGTGGGTGGTGTTGTGGCGTCGTTGCCACCGCTTGAGGCGGCGCCCCTTTGAACGGAACGCGGACGTTGCGGGCCGCGCCCTGATACGCCTTATCGGCCCAGTACTTGAGGCCGGCGTCGGTCAGGGCGTCGATGATGCCGTGGCCGCGTGCCGCTGGGTCATGTGTCGCGCCGGGCAGTGCGGGCGAAGCTCACAGCAGTCGGCCGGACGGATCGGTCAGCACCTGGACGTTCATGCCGTGGTGCCGCTTCTTGCCGAAGTAGTAGGGCCGATCGGCGGCGACCCGGTCGATCGGCAGCACGGTGCCGTCGAGGATCACGTATGCCTTCGAACGGGCCGTCACCATGGCATCGTTGAGCGTGGGGGCGAGCGCGGCCAGGGCATCGATCGCTTCGCGTATGTAGCGGTACACGGTGGCGATCCCGATGCCGAATCCGGCCGCGAGCTGCGCATACGTATCGCACACCGCAGATGGGCCAGGCGAGCAGGGTCTGGCGCCGGGGAGTCAGCCGCCGCCGCCACCGACTGCTGATCTCCCGGCGCCGCGTGGCCAGCACCCGGCTCAGATGGTGCAGGTGCGCGGTGGACAGGTCGATGGCCGACGGGTAGACCAGCACGCGAAACTCCTGGAACGACGGTTGAGCTTGGTCGACAACTCGTTTACCACGAGCTTCGCCGTTCCGCAGGCCCACCCAACTCCCCGCCACGCTGAGCAGGTTGGAAGGGGCTCAGTGGCACGGTCGGCCACCGCCGCACAGTCCGCTCTGACTTGTCCATCCCCTGCGCTACCAGCCGCACTTGATGAGACGACAGCTCACCCCCGGCCTCCAGATCGAACAGCCGCTGCCCCGCAGCCACCGACTCACCTCACCTGCACACACACCACCTGCGGATGCTGCTGGCTTTGGTATCGGGCAGAAGGCCAGTTCTCTCAGGTCTCTGCAGTCTGCTGACAGGGTTTGTCATGGTGATGACATCCCAGAAACGCGTCTGCTAAAGCAGACTCCAGAGGAGAGATCTTGCACGCACGCTTTTGCTTGGACGGATTGCCGGATCTATGGCCAAAGGTTGCATTCGAGGGAGAGTGGCGAGTACTCCCCGGCCAACTAGCAAAATATACAAGGTATGTGATGAACAGTCAGGTAGCTAAAAGTGTTCCCCAGAGGGATCCGACACGTTAGCAACCCCGCCCCGCAGCCAGCCCCAGGAATTCGCGGAGCGAATTTCTGTTGCTCGAATTGCGGAGCAATTCGAGCCGCGGACAACGGAGTTGGCCGTGACGGACGGCGGAGCCGGCCGTACTGGACGGCGGAGCCGGCCGGTGGGCACGCGGAGCGTGGCCGTCTTTCCGCCACGTAGTGGCGGCGCGTCGTGTCTGCGGAGCAGACCGCGCGC